>PLUE01000050.1 GCA_003164785.1 Gammaproteobacteria bacterium | reverse complement strand
GATCAACCGCGCAACCTGGCCAAGAGCTTGACGGTCGAGTGACGGGATTGCCCAAGACCAAACCTGCGGTGAGGGCCGAGAGCATGTTCGGCTCCGCCTACTTCCGGAAGTTCTACATCAATACCGTGACGCGCGTGGTTACTCCGGCCGAGATGCGGGTACGGGCGAGGTTGATAGCGGCCGTCGTCGCTCAGGCCAGCATACCGGTTCGCAGCATTCTGGACGTGGGCTGCGGCATCGGCCTGCTGCGCAAACCTTTCGCGGAAGTGTTGCCTCGGGCTCGGTACAAGGGGCTCGAAGCCAGCGCCTATCTCTGCGAGCGGTATGGCTGGACGAACGGTTCGGTAATCGATTACGTGCCTCCCCGCCCAAGCGATCTGGTCGTGTGCTACGACGTTCTGCAATACCTCGATGACCGGGACGCGGCCAAGGCCCTCGCGAATCTCGGAAAACTCACGCGAGCCGCGCTCTATGTATCGGCCTTGACCCGCGAGGATTGGCGCGATAACTGCGACCGCACGCGGACCGATCGTGCCGTTCACCTGCGAACGGGAGACTGGTATCGCAGACGGCTGCGACGCAATTTTCGATACCTAGGGCTGGGAGTGTGGCTGCGAAAAGACGTCACGGCGATACTCTGGGACATGGAAAGAACGCCGGGCTGAACAGCCGGTCACCAGCCGCGGTCGACTCAAAGATTGCCTTGCATCCAGCTCACCAATGCGCCATGAATCGGCTCCCCGGCGCCATAATCGGCGCGCGGGTCGTTCACCAGCGAGACCAGCACATAGGTTTTGCCCGACGGGGTCGTCACGTATCCTGCTACGCCCGTAACGCCATCGAGATGGCCAGTCTTCAATCGCACGGACCCCGCCGGCGACGTCTTCATGCGCGCCCGCAGCGTGCCGTCGATGCCCGCCAGGGGAAGCGACGCGATGAATTCCGGCGCGAAGCGGCTGTGATAGGCCGCGCTCAGCACCTTTGCCATTTGCAGGACCGAGATATGTGTGGCGCGGGACAAGCCCGAACCGTTGTCGATGTTCATATCCTGCAGGCTCAGACCGCGGTCCTTGCTCCATTCGGCGATGGCGGCCGCGCCCTTGTCGAGCGTCGCCGGCAAACCGAATCGATCCTCGCCCATGGTGAGCAAGAGGTGGCGCGCCATGAGGTTGCTGCTGAATTTGTTGGTGAGCCGAACGATTTCGCCCAACGTCAGAGAATCGAAAACGACAAACGGCTGCGCATCAGAAGGAGCCGGGGCGACGCGCAGCTTGCCCTCGAACTCGCCGCCCAACTCGCGCCACAACCCGACGAAAGTGCCGAACGCGTAGTCCGTGGGCCGCAACAGCACCCGGGCGAAATTACGTTCCGCGCAACTGGGCGCCAAGGCGCCCGAAAACACGACATGGTCAGTGTGGTCGGGGGGCACCTCAAAATCCACGCGGCCGGCGGCGGCGGTACAGCGGCCGCCGGCAAGCTCGATGTGATTTTCGATCACCAGATTGACGGGGGCTGGGGTCGCGACGATGTCGACCCGGCGCATGCTTGCGTTGGGCACCACCCTGAACTCGACTGACTGAAAGTTCACCATCATCGCGTCCGGCAGGACGTTGTAAGACCGATTCGGTCGTCCATCGAATGCGCCCGGGTCCTCGACCGGCAGGGAAAACGCGGTATTGTCGATGATGATGTCGCCACGGATGCTTCTCAGACCCCTGTCGCGCAGCGTCCGGGCGAAGCTCCACCAGCGCTCCAGGGACATATAGGGATCGCCCCCACCCTGCAGAATCAGATCGCCGTCCAGCACGCCGTTCTTCAGTTCGCCGCGTATCAGGGCGCGCGTATGCCAAACGTAGGACGGCCCGAGGAGGTCCAGGCTGGCGAACGTCGTCACCACCTTGATGGTCGACGCCGGACTGCGTGGCGTATCGATGTTCAATCCCGCGACCAGCTTGCCGGAGTCCGGGTCGACGATCACGAAGCTCACGGAGTTGGGCGGAAGATGTTGCGCCGCGATGGTCTGTGCAACGGGAGGCGGGGCTTCGGGCAACGCGAATGCAGGGGATGCACATACCCCGAGCACAAGAACGATGTGCGCCAACCGCTTCGACTTCAACATCGCCCTAAAGTAGCACAGCAACGTCAAGCGAGCGCCAGTACCACGCCGCGCCATGCGCCCGATCGCCAGCGCAGGAACAGCATGGAACCCAGGCAGCAAATGTATGCCAACGCAGCAAACCATCCGCCGACGGTGCCAAATCCAAATTGGGGCAGCCAGTCGACCCATCCGGCGCCCGGCTCGAACGATAGGGCATGCGCCAGCGGAACGAAAAAGCCCCACGATAATGCGAGAACCATGACGGAAGGAATACGCACGTCGCCCGCGCCTCGCAGGCATGCGCCACTGCTCAAGTTCAGCCCGTCGAACAACTGGTAGCCTGAAGCGATCCACAGCAAGACGCAGCCGCGGGTCGCAACCGCCGAGGATTGCGGATCGCTGGGGTTGGTGAAGAAAGGCATGATCCACGGTCCCGCTGCCGCGATCACGAGGCCGCTCAACCCCATGTAGGTGACGGCGATCACGATGATGCCATTGCCGACCTTGGCGGCCCAATCGAGGGTCCTGGCGCCGATTGCCTGGCCCACGAGGGTGGTGCCAGCCATGGAAATCCCGATGGCCGGCATGTAGCAAAAAGAGGTCAGCATCATCACGATTTGCGAAGCGGCGCCATCGATCGTGCCCAGGCGCACCTGCATCAGTTGGAACAATGCAAAACCGGTGATGTCAGCGGCAGACAATACGCCCATCGGCAGGCCTAGCTTCAACTGGCCGATGAGAGGCCGAAAGCGCAGGCGTGTGGTCAGGTGCGAACGAAACAGCGTGCGGATGGGCTTGCCCAGGAAGGCCACGAGAGCCAACGCGACACCCAAAAGTTGCGCGGCATCGGTCGCCCAACCCGATCCCGAGACCCCCATCCCTAAGCCGAATACGAACCATTGGTTCAGAATTGCGTTTGCGACCGCGACGCTGACGGTGACGCGTAGCGTGACCATCGGTCGGCCAACGCCGTTGAAAAAGCCGAGAACCGCCCAAAGGGCGATGCCGAGCGGCGCACCCAGCATACGGGGAAGCCAATAATTCACGGCAAGTGCGAGTGTGTTGTCCGAAATGCCGAAGGGAGAGAATATCCGCGGTCCCGCCATCGCCAACCCAATGAACAACGGAACGGTGAACAGCGAAGCCCAGAGCGCCGTCCAGGTGGCCTGAGAGGCGCGGGCATAACGTCGGCCGCCGCACGCCTGCGCGACCACCGTTTGCACCGACAGGCCGACCCCTCCGAAGAGCAGGACGAACACCAGCACCGGCCAGTAAACTGCGCCGATGGCCGCCGTGGCCGCGGGCGACAGACGTCCGATGAACCAAGTATCGGTTGCGTTGAGCACGGCCTGCACGGCACTGTTGAGCATGAACGGAAACGCCAGGCGGGCGACCGCGGCATAGTCCAGCCGCGGCCGGCCGCTCGAACTCAGTGCCTGCCCGGGAAGAAGTTTGGGGTGTATTTCCACATCGATTCCGTTCCAGCAAGCCGACCAGATTAACCGACTCGGATGACGGAATGAACTCAATGACGCGACGCACCCTGCCCGGCCCCTTTTCGACCCAGAATTTGGGGGCCGGCCGCTGGCGAGTGGCGTATGTGACGCCAGGGACTTGGGAACTCCATTTGCGGACCGAGGGCCCTGACGCGTCCCAGATTCTGGCCGACCCCAGCCTCGAGAAACTCGAACTGAACTGGCACGGAGATGGGGTCACGATGGTCGCAACCCGCGGCCGGCGCTTGGGTACCCTGCAGCTCGCCAACGCCATCTTGCATGAACCTCTGCCGCGCCTCTATGACGCGCTGCCTCTGGCGCGTTTCGACGCCCGCGCGCAACGGTTTTGGAAGAGGACATTCACGCTGATGCGGATACCCGGCGGCCGTTTTCTGCTACGCATCATGTTGCGACGCGGAAAAAAGCGCGGATCTGTATCACGGTAACCCACAACCACAGGCGCTCGCGTGGTGGCGCGGGCGATCGCGCAGTTGGCAGCTACCTGGGGGGTGAGGAGGACGCGGGGTTGTTCCGCGCCGCCGTCTAATTCTTTGGGGCGTCCGCCGATTGCTCGGCCGCGTGCTCGACCTTGTCGTTTTGCTCTTCGGTCTGCGTGACGTCCTTGCAGTTTTTCTTCATGTCTTCCTTTGGCATGCCGCCGTCGCTGGCCTTCTGCTTCGCCATACAGTCCTTCATCAATTGATGCTTGCTCGGCACCGGCTTTGGCGCCGAATCATCGGCCTGAACCTGAGTGGCGGCGATCACCAAGCTGGCGGTAAGGGCGAGCGTGTAGAGCGGGCGGTTCATCGAGTTTCTCCATTGCACATCGAGCGATGCTGCTCATTAGACCCTTTTTACGTCGGCTTTTATGTCGGCGCGCGTCCTACAGCGAAATGAAGAGAATGCCCACATATCAGGCGCTGGCCTCGGGGCTAGAGTCAGTACACGAGATTAACTCCACGGCCAAGACAATGCTCATACTGACAAGACGGGCCGGTGAAGCCTTGCGCATCGGCGACGACATCGAAGTGACCGTCATGGCAGTAAACGGGACCCAGGTGCGCATCGGCATCAAGGCGCCGCGCGACGTCACGGTGGATCGGGAGGAAATTGCCGAAAGAAAGCGCCGCGACCGCGAAGGTAACGTCGTCAAATGAGATGAGGGCTGCGGCGGCGGCCCATTCCGGGGCGCGCTGCGGGAATTGCGCCCCCTCTTCATGCACCGCACCTGATGGTTGAATGGGTGGACCATTTAAGTTCAAAATAGGGGAGTCCCCGACGACCCCTAAAGTTGCAGCGAAGGAAATCAGCGCACCCCGGTCCGTCAACCGGAGGCCGCATCGCATTCATGAGCAGCTCCCTCACTCTCGCACCTGAATTGCAGGTGCACACCTGGTTCAACTCCGATCGTCCGCTTCCTCTTTCAGGTCTGCGAGATCGCGTCGTCGTGCTGGTGGCGTTCCAGGCGTTGTGCGCCAAGTCCGTCTCCGTTGGCATCCCTCAAGCTCAGCGCATCTTCGAGACCTTCGAGCCCTCCGATGTCACCGTGATCGGCCTGCACGCGACTTTCGAACACCACGACGCGTTCAATGCTGCGGTGCTCAAGGCATTCATCCACGAGTATCGATTGAAGTTTCCGATAGCTCTCGACCAACCGAACCCAGCCGGGCCGATTCCTCACACCATGGAGCGCTACAAGATGAGGGGAACGCCGAGCCTGATACTGATCGACAAGCAGGGTCTGATTCGCAAGCATGCCTTTGGACCGGTCGATGATCTGCGGATCGGTGCGGAGATCGGCGCCCTCACGCAGGAGGCCCCTGCGCTGGCGCGGAGTTCGGCGGCTTGACCATCGCCGGTTGCCCGCGGACGACCACCAATTCATAAAATCAGCGCTTAATCTGCACAGTGAATGCGTGCGCCTCGAAATTCGCGTTTTGGGCGTCCAAAACAACGATTTCCACGTATGCGGCGACCGGCAGGTCGCTCACCTGAGCGGGCGAAGGCACATGCCAGAGGCGTCGCGCCGCGCGGCCGGGCGCTTGGGTTCACCAGGCTAGTGTCCATTCCGGCGTCGACGCTATACGATATGGACTCAATGGAGTGCGTCACGTCTGGGGCGTGCACGCACTGAGGGGACGAGCACGCTCATCGTGGGGAAAAGTTTGGGCGATTCAATCACCATTACGTGCAAATTGGCCGCAGATCAGCGCGGCGCCCTGGAGCATTTGCTGTTTTTCAACGTGAATCAGCATCGAGTACGCCTGGGGATCCAACAATCCATCGAAATCTACGGTGAGCCTGAAATCCACGAATCGGAGGGCAGCCTGCACGTTCGCGTGGGTGACGTGGAGGGGGTGCAAACCCTGTTCGCGGTGTCCGACGTCGGCCACCCCCTGGGCGTTGCGGTTTTCGTCCGCCCGGCGCCCGAGCGTTTCGTCGTACTTCACTTGGGCGTCGAACCCCGGCTGCGCTCCTCCGCGGACGTCAACACCCCGGTCCTGCTCAAGTTGATGCATGAAATTCGCAGCACGGCCCGCCGAACGCGGGGGGTCGATCGGATCGAGTTGGTCTACAAGGAGCGCCACGCCGTGCGCTTGAACGTGTGAGGATCGCGTCCGCGAGGCACCGCGTCCGCTGATGGCGACGTATGCACAGGTGCTGGGAGCCGAGCGGCATCTGTTCGAAGATCTGCGGACGGTTCTCGCGTGCGCCTCGTCCAGGCGCTCAGGAGACGAGTTGGCGGGTATCGCGGCCTCGAGCGATGCCCGGCGCGTCGCCGCTCGCTATGCCTTGGCGGACATCCCCCTCAAGACGTTCCTGAACGATGCGCTGGTACCGTACGAGAGTGATGAGGTGACGCGATTGATCCTCGACACCCATGACCTACGGGCCTTTGCGCCGGTCAGTCATATGACCGTCGGCGATTTCCGTGACTGGTTGTTGTCCTATGAGGCCGATACCGCCGTTTTGACGGCGCTTGCGCCGGGAATTACGCCGGAGATGGCGGCGGCGGTTTCGAAACTGATGCGCAACCAGGACCTGATCTCCGTTGGCGCCAAATGTCGCGTGATTACCCGATTCCGTACCACGCTGGGGCTGCCCGGCCATCTTGGCAGCCGACTACAACCCAACCACCCCACTGATCACCTCGACGGTATCGCGGGATCGGTCCTGGACGGCCTGCTGTTCGGCATGGGCGACGCTGTGATCGGGATCAATCCCGCCACCGACAATTTGACCACCACCATCAAGTTGCTGGAGTTGTTGGACGCGGTGCGGTCGCGTTACGACATCCCGACGCAATCCTGTGTGTTGGCGCATTTGACGACGAGTCTGCGGGCGGTTGAATTGGGTGCGCCCGTCGACCTGATGTTCCAGTCCGTTGCCGGCACCGAAATGGCGAACAGGGGCTTCGGCGTGAACCTGGCCTTGCTGGCCGAAGGCAGGGCGGCGGCCGAATCGCTGGGTCGCGGCACCGTGGGCAACAACGTCATGTATTTCGAGACAGGCCAGGGCAGCGCTCTGTCCGCGGGAGCACACCACGGAGTCGATCAGCAGACCCTCGAGGCCCGGGCATATGGAGTGTCGCGCGCGTACGCACCGTTTCTGGTCAACAGTGTCGTCGGTTTCATCGGGCCCGAATATTTGTACGATTCGAAACAGATCATCAGAGCCGGAATCGAGGATCATTTTTGCGGCAAGCTCCTGGGTCTCCCAATGGGATGTGACGCCTGCTACACCAATCATGCCGAAGCGGACCAGGACGACATGGATTCGCTGATGACCTTGCTCGCCGTCGCCGGTGTGAATTTTCTGATCGCGGTACCGGGCGCCGATGATGTCATGCTCAATTATCAAAGCCTTTCATTTCACGATGTGCTCGGACTGCGTCATCTTTTGAATCTGCAGCCCGCGCCCGAATTCGCGGCATGGCTGTCGCGCATGGCGTTGCTCGATGATTCCGGGCGTCTGGCGCCCCCCTCGCTGTCCAATGCATTGGTGTTGCAGGAGGCTGATGTCGCGTCAAGACGTCGATAAGCTCTGGCAACGGTTCACGAGCGTTTCGCGCGCGCGCATCGCGTTGGGCCGGGCGGGCGATGCGCTTCCGACCCAGCGCTTGCTGGACTTTGCGTACGCGCATGCGAGCGCACGCGATGCAGTGACCGCCCGCGTCGACTTCTCTGCCCTGGCGGAGGAGTTGAAGCCCACCCGGAGCGTGCAGGTGCGGTCCGCCGCTTCCGATCGGTCGACCTATCTACGTCGGCCCGATCTGGGGCGGGTGCTCGAACGCGAATGTCTGGCGCGTCTGCCGGAGGGACCCTTCGATGCGGTTTTTGTCATCGCCGACGGCCTCTCGGCGAGCGCCGTGCAAGCGCACGCCGTGTCCATGTACGCTGCGATTGCAACTCTTCTCCCGTCGTGGCGCCTTGGGCCCGTGGTGCTGGCCGAGCAGGCAAGAGTTGCCCTGGGTGACGAAATCGGTGAGCGGATGTCCGCCGCCATGGTCGTCGTGCTGATCGGCGAGCGGCCGGGGCTCAGCGTGCCCAACAGCCTGGGTATCTACCTGACGTACGCGCCGCGCGTGGGCCGGCCAGATTCCGAGCGCAATTGCATCTCGAACATTCACGCCGATGGCCTCTCGTACGGCGCCGCCGCCGCGAAACTCGAATGGCTGATGAGGCAGGCTCGAACGCTTCAACTCACGGGGGTCGCGCTCAAGGAGGACGCACCGGCCGGTGATGCGGGGTTGGAATTGCAGAAAGCAGTGGACAGTGAGCCGGCCAAATTGCCATGCTCGAAACCTCGAGTAGATTAACCAGGGGAATTCAATGTTCAAAGTCCATCGCCGAGCCGTCGTGATTGCATCGTCCGTATTGATGAACGTGGCTGTATTCGGCGCCTCTTACGCGGCCGATGTCGTGCGGACGCCGAGCGGCAACGGCTTTCCGATTTCGACCGCGGTGACCGTGCCGGCGGGCTTCGACACGGTGTATGTCAGCGGTAAGTTGCCCGAGGTCGCCAACAAGGACGCGCCCAAGGGGAGCGTCGAGTCGTATGGGAACATGGAGACGCAGACCACGAGCGTCTTGACGCAGATCAAGGGAACGTTGGCGGGCATGGGTCTGGGGATGGGCGACATCGTCAAAATGACGGTATTCATGGCCGCGGATCCCACGAACGACAACAAACTGAACTTCACCGGCTTGATGGCCGGCTATACCAAGTTTTTCGGCACCGCCGACCAGCCCAACACGCCCGCGCGCAGCGCCGTCCAGGTTGCGGCACTCGTCTCGCCCGGGGCCTTGCTGGAAATCGAGGTCATCGCGGTCAAACCGCACGCAGAGCTCAAGAAGGGCAAACACTAGGCCGTCGGGTAATCACCGGGGCCCTGATGGCTGGCGAGATCGATCGGCGGACGTTGGGCGGGCAACGCCATGAGGATGGCAAACGGCGTTGCGCCTGGTGCTCGGTCGACCCGCTGTACGTTGCCTATCACGACGAAGAATGGGGCGTCGCCGTGCACTCCGATCGCCGCCTGTTCGAGATGCTATGTCTCGAGGGGGCCCAGGCGGGTCTGAGCTGGCTCACCATCCTGCGCAAGCGCGAGACCTACCGGCGAGCCTTCGATGATTTCGACGCCGAGAAAATGGCACGCTACGGTGACGCCAAGCGCAAACGGCTGCTGCTCGATGCCGGCATCGTGCGGAACCGGCTCAAGGTGGACGCCTTCATCAGCAACGCTCAGGCGTACTTGAAGATTTGCGAACGGCCGGGAGGCTTCGACAAATACATCTGGCAGTTCACCGACGGAAAAGTGGTGCGGCGGCGGCCACTGTATCTTGGTGGTATCCCGGCATCGACTTCCCAAAGCGACACCATGAGCAAAGACCTGAAGCAAAACGGCTTCCGCTTCGTCGGCACGACGATCTGTTACGCCTTCATGCAGGCCGTGGGAATGGTCGATGAGCATCAACGATATTGCTGGGCGGGTGATCGCTCTTAGCGAACGTCGGGGCTAATTCATAGGCGCGGACGGTTGCCGGGCGAGCCCTGATCGCGTCGAACCAACGCCGCACGTGCGGAAAGTCGTCCAGGCTTTGGCCCTGCATCTCATGCGGCACCACCCATGGATAGGTAGCCATGTCGGCGATCGAATAGGCGCCGGCAATGAATTCGCGGCCCACGAGACGCTTGTTCAGCACGCCGTACAAGCGATTCGTTTCCTTCACGTAGCGCTCGATGGCGTAGGGCACCTTCTCCGAAGCGTAGCGTGAGAAGTGATGATTCTGGCCGGCCATCGGCCCCAGGCCCGCGACCTGCCAGAAAAGCCATTCGGTCACTTCTGTCCTGCCGCGAATGTCCAATGGGAGGAACTGCTCGCTCTTCTCGGCGAGGTACAACAGGATGGCGCCCGACTCGAATACCGAGATCGGCGCGCCACCCTCCAATGGAAGGTGATCGACGATGGCTGGCATGCGATTGTTCGGCGAGATCGCGAGGAAGTCTGGTTTGAACTGCTCGCCGTTGCCGATGTTCACCGGCACGATCCGGTACGGCATGGCGGTTTCCTCGAGGAACATGGCGACCTTATGGCCATTCGGCGTGGGCCAGTAGTACAAATCGATCATCGGTGATCCTCCGGCGGGTCGAGCGCCATGTGGTGTTTGCGGAGTATGGCAATCGCCACGTCCTCTTCGCGCGGCATGATGCGCATTTTTCCGATTTGCCAGCGGGCGTCGGCGTTCTTCAGCTTAGGCCGCGGTTGCGCGTCGGCTTGATTCGTCGCTGCCACCCGCCATTCCAGCAAGTGCCTGCGCTCCGCGATGGTGTGCATCTCCTTGGCGTCCATGGGCGATAGACGTTTTTCGATCGCGAATCCGACCAACTGAGCCATGACGGCATCCGCGCGCTGCATGGTCTTCGACAATGTCAGGCAGGAATCACGGCGGTCCGTGTTCATGGCTGCCTCGCGACATGCGTTGATGAGCGGCGAGAACGGCGGCACCACGGCCGCATTGGCGATTCCCGTCGCTTCCGTCAGACGGGCCCAATCCGAATCGAGGTAGCCTCCGGGCAACTCGCGCCGCGCGCGTTTGAGCGCGTCGAACATCAGCACTACAGCCCGGTTGCCATATAGATCGAAATGCTCGCCCTGGGCCATGTCGTCCAGGACCCGATCGACCTCGGTGGTGTCTTTGTCCTTGAGTGCAGTCGCCAAGGTCGGCATCCAGGCAACGCTGTTGTCAGCGGCCACCCAACGCATGACGGTCGCTGCGGCACGAATATCGCACCCGGGGGCGTTGGTGCACATCTGCAGTCGCAGCCAACTGATGGCGGAATTGTCGGGCGCGAGTTCGCTTGCCTTCTCAGCCAGTTCGAGGGCGGCGCCGGCGGCCTTGGCCGTCTCTGTTCTCGAGCGTGAGGGAGGGCCCAGGAAGGTCAGTGCCGCTGCGGTGGCCAGCGAATTGGCGTCGTGCCGCGTCGCCAGTATTCGTGCAGCGGTGGCCCGCCACGCCGGATAGGGCTCCGTGTCGTTCTTCGCTGCGGCGGACAATGCGCATTCGGCATGTGGCAATGCCAGCGCAAGCACCAGGATGCATCGCTTGACCATGATCAGCACATCCTGCCGTTGTCGGTCAGATGGTTCTGGTGCGGCTGCCCGCGGTGAGGCCCGCGGTGATGGCCAGGCGCATCGCGTCCTCGACCGAGATGTCGAGCGGCTGAATGCGGTCTCGCGGCAGGTACAGGGTGTAGCCGCCGAACGCATAACTCATTGGAAAATAAACAGTTACCCAATCCTGGCCGCCATGAACTTCCAGCGCCGCGGGGACATCTTCCCGCGTCACGAAACCGATTGCGTGCACGTCGGCGAAACGAGCCAGGACAACCCGCTGCAGATCGCGCTTCTCGCCACTGCCGGACGGCAGCAAGCTCACGACATCCCGAAATCCGCCGTACAGGGTTTTGACCAACGGGATCCGGCCCAGAAAATCATCCCAGTACTTGAGCAGTATCTTGCCGGCATAGGCATTGACCAAACTGCCCACGGCAAGCAGCAGAAAAAACCCCGTGATGAGCCCGAGCCCAGGCCAGTAATGTTCAGGCCGGATGATGTTCAGCGCAATCAATGCGTGGCGCAGCCAGCCCTCCACGGTGTTCACCAGCCACCAGATGACGTACACGGTCAAAGCCAGGGGTAAAACCGTCACCAGGCCGCTCATCGTCAGCGTAAATATCTTTCGCATGGCTCCATCATCGCATGATCGAGATTGAGGCGCCGTAACCGCGCCACGTGTAAGCTTCCACGCCTCGAATCGCATGGTAATGACGCTCCGTGACACACGCCACCGCCTTGACCATTACTCCCGCGCTGGAAGCGGATATCCCGCTCATTCTGGCCCTTATCAAGGAGCTTGCCCTGTATGAAAAGCTCGAGGATCAGGCAGTGGCAACCGACGCATCGCTGCGCCAAGCGCTGTTCGGGCCCCGCCCGAGCGCCGAGTCGGTCATCGCTCGGATCGACGGCGAGCCGGCCGGGTTCGCCCTGTATTTCCACAACTTCTCGACCTTTTTGGGCCGCCACGGGCTGTATTTGGAGGATCTGTTCGTCCGGCCAGCATTTCGTGGTCGCGCCATCGGCAAGGCATTGCTGGCGCATTTGGCGCGAGTCGCGGTCGAGCGCGGGTGCGGCCGGTTCGAATGGGCCGTCCTCGATTGGAATCGCCCGGCGCGTGATTTTTACGAGTCATTGGGGGCCGAGGCAAACGCATCCTGGGTGAATTACAGGATCACCGGCGACGCGCTCGAACGCTTGGCCCGCACCGCTCGTTGAGGGCTGCGTTATCAATCATTGGCGCGGCAGCAGAAAGCGCAGTCCCTTGTAGTTCAGGATGACCCCGTCTCGCCGGATCCGTTCGATTGTGGGTCCTTCCTGCATCGTCGCTCCCTCGTGATATTTACGCATGTTGATGAACACGAAGCGCTCGGCCGAGCGCGTGGCGTACACATGCACATCCAGGTGCAACTCGGGCAGCGACTGGGCACCCGTCAAATTCAGTTCGTTGATGGATGGCAGGGCTTCTTCGTCCACAGCCTTGTAGTCGTCATCGTTCAGCAACGGATCGCGACGCCGGATGGAGTGCTCGCCGGAGCTGCCGGTGGTTGCTTGCTGCTGCGTCGCAGGGGGCGCAGTGGCGGCAGCGCTTGCGACCGGGATTTCGGGCGCGTAGACCGGCGAGTTGTCGAGGGGGCTGAAGTGCTTGTCGCCGGGCGCGCCCGCATCTTCCCTCCGGGCCGCCTTCGCCGGCTCCGAGTCTGCGTCGGTGTCGGGAGCCGCCATGTCGGAAGGCGGGGCGACGCCGATCCTGGCGTCGCGCGGCTGGATTGCGGTGCGCTGGACCCGGGGCGGGGCCCCTTCACCGCGCATCAGCACGACCATCAACACGATCAGGTTGATACCCAACAGGGCGCACAGCACCACCGCCCACGTCGGCAATCGCGGCTTCGGCCGCGCCACGACGGACTCGACCAAACCGGGAATGGTTTGGCGTTGGCGTTCGTGCTCCGATTTCTTGAGGGCGTCTAAAATGAACGACATACCGTGCCTTAGCCGTGCGGCTGCTGTAACAACGGAGAACCCGGCTCTGCCAATGCCGTGTCCAGCACGACCTGAGTCTGGAGCCCAGCCACGCCGTCGACGTTGAGTCGATGCTCGCGCTGAAAGTTCTGCACGGCGATTGCCAGCTCTTGATCGTACACATCGGCGTGCTCGGGATCCGAGGACGCCCCATGTAATGCGTTCAGGCTCCGCCGCAACCACCTCACTTCATCGCCGTGCATGCCGAGCGAGAGCAGGCGCGCACGCGGCGTCTTGGGTTTCCAGACGACCGTAAAATCTCCGAACCAATCGCGTGACACATCGTCGAGGGCCACCTGTTCATCGTGTTCGCCCAAATCGAGCGTCGCGAATCGGTCATCCAGCCCGGAAAGCACGACGCGATGCCGTTGGCCCTGATCGTCGGTCAAGGTAAGAATGGCGGGTCGGTTGAGGGCCCTGACTTGGGCCCACGAACCTCGCTGGTCGAGACAGGCAAGTCCGGCCTTCTGCGCCTGACCGCAGGGATCGCGGTCATCGATCATGGCGGTGCCCCACAATGCCAGCAGGCGGCGGAATGCCGCGGCGTCGGTGGTGCTCGCGCTGTTGGCGGCCAGCAGCGCGTTGATCGAGGCAGCCGGCGGGGACGCGGGACGGGCGGGTGCGACCGGGCGGATGGCGGCCGCTACCGGCGCTGCGGCGGGCGCCGGTGCGGCCTGTTGCTGCCAGATACGCCAGGCGACGACGCCGGTGGCGGCAATGCCGATCAAGAGCAGCGCGCTGGCCGCCCATCCAATCCATTGCGGCATGAAGCGGCGGCCATAGACTTCGCCGGCCGCCTGCCGCACCAGCGCGGCCGTGACCTTGCGCGTCTCCTGGGTATAAGCGCCCAGCAGCGCGCGGTCGCAGCTGACGTTGATGACGCGCGGCACGCCGGCAGCCAGGCGGTGTACTTCACGCAGGGCACCGGGGGTGAATATCTCGCCGCTGGCTCCCGCGACACGCAACCGGTGCCGTACATACCCCTGTGTCTCGTCGCGCGACAGGGGTTGAAGGTGGTAGCGGCCGGTGATGCGTTGCGCCAATTGTCTCAGCTCATTGCGATCCAGCAATTCCCGGAGCTCGGGTTGACCAATGAGGATGATTTGCAGGAGTTTCTGGGTGGGCGTCTCGAGGTTCGTGAGCAAGCGTACCTGTTCCAGCGTTTCCGCCGATAGATTTTGCGCCTCGTCGACGATGACGATGATCCGGCGTCCTTCGGCGTGGGCGGACAGCAGCCTCCGATTGAGCGCGTCGATCATCTGTTTCACACTGTCGCGATCCGCTTCCTCGATCGGCAGACCGAGTTCCTCGCAAATGGTCAGGAGAAACTCCACGGGTGTGACGCGTGGATTCAATATCACGGCGACATCGGCATGGTGCGGCACGCGTGACAATAGCGTCCGTACGACGGTCGTCTTGCCCGTTCCCACCTCGCCTGTCAATTGGATGAAACCGCCGGACTCGTTGATGCCGTAAAGCAGGTGTGCCAATGCTTCGGCGTGCCGCTCGCTCAAATAGAGGTAGCGGGGATCCGGTGTGATCGCGAAGGGCTTTTCGCTGAGACCGAAGAAGCTGGTGTACATGCTGTCTCTATGATAGCAAGCTCAGTCGCCGCGCGGCTCGGTGCCGCCGGTACTCCGCGGCAGCAGGCTGGCGCGGGTGACCAGGGTGGAGCCGAATCGGTCACGAATGCTGTCGACGGTGGCGTCGAGCAGCGCGCCCTTCGGCGGCGATCCTGCGGAGAATAGATCGATCTGCCGCAGTTCCTGCAGTTGAGCCACCCCGACGCCCAAAAGCCGAACAGCGGCCAACGGTTGGTCTGCGCGCCACTCACTGAACAGGATCTGCGCCATGCGCGATACCACTGCCGTGTCCTGCGTCGGGGGTTCCACGCTACGTTGCCGGGTGTAGGTGGCGAAATCGGCGCGGCGAATCTTCACGATCACCTTGCCCGCAATCAGCTCCTGCGCGCGCAGGCGGGACGTCGCCCGGTCCGCAAGATGCACCAGCTGGCTTTTCAACTCGGCGGGATCGCGAATGTCGACCGAGTAGGTCTCTTCGGCGCTGATGGATTTTTCTTCCCGCTGGGGTTCCACCGGTCGATCATCGATGCCGGCCGCGCGGTCGCGCATGGCAATGCCGTGCCTGCCAAACGCCCGCCAGAGCGTCTGCTCGTCGGCCCGACGCAAGTCGCCAAACGTGCGAATCCCTGCGGCCTGCACCGCAGGCAGGGACTTCTGACCGACGCCGAACAGCTTCTGAACCGGCAAACCATCGAGCACCTCGCGGATGTTGTCGGACCCGATGCGGCACATGCCATCGGGCTTGTTGAGATCCGAAGCAATCTTCGCGAGCAATTTGTTTGGCGCAATACCGACCGATGCGGTCAATTCGGTGCGCTTGGCGATACGTCGGCGAATCTCCGTTGCGATCACCTCGCCGTCACCCAGCAGCTGCCGGCTCGCGGTGACATCCAGAAAGGCTTCGTCCAGAGACAATCCTTCGACCAACGGCGTGAACTCGTGAAATATCTCGAACACCTGGTCGGATACCTGCTTGTATCGCCACATGCGCGGTTGAACGCAGATGGCCTGAGGGCACAGACGCAGGGCTTCGCGCATCGGCATGGCGGAGTGGACACCGAAGCGGCGCACCGCGTAGCTTGCGGCCGCAACGACGCCGCGGCCGGTGGTTCCGCCAACGATCAGCGGCTTGCCCTTCAGTTCCGGCCTGTCGTGCTCTTCGACCGACGCATAAAATGCGTCCATATCGACGTGTAATATCGTGCGGACACGGGCGCTCATGAAGCCACCGGCGGGGTCATCGCCAGTTCGTTGGCCGCGAAGTCATCCACACTGATCAATTCCATCACCTTTGCATCGTAGTCCCGCAGTCTCGTGGCCTCGGCTTCGCTGATGATGCCGACCAGGAGCGCTTGCTCGACACGCCCCGGCAAATCCAGCGCGGTCACCCGCCCGGTCTTCACTCCCTCGACGCGAATGCGTCTTTCCAGCGACTCCGCCCCTTCGGACAAGGTGAGCGCTTCCTGCAGCAGTCCCAGCGCGTTCGTCCGTTCGAGCGTCTTGTACGCATGACCGCTCAAGCGCTCGCGCGCCTCCGTGGGGTTGGTGATGAGGTCGACGATGTCCCGGCCCAGAGCGTCGCTGGGCGGGAAATAGGTAAGCCCGCGCGGAAAGATCACGATGCGCATGAAGGCCGCGAGGAATCGGTTGGGGAAGTTGCGCAGGAACAGATGGAGCTGCTCCTGCGCCTGATACAGGAGGCTGCGGCACGCCCACTCCACCAACGGCAGGTCAGCCGCCTGTCCGCCCTGATTGTCATGATGCTTGAGCACCATTGACGCGAGGTACATGGACGACAGGACGTCTCCGAGTCGCGCAGATAGGTTTTCCTTCTTCTTGAGGTATCCGCCGAGCGCCAACATGGCGATGTCGGCCGCAAAGGCGAACGACGCACTATAGCGATTGACGTGTTGGAAGTAGCGGGCGGTGGGGCCCGAAGCCGGGACCTTGGTGAACCGCGCCAGTGTGAGCCCCAAGATCAAGGAGCGAGCGGCGTTCGAGAGTGCAAATCCCATGTGCCCCATCAAAGCACGATCGAACTCGGTTGCTCCCTCGTCCCGGTTCGGATTGCGGGCCGCGTTCATTTCCTTCAGCACCCATGGATGGCAGCGCACCGCGCCCTGCCCGAAGATGATGAGGCTGCGCGTCAGGATGTTCGCGCCCTCGACCGTGATCGCGACCGGAACGATCTGGTAGTTGCGCGCCAGATAATTCTTTGGGCCGAGGCAAATGCCCTTGCCACCCTGAACGTCCATGGCGTCGTTGGCGATCATGCGGCCCAGTTCCGTCGCGTGATACTTGAGCATGGCGGAGGGAACGGAGGGCTTCTCGCCGCCGTCGATGGCGCCGGCGGTGACGGAGCGTGCGGCATCGATGATGTAGGTGCGCGCCGCCATCCGTGCGAGCACTTGCTCGATCCCTTCGAAACGGCCGATGGGTTGATTGAACTGACGCCGGATGCGGGCGTAGGCGCCGGACGCGTAGACCGCCGCTTTCGCGGCGCCGGCGGTATTCGAGGGCAGCGAGATGCACCGCCCCACCGACAGTTGTTCGACGAGCATGCGCCACCCCTGCCCTGCGGTGGCAAAGCCGCCGATGATGGCATCCATGGGGACGAACACGTCATGGCCCTGGATGGGCCCGTTTTGAAAAGGCACGTTTAGCGGGAAATGTCGACGACCGATCGCGACACCCGGCGTATCTCGCGGTATGAGCGCGCAGGTGATGCCGAGGTCGACCCGCTCGCCCATGAGCTTGTCCGGATCGAACAGTCGAAACGCCAGTCCGATGACCGTGGCGATGGGCGCCAGCGTGATGTAGCGTTTCGAAAAGTTGAGCCTGATTCCGATCACTTGTGCACCTTGCCAGAGGCCCTGGCAGATGACACCGGTATCCGGAATCGAGGCGGCGTCGGAACCGGCGCGGGGACCTGTCAAGGCGAAGCAGGGCACGTCATCACCGCGGGCGAGACGCGGCAAATAATGGTTCTTTTGCTCCTCCGTCCCATAGTGCAGCAGCAATTCCGCGGGCCCCAGCGAGTTCGGCACGGCGATGGTGGAAGAGGCCGTGGCGCAGCGCGACGCGATCTTGATGAGCACACATGAATGGGCATACGCGGAGAACTCCAGACCGCCGTAGCGTTTCGGAATAATCATGGCGAAGAACCCCTTGGACTTGATGTAGGCCCACACTTCCGGCGGCATGTCGCCACGCACGTGAGTGATGTCCCAATCGTCCAGCATGGTGCACAGCACCTCGCACGGCCCATCGAGGAACGACTGCTCCTCCGCGGTGAGGCTCGGTGCTTTCGCGGACATCAACTTCCGCCAATCGGGGCCGCCCGTGAAGAGTTCGCCATCCCACCACACCGTGCCGGCATCCAGCGCTTCGCGCTCGGTTGCCGACATCGACGGCAGCAGCCGGCGGTACTTCTTGAGGAACGGCCGGGTGAGAACCGCCATGCGCAGTGGGCGGACGTTCAGGAGCACCATCAACCCAACGGGCGCCAGGGCGATTTTCCACCAATCGGCCGCTGCGCCGAGGATGCAGTACGCGATCAACAGCGTGGTGAGGATGGCGGTCGCCGCAGCAAGACTCGCGCGGCGATACGCGAGCACGAGAATCACCCCCATGAACGACGCACACCAAGCGAGGGCCGCGGCGACGCTCAGCAGCGTGGGGTTCATGGGGGATTCCGCATCAGATCAAGTCTTTGACACCATCGCGCTCTTCCAGCAACTCGCGGTGCGTCGCATCCATTTTTTCGCGGCTGAAATCGCTGATGCTCAGTCCCTGAACGATGCTGTATTCGCCGCCCTTGCAGGTCACCGGATAGGAATAGATCACGCCCTCCGGAATGCCGTAGCTGCCGTCGGAGGGAATGCCCATGCTCACCCAATCGCCGTCCGCCGTGCCGAGCACCCAGTCGTGGATGTGATCGAGTGCGGCCGATGCGGCGGACGCCGCCGAGGATGTGCCCCGGGCCTTGATGATGGCCGCGCCCCGCTGCTGTACGGTCGGAATGAAGCTGCCCTTGAACCAGCTCTCATCCACCAGTGACAGGGCGGTCTTCCCGCCGATGGTGGCGTGGTTCAGATCGGGGTATTGGGTCGCCGAGTGGTTGCCCCAAATGATGACCTTTTTCACGTCTGCGAGTTGGGCGCCGGTCTTCTCGGTAAGCTGTGCCAGGCCGCGGTTGTGATCGAGGCGGGTCATTGCCGTGAAACTCTTGGGCGACAACGAAGGCGCGTTGCGCTGCGCGATGAGCGAATTCGTGTTGGCGGGATTGCCGACCACCAGCACCCGCACGTTGCGGCTGGCCACGGCATCGAGCGCCTTGCCCTGGGCCGAAAAGATTTTGGCGTTCTCGAGCAAAAGATCCTTCCGTTCCATGCCGGGGCCGCGCGGGCGCGCGCCGACCAGCATGCCGAATTCGCAATCCTTGAACGCCACGGCGGCGTCGCTCGAGGCGGTGACCTTGTTGAGGGTCGGAAACGCGCAGTCATTCAGCTCCATCACGACGCCCTGAACGGCGGCGCTGGCAGCGGGAATCTCCAACAAATTCAAGTTGATCGGTTGATCCGCGCCGAGCATTTGACCGGAGGCAACCCGAAAGGCAAGAGCGTAGCCGATATTCCCGGCGGCGCCCGTGATGGTGACTGTAACTGGCTTCTTCATACCTACTCCCGGCGCAAAAGTTTGGAATGGTAGCCCAAACCTCCGACTATTGCCGCACGGGTAGCGGGTTGGCCCTCGCGGTGGGCATGGTAACCCCGAGCAACTGTGCCACGGTGGGGGCGATCTGACGCATATCGATGAGGCCGAGGTCGCGATGCCGGCTGATCCCTGTGCCCACGACGAAAAATGCCGACCGCATCTCGGGGTACGACGGCGCAAAGCCGTGCCCGCCATGGCCTCGCATATCGGTGACCAATGGATCATTGAACGCACCGCCCGTGTAGAACCCCGGCTTCATGACGACCACGAAGGACGCATCCGGAAATCCTCCCTGCTTGGACAGGGCCTCGCGCTCCAGAATGTCGGCAATTCCGTTCTTCGGGTCCGCGGCGAGCCTTCGTAGAAGGTCGCGGACCTGGGCGGATGTTCGCGGGTCGTCGTGATCGTGCAGCATGACCGCCGCCATCCCGCCCGCCGGCCATGGCTCTGCCCTCCAGTCGGTGACCGTGGCTGTTTTGGTGCCCGGATCGATGGTGGCTTCGATAAGGCCGGCTTGAATGAACGGAATAAACAGATTCAGCTGAGCGGTCAGGGGTACGAATCCATGGTCGGAGACGACGACGGTGACGGCGGCAGGATCGTTGGCGCGTGCCGCGGCGACCAATCGAGAGAGCATGTCATCGATCGCCTCCACATCCCGGTTTGCCTCCGCACTGAAGGGTCCATGGGCATGCTCGACCGAGTCCAGCGAACTCAAGTGGATGGTCATGAACCGGGGCCGATGCTTGCGCAGGATATCGATGGCATAGCGTGTCTTCGTCTCATCAGCCGACACGCTCGTATCGTTACCCATCAGGTAGGGTCCAAGGCGGACCTGCATTTCGCGCACCAGCCCCTCGGGACGCGACAGGTCGGCGATAAGATTGCGGTCGGACGGATTCAGGTCGTCGGTGGGCTGAAATACCCGCCAATATTCCGGGATCAGGAAATCCACGGCGGTGGCGCCGACGCTCACGGGCCAACCCACGCTGGCAGTGGAGGATCCGGCGTCATGCGCGATCTGCCAAAGTGTGGGCACTCGAATCTGGTGTGCATACCAGTACCACGAATCGCCGAACTTGCGTCGGGGATCGAATTCTTGATTGTTGTAAACGCCATGCTCCGCCGGCGACACACCGGTCAGCAACGTGGTGTGGCTGGGATAGGTGCTGGTCGGCCACACGCCTTCGACCCCCTCGGCGAACGCGCCCTCGGCAATCAGGCTGCGCAGGAAAGGCACTTTCAGGTGGTAGTCATCCGCGTGCGTCGCATATTCCGGCTTCATGCCATCGACCGAAATCATCAGCACCGATGAGGCCTCGGATCGGGCCATGAGGATTGCGCTGAGCATCCCCAGGATTGCGATTGCCGGGAACCGGCGGCGGAGAAATGACGGAGTCGTGGGGAGGACATGCATTGGACGCAAATGTAGCACCGGAACGTTGTGACGCCGTGACACCGGAACGTTCGACGCAACTCGTGCTTGCATGTTCTGGTGATCTATGTAACTATATCACCAAGTCACCGAAACACCTCGATGACTACAACCAGGAGATGACCATGACCACTAACCTGTCGACCAAATTCGCTGCCCTCGGCGTCGCACTGCTCGCCAACGCAATGTTGCTCAGCGGCATTGCCGTCCTTTTCAGCGGGCGTACCTACCTGCCTGCTCCCGTTTCGTCCGTTGTCCTGCCGGTGGCGGTGACGTATAGGACGACCGTTTGACCGGCAGCGAGAATGACGATCGCGCGTTCTGCTAGATTACCGTGCTACATGCCCCATACACGGGGTGGGCACAGCGAGTGGAGAATGGACCCGAATTGGAATGACAACCAGCCCATCTATCGCCAATTGCGCGATCGAATGGTTGCCCTGATTTTGGAGGGCGCGCTGAAGGAAGGCGATCCGTTGCCTTCCGTCCGCGCGGTTGCCGCCGACTATCGGCTCAATCCACTCACCGTGCTCAAGGGCTACCAGCAATTGGTGGACGAGCGCTTGGTCGAGAAGCGTCGGGGGCTCGGCATGTTCGTGAGCGACGGCGCGCGGCGCCTCTTGCTGGCCGGTGAGAGAGAGCGATTCCTCAAGGACGAATGGCCGCATATTCTCGCAGTCATCAATCGTCTGGGCTTTTCTGCCCAGGAACTATTCGCCCAGACGCCTGCCCTGACCCACCCCGCCCCGCCGCCGCGCGGCAGCGAACCCAAACAAGAATGAGTCGCCTATGCCTGCCCTGATCGAAGCCCGAGATCTGACGAAGAAGTACGGTAAACACACCGCGCTCGATCGAGCGAATTTCACGATTGAAAGCGGCCGCATCGTGGGTCTCATCGGTCCGAACGGGGCCGGCAAGACCAGTGCATTGCGTGCCATCCTCGGTCTCTCCCCTTACCAAGGACACCTCCGGGTCCTGGATCGGGAGCCCTTCACCGAACGCGCCCGCCTGATGCAGGACGCCTGCTTCATCGCCGACGTCGCCGTGCTGCCTTCCTGGCTGCGTGTCGACCACGCGATCGATTTCGTGGCCGGCATCCATCCGCGATTTCGTCGCGATCGCGCCATGGCATTGCTGGCGAAGACGCAGATCGGCGGCAGGCGCCGCATGCGGGAACTCTCCAAAGGAATGAAAACCCAGGTGCACTTGGCACTGACCATGGCGATCGACGCCCGGCTGTTCGTGCTGGACGAACCCACGCTGGGGCTCGATATCCTGGCGCGCCGCGCCTTCTATGACGCGTTGGTGAACGATTACATGGACGAGACGCGAACCATTCTGCTCACCACTCACCAGGTCGAAGAGGTCGAGAATTTGTTGACGGATGTGATATTCATCGACAAGGGTCGCATCGTCCTCGATAGCTCGCTCGAGGACATCGCGACGCGCTATGCAGCGGTCGCCGTGACCGCAGATCAGCTGGGCGCCGCGCGAGACCAGAAGCCGTTTTATGAGCGCCGCACCTTGGGCAAGACCATTCTTTACTTCGAAAGGCCGGATTTCGACAAATTGGCCGTATTCGGCGAGGTTCTCACGCCAAGCGTCTCCGATCTGTTCGTGGCCAAACTTTCCTAGGGAGCCAGCGATGAAAACTTTTTCGTGGTTGATTCGCCGTGAGTTCTGGGAGAACCGCGCGATTTGGATGGTGCCCGTGGTCATCGCGGCCGCGCTCGTACTGGCCGCCCTGTTCGGCAAGGTGGAACTCACTGCGCTGACGTCGCCCGACCAAAGCCGGGTCGTCGGTGGAATGGTCCTGTCGGCATTCAGCGTGACGTTCTTCCTCATCATGAGTCTGTATGCAACGTGGTACCTCGTTGATTGTCTGTATGCCGATCGCAAGGATCGCAGCATCCTGTTCTGGAAATCATTGCCGATATCCGATACGGCGACGGTGCTGGCGAAGTTGTTCACCGGACTGGTAGCGATCCCGCTCGTCTACTTCCTGGCGGCGGATGTCTCGACCGTATTGATTGCATTCATCATTTCGGTCCGCGCGCGGTCGACCTTTGGCAGCAGCCTTTGGCAGCCCGACCTTTGGCTGCAGCTGCAGGCGCTGTGGGTGTATCTGATCGTGACCACCGCCGTCTGGTATCTGCCGTTCGCCGGGTATTGCATGGCGATTTCCGCATGGGCAAGGCGCGCGGTCATGTTATGGACGATCCTGCCCCCACTCGCCCTGTTTCTATTGGAGCGATGGTTCTTCGGGACCCACCGGGTGGGCTCCATCCTGTGGGACCGAGCCGTGGATTATCTGCCGCTCGCGTTCCACAGTTCCTCCGATCATGCTGCCTGGATGACGACAGTCGTCGACGACAATTCGTTCACCGCGCCCTCCAGCGTCTGGCGGCTCATCGATCCCGTGGGGTTCGTGTCGAATCCCGCCACGTGGATCGGCGTGGTCGTCGGCATCGCATTCGTCGTCGTCGCCATCCAGCTGCGCCTGCGTCGCACTGAGATGTAGCGCGGCGCCGACGCGTGTCGCAGCATCCACCGCTTGGGATTCGCTCGCAAGCAGTGCAATATAAGCGGGCGAATGGATTCTGCACCAAGACCTGGGGAGAGCAAGATGACTGACAGTGGCGGCGCCGCCGACGATGCGAGCACGAATCGCGCACTGGACACTTTGCGCGGATTGCTCACCTCGGGAGAAACACTCGAGGCATGGGCGATGCAACATCGATTGTTCGCCCTGACGCATCGGCGCATCTGCATCGCCGCGACCAGCGGCCGGTTCATTTCCCTGAGCCGCCGACTTCTGGGTGGCTACGATTCCTCCGACATTCGCTGGCAGGACCTGAAGGAAACACGCATCCGGGCCGGCATGCTCACCGCCGAGCTTACCTTGGTTGCCCAAACCAGCGCGGACATGAACATCGGCGCCGAGTTCAATCGCGAATTGATCTTTACGGGACTGTGCAAGGACCAAGCGCAATCCATGTACCGGATATGTCAGCAGCACGACCAGGTCTGGCGTGAGAAGCGACGGGTGCGCGAGCTGGAAGAGCTGCGCGCCAAATCAGGCGGCGTGCAGTTCGGCAATGCACCGGCGGGATACGCCGGCGCCGATTCGGATGGCTCGTCGGAACCTGCGCGGCGGCTGCGTCAGGCGCGCGAGATGCTCGAGGCCAAGCTCATCACCGACTCCGAGTTCGAAAGCATCAAGGCGAAAATCGTCTCCAGCCTTTGATCCCCGACGAACGGGTCAACCCAGCAAGTAGGCGAAGTAGCTGTTGCGCAGGCGGTTGAGTGGATCCGTCCGCTGCCGCAATGCTCGAAACAGCCTGGCCCGGTCGCCGAACGCCTTGTTGATGTGCTCCGTCTGCAGGGCGCGCGTCTGATTGAACGTTGGGATGCCGCCGAGTGCGGAAGCGAAATCATTGAAATCCATCAGGAATTCGTCCCAGCCCTGCTCTCCGGTGGATGACGGCTCCAACGTGAACATCGGACCGGAGTAGCTGACGCTGAACAACGATCCGCGGTCCTGGTGCAGGCGGCTCGCGCCGTTCACCACGTTGCAGCGGTAGCGATGCTCCTTGTAGTAAGCGCTGCAGAATCCGAAGTATTCACGAAGCACCTTCGGAAAATCGCTCTGCGGGAAAGCCCAGAGGCTGTAGGTGTAACGCGACTTCCACGCCTCCGGTGGCAGCTCGCGCATCCATTCGTGCGCGTACAACACCACACCGCGCGAGCCGCGGTCGAGTGTCGCCCGCAATGCCCGCTGCACACCGGAAACGACGGCCGAGCGCACGCCGGGCCCCGACAACACGCTGCCGACGGTCGAACCAAAGGCGGGCAGCACGTTCCGCATCACCGAATTGCGAATCTGCCAGATTCCCGACCTGCTCAGGTTCGACGTTTCGTCGCTGGTCCGTCGCTCCACGATGATGCGATCGTTGAACGGTGATATATGCAGGCGCAGCGCCCCTGGAGCATCGATGATGCTGGAGAAGCGGGCCATGAACTCCTTGAGGGTGAGCACCAGGTAATCGATTTTCACCGGTGTCATCGGTTGTACACGAAGCACGACTTCGTACACGACGCCGAGCAGACCGAAACTCGAGCTCAGGACGCGCAGCAAATCGCGATCGCGCGCCGTCACCGTCAACTGGCGGCCTTGCGGCGTGACGAGCTTCATCTCGGTGATGAGCGAGGACAGTTGCGCCAGGCCCGGCTCATAGGATGCCTGAGGGCACGTCGTCACGGCCAGGGCCCCCACGGATATCTGCCCCATTTCGGGAGTCAGCAGCAGCTCTTGATTGCGCTCCGCGAGTTCGCGCACCAATCTGCCCACCCGGACTCCGGCCTGCGCGCGGACGGTGGTTTCGCCGAACTCCAAAATTTTGTCGAGACCGCTCGTATCGACCGTCGTGCCACCGTCGCCACCGACGCAGCGTGCCTGCGAATAATCGGCGCCAACCATGCGCACCGGCCCCGGATACGTCTTGGTCTTCTCGAGTATCGCCGAAATTTCCTCGAACCGCTTGGCCCGGAGCACCATGCGCGGCCGGCGGAACATGCCCGAGGCGTCGGCGCCGGGCGGTCGATTCACTTTGAGTACCATGCTTACCCCACGACCAAACATAAACCGAACGAAGCCTGCTGTCGGGGGGCGCAAAAGCCTTTTTGCATTGGACGCGCTCTGGCGCATCGATACTGGCGACCCCGCTATCATTTCTTCCTGCTAGCATATAGCCAATGAATCCGATGGCAATCAATGTCGAAGCGGGAAAGACCTATTGGTGGTGCAGCTGCGGCCGCAGCCAGAGCCAACCCTTCTGCGATGGAACGCACAAGGGCAGCGACTCCTCGCCGTTGAAATATACGGCAGTCAAAACCGGACAGGTCTTGTTTTGCGCGTGCAAGCAGAGCGCGACGCCGCCGCTCTGTGATGGCAGCCATGGCTGCGTCGCCGTTCCAGCCTAGAACATCGCCAGCCCGGTGGCCTCCTCGATTCGATAGCGCCAGTACGTCCCGTCCGATTCATCGACATGCTCTGCGTAGGCTGCCGCGCCCGCCCACTCCCGTGCGAAATGATCGACCGCCGCACGTGCAGGCGCCGCGCGCACCGGCATCCGTAGTTCGATATTCGCGTCGAGATCGAGGTCATCAAGATCACGGCGTGTGAAATTCGCGGAACCCATGTCGAGCCAGAGGTCATTTCGATGCCGGATCAGCATCAGCCGTGCCTTCGGTATTTGCCACCGGACCTCGATGTTCGAGGGCGAACTCCGCAGGAGTTCCGCGGCGACGGCCTTGCTTGCGGGATCGTGTGGATCGAGGAGCAATTGCATGTGCGCGCCACGCCCGGCTGCGTGCAGCAGCGCATCGACGATCTGCCGATCACCCAGTGCGTCGACGGCGATGTTGACCGAGTCGCCGTTGCCGGCGACCGCAAGGGCATCGCGCAACGCCGTCGAAATGGCGCCCTCGGTGAGAAAGCGAGCGTCGATGGTTCCCATGCTGCGGTTTTCGGCGGGTGGCGGAGGGGGTAGCCTGTCGTCGTCGGTGGACCATGCGGCGATCGCCATTTCACTGGATGCGATGTCACGGGCCAGGTGTCCGCGTATTTCCAAACCCGTGGCGCCCGCCGAGGCGATGACGTTCGTCCATCCGCCCGCGCCATCATCGGCCACCAGGATTCGGCGTTGGTCGCCCTTGTCGTTCAATGCGCGCAGTGATGCCATGAGGGTCATTCTGCCGGGGGTGTCGTCGAAGGGGTCGCTCCACCAGCCCGCGCCCAACCGCCAAACACTCGTATATAGCGGCTTCGAATCGCGGAGGCGGTCGAGATCGATGCGTGCGACGATGACGCCCGCCGATTCCAGGCCGCTCAGCAATCCGGCCGGTGTTCCGCCATAGCTCTCACTGCGCGGGTCGGTCACCACGACGATTTTGAGGTTGGGACGTTGCCGCTTTCGCGCCAACAAGTGTTCGGCCAGCACCCGCGGCAGCGGGCATAGATCCACGACCACCATTTGTTCCGCACGGTCGACGAGCGCGATGCCGCGTTGGACCAGTCGATCCTGTTGAAGACTGCCATCGATGAAATCGACCTGCGATTCCGCGAGCCGTGTTGGCAATGACGCAATGTGAGTACCTGCCGGCATCGGCTTGACGCAATTCCAGAAACCGACGCCAGCCCACGTCAGCACGACAACGATGAACAGGATGCCGGCGCGCCGCGGCGCCCGCATGCGCGGCGCCCGCTTCCCCGCCGCCCTGGCATCGCTCCCGGGATCCGGCTTAGTTGCCATTGGAGGCCCGCGCCTCTTCAGCCTCTATCGCGGTACCCACCTCCATCCATCGAGCTTCGAGCGCGGCGGCATCTCGCGCCAGCCGGGCGCTCTTGTCCGTCAGCCTGGCCTCGGCGCTGACGCCGGACTTGGCAGCCCCCTTGACGGCGCCGTTCGCCCTGGGGTGAGGCGCGCTATTCGCAAACGCCTCCGCCATCTCCGCGTCCACGGCTGCCTGCTCGACCGCGATGTTGGCGATGCGGCGCTCGATCTGTTCCATCTCCCGGCGCAGTTGCGTGAGCGAGTCACGTGTTTTCTTCGAAGCCTTCGGCTTGTCGATGACGGCCTGGGCTTCCTTGGCGCGAGTTCTCAGCCACTGTTGATAGTCGTCCAGATCGCCGTCGAAGATCTGAAGTTTGCCGTCGGCGACCAACCAAAGCGTGTCTGCGACGGTCTTGATCAGATGCCGGTCATGCGACACGACCACCAAGCCGCCCTCGAAGCTCTGCAATGCGACGGTGAGCGCATGGCGCATGTCGATATCGAGATGATTCGTGGGCTCGTCGAGCAGCAGCAGATTGGGTCGCCTCGCGACCATCAATGCGAGGGTTAGTCGCGCCTTTTCGCCGCCCGAGAACCGCACGACCGGCTGGAAGGCGCGATCGCCCTGGAAACCGAAGCGTCCCAAATGGTCGCGCACCTTCTGCTCATCGCCGGTCGCGTAGTCGGGTCCGCCGAGATTCCGCACATGCCAGAAGGCGTCCATGTCGGGTTTCAGTTGCTCCATCTGCTGTTGCGCAAAATAGCCGATCGCGAGGTCGGCCGCGGGGACGCGTCGACCGGCGAGCGGCGTGGATTCCCCAGCCAACATTTTGGTCAGCGTCGATTTTCCCGCGCCGTTTGGCCCAAGCAACGCGATTCGATCCAACGGGCTGATGGTCAGGTTGATGCCCGTGACGATGCTGCGTCCTGCGTAACCGCAAGCACCGGCTTCCACGGTCAACAACGGGCGGGGCGTTTTCAATGGGGGCGCGAAATCGAATTCGAATGGGCTGTCGACGTGCGCAGGCACGATGAGTTCCATCCGGGCGAGCATCTTGATCCGGCTCTGGGCCTGGCGCGATTTGGTCGCGCTGGCGCGGAAGCGGTTCACGAACGAGGTGATTTCGGCGACGCGCTTCATCTGCCGGGTCTGAAGGGTCTGCTGCAGCGCCAGCTCCTCTGAACGCTTCGTTTCGAACTCGGAGTAGTTGCCGGCGTAAGCGCGCACCGCCTTGTTCTCGATGTGCAGCACGCGATCGATGATGGCATCGAGAAATTCGCGATCGTGCGAAATCATCAGCAGCGTGCCCGGATAGGAGGTGAGCCATTCCTCCAGCCAGACGATGGCGTCAAGATCCAGATGGTTCGTGGGTTCATCGAGCAGCAGCATGTCGGCCCTTGAGCCGAGCGCGCGCGCCATGGCGAGCCGCACACGCCAGCCGCCGGAGAACTCCGCGACGGTTCGCTCGAGATCCGTCGCTTTGAAGCCCAGCCCGTGCATGAGTGAAGCGGCCCGGGCGCGCGCTCGATAGCCGTCGATCGCCTGCAGCGACGCGTACAACTCGGCCAGCTCCATCGGCGCATTCCGGCGCTCCGCGTCGTCGATCGCGGCCAGAACCGCGCGCAGTTCGGTGTCCCCATCCAGGACGAACTCGATGGCGGGTCGATCGCTGGCCGCCACCTCCTGTTCGACATGCGCTATCTTGAGGTTCGACGGGCGATCGATGTCGCCCTGATCCGGTCCCAGCTCACCATGAATGGCAGCAAACAGGCTCGACTTTCCGGCACCATTGGCGCCCGTGAGGCCGACCTTGTTGCCGCGAAAGATGATGAAATTGACCTGTTCGAACAGCGGCTCCGGACCGCGCCGCAGGGTGAGATCCCGAGCAGATAACATAGAGGTTTGATTCCTGGCGGCAGGCCTTCGGGTTGAAAGTCGCGCTAACCCTGGACTGCAACGGGGCGGAGCACGGCGGGCGCGCACAGCGCGGCGTGCGTGGGGAGGCCATGTGCCTGGGCGGCAAGAATGGCCACGAATTTTCTGGCCTCGATGGCATCGCTGAACAGACGCCCTTGCGCGTAGTAGCAACCGTGCTTTCGCAGGAACTCAAGCTGCTCGACCAGTTCGACGCCTTCCGCGACCACCACCAGATTCAGGCTCTTGCCCATGTCGATGATGGTGCGCACGATGGCGGCATCGTCAGAGTCCACCGCGACGTCGCGCACGAACGACTGGTCGATTTTCAGCGTACCGATGGGGAACTGCTGCAAGGCGGACAGCGACGAGTAACCTGTGCCGAAATCATCGATGGCCAGGTGCAGGCCCATGGCGTACAGCTCGTTGAGCAAGCCGATGGTGCGCTTGGGGTCGGTCATCAGAGTGGTTTCCGTCACCTCGAGCTCGAAGCACGACGGCGATACCTCGTTGCGGCGGAACACGGCGCGGCAGCGCGCGATGAAACTGGCTTGCTTCAATTGCCGCAGCGAAAGATTGATCGCGATGCGGCCGGGTTGCGGCACGGTCTTCTGCCACTCGTGATAGTCGGACGCCACGCGGTTCATCACCCATTCGCCGATGTCGAGGATGAGGCTGGTCTCCTCGGCGAGGGGGATGAACTGGGAGGGCGAAATGTCGCCGTGCCCCGGCAACCGCCAGCGCAATAGTGCTTCGGCGCCGATCACGCGGCCATCGCGCAGGTCCACCTTGGGCTGATACAGAATGACCAGCTCGTCGCGCTCCAGCGCGCGGCGCAGCTTGCTCTTCAACATCAAGCGTTCGACGGCCGCCGCGTTCATCTCGGGGATGTAGAAAGCGCTCGAATTGCCGCCGTTCTGCTTCGAGTGATACATCGCGGCGTCGGCGTTACGGATCAGATCGATGACATTTTCCGCATCGTAGGGACAGATGGCGACACCGACGCTGGCGGTGAGATAGACCTCCTGTTGGTTCACATAGAACGTGCGGCTGATCTCGTCGAGCAGGGTGCGCGCCAGGCCGGCCAGGGCGGGGCGGTTGTCGACATCGATGGGCAGGTCGTCGATGAACATGGCGAATTCGTCGCCCGCCAGGCGCCCGATCACGGTGTCCTTGGTGAGATTTCGTGTGAGACGCTCGCTCAGGATCTCGAGCGTGCGGTCGCCGGCGGCGTGACCGAAGGTATCGTTGACCTCCTTGAACCGGTCGAGGTCCAGATACAACAACGCGAGCGATCGTTGATTGCGCCGGGACCGAGCGATCGCCTGCTGCAATAGATGCTGGAATTGCATGCGATTCGGCATCTTCGTCAGGGTGTCGTAGCGGGCGAGATAACGGATGCGACGCTCGGCGCGCTTGCGCTCGGTAATGTTGCGCGCGACATAAATATTGCCCTGGAACTGCGGATCTTCGGAGGTGATGGTGGAGTTGGCCATGGAGACAGGGATCGTCTGGCCGCTGGCCGTCCGCAAAACGGTTTCGCGGGCCTCGGTGGTGGTCCCTGTGGGGTCGAAGGCCTCACGATGCGCATCGGCGATGAAGCTGGTCATCGGCTTGCCCAGCAAATCGGCCTCCGCGTACCCAAGCAGTTTCTGGGTGGCCTCGTTGCAGCTCTTGACGATCCCGTCCGGCGAGGTGACGAGCACGGCATCGCTCAGGCTGTTGAGCACCGTGTTCAGGTAATTCTTGGTGATGGTCGTCTCGGCGAGGTTCTGGCGCATGCGTTCGAGCGCGCGCTGCAACTCGCCGAGTTCGTCCCGGCGCACGACGGCGAGCGGCCGCGTGTAGTCGCCCTCGCCGATGCGGTCGGCGGACTTGACCAAGGCTGAAATCGGACGTGCCAGCTGCCGCGCGGTGTACCACGCGCCTATCAAGCCCAAGGCCACCAGTGACAGCACCACCCCCGCAAGCAGGCCGCTCATCCGCTTGACCTGATGACCCTGGCGGTTCTCCATTTGCGACTGGATGCTGACCAGGGTGTCCTGCATCTTGGCGCGATTGAGCCATATCTGCAGCGTGCCGCTGGCCTGCTGCAACACCGCGCCTTTGCCGCGGATGCTGCTTTGGAGCACGAAGGGGCCGCGGCTCGAGGAGTCGGCGACCGCATTGCTGCCGGTGAACAGCACGACCCCGTGCGAATCCCGAACCTCGACACGCTCGATGTCGCGTTCCTCGAGCAGCCGTTCCGCGATGGTCGCGACCGCCACTTTGTTGCCCGCGCTGAGCGCGGGCGCCAGCAACGCGCCGGTGATCTTGCTCAATGAGTCGGCGCGGGCCTCGAGATCCGCTTCGAGCTTCTGTTCGACCGCGGCGTGGGTCAGCTGATTGATGTCGGCCGTGTCGACGCGATGCTCGTAATATGACAGGCCGCCGACCAGCAACGACAGGATGATGCCGACCCCGAGGGCCAGCGACAGGTAGTTTGTCTTTAGGCTGCGCGCCATGGCCGGCTATACCGGCCGATCGTGTGGCTTCATCAGTGGATGATACCCGTTCGTACCAAAGCCGATAAGGGGACTAGTACAATCCCAACCATGAGTGTGCAGATGCGAATCGATATCTACTCGGACACGGTATGTCCTTGGTGCTTCTTGGGAAAACGCCGCTTCGAGCTGGCCCTGGCTTTACGTCCGCAATACGAGCCGAAGGTATGCTGGCGCGCGTTCGAGTTGAATCCGGACCTGCCCTGGGAGGGGGTCGAACGCATGGCGTACCTGGCCGCCAAAGTGGGCGATGCGGCGCGCATTGCGGAAATGGACGAGACGCTGACGCGCCACGGCGAGGCGATCGGACTGCAGTTTCGCTTCGATCTGATCCAGCGCATGCCGAACTCGCGGCGTTCGCACCTGTTGATTGCGCTCGCAGGGCGGCGCGGGCTGCAGGCCAAAACCAAGGATCGCGTCATGCAGGCATATTTCCAGGAAGGTGTCGATATCGGTGACGTGGAGGAACTGGTGCGATTGGGAGCCGAATGCGGCTTGGCGGAGCGCGAAGTGCGCTCGGCATTGATCCTGCGGGTTGGGCAGGATGGGGTGGTGGCGGCCGAGCGTCACGCGTCGGCTCTCGGCATTTCGGGCGTACCTACCTACATTTTCGATGGTCTCTACACCATTTCCGGCGCCCTGGACCCCCCGACGCTGGCGCGCATCTTCGATCAGGTGGATGAATATGCGACGGCGCGTGAACCGGCGCCGTGACACCGGCGGAGCTCACCGGGCGGTCTCGGACCCATATCGTCGACTTGCCGGAGGGCTGTGCAGTGCACGTGCATGCGGAGACGCCCTTTCTGGCCATGCGCCGGGCGGCGTCGCAAGCTGGATTCGATCTGGCGGCTGCGAGCAGTTTTCGGGATTTTGATCGCCAGTTGGCGATCTGGAATGGGAAGTTCACCGGCGAGAAGCCGCTTTACGGGGACGGCGGCGAATTGCTCGTGGCACAGGCTATGTCCCCTGCCGCGCGGGTGGCGGCGATCTTGATCTGGTCGGCGCTGCCGGGCGCGAGCCGACACCACTGGGGCACGGACTTGGACCTCATCGATCGAAACGCCGTGACGTCGGGCTACCGGGTGCAACTGACAGCCCAGGAATTCGCGCCGGGCGGCCCGTTCGCGCCGCTTGCTGAGTGGCTCGAGGTTAACGCCGCGCGGTTCGGGTTCTTTCGGCCGTTCCGCGGAGTGCGGTCCGGCGTGCAGCGCGAGGAATGGCACTACAGCTTTGCACCTCTGGCGGAGAAGGCACGCCATGCTCTGACACCCGAGGTTCTCGGCGCTGCGCTTGCCGGCGCCCCGTTGATGGGCAAGGAAGAGGTCATGGCGCGGCTGCCCGACCTGCATGCGCGCTATGTGGCGACCATCGACCTGCCGTGAACACGGGCCGTCAGTCTACGCCCAGAGGACCTTGAGTCGATTCAGCATGAGGCCGCGAACCTGGCCCAATTGATTGTCTTCGGAGGTGAACAGCGGGGGATTGCGCCGGAGCAGCGGCCAGCGCTCGGTTCGGAGCACCCGGTCGAGAAAATTCAGATTGCGGTCAATGGCCTCGAGGTACGGATTCTTGCCGTCGAACAGCGGCTCCAGATACCGGTACGCATGTTCGAATTCGCCCTCCAACCGTTGCACCCGGGTGGCGCGGACGAATTGTGGGGTTTGACGCAGCAAATCCAGGCCCGAGCTGTACCGCACTTGAGGCGCACCGTTGCTTCCGGGCACCGCGGCGATACCGCCGAGCACGAATTCGGGATAGAGGCGATCACGGCATTTTTCGAGATAACAGCGATCCGCCATCTGCGCGATCAAATCGGCCGTCCCGAGCAAATGACCGAGCTTGCGGTCGCGGCTGTCGGGCAGTTGAATCTGATTCAACTCGATCTCGTAGCCGGTGAAATGGACGACGCGGGTCGCGGTGGGAACGGTGTTTTCCATCCCGATCGTGGGCAGAAAACGCGCCAGGAACCGCGCACTGCGGGTCACGTGATACAGGGTGAATTCGGCTCCGTTGCGATGCGTCCGGTCATCGGACTCGCGGATGTAACCGGCATCATGGAACAGCGAAACGACCAGGGCCATCACCGCGCGTTCGACGCCGAAGCGCTGGCGAGCCGGGACGCTGCACTCATATCCCACCATCATTCGGGCCATGGCCAAGGTCATGTCGAGCGAATGCTGGCGGTCGTGGTATACGGTATCGACACCGTGGTAGCCCGGCATGCGGCCGGTGAACAACTTGTCGAACTCTTCGAAGGCGATGGCAACGCGATCGAATGATTCGCCGGGCCATGCCGCAACGAACAATTCTCGAACGGCTTCCGTCACGGCGGCCGTCGAACTCACTTGAACCGAGTTCGTAACGTCGTAATCGTTACGTCGAAGATCTTGCATCGGCCGCAGTCTAAGCCCTTGCAGAGGCGGACGCCATGGACCTGGTTCTCCTTTCGGAGTGCTGCGCGGGCGCATATGTCAAAGCTGCTGAAGAAGGTATCGGCCGACGTCAGTAGACCTTGATACCGCCGAACTTGTATTTGATGCGGCGCGCGAGCGCCGCGTACCCCAGCCAAAAGCCGCATCCCAGCGCGACGACGACCGCCGCTCCCCAGGCCCACGGCCAAGTGGCGGGCTCTTGGGGCGGGACCGCCGCCCCGGGGGCGGCGCCCGCCTTCGACCGATTTTGCAGTTCCTGCGTCAGGCGCTGGACGTCACTGCGCGCGGCCGCCTCGGCCAGCCCAGGCGCCGTCGCCCGATTGCGGTCCAACTCGTCCTGCAGCAGTTTCAGCCGCACGGTGGCGGGTTGGCTCGTGGTCAGGTAGACGCTCTTCACCCATCCGGTGACACCGTCCGGGAGCCTCACCTCGGTGACGTCGCCGACCGCCGCGAGGGTTTCGACGCTATCGCCCGAATGCAGTGTCGCCAGCCGGGGGCCTTGGGTGGACTGCGCCGCATAGACCCCAAGGACGAGTTCGTCGGTGACATAGGCTGGCGCGGCTAATCCCACATCGGCAATGGCCAGCGCCAGAAGCAGCGCTGCCCAGGCTCTCACGCGGCAATGCCCGTTTGTTTGAGCAGCGGCCGCACGTCGGGTTGGCGTCCCCGAAAGTTTACGAAGGCTTCCATGGCATCCAAGCTGCCGCCCCGTGCCAGGATCGAATCGCGGAAGCGGGCAGCCATCGTGCTGTCGAAGACCCCGGCCTCCTCGAAGGCTTCGAACGCATCGGCCGCGAGCACCTCGGCCCATTTGTAGCTGTAATAGCCGGCTGCATACCCGCCGGCGAAAATGTGCGCGAAGCTCGATGGCATTCGATTGAAGGGCGCGGCCGGGATCACGGCCACGCGCTGCCGTACGCTGGCGAGGGTTTCCGCAACCCGCTCGCCGATCGTCGGGTCGAAGTTGGCATGCAATTCGAAATCGAAACCGGCGAGTTCGATCTGCCGCAGGGTGTCGAGCGCGGCGTTGAACGTACGCGTACCCAACAGGCGTTGCAGCATGTCGACCGGAAGGGTCTCGCCGGTGGTCACGTGCGCCGAAATGAGCGGCAGAACCTCGCGGCGCCAGACGAAGTTTTCCATGAATTGACTGGGCAGTTCCACGGCGTCCCAGGCGACCCCGTTGATGCCCGCAATGCTGGGATAGGCCACGCGCGTGAGCATGTGATGCAACCCATGCCCGAACTCGTGGAACAGGGTCGTGACTTCGTCATGTGTCAGCAGCGACGGAGCGGAGCCGACCGGGGCGGTGAAATTGCAAACCAGTTGTGCCACGGGCGTCGTCGTACCGGAAGGTAGTGCCTTGGCGGACACGCATTCGTCCATCCAGGCGCCGTTGCGCTTTTCGGAACGGGAGTAAGGATCCAGGTAAAAGCCGGCGACGACCCGATCGTGCGCATCCAGCAGGTCGTAATACCGGACGCTCGGATGCCAGACACTGACGCCGGGACGTTCGCGCACCGTGATGCCGTACAGACGTTGCATCAGCGCGAACATACCCGCCAACACCTTGGGCAGGGGGAAGTACGGCCGCAACGCCTCCTGAGATACCTTGAAACGGCTTTCCTGCAGCTTTTCACTGTAGTAAGCCACATCCCAAGCGTTCAACTTGCGACCGGCAAATTCCTCGAGATCCGAGAATTCCTGCCGGGCCGCAGGCGTACAGCGCCGCGCCAGGTCGTCCAGAAATCCGAGGACTTGCTTGCTGCTCTTGGCCATGCGGGTCGCGAGGGCGTATTCCGCGTAGCTGCTGAATCCCAAAAGTACGGCCAATTCGTGTCGCAGCGGCAATAGTTCGGCAATGATGGGACCATTGTCAAAACGTCCCGCGCTCGGTCCCACGTCAGATGCCCGCGTGACCCAGGCTTCATAGATGTCGTGCCGCAAGCTCTGGCTCTCGGCACTGGTCATGACGGTCATGTACGTGGGCTGGTCGAGCTTGAAGAGCCACCCGCTCTCATCGGCATCCTTCGCATCGGCGGCGGCGCGGTCCACGACGTTGCCGGGCAAACCGGCGAGTTCGGCACTGTCGGAGACGGCGCGCGCATAGGCCTTGCCGGCATCGAGAACGTTCTCGGAGAACTTCGTGCCCAATTGTGCGAGGCGCTGCACCACTTCCCGGTAGCGGCTTTTGCGCTCAGGCGGCAGATCGACTCCTGCCAGGCGGAAATCGCGCAACGCATTGTCGACCACTTTGCGCTGGGTCGCATCCAGCGTGGCGCCTTCGTGCTCCAGAACGTAAGCGTAGCCCGCCTGCAGTTCTGCGTTTTGGCCGATTTCCGAATAATAGGCGGTGAGCAGCGGCACGCATTCGTTGTAGGCCTCGCGCATCTGCGCCGAATTGGCGACCGCGTTCAAATGTCCGATCGGACTCCATACGCGATTTAGGCGATAGCTCAACTCCTCGAAGGGAACCACGAGGGTGGCAAACGTCGGCGTTGGCTGCGCGGTCAACGCGGCGAGCCGGGCACGATTGTCGGTCAGCGTCGCTTCGAGTGCCGGACGCGCATGGGCCGCAACGATCTGGTCGAAAGCGGGCAGGGATTCGATTTGCAAGAGTGGGTTATTCACGCCGTAATTCTATCAGACGCGGCGCCAAATCCCGGAGCGGGCGCTGCTGCTGTGCCCGGCGGCACGCCGTCCGTCTGTCGGTCCGCGCAGGTCCCTCCCCGGCGGTATATCATTGAGGCTTTGACGCCAAGATCAACGACGGAGTTTACAGTGTCGACCCAAGCATTCGATCTCATCAGCATCGGTGGCGGCAGCGGCGGCCTTGCCTGCGCGCAGCGTGCGGCCGAGTACGGCGCCAAGACGGCCGTGATCGAATCGGACCGGCTGGGAGGCACCTGCGTGAACGTGGGCTGTGTGCCGAAGAAGGTGATGTGGAATGCCGCCAGCGTCGCCATGGCGCTTGCAGATGCGAGTGATTATGGGTTCGATGTCAAGGTGGGCGATAGCGATTGGGCGGTGCTGAAACATAAGCGCGATGCCTACATCGTGCGATTGAACAACATCTATGCGCGCAATCTGTCCGCCAAGGGCGTCACGCAGGTGCATGGAATGGCGCGATTCGTGGATGCACATACCGTGGAGGTCAACGGGCAGCGGATGACGGCGTCCCACATCGTCATCGCCACGGGGGGCAAGCCCACGATCCCGGATCTGCCCGGCGCCAAATTCGGCATCACGTCGGATGGTTTTTTTTCGCTGGCGCAGCGACCGCAGCGCGTGGCCATCATCGGCAGCGGTTACATCGCGACCGAACTTGCCGGCGCCTTCCACGAACTCGGCAGCCAGGTCGAGTTGTTCATCCGCAAGGATCATTTGTTGACGCATTTCGACGCCATGTTGGGAAAGTCGTTGATGCGCGAAATGCGCGCGCAAGGACTGGTCATCCATGAGCATGTGGTGCCCGCGGCGGTGACCGAGTCCGCCGGCCTGAAGACCCTGGTGGCGGCCGATGGACGCGAGTTCGCGGGCTTCGATTGCCTGCTGTGGGCCGTCGGGCGCTCGGCCAACGTAGCGCCGTTGGAGTTGGCCTCCGCCGGCGTCGCGTTGGACGGGGGCGATTTCATCATTACGGACGAATTCCAGAACACCAACGTGCCCGGCGTCTATGCGGTGGGCGACGTCACCGGCCGTGCCGCGTTGACTCCCGTTGCGATTGCGGCGGGAAGGCGGCTCAGCGACCGGCTGTTCAACGGCAAGAGCGAGCGCCGTCTCGATTACAACAACATTGCCACGGTGGTGTTCACGCATCCGCCCATCGGCACGGTCGGCATGAGCGAAAGCGAAGCGCGTGCCGCGTACGGTGATGTGGTCAAGGTGTATGTCGCGGACTTCACCCCCATGTACCACGCGTTGACCACACGCAAATCGCACACCGACATGAAGCTGGTTTGCGTGGGTCCGGACGAGAAGATCGTGGGTTGCCATGTGATCGGCGCCGGCGCAGACGAGATGATGCAGGGATTCGCGGTTGCCATCCGCATGGGTGCGACCAAGCGTGACTTCGACGACACGGTCGCCATCCACCCGACGAGTTCGGAAGAACTCGTCACCATGCGCTGACGCTGGGATGGCGCTGCGCGATTACCAAGGCGTGAGCCCGGTGTTGGGGGCACGGGTGTACGTCGACGAGTGCGCGCTCGTCATCGGTCGGGTGACGTTGGGCGACGACGCCTCGCTGTGGCCATTTGCTGTGGCGCGCGGCGACGTCAATCGAATCGAAATCGGCGCACGTACCAACATCCAGGACGGCAGCGTTTTGCATGTGGTGCATGACGGTCCGTCCGTGCCCGGCGGATTGCCGCTCATCATTGGCGACGATGTCACGGTCGGGCACAAGGCGATGCTGCACGCGGCTCGCATCGGGCATCGGTGTCTCATCGGCATGGCCGCCGTTGTGTTGGACGGGGCCGTGATCGAGGACGAGGTCGTTCTTGCCGCCGGCAGCGTCGTGCCTCCCGGCAAGCGGCTGGAGTCTCACGGACTGTACATGGGCAATCCGGCAAAACGCACGCGCGAACTCACGCGCACCGAAATCGAACGACTGCTCTACAGTGCGGCGCATTACGTGAAGATCAAGGACAGCCACCGCGGCGTTTGACGGCGCGGGTGCCGGTGAGCGCGAGGGTGCCGGCGAGCGTCAGGCGTCTTTGGCGAGAGCCTCGAGCACGGGTTCGGTGTGGGGCCGGATGCCGCGCCACAAGAGGAATGATTCCGCCGCCTGTTCGACCAGCATGCCCCAGCCTTTCACCGCCCGCCCGGCATGCTGGGATTTGGCCCAGGTGGTGAAGGGCGTGGGTCCCCGGCCATAGGCCATGTCATAACACACGGTCTCGTCGTGGACGAGTCCATCCGGCAGCAGGGGCATTTCACCCTGCAGGCTCGCGGATGTGGCATTGATGATGAGATCGTACGGAGGGCCGGACAACTCCGAGAAGCCGCAGCCGTTGATGGCGCCCATGTCGGCGAACTCGGCGGCGAGTCCCTGGGCCTTCGCCGGCGTTCGATTCGCGATCATCACCGTCCGCAATTCCCGCTCGAGCAACGGTGCGAGCACGCCCCGCGCCGCGCCGCCGGCTCCCAGTATCAGCACGCGCTTGTCGGCGAGCCGGATTTTCATATTGCGCTCGAGATCGGCGGTCAACCCCAACCCGTCCGTGTTGTCACCGAGCAGCGTCGTATCTTCAAAAAAAGCGATCGTGTTCACGGCCTGGGCGCGCTGGGCGCGCGGCGTCAATTCATTCACGAGTTCGGCCGCCGCCTGCTTGTGCGGCAGCGTGACATTCAGTCCGCGAACGCCGCCGGTAAACAGCTTCAAGACATCGCGGCGGAAATTTTCCGGCGTGATGTCGAACAACCGATAGACCAGGTGTTGTGCGCTCGACTTGGCGAACATTCCGTGGATGAACGGCGACCAACTATGCGAGACCGGGTGACCCACCACACCGTATTGGTCGGCGGCCCCGGCCTCGCGCGTCGGGGTCATTGCCTCAGCCACTCTGCGGCGCGCTTGGCGAAATAGGTGAGAATCCCATCGGCGCCGGCACGCTTGATCGACACCAAGGCCTCCAATGCCACCGAGCGCTCGTCGATCCAGCCGTTGCCGGCGGCGGCCATGATCATCGAGTATTCGCCGCTCACCTGATACACGAACGTGGGCATGCCGAAGCGGTCCTTGACGCGCCGCACGATATCCAGGTAGGGCAGGCCCGGCTTGATCATCACCATGTCGGCGCCTTCCGCGATGTCGAGCGCCACCTCACGCAGCGCCTCGTCGGAGTTGGCCGGATCCATCTGATAGGTATGTTTGCCGCCGGTGCCCAGCTGGCCGGCCGAACCCACGGCCTCGCGAAACGGTCCGTAGAAGCTCGACGCGTACTTGGCCGCATACGCGAGGATTCGGGTATGCACCAGGCCGGCGGATTCGAAGGCGGCGCGGATGGCGCCGATACGTCCATCCATCATGTCGGACGGCGCAACGACGTCCGCTCCAGCGTCTGCATGGGAGCGTGCCTGACGCACCAAAGTCTCCACCGTGAGATCGTTTTTGACATAACCACGGTCGTCGATCAGCCCGTCCTGCCCATGCGTCGTGAACGGGTCGAGAGCGACGTCGGTGATGACGCCCAGCCCAGGAAATTCCTTTTTGATGGCGCGCACCGCTCTTTGCGCGATCCCCTCGGGATTCCACGACTCGCGCGCGTCCAGGCTCTTTTTCTCCAGCGGTGTGACGGGGAAAAGGGCGACGGCCGGGATGCGCAATTTCACCAGGGATTCGCACTCTCGCAGCAATTCGTCGATCGATACGCGCTCGATCCCCGGCATTGAGACGATCGGTTGCCGCTGCCGTACTCCCTCGACGACGAACAGGGGATAGATCAATGAATCGGCGGTGAGTTGCGTCTCGCGCATGAGACGACGCGAAAAATCGTCACGGCGCATGCGCCGCATCCGGGAATTTGGAAATGAATTGGTGAAATCTCCGGTCATCTGAATGTGACTCCAATCATCGGCTACAGTTCGTCGATTGCGCCCGGGCAGGCAAGACAGCCGTTCGGCTTGCCTGCCCGTGACCGTAACGCGCTAATATCGAAAGGAAGATATCTTAAGTCGGGTGCTGATTTATACATGAACGATCCGACGGGCGGAAATCAGGGGCATGATCGTCCCTGTGCCGGGCCATGGCAGTCTGGCGGTGCTCGAACGGGGCCCGTCATTCGACGTCAAGACCATGGAAGCGGTGGCGGCACAGGTGGTCGACGCGATCGCTTGGTCGCCGCCTGCCGCACGTTAGAAGGCCTCGACTACAGGCCGACTTTGCCCAGCAGATCGATCAGGCGTCGTGAACTGGCGGCCAACGTCGGGTGGTCCGCCTCGAACTGCACCGCGATGCGTTCCAGGCGATCGGGCAGCGATGTCTCTTCGGCGGACACGGCGAGCAGGGACGGCGAGCCGCCCATGGCGGCCGCAGCGGTCGTGGGCGGGCGCTCGATGAGGCGCTTGATGTCCTCCATGATTTCACCGAGCAGCTGCTGCGTATGCGGATCGACTTGATTAGCGGCGCTCAAGTCCGCGTGCAATTGCTTCAGATGGTCGCGCAAAAGATTGGGATCCATTTCGACTCCTTCAACGATTTGAGATCATTTGGCCATTCGCTCGGGGGTCAGCCGCGCCACGTCGACATAGCCTGCCCCGGGAGCCGCAATGACGCCATGAATGGCGGTGTACGCCTTTTGCAAATACTCGTCTGCGCCGAACGGCGGATTGACGATCATCAGGCCGCTGCCGGCGAGACCGACTCCGGCATCGTCGGGATGAATGGCGATGTCGGCATAGAGAATCTTCGGAATGCGCAGGCCCTCGAACCGATGGTGCACCATGTTGCGTTGCGTCGCGCTGCGGATGGGATACCACATCAGGTAGGTGCCGGTCGGCCAGCGCAGGTAGGCCTCCGAGAAGGCGTGCACCATGGCTTTCAATTCATCGATGCTTTCGTACGGTGGATCGATGAGGACCAAGCCCCGGCGCTCGTCGGGCGGTAGATAAGCCTTGAGCGCTGCGTAGCCATCGCCTATTTCGGTGCGCACACGCCCCACCGATTCGAGCTCGCGTTCGGCTGCACGCGCTTCGGCCGGCATCAGTTCGACGAAGAGGCCGCGATCGCCGGGCCGTAAAGCGTCCGCGATGAGAGCAGGCGATCCTGGGTAGCGTGCGAGGCGCTTGCCGCGGCGGCCGCGAATCGCGCCGAAATATTCCGCCAAGACGGCGATTCCGAGGCCTTTCTCGATCAGAAGCTGAATGCCGCGTTCGGCCTCGCCGGATTTGTGAACCTCCGCGGCCTGCATGTCGTAGAAACCGCGCCCCGCGTGGGTATCCATCGCAAAAAACGGCGAATCCTTGCGCTTCAGGGCGTCCAGGCAATACAACAGGCCGATGTGCTTGGCGATATCGGCAAAGTTCCCGGCGTGGTAGATGTGTCTATAGTTCATCGCGGCAGGCATTGTGCCTGTCTCGGGGGGCGACGTGGAAACTAAAGCCGGCTGGTGAACGGCGCAGGGACGGACGCGGCCGGCGTTCAGCCGGCCCCCGGAGCACTATTGCCAGAGCAAGCGCTTCAGTTCGTCGCCTGCGTCTCTCTGCGCTTTCTTCGCGCTTTCGACGACAGCCGCGGTCCCGAAGAATTCATGCGTCACGCCGGTGTATTCCTTGCGCGTGACGGTGACACCAGCCTTCAGCAAGGCTTGCTGCAGCAGCACGCCGTCGGTGCGTAGCGGATCGATCTGTGCGTTGATGATGGTCACCGGCGGCAGCCCATTGAGGTGGGCATGCACGATGTCGAGCCGGGGATCCGTCTTGTCCGCGGGATTCGCGAGCAGTTTGTCGACGAACCAGGCAATCATGGCCTTATCCAGCGGCTTCGCCATCTCGCTGTCGATGTACGAGTCGGTCGCCATGTTGCCGGTCTGCGCCACCGGGTATACCGCGAGCACCGCACGAGGGGGGGTGACGCCCGCGGCGATGGCCGACACCGCCGTCGACACGGCGAGATTGCCGCCCGCGCTTTCGCCGGCGAGCGCGAATTTGCCCGGCATGCCGTTGATCGATGCGGCGTTCATGACCACCCATTCGTATGCCGCCAGCGCGTCGTCCCAGGCGGCCGGAAATTTTGCCTCCGGCGCCAGGCGATAATCGACCGACACGACGATCGCCTGCGCCGCCTTCGACAGTCCGCGCGCTCCTCCGTCATACACCTGTTTGTCGGCAAGCACCCAACCGCCGCCATGGAAGTACACGACGACCGGGAACGGACCGTTGCCCTTGGGCGTGTACACACGCACCGGCAGCGAACCTGCGGGCCCGGGAATCGTCCGGTCTTCGCTGGTGATCCCCGGGACCAAGACCTTCGGTGAGACGCTGCGGCCGTCCGCCTTCAATATTGCAGTCACGGCGTCTGCAACGGTCGGTTGGGCCCGTGCCTCGGCGACCGTCAGCGATTCGATCGGCTTCAGGCCCAACTTCGCCTGCGTCTCCAGAACACGTTTCATGTCGAGGTCGGCTTTGTAGGGAGTGCCGGTCACCGGATCATTCATGGTGGGGGCCGGAGCGGGACCCGGAACGGACTGCGCGAGGACGCTGCCCCACGCCGCGAATGCAAAGGCCAGAACCGCGGCCACGGAGGCCGCTGGCGGCGTGTGGCGACCGAGGTGCGGGGAGGAAACGATGGTCATGAGGAAACCTGTTTTTGAGGACGCAATGTTGACGTCACCATAGAGTGCAGCGCAGGGGAGATACGAAGGACACGGGCCCGTCCTTGCGTAGGACTAAGTCACCAATCAACCATCAGGCGGCCTTCCAGTAGGTCACGACCAAGCCTCCGCAGATGCTCAGTGAACCGCCGACATAAACGGGCAGCGAGGGTTCGAGTCTAGGCGGCAGGCACGGATCTGTCTGCTAAAGTGCGGTTTTATCGAGACACGCCATGGCCCTCGGCGCCACCATCCACGTCTTCAGCATCGACCTCGCCGACTCGGACCGTGGGGTGTACGAGTCATTGGAGCTGCGTGTCGCGCGGCACCCGTCCGAGACCGAGGACTATTTGGTCACTCGCGTGCTGGCGTACTGCTTCGAGTACACGGAGGGCATCGCGTTCTCGAACGGGCTGTCGGATCCCGACGAACCAACCATCGCCATTCGCGATCTCACCGGGCAGTTGCAAGCGTGGCTGGACATCGGTGCGCCCGAAGCAGCACGGTTGCACCGTGCCAGCAAGTCGGCGCAGCGCGTGGCCGTGTACACGCACAAGGACCCGGCGCCGTGGCTGGCGCGGATCGCAGGTGAACGCATCCATCGAGTCGAGGATATCGCCGTCTACGCTCTCGATCGAGACTGGCTGGCAAAGGTCGTGAGCAGACTCGAGCGGCGCATGAAATTCTCGCTGACCATCAGCGAGCGCCACGTCTACCTGTCCCTCGGGGAGGAGACGCTGGAATGCGTCGTCGAGCGGACTGCGATCGTGGTTCAGTGATCGCGGCCTAGCTCGGTGAGAAAGTCGCGGGGGCGCAGGAATTCCTCGTACAGCCGCGCCTCGGGAGAGCCCGCGTCCGGCTGCCATGCATAGTCCCAACGCACCAACGGCGGCATGGACATCAAGATCGATTCGGTGCGCCCACGTGATTGCAGGCCGAACAGGGTGCCGCGGTCGTAGACCAGGTTGAACTCGACGTAGCGGCCGCGTCGATAGAGCTGAAATTGGCGCTCGCGTTCCGTCCATGGTTGGTTCATGCGACGTTCGAGAATCGGCATATAGGCGCCGAGAAAGTGATTGCCCACACTGCGCATGAACGCGAACGAATGCTCGAATCCGCCTTCGTTGAAATCGTCGAAGAACAAGCCTCCCACCCCGCGGGTCTCGTTTCGGTGGGGCAGAAAGAAATATCGGTCGCACCATTCCTTGTACTTGCCGTACACGTCGTGGCCATAGGGTTCGCAGGCCGCGCGGGCGGTGCGGTGCCAGTGCAGCACGTCTTCGTCGAACGGATAATACGGCGTGAGATCGAATCCGCCACCAAACCACCAAACCGGCGGCGCGTTCGATGGCGTCGCCACCAGGAAGCGCACGTTGCAATGAGTGGTGGGAGCGTGGGGGTTGCGGGGATGGAACACCAACGACAGCCCCATGGCCTCGAACGGGGCGCCGGCGATCTCCGGCCGCAGATTCGATGCGGACGCTGGCATCGCGGCGCCGAAGACGTGCGAGACCGAAACGCCCGCGCGCTCGAACACCGCGCCGTCGCTGAGGACCCGGCTCTCGCCGCCGCCACCCTCAGGGCGATGCCAGGAATCGCGCCGAAACCTGACGGTATCGACCGCCTCCACGGCCGCCGTGATGCGCTCGTGGAGGTTGCTCAAGTAGCTCTTGACCACCGCTGCGGGTGCTGAGTCTGACATTGCTCAAGACTTCTTTTTTGCAGGACTCTTCTTGGGTTTCGCCGCGGGCTTTGCCTTGGCCGGAGCCCCGGACGCGCCCGACTTCGTCAGGGGCTCCTTGATGTCCGCGGCTGCCTTGGACGCCTTTGCCGCCAGCTTCGAGGGCCCTGGAGCCTCCACGCCCGCTGCGCCCGCGCCTACGCCGGCTGCGGTCTTTTTCTTCGGAGCCGCCCGAGGTTTCTTCGCGGCGGCCGTTCCGGCAGCGTCCGCGCTTTCGGCTGCGTTGCCCTTGCGCTTGCGCTTGCCCTTGGCTGCGGCGGCTCGGCCGGCCGCACCCTTGGCGTTCTTCTTGCCCCATTTGCCGAAAGTGCGCACGGGCGCCGCCGCCAGCAGTGCCTGGCATTCCTCGAGACTCAGGCTCTTCGGATCCTTGTCCTTGGGAATCTTGGCATTGCGCTCTTTGTCGGTGATGTACGGACCGTAGCGCCCGTTCAGCACCTGAATCTTCGCCTCGGGGAAATCGAGGATCAGCCGATTGGCGTCCGCGATCTCCTTCTCGGCGATGACCTCGAGCGCGCGCTCGGGCGTGATTTCGTACGGATCGTCGGTCTTGAGGGATACGTACTTCGGTCCGTATTTCACGTAGGGACCGAAACGTCCGACGTTGGTCGTGATCTCCTCGCCGGAGGCGGTGAGTCCGAGCTTGCGCGGCAGTTTGAACAGTTCGATGGCTTCGGCGAACGTGATCAGGTCCATCTTCTGGCCTGGACGCAGTCCGGCGAACTTCGGCTTGTCTTCGTCGTCCTTGGTGCCGATCTGCACGAAAGGCCCGAAGCGGCCCATGCGCACCGTCATGGGTTTGCCGCTGACCGGATCCGTGCCGAGCTCACGCGATTGCGCCACTTCCTCGCGGCTCACCGAGGTTTCGGTATGCGTGACGAGATCGATGAACGGCTTCCAGAACCTCTCGAGCAGCGGCACCCACTCCTGCTCGCCACTGGCGACGGCATCGAGCGAGTCCTCCATCTTCGCCGTGAAGTCGTAGTCGACGTACGTCGTGAAGTATTGGGTCAGGAATCGGCTGACGATCTTGCCGATGTCCGTCGCGGTGAAGCGGCGGCTCTCGATGTCGACGTACTGACGGTCGCGCAGGGTCGAAATGATGGACGCGTAGGTCGATGGGCGGCCGATCCCATATTCCTCGAGTGCCTTGACCAGCGAGGCTTCCGAAAATCGCGGCGGCGGCTCGGTGAAATGCTGTGTCGGTACCAACCCTAAGAGTTTGACGTGATCGCCTTCCTTCATCGGTGGCAGGACATGATCGGAGTCGTCCTGCACGACATCGTCCATGCCTTCCTGGTACACCGAGATGTAGCCAGGTTTCACCAAGGTGGAGCCGTTCGCTCTCAGCACGGTGCGCTTCACCCGGCTGCCGGCGGCGGCCCGTTGCTCGTCCGTCCCGGCGAGCAGCTCCACGGCCACGGTATCGAAAACCGCCGGCGCCATCTGGCAGGCCACCGTGCGCTTCCAGATCAGCGAGTACAGGCGAAATTGGTCGGAATCGAGATACTTCTCGATGTCGGCCGGCACGATCTCGGCGGATGTCGGGCGGATCGCTTCGTGCGCTTCCTGGGCGTTCTTCGACTTGGTCTTGAACATGCGTATCTCATCGGACAAGCCTTCCTTCCCGTAGAGCTTGACGATCACATCGCGGATCTGACCGATCGCTTCCTGGGCCAGGTTGAGCGAATCGGTACGCATGTACGTAATCAAACCGACCTGGCCGTCTCCGATGTCGACGCCTTCGTAAAGCTGCTGGGCGACACGCATGGTTTTCTGGGCGCTGAACGCCAGCTTGCGTGCTGCTTCCTGCTGCAGGGTCGATGTGGTGAAGGGAGCTGCCGGATTGCGGCGGCGCTGCTTGCGATCGATCTCGAGCACGGTGAGCACGCCCTTGGCGGCCTCCCGCAGCGTGCGCTCCACTTCGAGGGCGGCCTCGGAGTTCGTGAAGCTGAATTGCTCGACCTTGGCGCCGTCGTACTCGACCAGCTTGCCCGGAAATTTCTGGTCCGAATGTTCGAGTTCGGCGTCGATCGACCAGTACTCGCGTGCGACGAACGCCGCGATTTCGTCCTCCCGCTCGCAAATCATGCGCAGCGCCGGACTCTGCACGCGGCCGGCCGAGAGGCCCGGGCGCACCTTCTTCCACAGCAGCGGCGACAGGTTGAACCCGACGAGGAAGTCGAGGGCGCGACGCGCCTGCTGCGCATTCACCAACTCCAAGGAGAGCTCGCGCGGCTTGGCCATGGCCTCGCGCACCGCGTTCTTGGTGATTTCGTAGAACACGACCCGCTGCACAGCCTTACCCTCGAGCTGGCCCAAGCCCTTCAGCAGCTCGTACAGATGCCAGGAAATGGCTTCGCCCTCACGGTCAGGGTCGGTCGCCAGGAACAGGGAGTCGGCCTTCTTCAGAGCCCGCGAAATGGCGTCGACGTGCTTTTGGTTGCGCTCGACCACCTGGTACTTCATGGCGAAGTGATGTTCGGTGTCGACCGCGCCTTCCTTCGGCACGAGGTCGCGCACATGGCCATAGGACGCGAGAACCTCGAAGTCCTTGCCGAGGTACTTCTTGATGGTCTTCGCCTTGGCAGGCGACTCCACGATAACGAGATTGTTGCTCAAAGCGGGCTAGTGCAACGCGTCAGAGCGCTCTTCGAAGACCAGGTCTTCCATCTGAGCGTAAGCGGACTCTTGGCCCGGTTGGCTGAACAGCACCATAAGAACGACCCATTTCACCTGTTCGATGTCGATTTCATCCGCCTCGAGGGCCATCAATCGATCGATGACGAGCTCGCGCTGAGTGGCGGAAAGAATCCGCACGTTTTCCAAATACATCAGATAGCCGCGAACGTCCGTGTCCAGCCGCAGCAATTCCTGACCGCTGAAGATGCGCACGGCCCGCGCCGTGGCTTCGGCGACCTTGCCCAATTGCTCGCCCGACAAACCATCCAGCCACTCCAATGCCCGCTCGATGTCCGGTTCGGCGAATCCCGCCCTGTCCAACTCGAGCTTCAAGGTATTGCGATCCGGCCGCGGTTCATCGTCGGCACTCATGTAATTCTCGAAAAGATATATAAGCAGATCGAGAACGTTATCTTTCACCTCCGGCTCTCCTGTAGGCGACTCGGGAGTAGCGGCCCCCGGGGGCGGCCTGAACGTGGCCTTCGAGCTCGAGGATCAGCATCATCGAGGACACGGCTTCTGGTTTGAATCCGGTACGCACGACCAAACTATCGAGGTCCACAGGATCAAAGCCGAGCGCATCTAACAAGATTTTGTGATCCTTGTCCATGCCCGATGCATGCGGCAGCTGCGCCCCTCGGTCCTCCGACACGCGGAAGTCATTGGAAAAGAAGGAGGAAAAGTTCAGCTCGCGCAATATGTCGTCCGCCGATTCGACCAGTTTGGCACCCGTCTTGATGAGTTCGTGGCAGCCACGGCTCAACGGGCTGTGGATGGAACCCGGAATGGCGAAGACTTCCCGACCGTAGGACCTGGCCAATCTCGCCGTGATCAAGGATCCGCTGCGGCGGGTCGCCTCGACCACCAGCGTGCCCAAGCTCACCGCGGCGATGATGCGATTGCGCTGCGGGAAGTTTCCACGGCGCGGAGGCGTGCCCAGCGGAAATTCGCTGATGAGGGCGCCCCCTAGCTCGATTTGCCGATACAGCGGCGCATTGCTGCGGGGATACACGAGGTCGATCCCGGTGCCCAGGATGCCGAGGGTGATCCCTTGCGCCTGCAGCGCGCCGCGATGTGTGTCGGCGTCGATTCCCTCGGCAGCGCCGCTGGTGATGCCCAAGCCGCGCCCGGCAAGGTGTTCGGCGAACGCGAACGCTGTCTCGCGCCCCTGAGGGGTGGGATTGCGGCTGCCGACCATGGCAAGCTGTGGGTCGGCCAAGGCGTCGACGTTGCCCGATACATAGAGGGCGAGCGGTGGGCGTTCGAGTGACCGCAAGAACTTGGGGTACCGGGGATCGATGCAAGGCAGGATATGGTGCGTCGCAGCATCAAGCCAGTGGTGTTCCGCGGGCCGCGCGCGCCCGGCGGAGGAGCATAGGAACGCGCGAGTGATCGGGGATAGAACCGTCTGCGCTAGATCGGTCTGGGATGCCGACAGGAGCGCGGCCGGGGTGCCCAGAACTTGGAGTGCGGCGCAGACGGCCCCCGGATCCAGTCCGGGAGCTCGTGCCAGAACGGTCCATGCCAGCGAATCGCCATCCAACATGGACCCGATTATGGCCGGCAGGCACCCGATCCGCCGTGCGCGGATCTGGCGGCAATGTCGAGTTAAGGGTTGATGACCCGGTCGGACACTTGAATGACGTCCTTGGCTTCCATGATGAGACCATAGCTGATCCGATCGAAGGTCTTGAATACCATGAAGGTCCCGGCGCGCTCGTCCGGCAGCCGGACCTTCTTGGACAGCATGCCCGACATGCCGTAGTAGCTCTTGCTCACGTTGTCGTGGATGGTGCCCCCGACATCCAACACCGCCAGCACATTGCCTGGCACCAATCCGTCGCGGGCGCCGCGATTAATGACCACCACTTCGTACTGGCCGATGACGGTGACGCCGTCCGAGACCGCCATGATGCGGCCGTCCACTTTGACCTTGGGCGGACTGGGCGTGAAATCGAGGGCGACGTCATTGCCACCGGCGAATAATTTGTCGCCGGGAACCGTCTCGCGGGCCGATTCGCTGAGGACCAAGGTGGTCGGATCGCCGACGCGGGTTACGCGTCCCGAACCGGTGAAGATGCCATCATAGCCGACGATCTTGTCGTCATCCGGATCCCGCAGCGGGTCGCCGACCCGCACAATATTGTAGTGGGTGCCCGTCTGCGCGGGGCTCGAGAAGCCGCGCGCATAGACCGTGTCGCCGCTGGAGATCACGACGTGCATGTCCCGGCTCGACAGGACATAGGGCGCCGCCTTGATCTGTTCATTCGACAATACCGAAGGCTTCGACATGAACGCCGCAACCGCCTCATAGGGAATGGTGGTGATCGCCGCTTCCAATGGCTCGCTGCGAACCCGGGGCTCGATGCGCGCCGTGTCGCCTCGCTCCGCGAGGCCGCGCGACACCGTGATCCGTGGCTTGCCGTCGATGTACACCAACCGCAGCGTATCGCCGGGGAAAATCAGGTGCGGATTCTCGATCTGAGGGTTGACCTGCCAGATTTCGGGCCAATACCAGGGATCACGCAGGAAGAGCTTGGATATGCCCCATAGAGTGTCGCCGCGTTTGACGACGTAGGTGTCGGGGGCGCCGGGGGCGAGCACGGGGCCAGCACCGTGTGAGGCGTCGTTTGCCCTCAGGGAACCCGATGCCGGGCCCGTGTCGATGGCTGCTTCCATCGCAGTGCGGTCGTCGCCGACGGCGGTCCCTTGGACGTCCGTGTCGGTCGTCGCCAATGGAATCGGCGCCTGCGGCGGTCGTTCGGTCCGGCATCCCGCCACGACCGCGACTGACAGCACCAGGGCAAAAAATTGATGGCCTTGCATTCATTCGCTCCCTTAAGTCACGTGGCTTATGGTGACGGCCCGGCTGGTATACTGCTGGCCTGCCACCAAAGACTGGGACGTATCGCCCGTTTTTGTCGATTAACCGCGCTAAGTGCGCGACCCTGATGGGCATTAAGTTAAGCAGCGGCGGAACTTTAGCAACATTCTTCGGCCGAAAACACGACATTGCTCTCATAACCCCCATGACCCAGCTCGCAATTCTTGAGTATCCCGACCCCCGTCTCAGGACGACGGCCAAGCCGGTTGCAGACGTCGATGATGCGGTGCGTCAATTGGTGGCTGATTTGTTGGAAACGATGTACGCCGCCAAGGGCATCGGTCTCGCGGCCACGCAGGTGGATGTGCATCGTCGCGTCTTGGTGATCGACGTCAGCGAAGAGCGGAATCAGCCGATGGTCTTCATCAATCCGGAGATTTTGGCCGCGACCGGGCGGGGTCCCGGCGAGGAGGGCTGTTTGTCGGTGCCGGACATTTACGACAAGGTACAGCGAGCCATCCACATCCGGGTTCGCGCCCTCGGCGCCGATGGGTTGCCGTTCGAGATCGATGCTGAGGGGCTGCTGGGCGTCTGCATTCAACACGAGATGGATCATCTCGACGGAAAGTTGTTCGTCGATTACCTATCCGAACTCAAGCGCCAGCTGATTCGCCGACGCCTGGAAAAAGAGCGTAAGCAGCGATCCGCCGGAAGCGACCACCGCGCGACGGCGCGCGGCATGACGACGCCCGGCAACACGTCCACACCGGCTCTGTAAGAGCTTGAACGTCCTTCAGAGGCCGTTGAGGCTGGGGTTCGCCGGCACCCCGGAGTTTGCCGTCGCGGCGCTCGACGCCTTGTCGCGCTCGCGACACCACCTGTTGGCAGTGTTCACCAAGCCGGACAAGCCGGCCGGCCGCGGACAGTCCGTGCACCTGAGCCCCGTCAAGCAGCGCGCAGCCGAACTGGCCATTCCCGTGTACCAGCCGGCGAGCTTCAAGACCCCGGAGGTTTTGGCCACGTTGCGCCGCCTGGACCTGGACGCCCTGATCGTCGTCGCTTACGGGCTGATTCTGCCGCCGGCCGCGCTGGCCGTCCCGGTCCTCGGCTGCTTCAACATCCATGCGTCGTTGCTGCCCCGCTGGCGGGGTGCGGCGCCCATACACCGCGCCTTGCTGGCAGGTGATGCGGAAACCGGCATCACCATCATGCGCATGGAGGCGGGGTTGGACACCGGCCCGATCCTGGCTGCAGCTCGGGTGAAGATGGCGCCCCGCGACACCGCCGGGAGCTTGCACGACCGCTTGGCCCTGCTGGGCGGCGAACTGATCGTGGACACCCTGGACGCCTTGGCGAACGGCAGCGCCCACGAAGTGCCGCAGCCGCAGGCCGGCGTCACCTATGCTGACAAAATCAGCAAGAGTGAGGCGCAGATCGATTGGCACGAGGACGCGGCGAGCGTGCTGCGCCGGGTGCGGGCGTTCAATCCGTGGCCCATCGCCGAGACCAGGCTGGACGGGGCGCAGCTGCGGATCTGGGATGCGGAATTGGCCCCGAGCCCGGAAACGATGCCTGTGGGCGAATCGGCCGCTGCCGCGGATGCGCCCGCACCCCCGCCGGGCTCCGTACTCAGCGCGTCCGATGCTGGCATGGATGTGGCGTGTGGTCGCGGCATTCTGCGCATCCTGCGTCTGCAACTCGCCGGCCGCAAGCCGTTGGCTGCGGGCGAATTCATCAAAGCACAGCGCCTCGTCGGCGCGAGATTCACAACACTATGAAAAATGCAGCCGCCGGTGCGCGCTCGATTGCCGCCTTTGCCGTCGCGCGAATCTTGCGCGAAGGCGTGACCCTCGATGCGGCCCTCCACGACGCCCTGGCCACGGCGCCGCCGGCGTTGGCGCCGTCGGTGCGTTCGCTGAGCTATGGCGCGATCCGGGGTTACTACCGCCATGAGGCGATCCTCGGCAAGCTGCTGTCACAGCCGGTGCGCTCGCTGGAACCGTTGGTGAGGGCGTTGTTGTCGGTGGCGCTGTTCGAGATCGAGGATGCGCGCACGCCCGAGTATGCCGTGGTGGATGCGGCGGTGAATACGGCCAAGGCGACCGACGCATCGCGCGCGAGCGGCCTGGTCAACGCCGTACTGCGCCGCTATCTGCGCGAGCGCAAGACCTTGGATCCGGAAATCGCGCGCAATCCTGCGACCCGTCACGCTTCGCCCGTATGGTTGGCGGACCGCTACCGCGCCGACTGGCCGGTGCGGTGGACCCAGTTGTTGGCGGCGGGTGATACCCAGGCGCCGATGTGGCTGCGCGTCAACAGCCGTTGCGGCACGACCGAGGAATATATGGAAAGGCTGGGTGCGGCAGGCATTGCGGCCCGCGCCGAACCGCGTGTGCCGTTCGCCATCGCGCTGGAAACACCATGCGACGTGCACGAGCTGCCGGGATTTGCCGACGGTTTGGTGTCGGTGCAGGACTTGGCTGCGCAATGCGTCGCGTTCCCGTTGGAGTTGTCTGCCGGGCTGCGGGTGTTGGATGCGTGCGCGGCCCCGGGCGGCAAGACCGCCCTGATCGCGGAGCGCGAGCCGAATCTCGCCTCGTTGGTGGCGGTCGACATCGATCCGCAGCGCCTCACGCGGTTGCAGGAGAACCTGGCGCGCGGCAACTTGTTCGCGGAAGTCGTGGTGAATGACGCGAGCGCCCCGGAGGCGTGGTGGAACGGCGTGCCGTTCGATCGAATCCTGCTGGACGCGCCGTGCTCGGCGCTCGGAATCATACGGCGGCACCCGGACATTCGGATTCGCAAATCGCCCGCGGAAATCGACAAGTTGCCGTTGCTTCAGGCACGGCTATTGACGGCTGCGTGGCGAATGTTGGCCACCGGCGGCCGCCTGGTGTACGCAACCTGCACGGTGACTCGCAGCGAGAATCGTGACGTGGTCACGGCATTTCTCGAGGGCACGCCCGACGCCAACATCGTTCCCGCGGAGAATTGGCCGGGTTGGCCGGGATTCGGCGAGGCCGACGGCTGCGGTCGGCAAATCCTCCCTGGGGAGGCGGGTGCCGACGGCTTCTATTATGCTGCCCTCATAAAGCAATGAGCGTGATCGATCCATGAACGCGTTCGAGGGATGAACTCCGTGCCACCAACCGCTTTGCACCGCCGGCGCACGCGCATGGCGTCGGTTCGCGCGGCGTTGCTGATGGTGGCGTCGGTGTGTCTTGGCTGCTTCCTGAGCGTAACGGCGGACGCGGAGGGCCTGGAAGGTCGTTTCGAAGTGCGCTCCGCAGATCTGGAGTTGCAGGACGGTGTCTACCATCTGAATGCGCGCTTGGCGCTGCCGGTGAGCGATGCGGTGCGGCGGGGACTGGCCGAGGGTGTGCCGCTCACCATTGAATTGGATCTGGACATTGAGCGCGTGCGCCAGTTGCTGCCCAACTCGCGGGTCGCGGAATTGACTCAACGCTATCACCTGCAATACAACGCCGTGAGCGCACGCTATATCCTGCGCAATGACAACAGCGGCCAACAGCAATCCGTTGGAACGGTCGATGCGGCCCTGGAGATGCTTTCCGAGATACACAGTCTGCCTGTGCTCGACAAGTCGCTGATTACGACGGATCGCCGCTACGAGGCGAACGTGCGCGCCAAGATCGATTACGGAACGGTGCCGTTTTCGCTGCGCGTGCTGATGTTCTGGGTCAATGAATGGCATCGCGAAAGCGATTGGTATACATGGACATTGCAGCCATAACCCGCAAATACGGCTCGACGGTGCTCGGCACCCTCGGCGTCGTGCTGTGGCTGGTCGCGCTGTATCTGCTGGGGGACTCCACCGAGAACTCCGCGTTGTTCGCGAAATGGTTGCCATGGATCCTTTTGATCAACATTGCGGGCCTCATCACCTTGTTTGTCCTTCTGGCGACCAAGCTGTCGCGCCTGGTGCGCGATTTTCGGCGGCACGTGCCGGGCTCGCGCCTCAAGGGCCGAACCGTGGCGATTTTCAGCGCGCTGGCCGTGGCGCCGATTTTGATCGTCTATTATTTCTCGCTGCAGTTCATCAACCGCGGCATCGATAGCTGGTTCGAGATCGAGGTCAGCCAGGGGCTGAAGGACACGCGCGAGCTTTCGCACGCGGCGCTCGAAGTGCGGGTGCGGGAATTCCTGCAGCACACGCAGGTGGTGGCGCATGAGCTGTCGCCCTTGTCGGATTTCGAATTGATCGGCACGCTCGATCGGGAGCGGCGGGAAAGCACCGCATTGGAATTCACGGTGGTGGGGACGCAGACCCGGATCATTGCCACCAGCTCGGATCGCCCCATGGACATGCTGCCCGTGCCAGCGACCGACGAAATGATGCTGCAGGTCCGCCGCGGCCGGCCGTACGTGAGCATCGACACGGACTCTGTGGGTGGCTACGTCATTCGCGCGGCGTCGCCGCTCGAGGGCAATGGCAAGAGCTCCGGTGCGCGGGTGTTGATCGCGTTGTATCCGGTGCCGCAGCAGCTGTCGCAGCTCGCCGATACGGTGCAGCGCTCCTACAGCAACTACGCCGCTCTGGTGCAGCGTCGACAGCCGGTCAAGAGCACGTTCGTGTTGATCCTGTCGTTCGTGGTCCTGATGTCGCTGATCGCGGCGGTTTACGGGGCTTTCTTTGCCGCACAACGCCTGGTGCAACCGGTGCAGGACCTGATCGCCGGCACGCGTGCCGTGGCGAAGGGCAACTACGACACCAAGCTGCCGCTGCCCTCGCGCGACGAACTCGGCTTTCTGGTGACCTCGTTCAACGACATGACCAAACGTCTCGGCCGGGCCCGCGAGGAGACACGCCGCAGTCAGCAGGCGGTGGAAGCGGAGCGCGCGGGGCTTGCGGTCATTCTCGCGCGCCTGTCGACGGGCGTGGTGTCGCTGGAGGCGAACCTGACCGTGCGCACGGCGAACCAGGCTGCGAGCGCCATTCTGGGAGTCGACCTCGAGGCCGCGGTGGGCGCCAAGTTCGATGCGGTGGTCAGCGACAGCACGCTGTTCAGTCAGTTCTTGAACGCCGTCAAATTGCGTCTTGGAGCGGAGCAGCTCGATTGGCGCGAGCAGATCGAGCTGCTCTCGGACTCGGGCAAGCGGGTATTGATGTGCGCCTGTACGGAGCTGCCGAACGAAGCCGGCAAGCCCGGCGTGGTGCTGGTGTTCGACGACATCACTACCCTGCTGCAGGCGCAGCGCGATGCCGCCTGGGGCGAGGTGGCGCGCCGTCTGGCGCACGAGATCAAGAATCCGCTCACGCCGATCCAATTGTCCGCCGAACGTATCCAGCGCAAGTTCTCCGGCAGTATGAACGCGGAGGACGCGCAGATTCTGGATCGCGCCACCCACACCATCGTGGCGCAGGTCGAAGCCATGAAACAGATGGTCAACGCATTCAGCGAATATGCGCGGGCCCCCGACATGCACTTCTCGCGCTTCGATTTGAACCAGCTCATCACCGAAGTCGTGGATTTGTACCGCGTACAGGCCAGCACCGCCGAACTCAAGCTGATGCTGGCGCCCACGCTGCCGCCATTGTCGGCCGACCGCATCCGGATTCGCCAGATTCTCAACAATCTGGTCACCAACTCGCTCGAGGCGCTCGAGGGCCGGGCGAACGCGTGTGTGGAAATCGAAACTCATGTGGCTGAGGATGGTCCGAAACAAGTGGCGGCAATCATCGTGACCGACAACGGTCCCGGGTTTCAGCGCGATTTGATCGGCACCGTCTTCGACCCCTACGTGACCAGCAAACCCAAGGGCACGGGATTGGGACTTGCGATCGTTAAAAAAATCGTGGAAGAGCACGGCGGACGCATTGAAGCGGATAATCAGCGCACGGGCGGGGCCCGGGTGCGGATTTTATTGCCGTTGGGCGAGAACACGCGGTCATCAAGTGGCCGCGAACCGCGAAAAGGCGAACATAGGAGAGAACGCGTATGACCGCATCGAGAATTTTGGTGGTGGACGACGAGGCGGACATCCGCGGCCTTTTGAAAGAGATCCTGTCCGAGGAAGGCTACGAGGTGGACGTCGCGGCGGATGCTGGCCAGGCTCGGTCCTCGCGCGCCAGCGTGGTGCCGGATCTGGTCTTGCTGGACATCTGGATGCCGGATACGGACGGAATCACGTTGCTCCGTGAATGGTCCGTCACGGACGGCTACGATTGCCCCGTGGTCATGATGTCGGGCCACGGCACCGTCGAGACCGCCGTCGAGGCGACTCGTTTGGGCGCCTTCGACTTCGTGGAAAAGCCGCTATCCTTGACCAAACTGTTGCGCACGGTCGAGCGCGCGCTCGACGCGGGCCGTCGCAAGAAGTTATCCGAGCGCACCCAGGGGTCGAGCTTGGCGGTGCCCTTCGGCAAGAGCAAGGTCACGCAGGCGCTGCGCGACCAGGTGCAGAACGCGGCGTCGAGTTCGTCCCCGGTGCTGTTCGTGGGCGAATTGGGGTCGGGGCGGGAAGCCTACGCCCGGTACCTGCACTCCCTCAGCGCCCGCTCCGCGAAACCTTTCTTCATGGTGGTCGCGGCGAGCTTGAGCGGCGATCCGGCGGCAGCGCTGTTTGGCAGCGAGCGCGACGGGAAAACCGAGTTGGGCGCCCTCGATCAGGCTGCTGGCGGGACCTTGTATCTGAGCGGGCTGGAGGACCTGAGCGGCGAGGCGCAGCGTGCGCTCACCGGTGCGATCGAGCAGAACGGCTATACGCGTGTGGGCGGCCGCGAACGCCTCCCGCTCAACGTGCGCTGGATCAGTTCGGCCCAGGAGGGCTTCGAACTACGCGCCACGTCCGAGCCGTTCCGCCGCGACCTTTTGGCGAATCTGAACGTCATTACGTTGCGGGTGCCCCCGCTGCGTGAATATGCCGAAGACGTCCCTGACCTGCTGCGCTTCTATGTGGACCGGTTGGTCGATGATCAGCACCTACCGTTGCGCCGCTTCAGCGTCGCCGCGCAGAACCGGCTCCGCAACTACCCCTGGCCGGGCAACGTGGGGGAGCTCAAGAATCTCGTCCAACGCGTGTTGATCCTGGGTGCCGGCGAAGAGATCAGGCTGGAGGAGATCGAGCGCGAACTCGCGGTCAAGCTGGCCGTCGACGAACCTCTCGTGAAGCAGGATCTGCTGGCTTTGCCCCTGCGCGAGGCTCGGGAGCAATTCGAGCGGGCCTACCTTCAGCAGCAATTGCTGCTATGCAACGGCAAGGTGGGCCAGCTGGCCAAGCGGGTGGGCATGGAGCGTACCCATCTGTATCGAAAATTGCGCGCATTAGGCGTCGATTTTCGTCAATTGGGCGAAGATTAGAGGCTAATCCGATGGGTAAGGGCGATGTGATCATTGCCAGGGGCCGGGTCATGCACGATCGGAGGTTGGCCATCGTGGCGGCCTTGACGGCCTTCACTTGGGCCCTCGCCTGGGGCGGCGCGGCATCCGCCAATAACGCGCCCGCCAGCGACGACTCGATTCGGGAAATGCTGGCGGTGATCGATGCGCACAAGCTGATCGACGGCCTCAAGATGCAGGTCGATGCGATGGTGGCTGCATCGATCAAGACGACGCTGCGGGGTAAAGAAATGACCCCCGAGGTGAAGGCGGTCATGAATCGCATGCAGGTCAAGATGCAGGCTGTCGCCGGTGAAATGCTGGACTGGAACTCCCTGGTGCCGATTTATCTGCACACCTACCGTGCCTCGTTCTCGCAGGATGAGATGGATTCGATCATCGCTTTCTACAAGACGCCGGGGGGCCAGGCGCTCATCAGAAAAATGCCGCTGGTCATGCAAAATGTCATGACCGAGATCCAGGCGCTGACGCAACCGTTACAGAAGAAATTCCAGCAAATCCAACGAGAGGCGCTCGAGGAACTGAAGGTGCTCCCACCGCCGACCGGCTGAACTGTGAGCCAGTGCAGGTAAAAGGCATTCCCCGAGGCTAAAGCTTCACCGCAGGCGGCCGTCAGAACGGTACTGAACCAACGGCACTGAATGTTATGTCAATAAATTCACTCTCCGCATCGTCACAAGCGGGCTCCTTGGCCAGCCTGTATGCGGCCTCGACGAATTCGCCATCGAGCGCCACCAGCCAAACGGTCGCCAACAACGCCAATACCAGCGCGCCGACCCAGACCACCGCGAGCAGCGTGGCCGCGACCATTGCCGCCTTGACCGACGTGGCGCAGCAATCGGCGAACAGCCAGGTATTGAACAGCATCTCCGGCGCCACCAGTTCCCCGGCCGGCGTGGTATCGAGCGTGAGCGCCCAGTACTCGCGATTGCTTGCCAGCTTGGCCAGTAATCCGGCGAAGGCGGCCGGCTCGGCGGCCGTAAGCAACGCGGCGGCCGCGAACACCGCGGCGACGTCGGCGAGTGCCGCGGCCGCAACGCAAAGCTCCGCCTCGGCCGCTCTGAGCTCATTCGCCACCACCGCAGTGCAGAATCTGCAAGGCGGCTCCAGCAGCACGAGCTCGCTCGGCAGCATTCTCAACACGACGGCCTAACCTGCGCCGGGCCTGTCTCATTGGTCTGCTGGGGGCGGCGCAGTTCGTCTCGGGCGGCGCTTCGCATGCCGATACCAATCAAGTCGCCAATTTGACGGGATTGCCGGTATTTCCCTACCTGAGCAGAGCGGCAATGGACAAGCTCACCAGGACCGATACGCTCGGTCATCGGTGCAGTCGCTTCGCCGCCGAGTCGACCTATCCGCTCGACAAAGTCGAGGCCTGGTACCGGACCGCCATGACCCGGGCGAGCGAGACCGACCTGACCAATGATGATCGGTATAAGGGCTACGCGGCGTTGTCGGGAATCAAGCTCGCGATCGGCATCGACTACGTGACCGTGTTCCGAATCGCCAATGGGGCAGTGACCTCGATCGAGTTGTTTCGCTGCAGCGCGCCTTGATCTCGGCATAGTAGACGGATCTTATCGGCGGTAGTGCTCCGGCGCGTCGCCCAGCGCCTCTTCGAGCGCACCGAGCCAGGGTTGGTAGCGGCGCCACTGCTCGAGGCCCTCGCGGAAGATCGGTCGGCGGACCTGTTCGGAACTCGCCGTGTGCACGCTGCGTTCGGTCCTGTGGAACTCGACGCAGGCGGATTCGAACTCGAGGCCGCAGAATTCCAGGATGCGCCGCACGCTACCCTCGAGATCCTCGACCACGTCCTCGTGCCGGACGCGCAGCACCCGTCCGGGCAGCGCTTCGTCCCAGTGCCGCATCAGCTCGAGATAGGTCCGGTAGTAGCGCGCGATGTCCAGGGTGCCGTAGGCGAACTCCTGCCCGCCGGCGAACAGCTGCTTCAGGTTGCTGAAGCAGCAGGCCATCGGCTCGCGGCGGGCGTCGATGATCTTCGCGTTGGGAAGGATGAGATGGATGAGGCCGACGTGCCGGAAGTTGTTCGGCATCTTGTCGATGAAGTGCGGCCTGCCCGTCCGGTAGGCGCGCGTGTCGCGCAGGTACCGTTCGCCGAGTCTCAGGAAGTCCTCGGGCCGAAGCTGTGACAGCACGCCGGGATAGCTCGGGTCGTCGGCGCCGGCGTCGCGGCCCTGCAGATCCTCCACGATGCGCGGCATCTCGGCCAGTTCCTGGGTGCCCTCGACGCGCGAATGCGAGGCCAGTATTTGCTCGAGGAGCGTCGAGCCGGAACGCGGCAGCCCCACGATGAAGATCGGCTCGCAGCTGGGGACGCCCACAGCCTCGCGGGCCGCGAAGAATTCGCGCGTGCACACCTCGATCTGCCGGCGGGTGTTGGTCTCGACGGTCTCCGGGCGGTAGCGGCCCTCGGAATGCTTGAGCGCATTGCCGCGCTCGTACCGGCGCCAGGACTCGGCATAGGCGCCCCGATCCTCGAAGGCCTTGCCGAGCGCGAAGCACAGATGGTAACGGTCGACGAGTCCGGTGCCCAGCGCGGATTCTGCGGCGCACATGCGCGCGATCTCATCGTCCGTGAAGCGGTAGGTCTTGAGATTCGCAAGACTCCAATACGCATCGCCGAAGTCCGTGCGGGCGGCCGCGGCCGCATGGTAGGCGTGGATCGCCTCCTGCCGCCGGCCGGCGGTCTTCAGCGAATGTCCGAGCGAGACCTGCAGATCGGCCGCCTCCGGCGCATCGGCGAGGAGCCCCCGGTATGTCGCGATGGCTTTCTCGTGCTCGCCGAGACCCACGCACGCGGCCGCGTGAAGGGCGAGATGGCGGGAGTTGCCGGGCTCGAGCCGCAGCAGCGTCTCGAGTTCCGTGCGCGCCCGCAGGTGCTTCTGCCGGCCGAGCAGCGCGCGGGCGTAGTCATGGCGGGCGGCCGGGTAATCCGGCGCCCGCTTCAGCACGGTCTCCAGCAGCGACTCCGCCTCGTCGAGCGCGCCGCGTTCGATTCCGATCCGGGCCAGCAACCGCAGCGCCTCGACGTGCTCGCCGCCCCGAAGCCGGTAGGCCCGCACGATGCTCTCCGCGAGTGTCAGCTCGCCGTCCGAGAACAGGCTGCCGGCCTGCACGACCTCGGCCGGCAGCTGCCGGAGGACGGCGAGGTGGCCGGCCGCCGTTGCCGTCTGCGTCGCGTTCCCCGTCAGGCGATATAGGCGCTCGAGCATGCTCCAGCTCGCCGCCAGCGCCGGGTTGACGGACACGCCCCGCAGGAAGGCGTCGATCGCGCGGGGCGCATCCCGCAGGGCCACGTGGCAGTAGCCACACTCTTGGTAGAGGAGACTGAACCGCGGATGGCGTTGCTCCAGGCGTTCCAGGGTCGCAAGCGCCTCGGGGAGGCGGTTCAGGCAGCGTTGGTTGACGGCGATCAGGTACAGGACGTCACGGCTCTCCGGCGCCGTCGCCGCCAGCGCCTGGGCCGCGTCGAGCGCGGCGGCATACCGCCGGCCCTGGGTGAGCTCGCGGACGCGGCGCACCTCGAGCTCCGCCGGCACTCGCTCCTGCACACTCACTCGTCGATCCTCGGGGTCACCGCCACTATATCTGCGACTATCCCATTCCCACATGTCTCCTTCATGACTGGGCCCTCGAGTTCGATCGCCGGTCGGACGCAAGGTCGGCGCGATGTCGGCTGGACGTCACATGAGGTTCATCCGATCGCAACAGTCTATCCCTACATTGCATCACTGGCCGTCGCCCGATGGTGGCCGGCAACCGCATTTAATTTCTGAACCGCCGTCTTGGGGAAGGGGAAACATTCCGTGAAGAGTACGAATCGTCGTGAATTCATTCAGTTGATGGGCATGAGCGCCATGGCGTCCACACTGAACGCGAACATCGCCAAGGCGCTGGCCATTCCGGCAAACAACCGCACCGGCACGATTCGCGATGTCGAGCACATCGTCATCCTGATGCAGGAGAACAACTCCTTCGACAAGTATTTCGGTACCTTGCGCGGCGTGCGCGGCTTCTCCGATCCGCGCGCGGTCAACATCAACCTCCCGCTGCAGAGCGGCGCCGGCACCGTGCCGGTCCCGGTCTTCTTGCAGCCGGCCGGCGCCGCCAATACGGCGGCGGGATACGCCATACCGCCGAACTACGGAACCTTGGGCGGCCCCTCCGACGGGGCCTATGTGCTGCCGCCGTTCCGCGTGAATCCTGCCAGCATCAGCACGGGTCTGAACAGTCTGGGTCTCACCTACCTGCCGGGAACGGATCATGGCTGGGAAACCCAGCACGAAGGCTGGAATCAGGGCCAATGGGATTCGTGGCCGATCGCCAAGGGTCCGGTCACCATGGCCTACCTGACGCGCCAGGACATCCCCTATCATTACGCGCTGGCCGACGCCTTCACGGTGGGCGATGGGTATCACTGTTCGATTTTCGGTCCGACCAATCCCAATCGCTGCTACCTGTGGACCGGCTGCATCGGCAACGTGAACTACCTGGGCAGCGGCGGCACCGACGGTTTAGGGGCCGGGCCGATCACCTACAACGGCCTCAGTGTGAACAATGCGTACCTGGTGTGGCAGACGTTCCCGGAGGTGCTGCAGGCCGCCGGGGTCAGCTGGAAGATCTACCAGGACCTCGCCGGAGCGACCTTCAGTCCCGACTTCGGAGACGGCACCAACAATTCCTTCGCCGGCAACTACACCGACAATTCGGTGCTGTATTTCAAGCAGTACGCGTCCGCCGCTACGGGATCGCCGCTGTTCAACAATGCCTGCACGGGCACCCAAATTTCGAATCTGATTCCGGGCGCGGGGGCGCCCGAACAGGCCTGGCTCGCCTGGGCCGAGCATCTGTTCGACGACCTCCGCAGCGACGTGAAGAGCGGCAAGTTGCCGCAGGTGTCCTGGATCGTGGCGCCCGCGGGCTATACCGAACATCCGGACTATCCGTCGAACTACGGTGCCTGGTACATGTCGCAGATCTTCGACATCCTGGTGTCGAACCCCGACGTGTGGAGCAAGACCGTCTTCATCGTCAACTACGACGAGAACGACGGCGGCTTCGACCACATCGTATCGCCGACACCGCCGCAAACCAGCGCCAACGGCGCCTCGACGGTCAGCATCGAGAACGAGATCGTGACCACCTCGACCCCCGCCGGCCCGATCGGCCTCGGCGTGCGGGTGCCGTTCCTGGCGATCTCGCCCTGGAGCAAGGGCGGCTTCGTCAATTCCCAGGTCTTCGATCACACATCGGTGATCCAGTTCATCGAGAAGCGTTTCGGCGTCACCGAGTCCAATATCTCCCCGTGGCGCCGTGCAGTGACCGGCGACCTCACGAGCGTGTTCAACTTCGCCACCCCGAACGAGGCATCGGTCAGCCTGCCGACCACGGATGGCTATCTGCCGCCGCAGGATGAGCTCGCGGGGGCAAACGTCAACACCTTCGCGCCCACTCTGAGCGACGTGATCATCGGCGTGCCGAAGCAGGAAAAAGGCATCCGCCCGGCGCGCGCCCTGCCCTACGAGCTGCAGGTTCACGCGACGGTCCAGTCGCACAGCACCATCGAGCTGAAGTTCTCGAACACCGGCAAGGCGGGCGCGGTGTTCCAGGTCCGCTCTACGAATGCCGCGGACCCCGTGCGCAATTACACGGTGGAGGCCGGCAAGACGCTTGCCGGCACGTGGAACATTGCCTCGGCCTACGATCTGTCGGTTTACGGGCCCAACGGCTTCGTGCGGTACTTCAAGGGCAGCGCCGGCGCTGCGGCTCTCGATGTCCGCTCCCGTCACGCAATCGACGATGGCTGCTCCATCGGGTGGAGCATCACCAATGTCACGGCCAAGAACGCGGCGGTCGACGTACTCGATGCCTACACGGGGAATCACGTCACGCGGCTTCTGCGGTCCAACGAGACCTTCGAAGACGAGTGGTCCCTCGACCAGTTCCACGGCTGGTACGACCTGATCGTCACGGTCGCGGGCGATCCGACGTTCGGATACCGCCTCGCGGGCCACGTCGAAACCGGACGGGACAGCTTCTCGGATCCGGCGCTCGGGGGCCTCGTCAGCCTCAAGGGTTGATGAGGAGATTCGGCGGCCGTGCCGATGGCACGGTCGCTCGACCATGGAGAACATTGATGAGCACCGACGACAGGGACTATGCCCGTTGGGTCACGCTGGCGAACGATCCCAGTCAATCGGAGGAAGCCCGCCAGCATTACCGGGAACAGATGGAAGCGTACCTGCACGGCAAGCTGCGCACGGCATTCCAGTTTGCCGCAAAGCAAACGCCGCCTGCATCGATGACGGAAACCTCACCCGTTCCGCCTAGGCCAGGCACCACGTAGAAAGCGCTGGAGCTCCAACTCGTCACGGTGACCGACCTCTTGCGGCTCAAAGTGATCGCACGCCTGCATGCGCGTGGACTGCCGGCCGAGATCGGTTGGAGCGACCTGCTCCAGGAGGCCTTCACCCGCGTGCTCGACGGGCCGGCGTCGCCGTCCGAAGGGCGCGCCGACGTCAAGGTAAGCTCCGCGACAGTCACGCGCCCCAAGGCACCGGAGCGACCGCCGAACGCGACCTGCTATCGCAGGGAGGGGCGGCGCCGGCGCGGCCTAGAACTGGGTCAAACTCAAATTGTTGCCGTCAGGGTCCAGAAACCCCCTCCATGGGTTGATGGAAGTCCGCCCGGCAGCTTGGGCAATAGCGCGCCAGTTCTTGCTGGCGGCTGAGGCCTATATCGCCGACGCTGCCGTACAGCGAGTCCTTACACATCGGACATCGGGTGCGCGCGAGCAGGAACATGATCCCGGCAAAGGCGGGCAGGCACAAGAAGAGGGGCCAGGGCAAGCCGATGCTGGTTTCCGCGTCCGGTCCGAACGCAGCAATCGACAGTGGAATAGCCAGCCAGGCGCCGAGAAGCGCGAGGAGCAGAAATCGGACACGGCGCCTGAGGTAGTCGCTGATCGTCATGGTTGGAAAGCCTATCGCCAGCGGCTGTTGCGTTGCGTGACGCGCGTCGCGGTCGGACGCGTCTAGGAAATGCGGCGGTCCGCAGGGTGGTTGACGCCGTCTTCGAGTACGATCATGAGAATGCGCCGTGTCCTAAAGTAAGCCGCTTGGCGGGATTACTCGCCCACGGTTAGTCGCCCACCCTGATCACCAGGACGTCGACGTCGGCTTTGCGCAGGATGGCGCGGAGCCGGTTGAGTTCTTCGAGTTTGGAAATGGGCCCGATGCGGATGCGGTGCCAGGTGTCGTTGTCGACGGAGACCTTCTGGACCTTGGACTCGACGCCCTGCAGGGCGAGTTGGGCGCGGATGCGGTCGGCGTCGGCGAAGTTCTTGTACGACCCGGCCTGCAGGACGTACGTGCCGCGCCGGGTCTCGGGGACGTCGCGAATGTCGCGCTTCACGTCCTTCTCCTTTTCCGGGACGACCACTTCGAATTTCGGCAGCTGGTCGTAGAAGTCGTAGGTCTTCGCGGGCTCTTCCGGGGCCCCGGATTCGCGGGCGTCGGGGTCGGGCGACTCGGTATTGCGCAGCCTGCGCTTGCCGGGTTTGGCCGCGGCGACCGCCGGCGAGTCTGCTCGATGATCCTTGAAGTACACGAAGCCGGCGATGCCCAATCCGACCGCCAAGCCGCAGGCGACCCCCATGAATCCGGAGAACCGCGCGGGCTGCTTGCGCTTGGACTTGTAGTCCCCGCGTTGAATGCGCTTGGCAGCCACTAGGGTGTGCGCCGACTACATGGTGTCGGGCGCGGAGACGCCCAACAGTCCGAGCGCGTTGTGAATCACCACCTGGGTCGCGAATGCCAGTGTCAGTCGCGCATCGCGCAGCGCGACGTCGTCGACGATGAACTGATGCGCGCTGTAGTACGTGTGGAAGTCGTTGGCCAGGTCGCGCAGATAGTGCACCAGCGTGTGGGGCGCCCGTTGTACCGCGCACTGCTGGAGGATCTCGGGATAGGTCGCGAGGCGCTTGATGAGCTGCAGCTCCTGCGGTTCCGTGAGCTTGCCGAGCGATGCCAGACCCTGCGAGATGTCGGGAGCGATTCCGCGCTCCTGCAGCTGCCGCTTCACGCTGGACACGCGTGCATGCGCATATTGGATGTAATACACCGGGTTGTCGTTGGAGCGGGCCTTGGCCAGTTCCAGATCGAAGTCCAGGTGTTGATCGTTGCTGCGCATGACGTAGAACAGGCGCGCGGCGTCGTTGCCGACTTCCTTGCGCAGTTCGCGCAGGGTGACGAACTCGCCCGAGCGGGTGGACATCTGCGCCTTCTCGCCGCCGCGGAACAGCGAGACGAATTGCACCAGCCGCACTTCGAACACCTCGGGCCGGCCGCCGAGCGCGATCAAACCGGCGCGCAGGCGCGTGATGTAGCCGTGATGGTCGGCGCCCCAGATGTACAGGAGATGCTCGAAGCCGCGTTCGAGCTTGTTCAGGACGAACGCGATGTCAGACGCGAAATAGGTCTTGATGCCGTTGTCGCGGACCAGGACGCGGTCCTTTTCGTCGCCATAGTCGGTGCTCTTGAACCAGAGTGCGCCGTCCTTGCGATAGGCATGCCCCTGCGCCTCCAGTCGGTTGACGGCGCGATCGATGGCGCCGCTATCGCTCAGCGAGCGCTCGGAATACCAGGAGTCGAAGGTGACGCCGAACTCGGCGAGATCCTCGCGGATGTCGCTGAGGATGCCGTCGACCGCGTGTTGCAACACGCGGCGAAACGCGTCGTCTCCGATGAGTTGGCGGGAGCGCACGATCAGTGCGTCGATGTAGATGTCCTTGTCGCCGCCTTCGGGCTCGTCCTTCGGCAGGTCGTTGAAGACCGTCGCGGATGCCTGGCGCAGCGCCCCGCCCTGTGCGACATAAAGCGCCTCGGCGATGGCGACGACGTAGTCGCCGCGGTAGCCATTGGCGGGGAATGTGAAGTGCTCGCCGCAGCGCTCCAGATAGCGCAGCCAGGTGCTCGCCGCGAGAATTTCCATCTGGCGGCCGGCGTCATTGATGTAGTACTCCCGCCCGACGCGGTAGCCGACGGTCTCGAGGAGGTTCGCCAGCGTCGCGCCGAAGGCGGCATGCCGCCCGTGGCCGACGTGCAGCGGGCCGGTGGGGTTGGCCGACACGAATTCCACCAGTACCGAATGACCTCCGCCGAAGGTCGATTTGCCGTAGTCGGCGCCCTTGGCGAGGATGGAGGCGATTTCGGTGTGGTACGCGTCGTCCTTGAGGAAGAAATTGATGAAGCCGGCGCCCGCGATCTCGACCTTGGCAATGGCGGGGTCAGGCGGCAATCCGGCGACCAGCGCCTCTGCCAGCTTGCGCGGGTTCTGGCGCGCCGTCTTGGCGAGCCGCATCGCGATGTTGCTGGCGAAGTCGCCGTGCTGCGAGTCGCGCGTGCGTTCGATCTCGGTGTCGAGACTGCGCGCAGCGGCGGGAATCAGTGTCTCGGGCAGCGATGCCAGAGCCTGACGCAACAAGTTGTCTATCAAAGTCTTCAATTCGAGGTCCGTGCGGGTGATTGACGCGGGGGCGGCAGTTTACCGCAAAGTCGCCGATCACCTGCCGCGGCATGACGGCGCCGGCATCAATCGACTTCGAGCGGGTCGACGTCGATGGACCAGCGCAGGCCGGGTGGCCCCGGCAATGCCTCGACCTGCGGCAGCCAGCGGGCCAGGAAGCGCTGCAATACGGCGCGGGTCGCCGACTCGATCAGCAGATGCGCACGGAAATGGTCGGCGCGGCGCGCGATGAGCGCGGGGGCGGGACCCAGGACCTTGACGTCGGGCGCGGCGAAGCGCTGGCCGCAATGCGCCGCCGCGCGCAGAAACTCATCCAAGCGGGCCGTGTCCTTGGCTTCGGCGCGCAACATGGCGAGCCGCGAATAGGGCGGCCATTCGGCCTCGCGTCGTTCCGCCAGCGCGCCGACGGCGAATCCTTCATAGCCTTCGGTGATGAGCTTGGTCAGCAAGGGATGCTCGGGAAAGGCCGTTTGAATCAGCACCTCGCCCGCACGAGCCGCGCGGCCGGCGCGCCCGGCAACCTGGGTTATCGTTTGCGCCAGCCTTTCGGTTGCGCGGTAGTCGCTGGCAAACAGGCCCTGGTCCGCGTCCAGGATCACCACCAGGGTCACATCGGGGAAATGATGACCCTTCGTGAGCATTTGCGTACCCACCAGGATGCGCGCCTCGCCGCTGTGCACGCGCTCGAGCACGGCTTCCATGGCGCCGCGCGCGGCAGCGGTATCGCGGTCGAGACGCGCGAGGGGCGCGTCGGGATAAAGGCGGGTCAGCGTCTCCTCCACACGCTCGGTACCCTGGCCCACGGGATTGAGTGGCTGCCCGCACTCGCCGCAAATCAGCGGCACGGGGCCACGCGCGCCGCAGTGGTGGCAGCGAAGCTCGTCGGCGCGTCGATGCAGGGTCATGCGCGCGTCGCAATGCGCGCAAGGCGCGACCCAGCCGCAGGCGTTGCAGAACAACGAGGGCGCATAGCCGCGTCTGTTCAGAAACACGATCACCTGGCCGCCGGCGCTCAAATGCTGCTTGATGGCCTGCATGGCGGGCTGCGACAGCCCTTGCTCGCTGGCATGTTTTCGCATGTCGATCAACGACATGCGCGGCGCCCGCGCGGCCCCGGGGCGTTGCGGGAGCAACAGTCTCGAGTAGCGCGCCTGCGCAACGTTCTCCAGGGTTTCGAGCGACGGTGTCGCCGAGCCCAGGACGATGGGTACCTGGGCACGCTGGGCTCTCCAGACCGCCAGATCGCGCGCCGAGTAGCGGAAGCCCTCGTGTTGCTTGTACGAGGCATCATGCTCTTCGTCGACCACGATCAGGGCAAGATTCGGCATGGAGGTGAACACGGCGGAGCGGGTGCCGATGACGATGCGCGCCTGACCACCATGTGCCGCGCGCCAGGCGTCGCGACGATCGGAGCCGGTCAGGGCCGAATGCAGGACCGCGACGCCCGCGCTGAAACGCTGGCGAAAGCGCTCGACCAATTGGGGTGTCAGGGCAATTTCCGGCACCAGCACCAGCGCTTGACCGCCGTCGGCAATGGCCGCCGCGATGACCCGTAGATACACCTCCGTTTTACCGCTGCCGGTCACGCCATGGAGCATGTGCGCGGCGAATCGTCCGAGCGATGTGGTGATGGCGTCCACAACCTGGCCCTGGGCGTCCGTGAGGCTGACCTCGCTGGGCCGCAGCTCGAAGCGCGTCGCCTGGGGCATCACGCGGCAGGCGGCAACCCAGCCGCGCGTGGCGACGGTGCGCAGCAGCGCCGGCTTGAACACGGCGTTGATGTCGTCGGTGGTGGGGCCGGCGGCCGGGCCGACGCCTGGGGCGATCGGCGTTGGACCGGCGCCGGCATGCTCGGCCAGCCACCGGAGAAGCGCGCGCTGCTGGGGCGCGCGCCGCGCCGCCGGTGCTTCCAGCTCCTGGATTCCGGCCGCCGTGAGGGTCCAGGACTCGACGATGTCGTCGGCGGCCTGACCGGCGCGCAGGCTGACCGGCAGTGCGGCGGCGATCACTTCGCCGATGGGATGATGGTAATAATCCGCGGCCCAACGCAGCAGATCGAAGGTGACCGGGTCGAACACCGGGACCTCGTCCAGGATCTCGAGGGCTGCTTTGAGCTTGGCGGGGTCGACGGACGAGGTGGCCACGGTGCCGATCAAGACGCCCACCAGCTGTCGGCGCCCAAACGGCACCCGCACCCGGATGCCGGGGGTGAGCGCCGTGGCCGTTGGGCCGGCGGTCAACCCGTCGACTGCGTGCGCCGTTTCGCCAATACCCGGCTCGGGGGCCTTGTAATCGAACAGTCGGCGCAGCGGCGTATCGAGCGCAACCTGCAGGATCATGCCGAGCCTCTTGTCCACAAAACCTGTGGATAAGTCTGTTGAAAAGCCGGGATCATGAGCCCTAAGTGCCCGTTCTGTTTCGTGTAGCAATCAAAATGGTGGAAAACTGCACTAAATCCAAATGATTCAATCAAATTCAATGACTTACGTGACCGACTGCATCTCAACTGGAGGTCGCGATTGAAAAGATTTCAATGGATGTCACACGGTATGTGCGTAAGTCTCTGATCTTGCGCAGCTCGCGGCGCTTGGAGAACGCTCGGCGTGCGGTCAACCGGAGCTTCGATGCAGCGTTTATACAGTGAATGGACTAGGTCGTCGATGTCCGGAGGACGAGGTATGCCCCATTTTGATACGCTCCCCACCGCTTGGATGGCCTGGGATGTTCCAGCCCCAGCGCCGAGGGGAGTGGTTCTGGAGCAAACGCGCGAGCTGGATAAATTCTTGGCCGAGGTCGAGCGCCGTGCATTTCGTATTGCGCAGGTCGCGCTACGCGATCCTGACGACGCCCTGGATGTGGTTCAAGACGCCATGCTCAAGCTCGCGCGCAATTATGCGGCCAAGCCGAGCGCCGAGTGGCGTCCATTGTTCTATCGAATCCTGGAAAACGGAATTCGCGATCTGCAGCGTCGTCGCACCGTGCGCAAGAAATTCATGGTGTGGCTGCCAGGCGTCAAGGAAGATCCGGACAACGAAAGCCAGGACCCGCTCGACACCGTGGCGGCCGGGGGTCCGGATGTTCCGGAACTGCTGATGCGGGACCAGGCCATGCGGAAGCTCGAGGGTTCGCTGCGTGCGTTGCCGGCCCGGCAGCGGGAAGCATTCATGTTGCGTAACTTCGAGGGCTTGGATGTGGCTGAAACCGCGAATGCGATGGGTTGCTCGCAGGGTAGCGTCAAGACGCATTACTCGCGCGCCGTGCATACCCTGCGTGAACAACTCGGTGAGGTGTGGTGATGAACGAGAACGCCGGGGGCGCGCCGCAGGATCTCTTGGAGCAGCGCAGCCGCGCATTGTTCGAGGAAAGCGTCGGTAGCGTCGATCTGAGAGTGCGTTCGCGGCTGACTCAGGCTCGCCATGCTGCGCTCGATGCCGCTGCCGCATCGAGCCGCCGGCCGTGGTTTTTTCGAATGACGGTGTTGACGCCCGCGGCAGGGCTGGCGGCCGCCCTGGCGCTGGGCGTGACACTGTGGATGGGGACGCCGATGGGCAGCCACGTCATGACGGGCGATCAGGCCAATCTGGATGATTTGGACATCGTCGCCGCCAGCGACGGCGGCTCCGTCGATGCGCTCGATCTGTTGCAGGATGATATCGATTTCTACGACTTTGCGGATAAAGCGGCGAGCTCAGAGCCGGCAGCCTGAGTTGCCGTGATGTTAATGGCGGCGAGGTATGGGCGAGTGTTGAGTGCGTTTTTGTGTTCGGCGGCATTTGCCGCGACGCCGCCGCCACCGGAACCCCAACCGCCGCCGGGCGCATCGCAGCCGAAGTCTCAGCCGACGCAGCCGCAGTCGCCGGGAGCTGCTCCAGCGGCGGACGCCGCTGCGGCCGACGATGAACTCATCGAATTTTTGGGTGCCGACGATGTGGGAGATGTTGCGTGGTGGGAATTCTTGAAGAAATCGCCGCCGCGCAAAGTCCCACCGCCGCCGGGGCCGACGTCGCAGGATGCAAAACCATGATCAGGGCCTGTTTAATCACCGTCAGTCTCCTCGTCGCGACGGCGAACCTGTCGTTTGCCCAAGAGATGCCGCCGGCTCCCCGCGATGCGGCACAAGTCTCGGGTCCCCAGCCGTGGGCGACGCTCTCACCGGCCCAGCAGCAGCTGCTGCAGAAATATCAGGCGCAGTGGAACTCGTTGCCGGCGGACCGTCAGCAATCGTTGGCGCGGGGTAGCCAACGATGGCTGTCCATGACGCCGGAGCAGCGCGCGGGCGCGCAGCAGCGCTTCAATCAATGGCGTGCCATGCCGCCGGATCAGCGCCAGGCCCTGCGTCAGCGCTGGCAGCAGTTCAATAGCTTGCCGCCCGAGGAACAGCAGCGGGTGCGCCAAAACTTTCAGCGCTTTCGCGAGATGCCCCCGGAACGGCGCAACGAGCTGCGGCGGCAATGGCATCAGATGAGCCCCGAGCAGCGCCGCAGCGTGATCCAGCAACACGGGTCCGCGCCGCACGGCTCCCCGCCGCACCATTGAATGAGGCGCGGCCCGGCGGCCTATCGATGGCTGTAGTCCGGGTAGGCCGGCCGCGTGGGCTCGACGGGGGGATGCTCGCCGAGTGCGCGCAGCGCGATCGACACGGCGGCTTCGAGCTGGGGATCGTGCCCCTCGCTGACCGCTTTGGGGTCTTGCTCGACCACATAGTCGGGGTCGACACCGTGATTTTCGACGTCCCATTCACCCTTTGGCGAGAAGAACGCGACGCTCGGGCTGGTGACGTGACCGCCATCCATCAGCACGGGGATCTCGCCGATGCCGACCAAGCCGCCCCACGTGCGCTTGCCGACGACAGGTCCCAGCTTCGCTTGCTTGAACAGCCATGGCAGCGCGTCGCCGCCGGAACCTGAGACCTCGTTGGCGATCATGACTTTCGGACCATAGATCGCGGCGTTCGGCGTGTGCTCGATGGTGCCGTACCGGGGCGCCCAGTACGACTCGATGCGCCGGCTCATGACTTCGACGATGTAGTCGGCCACCTGGCCACCCGCGTTGAAGCGCTCGTCGATGATCGCGCCCTGTTTCTGGGTCTGCGCAAAATAATAGCGGTTGAAGCTCGCGAATCCGTCTGCGCCGGTGTTCGGCAGATAAACGTAGGCGAGTTTGCCGCCCGAGAGTTCCCCGACTTTGCGCCGGTTGGAATCGATCCAATCGATATAGCGCAATGCGCTGTCGCTGGCGACGGGCACCACCGTGACGTCGCGGTCGTTGCCGCCCTTCCCGGTTGCGATGCGCAGTGGAATCGCGTGGTCCGCAGTGCCCTCGAGCGCCTGCTGGATGTCCATGTCTGCGGTGACCTCGGTGCCGTTGATCGCGAGAATGCAATCGCCCACGTGCAGGTTGAGTCCCGGCTGGGCCAAAGGCGCCTTGTCTCGCGGATTGAACTCGCCGCCGGTATAGATCTTCGCGAGGCAGTAGCGGCCGCCCCGAACCAGGTAGTCGGCACCCAGCAGGCCGCCGGGTAGGTGCCGGGCGCGGGGGATCGCGCCGCCGTTGCCGCGCAGATGTCCGACGGAAAACGCCCCCAGCATCTCCTGGAAGATATAGTTCAGATCAGCACGCGAGGCGATGGACGCGACGTAGGGTTCGAAGCGCTTTTCGTCCGCCACGGTCGAGGTGCCGTGAAAGTGCGGGTCATAAAAATAGCTGCGCTCGATGCGCCAGACCTCGTGGTACATCTGGGCCCATTCGAGCGCGGGATCGACATGCACCTGCATGCCGGCCAGGGACAGCGATCCCTCTCCCGCCTTGACCGGCGCGTTCGCGGGAACGATGACATAGCTCGGTTTCTGATCGTCGCGCGCGTCGGGCGGCGCGTCGGGCTTGCGATTGGACACCACCAGCAGCATTTTCTCGCCATCCGCGGACAGCTCGACGCTTTCGATGCGATCGGCGAGCTTTTCCGTCTTCTTGTCCTCGAGGGTCCAGCGGCTCAAGGTGGCCGCGGCATCCTCGTACCGACCGGTCTCGGCGCGCACCAGGAAATACAAACTGCCATGGGTGCCCGCCTTCAGGCCGACATAGGCCGCGGTCGGCAGCGGCAGCGCCACCGTCCGGTCGGCGATGCCGTTCAGGTCCACCTTGGTGGCAGGGACATGGGCAGCCGCCGGGGACACCGGGGCGCCGGCGGACGATGCGCCGTGGTCGCCGCGCCGCGGCTTGGCAGCGGAGTGTTGGGCGTCGGTGGTGGCCGGCTTCGCGTCATCGGGACGCTTGGCATCATCAGGCCGTTTGGCTTCGTCGTTGCCCTGCGCGTCGTCGCCGGGTTTGGGCTTGGCGCGCGCCTGCGCCGGGGTCTTTTCATCGTCCAGCTCCGGCGCGATGGGCGAGGGTTGGGCGCCGTCGAGCACAATGGCGTAGAGGTTCGAGCGCACCTCGTAGAGATCGCTGCTCATGTCGAGGCCGTCGGAGGTGGCTCCCGCGTTGGTGCTGGCGGCGAAGAACAGATACTTGCCGCCGCGATCGAAAGCCGGCAACCGCGAGTCCGCCATGGGATCGGTGACCTGGGTCGATCGTCCCGTGTCGACCGAGTATAGAAACAGCACGTGCAGGTGATTCGGCATCGAGCGGGGATAGGCGATCCATTTGGAGTCCGGCGACCATGCAAGATCGTAGCTGGCCTCGGAGAACCCGCCGTACGTGTCCTTGCCGTTGATTACGCTGAGCCTGCCGGTCTGCGTGTCAAGCACGTAGATGTTCAGACGGTTGTCGTGAAAGGCGATGCGCCTGGAGTCGGGCGACCACATCGGATCGAAGTAGTAGGCGGGGTCGGGCGCGAGCGCGAATTTCTTCACCGGCGTGCCGCCCGGCAGCGAGGCACCGAGCTGCGAGGCGATATGCAAGGCATACAGGCCGGACTCGTCGGAGAAATAGGCGATCGATTGGCCGTCGGGAGACCAGGCCGGCGAACGTTCCATGATCCCCGGCGTGCTGGTGATGTTGCGGGTCGGGCCGGTTTTCACCGGAACGGTCAGGATCTCGCCATGGGCTTCCAGCGCGGCGCGCAGTCCGGTGGGCGAGATGGCGACGTGATCGATCTCGCCGCCCACGTACTTGATGGTGGGGCGTACTTCCGGCAGGTCGGCCGCGATCTGGATGGCAACGAGCCGGGATTGACCGCTGCTGGTGTCATACAGATGGATCTCGCCCAGCTGATCGTAGATGAGGGTGCTGCCGTCACCGGAGAGGCTGCGGATGTCGGGCCCCTCGTTGTGCAGCGCTTCGCTCACGTGCTTCGCGGCGGGGTCATAGCGGAAGATGCCCGTATGGCCGGCGCGGGCCGAGAGAAAATAAATTTGCTGTCCGACATAGACCGGAAAGAAGTCCGAGGCTAGTTCATGGGGAATCTCGACGGACTCCAGACCCGGCAGGGAGGTCAACCAAATGGTGCTGGCGCGGCCTCCGCGATAGTTGCCCCAGGCGACGAAGGAGGTGTAGTCGAATCCAAACGCGGGCGCGAGGGGCGAATAGGCGATGTGCGATCCATCCGGGGATAGCTGGCCATCGTAGGCCATGGGGAGCGGCAGGCGGGTGGGTTCGCCGCCCTCCGCAGGGACGGAGTAGAGCTGGGTGTAGCGGCTCGCGGCTTCGCGCGTGGAGCGGAACACGATCCGCTTACCATCGGGCGTCCATCCCACCGCAACGTCGGGGGCGGGATGATAGGTCACCCGGTGCGGAATACCGCCGGATGCTGGAATGGTGAATACGTCGACGTTGCCATCGTATTCGCCGGTGAAGGCAATCGTGCCGCCATCGGGCGAGAAGATCGGCATGGCCTCGAGTCCCACGCCGTTCGTCAATCGCGAGGCACGGCCGCCGGTCCGCGCCACGGTCCACAGATCTCCGGCGTAACCGAAGGCGATCAGATCCCGGCTGAGCGCCGGTGTTTGGAAGAGGTGAGGTTTGTCGGCGGCCGGTGCGGCGCTGGCGCCGCCGAGGGCCAGGCACCACAACCCGGAGATCATCCACAGTAATGTGAGTCGCAAGTCACGCTCCTGTCTATGCGGAGGCCAGCCTGGCGTGGCATCCCATGTATGTTAGCCGAGCCGCATGCCGCATGCCGCATGCCGCATGCCGCATGGTCGAGGTCAGCCTGACGCCTTGACGGCTTGAATCAGCTGGTTGACGGCCGCCTGAGCGTCGCCGTACAACATGCGGGTCTGGTCGAGCACGAACAGCGCGTTGTCGATCCCCGAGAAGCCGGTGCCCTGGCCGCGCTTGATGACGATGACGTTCTTGGCCTTGTCGGCATTCAGGATGGGCATGCCATAAATGGGGCTGCCCTTGTTGCTGCGCGCATCCGGATTCACGACGTCGTTGGCGCCGATGATGAGCGCCACGTCGGCGGTTTCGAACTCCGCGTTGATCTCATCGAGATCGGAAATCAAATCGTACGGCACGCCCGCTTCTGCGAGCAGCACGTTCATGTGTCCGGGCATGCGGCCGGCAACCGGATGGATGGCGAAGCGCACATTGACGCCGCGGTCGATGAGCAACTGAGCCAGTTCCCAAACCTTGTGCTGCGCCTGGGCCACGGCCAGGCCGTAGCCCGGCACGATGATGATCTTCTGCGAATACGCCATCATCACGCCGGCATCGGAGGCTTCGATGGCCTTCTGTGTGCCGGTCACCCCGACGGCGCCCGCCGTCGAGGTTTCGCCGAAATTCGAGAACAGCACGTTGCCGAGCGAGCGGTTCATGGCCTTCGCCATCAACTGGGTCAGCAGCGTGCCCGCGGACCCCACCACGGTGCCGGCGATGATCATGGCGGCGTTGTCGAGCACGAAGCCTTCGAAGGCCACGGCGAGGCCCGTGAGGGCGTTGTACAGCGAGATGACCACGGGCATGTCGGCGCCGCCGATGGGCAGCGTCATCGCGATGCCGAGCAGCAGTGCGCAGGCGAAGAACGCGGAAACGATGGGCGGCCCGGCGTGCATGCCGGACACCATCATGAAGCCGAATGCGGCGGTCACCAGCAGGATGGCCAGATTCACGAACTTCTGGCCACCGAAGCGCACCGACTTGGTGATGAGTCCCTGCAACTTGGCGAAGGCGATCAGACTGCCGCTGAACGATACCGCGCCGATGAAGCCGCCGATGGTGGCCATGGTCAGGTGCACCACGTTCTGCTCGTTGCCGCTGTATAGCTCCACGGCGGCGATGGCCGCGGCGGCGCCGCCGCCCATGCCGTTGTAGAGCGCGATCATTTGCGGCATGTCGGTCATCGCGACCCGCTTGCCGCTGACCCAGGCAATGATGCCGCCGATGGCGATGGCCGCGATGACCAGGGCGAAGTTGAGCGGCGAGGCGCCCATGAAGGCGATGGTCACCAGCGTGGCGAGCACCATTCCCAGGCCCGCCCAGCGCACGCCGCTGACCGCGGTGACGGGTGAGCTCATGCGCTTCAGGCCGAGAATGAACAGTGCGGCAGCGATCAGGTACGACAGCTGGGTCAGCGTTTGAATGGTCTGGGCGGAAAGCACGTTCAAGGTCCCTTCCTGCGGGCGGCGGTGACGAACATCTTCAGCATGCGCTCGGTGACCACGTAGCCGCCGACGGCGTTGCCGGCCGCGAGAACGACGCCGATGAATCCGATGACGCGCAGCAGCGTGTTGTCCGCGGCCGCCAGCGCCACCATCGCCCCCACCAACACGATGCCGTGAACGAAGTTCGATCCCGACATCAATGGCGTGTGCAGGATCACCGGCACGCGCGAAATGACTTCGTAGCCGGTGAACGCGGCCAACATGAATATGTAGAGCGCGATGACGCCATCGATCATGTGGGTTTTCCTTCTAGAATCTTGCGGGTAGCTTCATGTTTGATCTGGCCGTCGTGGGTGAGGACGGCGCCGGCAAATACTTCATCGGCCCAGTCGATGCTGAGCTCGCCCTTCGACAACGCAGGCTTCAAAAAATTGAACAGGTTGCGCGAGTACATCTCGCTGGCGTGATACGGCAACGAGGCGGGCAGGTTGAGCGGGCCCAAAATCTTGACCCCGCCGTGCAGGACGGTCTCTCCTGGCTTCGTCAGTTCGCAGTTTCCGCCCTGCTCGGCGGCGATGTCGACCACGACGGAGCCGGGCTTCATGCGCTCGACCGCGGCCTGGCTGATGATGCGCGGCGCGGCTCTGCCGGGCACCGAGGCGGTGCTGATGACGGCATCGCTGGCGGCGATGCGCGCGTCCAGGATCTCCTGCTGCTTGAGCTTTTCATCGGCGGTCAATTCCCGCGCGTAGCCGCCCGTCCCTTCCGCGGACACGCCCGTCTCGACGAATTTGGCGCCCAGGGACTTCACCTGCTCCTTGGTCGCGCTACGAACGTCGTACGCTTCGACGACGGCACCCAGGCGCCGGGCCGTGGCGATGGCCTGGAGTCCGGCGACGCCCGCGCCGATCACCAGCACGGTCGCCGGGCGGATGGTGCCGGCGGCAGTAGTCAGCATGGGCAGGAACTTTTCCAGCGTGTTGGCCGCGATGAGCACGGCCTTGTAGCCGGACACGGCGGCCTGGGAAGACAGGGCGTCCATCGATTGCGCGCGCGAGATGCGCGGCACCAGTTCCATGGAAAAACTCGTCAGGCGGCGCCCTTGCAGCGCCCTCACCAGTTCCGGCCGCGCGTAGGCTTGCATGTACCCGATGATGACCGCACTCTCCTTGAGGGCGTTCACCTGGGCCAGGTTGGGCGGCTGGACCGTCAAAAGCACGTCGGCGGTGCCCAAGATGGTGGCGGCGTCGCTGATCTCGGCATCGCCATAGGCTGCATCGGGGAAATGGGCGGCGACGCCGGCGCCTTGCTCGACGAGAACGCGGACGCCGAGCGCCCTCAATTTGGTGGCGATTTCGGGGACGACGGCGACACGAGTTTCATTCGCAGCCGTCTCCCGGAGGACGCCGATGACGACAGCCATGAAGTTATCTCCCCGGACGTTGAATTATGGCATAAGGGTCTATTATCTTTAGTATTGTGATCGAGCCAATGCTGCAAGACAAACTTCATTCATTGGATTGGGCGGATGACCTGGCGGTCGTGGCGCACGGGCACCCTTTGTCCCAGCAAATCCTGCGCACCGACATCTCCGGCATGCCCTTGGAGTGGGTCGACTACCGGGAGGCCGCGCGGCTCTATCACACCGAGCAAGTGGCCTACACCTGCGGCTCTTTGCTGTATCGGCTGTACGGCGGAACCTGCGCCCGGACCGGCCTGCGCACCATCGTCGACGTGAACTCCATCATCGCGACGCACGGGCATACGGGCAATCCAGGAAACCTGCGCGGAGCCGCCTATACGCCGCCGCTCAACAACCAAACGCTGTTTCGCCGCGATGCCTACCTGTGTCTGTACTGCGGCGCGCGTTTTCCCTATGGGCTGCTGTCGCGTGACCATGTGACGCCGTTCAGCCGGGGCGGTCAGGATACGTGGAGCAACGTGGTCTCGGCCTGCCGCCGCTGCAACAATGCCAAGGCGTCGCGCACGCCGGAGCAGGCGGGCATGGAACTGCTCGCCGTGCCGTTCACGCCGACTTACGCGGAATACATCTTCTTGAAGGGGCGCCGGGTGCTGGCGGATCAGATGCAGTATCTGATCGCCCACTTCCCGCGTTACAGCCCGCTGCACGAGCGCATGCAACGCTGGCCCATGTGAGCGGCAACCCTTCCGGCATCGTCTATCATATCGACGCCAGCTATTTCATATTCCGGGCTTATCATTCCATGCCGCCGGACATGATGGATGCGGACGGCAATCCGACGCACGCCCTGTATGGGTTCGCGCGGTTCATCGGCGATCTCCTGGAACAGGTGCGGCCCGAACGGGTCGGCGTGGCCTTCGACATCAGCCTCGGGAGCGAAGTGTCGTATCGCAACGGCATCTATCCGGCATACAAGGCCAACCGCGAAGCGCCGCCGGTCGATCTGGCGCGGCAATTTACGCTGTGCCGCGAGTTCTGCCGCCACATGGGCCTCGCGGAGTTCGCGAGCTCGGAATACGAAGCCGACGACATCATCGGCACGTTGGTCACGCGTTCGCGCGCGGCGGGGCTGCGCAATGTGCTCGTCACCCGGGACAAGGACCTGTCGCAGTTGATCCGCGATGGTGATGTGTTCTGGGATTACAGCGCGAATACGCGCTACGAGTATCATCACATCGGCCCGCGATTCGGCGCCATACCGGAGTCGATCGCCGATTTTCTGGCCTTGACCGGCGATTCGGTGGACAACATCCCGGGTGTGCCCGGGATCGGCAAGAAGACCGCGGCGGAATTGTTCGCGATTTTCGGCTCGCTCGACGAACTCTATGCCAACCTTGAACGAGTGCCGGCGCTTAAATTCCGGGGTGCGACGGCGGCGGCGGCCCGGCTGCTGGCTCACAAGGAGGCCGCCTACCTGGCCAGGCGGCTCACCGGAATCGTCTGCGACCTGCCCATCGTGGTCACCTTGGACGAGTTGAAGCCGCGGGCGCCGGATACGGCGCGTCTCGACGCGTTCTTCGACCTGCATGGATTCGGCAATATTTTGCGCCAACAGGCTCGGCGTATCGCAGGCGCCCGCACAACCCTCTAAACTGCACCCCCATACATCAGGTGGGGGAGTGAAGGCCGTGGCGCAGAAGAACATTTCGTCCGATTTGCAGGAGAACCGTCTGTTTCCTGCGCCCGCGAGATTTCGCCGCGAGTCCTCGATGAGCCCCGAGAGTCTGGCGCGCATGTACGACAAGGCCGCCGAGGATTACGTGGGCTTCTGGGCCGATCTCGCCGTGGCCGAGATCGACTGGCGCAGACCTTTCACCGTGCCTCTGGACGACACAGATGCGCCGAATTTCCGCTGGTTCACGGATGGCCAGATGAACGTGTCGCACAACTGTCTGGACGTCCACCTCGCGACATCGGCGGACAAGGTGGCGATCATTTTCGAGGGTGAGCCCGGCGATGTACGCAGGCTTACCTATCGTGAACTGCACGCAGAGGTGTGCCGGTGCGCGAACGCGCTCAAGGCGCAGGGCGTCGGGAAAGGCGACCGCATCGTCATCTACATGCCGCTGATTCCCGAGGCCGTCATCGCGATGCAGGCCTGCGCGCGAATCGGCGCGATCCACTCGGTGGTGTTCGGCGGCTTTTCGGCGAATGCCGTCAAGGACCGGGTCGAGGACGCGGGCGCCAAACTCGTCATCACGGCGGACGGCGGCTGGCGCGGCGGCAATAGGGTCGACCTGAAGCGCGCCGTCGACACGGCGCTCGACGAGGGGTGTCCCACCGTGCAGCAGGTCATCGTCTATCGGCGCACCGGCGGTCCGTGCGAGATGCGGGCCGGCCGTGACCTGTGGTGGCACGACGTGGTTGCCGATCAGGACGCGGCCTGCGAGCCGGAATGGATGGATGCAGAACATCCCTTGTTTCTGCTCTATACGTCCGGTTCCACCGGCAAGCCGAAGGGCATCCAGCATTCGAGCGCCGGCTATCTGCTCAATGCCAAGATGAGCACGCGGTGGACCTTCGATCTGAAGGACAGCGACGTGTTCTGGTGCACGGCGGACGTGGGCTGGATCACGGGACATACCTACGTCGCGTATGGTCCGCTGGCGGCGGGCGCCACGATCGTACTGTACGAGGGCGGCCCGATGTTTCCCGATGGCGGGCGCTTCTGGAAGATCTGCGAGACGCTTGGTGTCACCATTTTCTACACCGCGCCGACCGCCATTCGTGCGCTCATGAAGCTGGGCGACGCGATTCCGGCGAAGTACGATCTGAGCAAGCTGCGGTTGTTGGGCAGCGTGGGCGAGCCCATCAATCCGGAAGCGTGGATGTGGTATCACCGGGTGATCGGCAAGAAGCGCTGCCCCATCGTCGACACCTGGTGGCAGACCGAGACCGGTTCGATCATGATGACGCCGATCCCCTCGGTGACCGCGACGAAACCGGGTTCCTGCGCCAAGCCATTGCCGGGCATTTTTGCGGACATTGTCGACGAGGAGGGTCGGTCGGTGAAGTCGGCGAATGCCGGCGGTTATCTGGTCATCAAGCGTCCGTGGCCCTCGATGCTGCGCACCATCTGGGGCGATAACGAGCGGTATATCGAGACCTACTGGGCGAAGTATCAGAACCGGTATTACGTGGCGGGGGATTCGGCGCACCGGGATGCCGATGGCTATTACTGGATCATGGGGCGCATCGACGACGTGCTGAACGTCGCGGGCCATCGGCTCGGAACCATGGAGATCGAGTCGGCGCTGGTGGCTCATCCTCTCGTGGCCGAGGCGGCGGTCGTGAGCAAGGCGCACGACATCAAGGGCGAGTCGGTTTTCGCCTATGTCACGTTGAACATCGATCTGCCCGTAGGCGGTGCGGCGGCCGCGCTCATCGACGAGCTGCGCATCTGGGTGGGAGCGCAGCTGAGCCCGATCGCGAAGCCGGATGAGATCCGCCTGACGGAAAACCTGCCGAAGACCCGATCCGGAAAGATCATGAGACGCTTGCTGCGCGCCATCGCTCGAGGCGAGGATATCACCCAGGACGTGTCGACTCTCGAGAACCCGGCGATCCTGGATCAACTGCGCGGCGGCTCGGCGGCGGGGGCGTCCAAGACGGCGGTGCCGAAGTCCCGAGCGATTGCGAAGAAAAAAGCGATTGCGAGGAAGAAGGCGGCGGCGAAGCCGGGGTCGGTCAGGAAGAAAACAGTGGCCGCAAAAAAGACGGGCGCGGCAAAGAAGCGGGTGGCCGCGCGCAAGCTCGCATCAAAGAAGAAGGTGTCTCCTCGGAAGGGCGTGAACAAGGGGCGGGCGGCAAAGGCAGCGCCGAAACCCAAGGCGCGCCGGAAAAAATAAGGCGGAAAACACATGGGTCTATTGATCGCGGGTTTGGCCATATTACTCGGCGTGCATTCGATCGCCATCGTGGCGCCCGCGACGCGGGCGCGCCTGCGCGAGCGGCTGGGCGACGGCGGTTGGAAGGGGCTCTATGGTGTGATCGCACTGATCGGCTTCGTGATGATGGTCTATGGGTTCGGCTTGGCACGACAGGCGCCCATCGTCGTGTACACAGCCCCGCGTTGGCTGCGGCACATCGCGTTTCTCCTCATGCTGCCGGTATTTCCGTTGCTGCTCGCCGCGTATCTTCCGGGGCGCATCAAGACTGCGGCGAAGCAGCCCATGCTGGCGGCGGTGAAATTCTGGGCTCTCGCGCACCTGCTGGCCAACGGCCTGTTGGCGGATGTGTTGCTGTTCGGCGGATTTCTCGCCTGGGCCGTGGTGGATCGCATTTCCTTGAAGCGCCGGCCGGCTTCATCGGCGACCCCGCCCGGCGCGCCTCCGGGCCGATTCAACGACGTGATCGCGGTGCTCCTCGGGCTGGCGCTGTATGCCTTTTTCATCGCGTGGGCTCATCTGGAATTGTTCGGCGTGTCGCCCCTGGCTTAAGGCCGCACCGATGGACTCACCCACTCATGCGGACATCGAGGCCGCGGCCCGACGAATCGACGGCCATGCTCGGCGGACGCCGGTCATGACCTCGCGAACGGTGGACGAGGCTTTGGGCGCGGCGGTGTTTTTCAAGTGCGAGAACTTCCAGCGCACCGGATCGTTCAAGTTCCGCGGCGCGTTGAACGCGGTGTCGAGCCTGGAACCCGAGTCGCGCGCCCGCGGCGTCATTGCGTTCTCGTCGGGCAATCATGCACAGGCGGTCGCCCTTGCGGCGCGCCTGCTCGGGACCGACGCCACCATCGTCATGCCCACCGATGCGCCGGCGTCCAAAATGGCGGCGACGCTCGGCTACGGAGCGCGCGTCGTCACCTACGATCGTTATCGTGAAAACCGCGAGGACATCGCGCGGCGGCTGGCGGACGAGCGTGGCGCCACTGTGATCCCGCCCTTCGATCATCCGGCTGTGATCGCCGGTCAGGGCACCGCGGCGGCGGAGTTGATCGGAGAGGCCGGATCGTTGGACGCCCTGTTCGTCTGCCTGGGCGGCGGCGGCCTGTTGAGCGGATCGGCGCTCGCCGCCAAAGCGTTGTCGCCCGGCTGCAAGGTGTACGGAGTCGAACCCGCGGCGGGCAACGACGGGCAGCTATCATTTAGACAGGGCTCGATCGTGCGCATCGAGGTTCCCACGACCATCGCCGACGGTGCGCAGACGCAGGCGTTGGGGCAGCACACTTTCGACATCATTCGCCGCGATGTGGCGGACATTTTCACCGCCTCGGACGCGGAGTTGATCGATTGCATGCGATTTTTCGTCACGCGCATGAAAATCGTCGTCGAACCGACCGGCTGCCTGGGGTTTGCCGGCGCGCGCGGGCTTGGCAGGTCCTTGGCGGGCCGGCGGGTGGGCATCATCATCAGCGGCGGCAATGTGGACGATCGGCGCCTGACCGATCTGTTTGACGTGTAAGGTAAGGGCCATGACCAGAAAATTGATCGGCTCCGGCTCCTCGTTCGAGGAGCTCATCGGCTATTCCCGCGCGGTGGTGGATGACGAATGGGTGTTCGTTTCCGGGACGACCGGCTTCGATTATTCGACCATGACCATCTCGAGCAACGTTCTCGAGCAGGCGGAACAATGTCTCAAGAACATCTCGGCAGCGCTGGCACAGGCAGATTCGAGCCTCGAGGATGTCGTCCGGGTGACCTACGTGGTGCCGAATCGCGGTGACTTCGAACAATGCTGGCCGGTGCTGCGTCAATACTTCGGGGAAGTCCGTCCCGCTGCGACGATGATCTCCGCCGGCCTTGCGGAGCCGCGCATGAAGATCGAAATCGAGGTGACCGCGCGCAAGCGCAAGTAGGCACACGTTTCCGCTTGGTGGTCGTGCGCCTGGGCCTGATGCCCTCGCGTGAACATTACCAACCGGAGCCTCTGCTGGCCGCTTTGCTGCAGGCTACACGGGATCGGTGAACTTTTACGGGCTACCTAGGTCCCTATAGCAACGCTATCGTGGAGCATTAAATGAATCGAATTGCGACAATGACTTTGGCCGCGGGGACCTTGGGCCTATGGGCCGCGGGGGCTTCGGCATCGGATTGGAATGTGCTGGGACTGTATGCCGGAGCAGGCATCGGTGAATCGACCGTGCGCAGCGACGAAGGGTTCGATCCGGATTATCCGACGGACTCGCATCCTCATCACACGGCATTCAAGGGCATCGTGGGCATCCGGCCGATCCCCTTCGTGGGCGCGGAAGCGGAATATATCGACTTCGGTCATGACACCAGCGCGGACGGCTATTACGACGGAAACGGGAACAGTGAGGACTCGCACCCCAAGGCTGGCGTGCTGTCTGCCGTTGGGTATCTGCCCCTGCCGTACCTTGATGTGTTCGTGAAGGCCGGCGTGGCGCGGCTGGAAACGAATTTGAACAGTTACAGCTACAGTGAATGTTCGGCCTCTCTCCCTCTTCCGCCTTGCGGAGAACCGGTGTTGTCACGTCAACAGGCCTGGGAAACCAAGGCCGCCTACGGCGCCGGCGTGCAGGCGCACTTCTTCGGGTTGGCGGTGCGCGGCGAGTACGAGCGCATCAGTTCGAGCTTCGGCGACCCGGATGCCTTCATGGTGAGCGCGACCTGGACGTTCTAGCGACGCCCCGAGCGAGCAATCGTCGATGACCCCGGGCAATTTAGCCCCGGGGCTCCCCTCAGCCAAACCTGCTCAGGCCTGCTTCAACCGGCCGCGCCGAAAGTCGGCGACGATTTCGCGCGCGGCGTTGTGTCCTGGTGCGCCGGTGACGCCGCCGCCGGGGTGCGTCCCCGAGCCGCACATGTACAGACCTTTCAGCGGCCCACGATAATCGCCGTGGCCCAGCATGGGCCGCGCGGAAAACAGCTGATCCAGACTCAGCGCCCCATGGAAAATATCGCCGCCGATGAGTCCGAAGGTGCGCTCGAGATCGAGCGGGCTCATGATCTGCCGCCCCAGCACCGAGGCCTTGAAATTCGGCGCATGACTGTTCACGAGATCGATCATGACGTCGGCGACCTGCTCGCGATGGTCGTCCCAGGACGCGCCATCGGGAAGCACCGGTGCGACGTGCTGACAGAACAGGCTCGCGACATGCTGGCCCGCGGGTGCGAGGCTGTCGTCCAGCGTCGAGGGGATCAGCACTTCGACGATGGGCCGCTTCGACCAGCCGCCGGCCTTCGCATCCAGGCAGGCTTGATCCATGTAGGCGAGGCTGGGCGCCATGATGATGCCGGAGGTGTGATGCTCCGCCAGCGTCTTGCCGGGAAGCACGGTGAAATCCGGCAGCTCCGACAGCGCCACGTTCATGCGGAAGGTGCCCGATCCGCAGCGCCAGTTCTGCATGCGTTCGCGAAAATTGCGCTCGAGTACCGATGCATCGATCAGCTTGCCATACAGCAACTTGGGATTGAGGTTCGACACCACGCTGCGCGCGCGGATCGCCTCGCCGCTTTCCAGCACCACGCCGACGGCGCGACCGGATTCCACGATGACTTCGCGCACGGGGCTCGACACGCGGATCTCGACGCCGCGCTCGGCAGCCGCCTTCGACATGGCCTGTGAGATCGCACCCATGCCGCCGATGGCGTGGCCCCACGCGCCCTTCTTGCCGTTCACCTCGCCGAACACATGGTGCAGCAGCACGTACGCGGAACCCGCCGCATACGGACTCGCATAATTGCCGACGATGCCGTCGAACCCATAGGCGGCCTTGATGGGCGCGCTCTCGAACCACGTGTCGAGATAGTCGCCGGCCGATTTGACGAACAGATCCAACAGTTCCCGGCGCATGGCCATGTCGAGCTTGGCGATTCGCTTGCCGAGCTTGGCGCTTTTCAGCAGTTCGGGCAGCGCTTCGAGCCAGCTGCCGGCGGTGACATTGGGAGGTGTCTCGAGGACGAGATCGCGCAATACGTCGGCGATGAGGTCCAGCCGCTCGCCATATTCGGCGAGCCGCGCAGCATCGCGTTGGGAGAACTTGCCGACCTCCTGCTCGGTCTTGCCGCCGCCCACCTTCAGGTATTGGCCGTCATCCAGCGGCAGGAAGTTCGACAGTTTGCGCTCCACCACGCGCAATCCATGTCGCGGCAGATCGAGATCCCGTATGACCTTCGGATTGAGCAGCGAGACGGTGTAGGCGGCGACCGAGTTGCGGAACCCGGGGTGGAATTCCTCGGTGACGGCGGCGCCGCCGACGACGCAGCGGCGTTCGAGCACCGTGACCTTCAGGCCGGCCGAGGCAAGATAGGCCGCGCACACCAGGCCGTTGTGTCCGCCGCCAATGATGACGACATCGCGCAGGGATGAATCAGCCACGTGGAATCCTCATGTCATGACGCTGCAGCCAGCCGGGTGGGGGCGCGCGATCGAGCCGGCTTTCCGGTATCAGTTCGCGCATGCGATGCGCAAAACTGCGCAGAGAAACCTCGTTGCGACCCAGCGGGCCGGGACTGAAGCTGCGGGAGCCCATGCCGGTCTGCACGCGGTCGATCAGTCCCTTGTCCTCCACGCTCACCGCGCGATTGATGCGCCAGTTGAGGTAGCGCGCCGCGCGCATTTCCCGTCGCCCGTCGGGGTGGGCATAGGCGATCTCGCGGATCAACGTTTCGGTGGGGGAGATCGGAATCATCTGCATGAAATCGACCTGATCCGGATAGATGTCGAATGCCACGTTCGGCCAGAGCTTGAAGTAGATCCACAGGCGTTGGCGCGCGTCCGGGAGATGTTCAGCGCGCGGCAGAATCGCCTGGTACATCCGCTCCGAGCGCTGGGAGGACGGTACATCGCGCAGGTAGCCGAACATCTTGTCCACCCACGGCTGCGCCTCGATGCCGTAGCTGGTGCCAAACAAGCGGGTCAACCCGGGGTGAGCGACGTTGATGTGCATGCCGTCGGAGTAATTGTCGGTGACGTTCTTCCAGTTCACGTGGCGGATGCGCAGCGTCACCCGGCCGATGGGCTGCAGTTCCTCGAGACGGTAGTCGGCGATTTCATGCTCATAGGGCGCGAGCATCTCGGCGACGCTGGGCAAGCCCGGCTTCAAGCGAACGAACACGAAGCCCTTGTAGATCTCGGTCTCGACCGGCTTGAGCCCGTAGTCGCCCAGCGAAAAATCGTTGAACTCCTTGCGATGCGGCACGGCGGTGAGCCGCCCGTCGAGATCGTAAGTCCATGCGTGGTAGGGGCAGACAATCCGGCCGGCGCAGCGCCCGCTGCTTCCATCGAGGATTCGCGCCGCGCGATGCCTGCAGACATTGAAGAAGGCCTTGACCCCGCCCTCCTGGCCGCGCACCGCAACCAACGGCTCGCCGAGAAAATCCAGGGTGTGGTAGTCGCCGGGCTTCGGAATGTCGCTGAGATGACACATGATCTGCCACGAGGTGGCGAATACCCGTTCCTTCTCCGCCTCGAGAAACTCGGCATCCCGATAGATCCATCCAGGAAGGCTGAAGTCGTCGAGACCGGATGAGGTCGTCGGGGCATGTTGTGAGCGCCTTGCATCCATGAGCGGTGTGTCCTGCTATCTTATTGAACGGTAGTATAACAAGAGGGCGGGCGCGATGCACCTCGCCCGACCGGCGCCGGACCCGCGAGCCGGTCATGGGCCGGCTATGGCTTGCGGCGGCCGGGGCCCTTGACGGCGGCAGGCTTGCGCAGCAAGCGCGGAAATGCGCCGTTGCACAGCGCGTTGACCCAGTCCTCGCACAACGCGATCGCCTCGCGAGGCTTGAATACGCCCGGACTCAAACTCAATTCCACCCACAGCCCGTCGAGCAAGGCGGACAGGGCGATGCCCGCGGGCCGCAGCTTGAATTGCGGCGCACCATCGGACTGCGAGAGATGGCCCAGCAGAGACTCCAACATCGAGCGGTACTTGCCATAGGTGCGGTCGTGGACGGCGCGCATTTCCGGCGAATGGGCCACCATGCTCCAGAAGACCAACCACACGTTGAACAGCGCCGGATCGATGATTTCCGGAGCGAATGAGGCGCGGAAGAATCCGCTCAGCCGGTCGCGCGGCGATAACGCGCGGTTCTCGGCCTGGAGCCGGGTCGAATCCTGCAGCGACAACGCCAGCGTCTCGTAGGCTTCGGCCACGAGGCCAGCCTTGCTGGGAAAATGATGGTTGATCAGCCCGATCGATACCCCCGCCGCCGCGCTGATGCGGCGTACCGACACGCCCTCATGTCCATATTCCTTCAGGCACCGCAGGGTTGCTTCCACCAATGCCTCGCGACGAACCGCGGGAGTCTCGCGGTGAAATTTTGGAATCGTTCGTTTGCCTGCCATGCCATTCCCTTGCTGGTTTAATTATAACGGAGCATAGCCGAACGCCTGCCTCCCTTGGGCGCCAGAGCGATCTACCGCATTCCGCGGCCGCGGTCAGACGGTCTCGCGCGGTACATGTGCGGCGATTCGATCGGTCACGTAGCGCCTGATGTCGAGATTCCAGTCTTCCATGGGGGCGTAATAGCCGTGTGCGTGGACTCGTGCGCGAATACCTTCCTGGACCGACTCGCACACCGTCCAGTCCTGGCGATTGACCAGGTCCCAGAACCTGACCGCATCCGATGGATCGAACGTGGGCTTGTCGATTTCATGGGTTTCGAACAGGAAGTGGCAGGTGATGTCGGTCCGTTCCGCCGAGCGGGGGCGAAGAATGAAAGCCGCCACGTGATCACAGGCCACACTCAGAAATACGTTGGGATACAGCAGTTCGCCCTTGTGCCGGATCTGCTCGTCGGCGTCCAGTCCGGGAAAGGCGCGGCGCGCGGTCGTGCCGCTGTGCGTGAACGTGTAGGCGCCGTCCCGATGCGGCACGCCGCGGTTCCAGTCCAAGTTCGCGCCGCCGGCGTCGCGGAAGGAGGGCACCACCGCGCACAATTCCGGGTGCACGCCGCCGCAGTGATAGCACTCGTTGTAGTTCTCGCAGATGATCTTCCAGTTCGCCCGAACCTCGTACTGGATCGTCGCGCCGATGCGCAGACCCGCGAGCGGGTAGCGTTGCAGGCGCTCCGGGATGCCGCCCAATTGCGCGGCGAGCGGGCTGGCATCGGCCGGCGTCAGGTGCAGGAACACGAATCCGCCCCAGGTCTCCACGCCCACGGGATACAGGTGAAACTCGCTCTTGTCGAAGCCGGTGCCCGGGCCCAGATGCGGAGCCGCGACCAGCGCCCCGTTCAAATCATAGGACCACTGGTGGTATGGGCAGACGATCAGGCGGCCTGCGGTCATGCCACCGGGCAGCGCCACGCGCCCCGCCGCGACCGTGTCGTCGGCGCTACGGCACAGCTTTGCGCCCCGGTGCCGGCACACGTTGTAGAAGGCCTTGAGCGATCCCTCGCGGTTGCGCACCAGCAGAACGCTCTCGCCCAGGATATCGAGCACCCGGTGATCGCCCGGCTTCGGCAGCTCCTCGTCGCGGCAGACAGCGAACCATTCGCGGCAAAATATGCGCTCTTTCTCGATGCGGAATATGTCGGCGCTGCGGTACCAACTGGTCGGCAGGGTGCGCTCGAGTTGCTCGCTCATATCGGAAAATCTCGGTTGTACGGCAGTTCCTGGGGCGGGGCCTGGAACTCGCGGGCGAAGCGGTGGCCGCTGTGTACTGCGTGCACGATCGCACCCGGCGCCAGCGAATCCCCGATGCGGGTGACGGAGCCGATGCCGGCTGCCTGTAGGTCCGCAGCCCGGTGCAGGAGGGCGTCGTGGAGCTCCGCGCGGGGCTTGCGCATGCCGACGATGACGAGCGAGCGGCATGGCAGGCGCTTCTCGGCGCCGCTGTAGACGTCGGACAAGGTGACCGATTCGCCATCGAAGGCCGTTACCCGCTGCAGGGTGTGAATGGGCACGCCCGCGTTGCCCAGGGCGCGATGCACCAACGGCAATTCGTTGGTCATGAAAGTCCAAGCCGAGGCATTGCCGGCGGTGGTTACGTAGGTCACGTCCCCGACCTGCGGGGCGAGCTGCTCGGCAATGGCGCCAGCCATGTAGTAGTTGTCGAAGTCGAACACGACCACCGGGCCCCGGGGTACGACGCCAGCGGCGATATCATCCGGCGTATAGACGCAGGGAATGTCGAGCTCGCCCACCGGGAACTCCAGAGTCGAAAACAGCATTTTGGTCCAACGCGCCCCTGTGGCGATGACCACGTGACTATGTTCCAAGCCGAGGATGTCGTCCACGCCCAGCTCGCTGCCGGGATACAGATTCACGTTCGGCCGCTCGCGCAGCTGGCTCAGGCGCCAATCGGACACGCGTCCCCAGGTTGCCAACCCTGGCAGCCGCGTCTCGAAACGCAGCCGGCCGCCGAATTCCTTGGCTGCATCGGCGAGCGTCACTTGGTAGCCTCGACGCGCCAGCGTCACCGCGCACTCGAGACCGGCCGGGCCGCCGCCGACGATGAGGACATTGGCGTCGCTCGTGGGGGGCGCGAAGCGCTCGGGATGCCAATCGCGGCGCCATTCCTCGCCCGCCGTCGGATTTTGCGTGCAGCGCACCGGCACGCCGTCATGCCAGCTCGAAATGCAGATGTTGCAGCCGATGCACTCGCGGATCTCATGCTCGCGCCCTTCGTCGATCTTGCGTGGCAGGAACGGATCGGCGATGGACGGACGCGCACCGCCGATGAGGTCCAGGATGCCGCGCTTCACCTGCGACACCATGACATCGGGCGACGTGAAGCGGCCGACGCCGACCACGGGCTTCGTGGTGAGCGACTTGACGAAGTTGATGACCGGTTCGTGGCTGCCTTCGGACGCGAAGCGCGACGGCGCGCAGTCGGTGGGGCTCGAATCCATCTTCACATCCCACAGATCGGGAATGTCGGCCAGCAAGGCCACGACTTCGTGCGCTTCGGACGGCGCATCGCGGCCCGGCTTGCCGCGCAATTCCTCCAGGCTGATGCGCAGCGCGACGCCGCATTTGTCGCCGACGGCATCGCGGGTGACCTCCAGCAGTTCGCGCACCAGGCGTACGCGATTCTCGATCGAGCCGCCGTACGCGTCGGTACGGTGATTGTATTCCGGCAGCAGGAACTCGTAGGGCAGGTAACCCATGCCGGCGTAGACGTAGACGATGTCGAAACCCGCCTGCATGGCGCGCCGCGCGCCCGCCGCCTGCCACTTGAGCAGATCCTGGATGTCCGCGGCATCCATGCTGCGCGGCCGTAGATTACCCATGAAGCCCAGGTGCGTGGACAACCACGGCATGCCCGACGGCGAGATGGGCGCGAGCCGGCTGGTGCGATTCAAGGTGCAGGCGCCCCCGTGCCAGAGTTCGACGCCGGCGAGCGAACCGTGTTCGTGCACGGCGTCCGTCATCAGGGCATGCGCGCGAATGTCCTTGTCGTCCCAGAGCGATGCGAACGGCAGCGGCGAATCATCGGAGCTTGGATGGATCGACACCGCCCCGGTGCACACCACGCCCCAGCCCCCTTCGGCCTTCACGCCACGAAATTTGGCGCGCACCTGCGGCAGGGCATTCGTCATGCCGCTGGCGTGCGGGACCTGATAAAAGCGGTTGGGAGCGGTCACCGGGCCGATGCGCACCGGCTCGAACAGTATGTTGAAACGTGGATTTCGCGCCATTGCACATCCTCAAGGTTGCGGCCGGTGAGGGAGGCGAGAGTAATTGATCGATCGTACAGTAGCAACCTGGGCGCAGCGCGCCGGGCCGCACCGGGGCGCGTCCTGCGGGCTCACGGTCCGCGCCCGGTCCGCGTTCGGATTCTAGACGCGGTACGCGTGGAACCCGAGGCTCAGGGCGTTCGCCACGGCTTCGTGGGTGAGTTTTCCCGCGTGCACGTTGAGGCCGCACGCCAATCCGGGGTCCCGTGCGATCGCTTGCTCCCAGCCGTCGGCGAGCGACTTGACGTAGGGAAGCGTCGCGTTGGTCAACGCGAAGGTCGAGGTGCGGGGCACCGCGCCCGGCATGTTGGTCACGCAGTAGTGGATCACGCCATCCAGCAGGAATGTGGGCTCGGCGTGGGTGGTCGGGCGGCTGGTTTCGAAACAGCCGCCCTGGTCGATGGCGATGTCGACCAGAACCGTGCCCGGCTTCATGGTCTTGACCATCGTCCGGGTCACGAGCTTCGGGGCGGCGGCGCCGGCGATCAACACCGCACCGATGACGAGATCCGCGTCCCGCACCCGCTCTTCGATGGCCTGGGCTGTCGAATACACGGTCTTCAGCTGGCTGCCGAATAGCGAGGAGAGTTCGCGCAACCGCTTCACCGAGCGATCCACGATGGTGACGTCGGCGCGCAGTCCCACCGCCATCTCGGCGGCATGCGTGCCCGAGACGCCGCCGCCGAGTATCACGACCTTGGCCGGCGCGACGCCCGGCACGCCGCCGAGCAGCACGCCGAAGCCGCCGTTGGCCTTCTGCAGGCAGTTGGCGCCGACCTGTACGGACATGCGTCCCGCGACTTCGCTCATCGGGGTGAGCAGGGGCAGGGAGCCGTCGATCGCGGTCACGGTTTCATAGGCGATGGCGGTGGCGTTCGAGGCGAGCAGCGCGTCGGTTTGTTCGCGGTCGGCGGCGAGATGCAGGTACGTGAACAGCACCTGTCCCTGGCGAAGCTGCCGGCACTCGGCGATTTGCGGTTCCTTGACCTTGACGACGAGGTCGGAGGCGGCGAAAACTTCGGCGGCGGCGGCGGCGATGTTGGCTCCCGCGGCCTGGTAATGCGAATCATCGAAGCCGATGCCGGCGCCGGCGCCGGTCTGAACCAGCACCTCGTGTCCGGCATCGACCAGTTCCCGAACTCCCGCCGGCACCAATCCCACCCGATACTCATGAACCTTGATCTCTTTGGGGACGCCGATTTTCATGGAAAAGTTCCGGGAGGAATGATGGGAGTTCAAGTCTAGGCTCCCCCTTCGGCGGAACTTTGCAAAACCTGGTTCAAAGGCGCCAGAAAGTGGCAGAATATAGTGAATTATCGTCACTAGGCGCAAGAATCTGCGCCGTGGGCGGCCGAGCCGACAACAGGAGACGCCGATGGAATTGGATCAACGCATGAAACTGGATCGCTATGACCGCGCCATCGTGCGAGCCTTGCAGCTCGACGGCCGCATCACCAACAGCCAGTTGGCCGAGAGCGTGAGCCTGTCGGAGTCCGCGTGCCTGCGGCGCGTGCGCGCCCTCGAAGTGGCAGGCTTCATCGAAGGCTATACCGCGCTCATCAACCAGCAGAAAGCCGGCTGCCCGGTCAGCGTGTTCGTGAACATCACGCTCGAGCGGCAGGAGCAGGCGCATCTGCGCGCCTTCGAGGAAGCCGCCCGCAAGGTACCTGAAGTGATGGAGTGCTATTTGATGTCCGGCGAGTACGACTATCTGCTGCGGGTGGTGCTGGCCGACACCGCAGATTTCGAGCGCTTGCACAGCCAACATCTGACGCGGCTGCCGAATGTGGCGCGCGTGCAGTCGAGTTTCGCCCTGCGCACGGTGCAGAAGTCGCGCGAGCTGCCGGTGCGCTGACGGCGCCCTCAGGGCCTGGGTTTAAGCGCGAGCGAGAACGACACCTTGACGGCGTCGGCGATCCATTCGGTGCTCTTCCAATCGCCCTGTCCCACCCCGAAGTCCAATCGCTTCAGGCTGGCGGTGCCGTCGAGCTTCGCGGCGGCGCCCGGCGCGAACGTGAAATTGATCGGCACTTCCTTGGTGACGCCGTGCAAGGTCAGCGCGCCCACCGCGGCGTAGCCGGTCGCGGTCTTGGTGAAGCTCTTGGTTACATAGTGAGCCGTCGGATTGTGCGCGACATCGAAGATGTCGGGCCCGCGCATGGTCTTGTCGCGATCGTTGTCCTTGGTGTCGATCGAATTCAGATCGATCTGCACGTCGAAATGCGCGGTGGCCAGATCCTCCGGCGCGAAATCGATCGCGGCGGTGAACTTGTGAAACGTCCCCTTGAATTCCGCGCCGGCCTGAACGCCCGTAAAATCCAGGTGGCTGGCGGACGGGTCCGCGACGTAGCTCGCCGGTGCGGCGGCCTGCGCCAGGGCGGTGGCGGACAGCATGAGCACCGACAGTGCGGCATGTTTCATCATGAACGTTTCTCCAATTTGTTGAATGGCAGCATGCGCCGCAACACGTCGTCCTTGTTCCAGAAATGATGTTTGAGAGCGGCGAGGACGTGCAACACGGCGATCGCGAACAACGCATCGCTCAGATAGAAGTGCGTGGCCCGCAAGAACGCGAAGGCGTCGTCGCTCTGCGAGATGAGGTTGGGCCAGGTGAACAGGCCAAACCAACTGACCGAGTAATTCTTGGCGGAGGACATCATCCAGCCGGTGAGGGGCATGGCGAAGAGCAGCACATAGAACGCGATGTGAGTGCCCTTGGCCGCAAACCGCTCGAGCGGCGTCATGTCGGCGGGCAGGGCCGGCGGTGCATGCCAGAAGCGCCACAGCAGCCGCAGGACCGCGAGCATCAGGATGGTCATGCCGAAGCTCTTGTGCCGCGCCAGCAGCGCCAGCTTGTGCATCCCCAACGGCAGATCCTCCGCCAGCCAAGCCAGGGTGAATTGCGTGACAATCAAGGCGGCGACCACCCAATGCAATAATTGGGCAACCGCGGTGTATCGCGTCGGGGTTCCATTTGGCATCGAGAAGCTCCACGTGCAGACTGCACTGGCGCGTAGTCTAGCAATTCAGCGGAGAGTTCGTGGGCGTGCCTTCGGGCGCCCTGAGCATGAGGGCGCGCAAGGCACGCAGCGGCGGCGGCACGCGCCCGGTCGGCGTGACGCCGGCGGCGTCGAGATTCGCCAGTGTCGCGTCGATGTCGTCGACCTCGAAAATCAGGGTGGGCTCGTGCAGATGCGCCGGGTCAACCAAGCCGATCTCGACCGTGTCGCTGGTGCAGGAGACGCGCGGCAACGGCGCGTCGGGTTCGTCCATACGACGCGCGGATATCCGGTGTGACGATCGACAGCTCGAGAAACCGGCCGAGCACGCCGGTGTCAGCTCACGCCGCCCACGCAGATGTACTTCATTTCGGTGTAATCCAGGATTCCATACTTGGAGCCTTCCCGGCCGCTGCCGGATTCCTTCACGCCGCCGAACGGCGCCACTTCGGTGGAGATGATGCCGGTGTTCAAGCCGACGATGCCGTACTCGATGGCCTCGGTGACGCGCCAGCTGCGGGCGAGGTCGCGGGTGTACAGGTACGCGGCCAGTCCGAACTCGGTGTCGTTGGCCATTGCGATGGCTTCGGCCTCGGTGTCGAATTTGAACAGCGGCGCGATCGGCCCGAAAGTTTCCTCCCGTGCGATCATCATCTGCGGCGTCACGTCCGTGAGGATGGTGGGCTGGAAGAACGTGCCCCCCAGGGAATGACGCTTGCCGCCCAGGGCAACCTTGGCGCCCTTAGACAACGCGTCGGCGATGTGCTCTTCGACCTTGGCGACGGCGTTGGCGTCGATCAGGGGGCCCTGGTCAGTCACACCGGCGAGCCCGTCGCCGACGCGCAGGTTGCTCACGGCTTCCTTGAGCTTGCGCGCGAACTCGTCGTACACGCCGGCCTGCACGAGCAGGCGATTGGCGCATACGCAGGTTTGTCCGGTATTGCGGTATTTGCTGGCGATGGCGCCCTGCACGGCGGCATCCAGGTCGGCATCGTCGAACACGATGAAGGGCGCATTGCCGCCGAGTTCCAGAGACAGCTTCTTCATCGTGGGCGCGCACTGGACCATGAGTTTCTTGCCGACCTGGGTCGAGCCGGTGAAGGTGAGTTTGCGCACGATCGGATTCGACGTCATCTCGCCGCCGATGGCCGTCGCCGAGCCGGTGACGACGTTGAACACGCCCGGCGGAATTCCCGCCCGAGTCGCCAGCTCCGCGAGGGCCAACGCCGAGTAGGGGGTCTGCGTCGCGGGCTTCAGCACCATCGTGCAGCCTGCCGCGAGGGCAGGGCCCGCCTTGCGGGTAATCATCGCCGAGGGGAAGTTCCACGGTGTGATGGCCGCCACTACGCCGACGGGCTGACGGATCACCATGATGCGCTTGTCGGCTTGATGGCCGGGGATGATGTCGCCGTACAGGCGCTTGCCTTCCTCCGCGAACCATTCGATGAACGAAGCGGCATAGGCGATCTCGCCCTTCGACTCGGCCAGCGGTTTGCCTTGTTCGGCCGTCATCAACATCGCGAGATCGTCTTGATTCGCGAGCATCGAGTCGAACCAGCGGCGCATGATGAGAGAGCGGTCCTTCGCCGTGCGGGCGTTCCACGACGGCAGGGCCTTCGCGGCCGCCGCGATGGCGCGCCGCGTCTCGTCCGCGCCCATGTTGGGGATGTGGCCCAGCTCGTCGCCCGTGGCGGGGTTGTTCACCGCCAGCGTCGCGCCGCCATCGGCGCCCACCCAGCCGCCGTCGATGAAACCGAGCTGTCGAAACAGCGCAGGATCCTTGAGTTTCAAGGCCGATTCGCTGAGTTTCAAGTTTGCCTCTTTGGGTGTCATGGCGATCTCGCTTGGGCTTCAGCCGACGTGCTTGCGTAAGAATTCCAGGCTGCGCTCGAATGCCAGCTTGGAGCAGGTGGGTTCGTAGCTCGCGCGGTCGGTGCAGTTGAAGCCATGCTCCGCGGGGTACAGATGGTAGATGCCCTCCGGGTAAGCCGCCTTGATCTCGTCGATCGCGCTCAACGGAATGTGCGTGTCCTTCTCACCGAAGTGGAACATGACCGGGGCGCGTGGCTTCTCCGAGAGATGATGATGGATGCCGCCACCATAGTAGGCGACCGCGGCGTCGATCTTCAGGCGAGCGGCCGCGAAATAGGCGATGGTGCCGCCCCAGCAAAAGCCGACGACGCCGACCTTGCCGGCGCTGCCGACGTGCTCGGCCGCCGCCTGCACGTCCAGAATGGCCTTGTCGGTATCCACGGCTTTCAGATAGCCCATGGCGCGCGACATGTCGGTGTACGGCACGTCGACATTGGGTTCCATGCGGTCGAACAGCGCGGGTGCGATCGCCAGGTATCCGGCGGTGGCGTATTGGTCCGCGACGGCGCGGATGTGGCGCGTGACGCCGAAAACTTCCTGGATGACGACGATGCCGCCGCGCGGTGTCCCGGCGGGTTCGGCGAGGTACGCGCCAAGGCGGTGACCGTCCGCGGCGGTCAGGTCAACAATATGTCCCATGGGAGAGAGTCCTTCAAAAAATGATCCAAAATTGAGGGGAGCAGGATACCTCATCGCTCCAGAATGGCGGTGACGCCCATGCCGCCGGCCGTGCAGACGGAAATCAACCCGCGTTTTGCCTTGTTTTCGTCGAGGATTTTGGCAAGCGACGCGACGATGCGGGCTCCGGTCGCGGCGAACGGATGTCCGATCGCGATGCTGCCACCCTTCACGTTCAGCTTGAATCGATCGATGCTGCCGAGAGTTCCCGGAAGTCCCAGCTTGTCCCGGCAAAACGCCGGGTCGGTCCAAGCTCTGAGCGTACATAGCACTTGTCCGGCAAAAGCCTCGTGAATTTCGTAGAAATCAAAGTCCTGCAGCGTGAGCTCGGCATCGGCCAGCATCCGCGGTATGGCGTACGCGGGCGCCATCAACAGGTCTTCCTTCTTGTCGATATAGTTGATGGCGGCTACCTTGCCATAGGTGAGATAGGCCAATACCGGCAAGTCGCGCTGTTGCGCCCAGTGCTCGGACGCCAGCAGTACGGCGGATGCGCCGTCGGTCATGGGCGTGGAGTTTCCCGCCGTCAGCGTTCCGCTGCCCGAGGTATCGAACGCCGGGCGAAGTTTTGCCAGTTTGTCGAGACTCGTATCCGCTCGAATGTTGTTGTCTTGGGCGAGGCCCATATAAGGGTGCACTAGATCCGCGTAAAAGCCGGCCGCATAGGCCGCGGCGGCCTTTTGATGGCTTTCGAGCGCGAGTCCGTCCTGTTCCGCCCGACTGATGCCCCAAGTTTTGACCATCAGTTCGGTGCTTTCACCCATGGACAAGCCGGTGCGTGGCTCGGCGATGCCCGGCAAAACGGGTTTGAGATGATTCATGCGCAGCCCGAGCCAGGGCATGACACGCTGCGCAGCGGATTTGCCGCGGAAGCTCTTGAGCAGGAGTTGCTGAAAGCTCCGGGGAAACACCACCGCGGGGTCGCTGACCGTGTCGACGCCGCCGGCGATGCCGGAATCGATCTGGCCCAGTGCGATCTTGTTGCCGAGCAAAATGGCGGCTTCGAGGCTGGTGCCGCAGGCGCGCTGCAGATCGAGGCCGGGCGTTTCGGCGGCCAACCCGGAACCGAGCACCGATTCACGGGTCAGGTTCCATTGGCTGGAATGTTTCAGCACCGCGCCTGCCGCGACGTCGTCGATCCGTTGACCCTGCAGCCCGAAGCGTTCGACGATGCCGCGCAATGCCGCGGTCAGCATTTCCTGATTTCCGACTTGCGCGTAGGCTCCGTTGCCGCGGGCGAACGGAATGCGGACGCCGCCTACGATCGCCACACGCCGCGCAGTTTTTCCGACCAACATAGTCATCCCCTCATGAATCCATCGTCGAACAGCCCCAACCACCGAATTATGATCCTAGCTGCCGGCCTATAATCAATGATGAGTCGCTTTTATCGCCAGGCGTGGCTCAGCCTCGCCACCTTGACCCTGCTTGCCTGCGCCAAGTCCGCGCCACCTCCCGCGGCACGCGCCGAAGACGCCGTCGCGCCGCGCGAACAGTTGAGCCGCTTGGTCGAGGCCTATTGGAACCAGACCGCGACCTCGAGTCCGTGGTATTCCTGGGGGGGTGCCGAGTCGCGCTATGGCGAAGCGCCGGCCGACCGGCTCTCCGCGCAGGAATTGGCCGATGCGCTGGCCACGGAGCGGCGTTATCTGGCGCAAGTGCTGCTGGTGCCGCGAGCGCCATTGGACCCTGATTCGAGAGTGAGCTACGACATCTTCTGGCGCGAACGGGCATTGGCGATCGAGAGCTTCACGTACCCGGCCGAACTCATGCCGGTCAACGCGTACGAGGGCGTGCCGCAACGCTTCGCGTTGATGGCGTCGGCCGCCGAGCGATATGCGCTGGCGAGCGAGCGGGATCTGGAAAATTGGCGGCTTCGTGCCGCCAATTACGAGCGGTGGACGAATCAGGCCATTGCCAACCTGCGCGAGGGGATGCGCCGGGGGTACACCCTGCCGCGGGTGGTGGTCGAGAGGGCGCTCCCGGTGCTCGCGGCGCTCGGCGAGGACTCCCCGACCAATGTGTTTTTTCAGCCTGCGTATCCTCGAGTTGCGCCCGCGGCGGCGGCCCTAAGCACCGGCGCCGAGACCCCCGATGCCGCGAGCGCCGGGGCCCTGAGAAGCGCGGAGGCAAGCAGCGCGGCCGAGGCCACGAGCGGCGCCGAGGCTGCCGGCGCCGCGCCTCCGATGTCCCGGCTCACCGATGAGGAGCGGGCGCGATTGGCCGCCGCGCTGAATGGAGTGGTCCGGGACAAGATCCTGCCTGCGTATCGCACGCTGCATGATTTTCTGCAACGCGAATACCTGCCGCGCTCGCGTGGCAGCGTGGCATTGTCGGCGTTGCCGCTCGGCGAGACTTGGTACGCCTATCTCGCGAAAAGAGCCACCGGGGGCACATCGACGGTGGCGGAGCTGCACATCGTCGGACTCACGGAAGTCGAGCGTTCGCGCGCACGTCTTCAGGCATTGCTGGCCGAAACCGCGTTCGCCGGCAATGCCGTTGGCTTCGCCGAGTATCTGCGGCACGATCCGCGCTATTCGTACCGGAGTGTCGATGAGCTGATGAGCGCGTATGCGGACCTGAAGACGCGGGTGGGCGCTGCCGCGCCGTCGTTGTTTGCCCCGATGCCGCACGCCGATGTCGAGATTCACGGCGTCGAGGTCTTTCGACAGGCCACTGCGCCGCCGCTGTCCTATCAGCGGGCCATGGCGTACGGCAAGATCCCGGCGATCTTGTACGTGAATACCGCGGGATTGGACACGTCGCCGGCGATCGGCCTGACGTCGCAGTATCTGCGCGAGGCCGTGCCGGGACATCACTACCAACTCGCGCTTCAGCAGGCGCGCGCCGACCTGCCGACATTCAGGCGCTTTGGCGGGGCGCCCGCCTTCGTCGCCGGTTGGGGATTGTATGCGGCTGCGCTCGGAGAGGAGCTGGGCATGTACCACGATCCGGAAGCCAAATTCGGCTCACTGCTGGCGCAATTGCAATGCGCGGTCGGCCTGGTGATCGACACCGGCATCCACGGCCAACATTGGACGCGCCCACAAGCGATCGACTACGTGCACACGCATCTGCCCTTGGACGATGCGGCCGTCGCCAACGTGGTCGACCGGGTCATCGCGATTCCCGGTGAGGCGCTCTCCTGCACCGTGGGTTTCGTGAAGTTCCAGGCGCTGCGTGCGCGGGCCCAACAGGCGCTCGGCCCGCGCTTCGATCTGCAAGCCTTCCACGAGGAAGTTCTCAAGAATGGCGCAGTGCCGCTTGATTTGCTGGACGCGAACGTCAAGCAGTGGACCGAAACAGCCATGGCGGCTGCGCCGAAAGTAGACTAGCCTGCGAAGTCCGTCCAGCGGAGTAAAGCGAACTGAACAGCCGAGACGGATCGGGGTCTTATCATGTCATGCGTCTATCCATGTTGCTTGCGTCATGCCTGTTGTTCGCCGTTTCCGCCCGGGCGGATCTTGCCAAGGAGTCGGAGCAGCACGGAGACATCGAGGTGGGGGTCACGCTCGATGCCGCCGAGCAGAGCGGCAAGGCGCGGGCGACCGTGCGGATCCATGCGGGACGGGATCTGGTCTGGAAGCTCATCACGAGCTGTACGGAGGCGCTGAACTTGGTTCCGGGATTGGTGGCGTGCGATGTGCTCGAAACGGCTCCGGACGCGTCGTGGCAGCGCATCAGACACATCTTGAACTATTCTTGGTACGTGCCGAAACTGACCTACGATCTTCTCGCGACGTACAACGAGCCCACGAGCGTGCTGATGGAGCGCACCAGCGGTGACCTGAAGACGTTGAAAGTGTCCTGGATCCTGCATTCCGAAGGCGATTCCACGGTGGCCGAGTATGCGGTGGATCTTGCGCCCGGCTTCTGGGTGCCTCATTGGATGGTACGTGTCGCGCTCAAGCGCGATCTACCGAAAATGCTGCGTGCATTGCGTGCCCGCGCCGAAACTGCGCAGCGTCCGTAGCCCCGGAAGCGGGGGGGCGCCCGCAACCGGGATCCGGCGGGGGACATTGATGCTGGGTGTCCTGGCGATGATGGGTCTCGTCGCGTGCTCGCATGAAAAGGAGCCCGAGCCCGACGCGCCGCCGCCGCGCGTGAAGCGGGTGTTCCACCTCAATCCCTACGAGAAGGATTTCGGGTACTCGCAGGCGGTGATGATCGACAAAACGCTGTACATCTCCGGATCGGTCGCGGCCGACGAGACCGGCCGTCTGGTTGCACCAGGGGACATGGCGGGCCAAATGCGCGCCGCGTATTCCAACATTCAGCGCACGCTCGCCGCGCACGGCGCCGACTTCGAGGAGGTCGTGAAGGAAACGATCTACACCACGAATATGGATGCCCTGCTCAAGGCCTCCGATCTGCGGTTCGAGTATTACAACAGGGACCTGCTGCCAACCACGACTTGGGTGCAGGTACAGCGCCTGGTGGACCCGGGGTTCCTGGTGGAAATCGAGGTTGTCGCCGAACTGCCGTAGGGACGGCTGCGCGTGCCCAGAAAAACAGCGGCGACTTCAAGTATCCTAACCGACTGGCGCTGATTCGCGTCTTTCAGGAATTTGGTGTTGCGTAACGTCATCGACAGGAAATTTGAGCGTCGGCTCGCGGGGCTCATCAACTCCGGCGAGCGCGGCGTGTTGCGCGGCGGCCGCAAAGGGGTGGAGCGCGAGTCGCTGCGGGTCACACCGGACGGCGAAATCGTCCAGACGCCGCATCCCCGCGCTCTCGGGGCACCTCTGACCAACGAGCACATCACCACGGACTTTTCCGAGTCCCTGATCGAACTGGTGACCCCGCCGTTCGGCGAGACCTGGGAATTGCTGCAATATCTGTGCGACATCCATCAGTTCGTCTACCAGCATCTGGGCGACGAGTTGTTGTGGTCGACCAGCATGCCGGCGTCGATCGCGAACGATGCGAGCATTCCGCTCGCCCAGTTCGGCAAGTCCAACATCGGCCGCATGAAGACGATCTATCGGCACGGCCTGGGGGTGCGTTATGGACGCATCATGCAAGCCATCTCCGGGGTGCACTTCAATTACTCGTTCTCCCCCGCCTTGTGGAACGTGCTGGGACACGTGAACGAATCGACCCTGCCTCTCCAGGACTTCACGTCCGCGCAGTACTTCTCGGTGCTCAGGAACTACCGGCGCCATGGTTGGCTGATCCTGTACCTGTTCGGCACGTCGCCGGCCGTGTCGAAGAGCTTCTTCGCGGGCCGCGACAGCGAGCTGCCGTCCTTGGATCAGGATACTCTGTACGAACCGTTCGGCACGTCGCTGCGCATGAGCGACGTGGGCTATCGCAACAAGAACCAGGCCACCGTCAGCGTCTCGGTCAACAGCCTGGATGAGTACGTGCGCGACCTGTCGCGCGCCATCAGCACGCCGTATCCGCCGTACGAAAAGATCGGTGTGAAGGTCGACGGCGAGTATCGCCAGCTCAATGCCAACATCCTGCAGATCGAGAACGAGTACTACAGCTATATCCGGCCGAAGCGGGTTGCGCGCTCCGGTGAGCGGCCCAGCAAGGCGCTGCAGCGTGCGGGCGTCGAGTACGTCGAAGTGCGGGCGCTCGATGTCAGCGCCTTCGATCCGGTGGGCGTCAATCAGAACAAGCTGCGATTTCTCGAGGCATTCCTCGGCCTGTGCTTGCTGCGCGAGAGCGAGCCGATCGGTCGCAATGAGCAGGAAGCCTTGGATGCGAACCATTTGAAAGTGGCGCGGCGCGGACGCGAACCCGGCCTCACGCTGAATCGCGAAGGGCGGAGTTACCCGATGGTGGACTGGGCGCGCGAACTGCTCGACGCGATGCAGGGGATCTGCGAAATGCTGGATCAAGGCGAGCCGGGCAAGCCCTATGCGGCCGCCCTCGACCAACAGCGGTCCAAGCTCGACGACGTGGAGCGCACGCCGTCGGCGCGCTTGCTCACCGAAATGCGCAACACCGGCGAATCGTTCTTCCAGCTGTCGCAACGGATGTCGAAACTGCACAAGGATTACTTCCTGGGGCTGTATCCGCCGAACGAACGCCGCTTGGCGGAATTCGCCTCCGCGGCGCAGGAGTCCCACGAAGCGCAGGAGCGGATCGAAGCGAGCGACAAGGTGGATTTGGACGCCTATCTGGCGGCATACGCCGCTGATTGAGACGTCGACCAGCTGCCGCGACGCAGCAATCTACGGTGTTTATGCCGTTTGACATAACTTTTTGAGAGCAGCGCACATTTTATGGCGGCAACGTGTGCTGCAGGTCGCGGTGGGCGCCGGCGATGGTCGATACCGTGCTGCAATGACGAATTCGAATCGCTACACCCTCGAAGACCTGCCGGAGTCGCCGCACTCCCGTCAATTGAAGGCCGGCTTCCCCTGGCTGACCTTCTCGACCGCTCTGGAAGCCGAGTTTCGCCACCGCAATCTGTCCGAAAACCTGCGTCATCTGCGCATCAATCTGGCGATGGCTATCACGCTCGTTCTCGTGTTCTCGGGTGTGGAGGCGACGTTGCTGGGCGATGCGCTCAACCGCATCCCGAGCATCGTGCACATGTTTTTGATGGTGCCCGTGCTGGCTCTGTGTCTGGCCGTCACGTTTTCGCCGCGTCGCGATCGGATCTATCCGCCGCTGGCGCTGGCGGCGGCAATCCTGCTGGGTTTGAGCGTGACGGGCACCCAACTTGTCGCGTCGCCCAACGGATTGCCTCTCCTTTTCCCGTGCGTGCTGTTGTCGTGCATTTTCATCTATTTCATGGGCGGACTCATCTTCTACCGCGCGCTCACCGCCAATCTGCTCGTAACGTTCGTTTACCTGGGCGCGGGCAGCATCCTGAGATTGCCGGGCCCGGATTTCGGCTACGATGCCACGGCGCTGATCGCCGTGAACCTGATTTGTATCTCGGTCGGATACATGCATGAAAAGATCAGCCGGTCGCGCTTTCTCGAGACCGGACTGCTGCGCGAACTGGTCGCACGCGACGGCCTGACGGGCATCCAGAACCGACGCATGTTCGATCAGCACATCACGCGGGTCTGGCACCAAGCCGCGCGCGACGCGGCCCGAGTCGCCGTGCTGCTGATCGACATCGATTGTTTCAAGGACTACAACGATCGCTATGGGCATCAAGCGGGCGACGAGTGCCTGCGCGCAGTCGCGATCTCCCTGAGCCAGTGTGCGAGGCGTCCGCTGGATTTCGTCGCACGGTATGGCGGAGAGGAATTTGCGATCGTGCTGTACGAAGCCAGCCGGGAGTACGTCGCCGAGGTGCTCACGCGCATTCAGCGCTCGATCGCGGAGCTCAACATTCCGCACGAGGCGTCAACGGTCGCCAGCCGCCTCACGGTGAGCGTGGGCGCGGCATTCGTCCAGCCGTCGGCCGGGCGTACGTACCAAGGACTGATTCAGCTGGCCGACGAAGCGCTGTACAGCGCGAAGGAGCAGGGCCGCAATTGCGTGGTGTCGATGGAAGCCGAGTATCAGACGCTGCGCACCGGTACCTTCGACAAGCGCCGCGCGCAACGCGTGCCCGAACCTCAGGCCTGACGATAGATGTGGACCTGCGGGCCTTCGCCGGCCTTGCGGCAGGCGCGGAACATCCCCTCGGAATTGAATTCCATCGCGATCTCGCCGTGCGCGTCGATGGCGACGACGCCGCCTTCGCCATGCATCGCAGGCAGTACCCCGAGCACGACTTCGCGGACGGCTTCCTCCAGGGTACGGTTGCCATAGCGCATGCGCGCGCTGATGTCGTGGGCAACGGCGGCGCGAATGAACATCTCACCGTGACCGGTCGCCGAGACGGCGCAGGAGCGGTTGTCCGCGTAGGTGCCGGCACCGATGATGGGCGAGTCACCGATGCGATGAAACCGTTTGCCCGTCATCCCGCCGGTCGACGTGGCGGCGGCCAGACAGCCCTGGTCGTCCAAGGCCACGGCGCCCACCGTGCCGATATGCGAGATGGTCAGTCCCGACAGGTTCGGGTCGCCGCTTTGGATCCGCTCGAGTTGCCGCCAGCGTGCCGGGGTGAAAAAGTAGCTTTGCGGGACGAATTCGAAGCCGCAGGTCAGGGCAAAGTCTTCGGCTCCGGCCCCGCTCAGCAGCACGTAGTCGGATTGTTCCATGACGGCACGTGCCAGCTGAACGGGGTTCTTGATGTGGCTCAGGCCGCAAACCGCGCCGGCCTTCAGCGAACTGCCCTCCATGATCGAGGCGTCGAGTTCGTTGTGTCCATCGAGCGTGAACACGGCGCCGTGTCCCGCATTGAACAGCGGATTGTCCTCCAGGCGCACCACGGCCGCGGTCACGGCGTCCAGGCTGGTCCCGCCGCACTCCAAAATGGCGTAACCGGCGCCCAACGCCTGCTCCAAGCCTGCCCGGTAGGCGTGCTCGTGCGCGGCGCTCATGTCGGCGCGCGGGAGCGTTCCAGCTCCGCCGTGAATTGCTAACCCGTACATCCGTTTTGCCGTTCCCCTGGTCGGTGACCCGCGGCAAGGCTATCATCATTCGTAGATGAATCCATTTCGCAAGCAGGGCGCCATCAAAGGCCTCCTCATCGCCAATCGCGGCGAGATCGCCATTCGTGTGATGCGTGCCGCGGCCGAGCTGGGCTTGCGGACGGTCGCCATCCATTCGCGCGAAGATCGCTTTTCGCTGCATCGAACCAAGGCCGACGAGAGCTACTTGGTGGGTGACGGCAAGGGGCCCATCGACTCCTATCTGGACATCGCGGACATCATCCGCATCGCCACGGAAGCGCGCGTCGATGCTATTCATCCAGGTTATGGATTCCTGTCGGAGAGCCCGGAGTTCGCCGAGGCGTGTGCGGCGGCCAACATCATTTTCGTCGGCCCCTTGCCCGACACGATGCGTCGTCTCGGCAACAAGGTGGAAGCGCGCAATCTCGCGGCCGGCGCGGGCGTGCCGGTGATGCCGGCGACGCCGCCGCTGCCGGCGAACGATGCCGAGGTCCTGCGCATGGCGCACGACGTGGGCTTCCCGGTCATGCTCAAAGCCAGCTGGGGCGGCGGCGGGCGCGGCATGCGGGTGGTCGAGGATGACAGCCAGCTGATCGAAACGGTGGCCGCCGCCCGGCGCGAAGCGAAAGCGGCCTTCGGCAAGGACGAGGTCTATCTCGAGAAACTGATCCGGCGTGCGCGTCACGTGGAAGTGCAGATCGTGGGCGACATGCACGGCAATCTGGTGCATCTGTACGAGCGCGATTGCTCGGTGCAGCGGCGCAACCAGAAAGTGGTGGAGCGCGCCCCCGCCGCCTTTTTGACCGATCAGCAGCGCAGCGACCTGTGCGAAGCGGCGCTGAAGATCGGCCGCGCGGTCAGTTATCGGGCGGCCGGCACGGTGGAGTTCCTGCAGGATGCCGATACGGGCAAATTCTATTTCATCGAGGTGAACCCGCGCATTCAGGTCGAGCATACCGTCACCGAGTGCGTGACCGGGATCGACCTGGTCAAGGCGCAGCTGCGGATCGCGGGCGGTGCGCGCATCGGCACCCCGGAAAGCGGCATGCCGAAGCAGGAGGACATCCATGTCACGGCACATGCCCTGCAGTGCCGCGTCACGACCGAGGATCCAGAAAATAATTTCGTGCCCGATTACGGACGCATCACGGCGTACCGCAGCCCGGCGGGCTTCGGCATTCGTCTGGACGCGGGCACCGCCTACGCGGGCGCCATCATCACGCGTTTCTACGACTCCTTGTTGGTGAAGGTGACCGCGTGGTCGCCGACCCCGGAAGAGACCATCGCGCGCATGCACCGTGCGTTGTGGGAGTTCCGCATCCGTGGCGTGGTGACGAATCTGCGCTTCCTCGACCAGCTCATCATGCATCCGCGCTTCGCGTCGGCGGACTACACGACGACGTTCATCGATCAAACACCCGAGTTGTTCGACATCCCGCGCAAGCGCGACCGGGCGACGCGGCTGTTGAGCTTCATCGGCGACGTCGTCGTCAACGGCAATCCGGAGGTCAAGGGGCGGGCGAAGCCGAAGGCGCCCGTGTTCCCGCGCCCGCCGCGCGTCGCGTTGCCGGCAGCGGCGCCCGCCGGCACCAAGCAGCTGCTCGACGAGCTCGGCCCCGACAAGTTCGCGGCCTGGATGCTGGCGCAGACGCGCGTGCTCATCACCGACACCAGCATGCGCGACGCCCATCAGTCGCTGCTGGCCACGCGCTTCCGGACGCATGACCTGGCGTTGATCGCGCCGCACTACGCCGGCCTGCTGCCGCAGCTGTTCTCCGTCGAGTGCTGGGGCGGCGCCACATTCGACGTGGCCATGCGGTTTCTCAAGGAGGACCCTTGGTCGCGGCTCGCGGTGTTTCGCGAGCGCATGCCGAATCTCTTGCTGCAAATGCTGCTGCGTTCGGCCAACGCAGTGGGCTACACCAATTATCCCGACAACGTCGTGCGGCATTTCGTGGCACAGGCCGCGGCCGGCGGCATCGACGTGTTCCGCGTCTTCGACTGCCTCAACTGGGTGGACAACATGAAGGTGGCGATCGAGGCGGTGCGCGCCACCGATCGTCTCTGCGAAGCCGCCATCTGCTATACCGGCAACCTGTCGAACCCCCACGAGACCAAGTACGACCTGAAGTACTACGTGAAGCTCGCCAAGGAATTGAAGGCCATGGGCGCCCATGTGCTCGGCATCAAGGACATGGCCGGCCTGTGCCAGCCCCACGCGGCCAGCGCCTTGGTCCGGGCGCTCAAGGAGGAGGTGGGGTTGCCGATCCACTTCCATACGCACGACACGAGCGGCATTGCGGCGGCCAGCGTGCTCGCCGCCATCGAGGCGGGTGCGGACGCAATCGACGGCGCCATCGATGCCATGTCGGGCCTCACGTCGCAGCCGAATTTGGGGTCCATCGTCGAAGCACTGCGCTTCGGCCCGCGGGATTCGCTGCTGGATCCGGAGAAGCTGCGGTCGATCTCGACCTACTGGGAACAGGTCCGGCACGGGTACGTGGCCTTCGAGAGCGACATCCGCGCCGGTGCTTCCGAAGTCTATGTGCACGGCATGCCCGGCGGTCAGTACACAAATCTGCGCGAACAGGCGCGCTCGCTCGGCATCGACGATCATCGCTGGCCGGAGGTGGCCAACAGCTACGCCCAGGTCAACGAGATGTTCGGCGACATCGTCAAGGTCACGCCCACCTCCAAGGTGGTCGGCGACATGGCCATCATGATGGTGACCAGCGGCCTCACGCGCGAGTCCGTGCTCGATCCCGCGGTCGAAATCGCCTTTCCGGAGTCGGTGGTGCAGTTCTTCCATGGCGATTTGGGGCAGCCGTTGGGTGGGTTTCCCCCGGAGCTGCAGAAAAAGGTGCTGGGCGGACAGGTCCCGCTCACCGTCCGGCCCGGCGAGTTGCTGCCCCGCGCGGATCTGGAGGCGGAACGCGCGGCCGCCGAGGCGAAGATCGGCCGAGCCATCACGGAGTTCGAACTCGCGTCCTATCTGATGTATCCGAAGGTATTCGCGGATTACGCGGCCGATCGTGCGGCCTACGGCGACGTGAGCAACCTGCCGAGCGCCGTGTTCTGGTACGGCATGCAGGCTGGCCAGGAGATCAACATCGACATCGAGCGCGGCAAGACGCTGATCGTGCGCTTCATCACCACCAGCGATCCGAACGAGGATGGCACCCGGACCGTGTTCTTCGAGTTGAATGGTGAGCCGCGGCACATCCGCGTCGCGGATTGCAGCCAGGTCGCGAAGCGCCCCGCGCAGCGCAAGGTGGAGCACGGCAATCCCGCGCACGTGGGAGCGCCCATGCCGGGAACCATCGCCACCGTGCCGGTGCACGTCGGGCAGAAGCTGGTTCGCGGCGACGTGCTGTTGACCCTCGAGGCCATGAAGATGGAGACGACGGTGCGAGCCGAGCGGGACGGGGTCGTCAAGGAGATCCTGGCGCGACCCGGACTGCAGGTGGATGCCAAGGATTTGTTGGTGGTTTTCGAATGAGCGCGGACCGCGATGACCACGAACTCCTTGGACCGCAGTTCGACAGCGGAGATATTCACCGCATCAATTCTTTGCTGATGACGACCCCGGCTGTCGCGATGTCGACGTCGGCGAAGTCCTTGCGTGCCCGGCGCCGCAGCGCTGACCTGCACTCCGTGCTCTCTGAAACGATCTTGCCTGTCCCCGTGAGTGGACGTAGTCTGTCGTGTCTGCCAGGGAGATCATGAGTGCGCCTATTGCTGACCGCGACCGTGCTTGTCGCGAGCCTCGCCGGACCCGTGACCGCCGAAATCCGTCCGGATCAGGTGAAGTTCCGGGAGTTGTACAAGGAACTCGTCGAGACCGATACGACGCTGTCGGCCGGAAGTTGCACACTGGCGGCAGAGCGCATGGCGGCGCGACTGCAGGCCGCCGGATACAAAGAGGGGGATATCCGACTGTTCGGCGTATCCGACCACCCCAAAGAAGGCGGGTTGGTCGCGACATTGAGTGGTACGGACCCCAAGGCCAAAGCGATCCTGTTGCTCGCCCACATCGATGTCGTGGAGGCGAAGCGCGAGGACTGGACTCGCGATCCGTTCGTGCTGGTCGAAGAGAATGGCTATTTCTATGGCCGTGGCTCGTCCGACGACAAGGCTCAGGCCGCGATCTTTACGGATACGCTGGTTCGTTTGAAACAGGCGGGGACCAAGCTGCGGCGGCCATTGAAACTGGCGTTGACGTGTGGCGAGGAGACCGGCGGGGCGTTCAACGGCGCCAACTGGCTGGTGACGGAGCACAAGGATTGGATCGATGCTCAATTCGCACTGAACGAAGGAAGCGTCGGCATGCGCGATGCCAGCGGCAAGAAGCTGTCGCTCGGTATTCAAGCGGGAGAGAAGGTCTACCAGGATTTCCGCATGGAGGCGAGCAACCCCGGTGGCCACAGCAGTCGCCCGCGCCCCGACAACGCCATTTACAGCCTGGCCGCGGCGCTCATTCGCATCGGTCAATATGAGTTTCCCGTGCAGTTCACCGACACCACGCGTGCTTACTTCACCGAGACGGCAAAATTGTCCGGGGGCGAAGCGGGTGCCGCGATGATCCGGCTGATCGCCAATCCGAACGATCTCGACGCCAGCGCCATTGTGTCGAAGGATCCGACCTATCACTCGATGCTGCGCACCACCTGCGTTGCGACGAGGCTGAGTGGTGGCCATGCCAACAATGCGCTGGCGCAGCGTGCGGAAGCGAATATCAATTGCCGCATGTTTCCCGGCGACACGATCGACAACGTCCTCGCCCAGTTGATCAAGGCCGCTGCCGACCCGTCGCTGACCATCGCGCCAACCGGCGAAATCAGCCCGACTCCAGCCCCGCCGCCGCTGACCCCGCTGGTCTACGGCACCGCCAAGACCGTTGCCCAAAAGCATTTTCCGGGCGTACCGATGCTGCCGGCGATGTCGACGGGCGCCACCGATGGCCGCTTCCTCAACGCGGCAGGAATTCCCACCTATGGCGTTCCGGGGCGGTTCTCCGACCCCGACGGCAACGGCGTTCACGGGCTCAATGAACGCAAGTCGGTCGAGGGCCTCTACGAGGAACGCGATTATCTCTTCGAGCTGATCCAAGCCTACGCGAACAGCAAATAGACTGGGTTTATAGAGGCAGGAAAGAACGGCGTCGGACGTGACTACCTGCATTGGAATCGACGCAGCCGCTGCTACTTTGCGAACAGCTTGCCGATGTCGGCGAAGGCCTTCATCTCGATCGCGTTGCCGCTCGGATCCTTGAAGAACATCGTGGCCTGCTCACCCGGCTCGCCTTTGAAGCGAACGTAGGGTTTGATGACAAAGTCGATGCCCGCCGCCGTCAGCTTGTCGGCCGCGACCTGCCATGCTTCCATCGACAAGATGACACCGAAGTGCCGGACGGGTACATCATGGCCATCCACGGCGTTCGCCGAGACCGCTTCAGTCTCGTGCGGGGCGAGGTGGGCGACGATCTGATGGCCGTAGAAGTCAAAGTCGACCCAGTCGGGCGAACTGCGTCCCTCGGAGCAGCCGAGAAGATCGCCGTAGAAGACCCGGGCGGCCGTCAGGTCATCGACGGGAAAGGCGAGGTGGAAGGGGCAAAGTGCGGTCATGGGCGTCATCCTATTTGGTCGATGTGCTCAACATATCGAATGCCCAATATAGCGAAAAACGATCTATTCTGATGCCGAGCAACACGGAATGTTATCGATGCCTTGATCCCGGAATGACGAACCCTGATCGCCGTATCGGGGTGCGGCACCTTTGTCGCCTACGGCGAACGGATCGAAAACTATTGGAGCAGAGGCGGCCATTGCCATTCGAAACGCCATCGGAGGGGGTGAGCGTGCCACCCACTGATTGGATTGCCCGCAGCGGTCATACATACCTCGCCGCGGTGGGCCGTCACACGGCGGCCTTCAACTCTCCATGAGATCTTCCTCCATCAGTCGCGGCCCGGATCCCTGATCCGACACAACATCGTCCGGATTTCGCAGGTGGCACACTTTCAGCGACAAGCACCCGCAACCGATGCAGCTATCAAGCTGACCGCGAAGTCTCTGTAACAAGGCGATTCGTCGGTCCAATTCCCTTCGCCACTCCACCGATAGTCGCTTCCAATTGTTGGCGGTGGGCGTGCGGCCTCCCGGCAGGGAATCAATGGCCTGTTTAATCATCGCCAATGGCAAGCCCAGGCGCTGCGCAACCTTGATAATCGCAACGTGCCGGAGAATGTCCCGACCGTATCTGCGCTGGTTGCCGGTCCCGCACTGCAAAGGCAAGTTAGCTCGCCACACGGAACACGATGGACGATAGGCATCGGTATTGGTTTGGAGCGAAAACCTTATTCGGACAGAGGCCCGCCCTGAATTGGCGGGGTTGGGCGGCGTACGCAGTCTGGACGGCAGTGTGGGGCATTAGTGATCTGACCGCCGTGAAGCGGACATTCATGGCGTGGTGTAGCATCCGTCCGGTTGCGGTCGTTTTCGAGAGCATCCGTTCAGAAGGAGTGCGGTCGTATGTGCGAACAATCTACATGCAATGGATCCACCATGAACAAGCCGGCTGACAAGAATCTGGAGCACCTGCGGGAATACGGGTGGAACTGGTTTAACTACCACGCCGAACAGCGCACCAGCATGTTCAACTACTCGTTAGCAGCGGCCTCTCTGCTAGCTGCCGGATTCGGTGCTGCGATCGATAAGCACCCGCATCTGGCAGCGACAATCGGATTTGTCGGCGCACTGGTCACTTGGTCTTTCTTTTTGATCGACGGACGCAACGACAAACTAGTGCGACGAGGAGAACGTGTGCTAAAGGCCTTCGAGTGGACGGATTTCCCCAACATCACCCAGGCGCCGGCAAGCGACGCGGCGCATCCCATGCCAGGCGGCATCCTGATCGTCGATGAAAAGGGCGTCAGGACCACCGCCAAGGATAATACCGTAGTGCAGTATTTCCGTGGCACGCACCGCATCCATTTGCGCTTGATTGAACTCATTTTCTGTGTTGCGTTTCTTTGCGGTGCGTTTGTCTCGATATGGACGCCGGATGCCTTTCAATTGAGGGAACCTCCTGTCGCGGAAAACGTTAAAATTCTTTCTGATCAGGTTGCGCGACTAAACGCCTCGCTGATGGCCATGACCGATCGAATCGCAAACGCAAGCTCCCTGCAAGGCGCCGGCGTGTCTAAACCGGCATCAGGCAACGCAGCCCCACCCGTATCACCGGCGAACATGAATGACGGACATTAGCATTGCTATATTTGACGTAGATGGTGTGCTGCTCGATTCCCTTGATGCACATTTGCAGATTTGCCGCGACGAGGCGCGTAGGTTCGGTCTAAGTATTAAGCTCCCAACCATTGAGGAGTTTCAGAGTCTCGTCGCTCACGGTGCCGTCGTTAGCCCAATGGTGGAGTTCTTCCGTGCCGTCGGATTTCCAGGACAGCTGGCGGAACTCGCGAATGAACACTACCGGCGGGAGTTTGCACAGAAATATCCCGTCCGGCCGTTCCCTGGCGTACTCGACATGCTCGCAGAAGTGGCCGCGACAGGAGTAGGACTCGGCATCGCCACTTCCAATACACGCGCGATCATCTCATCGGCGCTCGGTGATGCAATGAGATTCTTCGATGCGCGCTGCATATTTACCGACGACGACTCGCGGCGCCTCACAAAAGCAGCGGCTCTCAGCGAATGCGCGCACAATTATGGGGCGAAACCTGAAACAACGCTCTACATCGGCGATCAACCACGGGACTTTGCGGCCGCGCAGATGGCTCATGTCCCATTTCTGGGTGTCTCGTATGGCTGGGGCATTGAGGCCGACGAGACGCGTTTCGCAGTTGCAAAGTCGCCGAAAGAGATAGCTGGCTATATTCGGGCGTATACGCAAGCGTAGCGTGCATCGCTTCGTCCGCACGGGAGCAAATCCGTTCGGGTAGGGCAACTCTCTGCTGACCAACGAAAGCTATCAATTCGGGGAGTTTGGAACGACACATTCTTGGTGGAACGAATAGTGGAAGGATGGCGACCCGAATCTGACGGCAGATAGTCCCGCGATTAGCTTTCTCCAGACCGGCCACTCGCCACTGGCAGCACCGGGTCGATCTGAGTCGGTGGCGGATCTGGCGCAACCATCCGTTGACGCATCCTCCCACGAAGGATTTCCGAGTTTCCGCTGAAACTTCGATCGTCCTGATTCCGCGTCCCCCTATCGAGCTTCAGGAGCTCCTGGCGGACAGATTCGAGCTGTTTCACTTTCAGGAAAATCCGACCGTCACGGGGTTCTTCGACTTCGAGCTGCGATCCGGCATGAGCACCGAGAGGAACGCCATCCGGGTTCTTGAACGAATGGGGTTCCCTGCGGATATCGTGAACGAGGCGCTGGTCGACGGCAACCCGGGCAAGCCCGTCCGTTCCTAGGCTTGGTGTTCCGGCACGGTGACCTCGAGTCCGTCGAGCGCCGCGGTTATTTGCACCTGACAGCTGAGCCGGCTGTTGGCGCGCGGCTCCCAGGCGGTTTCGAGCATGCCTTCTTCCATGTCCTCGGGTGGTTGGAGTTTGGGCAGCCAGGATTCCTTCACGTAGACATGGCAGGTCGCGCAGGCGCAGGCGCCACCGCATTGGGCGACGATGCCGGAGACGTTGTTTTGGCGCGCGGCTTCCATCAGGGTGATGCCGACGGGCGCGACGATTTCGCGCCGCGAGCCGTCGGGCTGCACGAACACCACGGTGACCTGCGCCATCAGAAGGCTTCTTTGAGGGCAACCTGTGGGTCGGCCAATTTATCGATGTTCGGCCGCGCGCGATCCGCGATCAGCTTGCGGGCGGCCATGTAGTCCTTCGAATGGTTGATGGCCTCGACGGCCATCAATTCGCCGCCTTTCAGGTAGCAGACGGTGAAGCTGCGCGTGGCCGGGTCGCCGCGCGTGACCTGGAGGTCGTGTCCCTGGGACAGCCCGACGATGAGCAATTTGTTGTCGAACTGGTCGGACCAGAACCAGGGCACGCGGTCATGAATGGTCGGGCGTTCCAGTATGTTGAGCGCGGCGGTCTTGGCTTGCTCGAAGGCGTTGTCGACGGACTCGAGCCGTACGCGCATGTCGAAGCGCAGCGAGGGGTGATAAGTGCAGTCGCCGGCCGCATAAATGGCGGGGTCGCTGGTCTGGCAGTATTCATCGACGACGATGCCGTTCTCGCATTTGAGTCCGGCGTCGCTGGCGAGCTGCATATTGGCCACGGCGCCGACGCCGACGACGAGCAGGTCGGCCTCATACGAGGTCCCGTCGGCGCACACCACGCGCTCGACTTTCGTGGTGCCGTCCAAATGCACGACCCGGGTGTTGCAGATGATGTTGACGCCCTGGGTGCGGTGTTCGTGAGCGAAGTACTCGGACACGTTCGAGGCGACCACGCGATTCATGACGCGGTCGGCCATTTCGAGCACGGTGACGAGGCAGCCCATCTTGCGGGCGGTGGCGGCGGTTTCGAGGCCGATGTAGCCGCCGCCGATGATGACGGCGCGCGTGCCGGGCTTCAGTGCCGATTGAATCTGGGGAACGTCCGCGATGGTGCGCAAGTAGTGGACGCCGGGCAGATCGGCGCCGGGACAGGTTAGCTGCCGCGACATGGCGCCGAGGCACAGGAGCAGGCGGTCGTAGACGACTTCCTCGCCGTTGGACAACACGACCTTGCGGACGGCCGCATCCAATTGGGTCGCGCGCACGCCGAGTTTGAGTTCGATCCCATGGTCGTCATAGAAGGACTGGTGCCGGAACAGCAGTCGCTCGGCGGCCAACTCCCCGGAAAGGAACTTCTTGGACAGCGGTGGACGTTGGTAGGGCAGTTGGGGTTCGTCGCTCACCAAAATGAGGCGGCCTTTAAAGCCCTCGCGTCGCAGGGTGTCGATGGCCTGCGCGCCGGCCTGGCCGCCGCCGATGATGAGGATCGTCGAAATCATGGGCTTCCTTGAGATGGGCAATGCGCTATTTTAGCGATGTTGACCATCGCAGTAACGCACATGATGCTGCCGGTTGCGTAGAATAGTAATAGGATTGACCTAAGCCAACGCTTCAGCGGAGCTGAGAATGAAATTGATCACTGCCATCATAAAGCCCTTCAAGTTGGACGACGTGCGTGCCGCGCTCTCCGAAATCGGGGTCTCGGGCATGACGGTCACCGAGGTCAAGGGTTTCGGCCGGCAGCGTGGGCATACCGAGTTGTATCGCGGGGCGGAATATGTCGTGGACTTCGTTCCAAAGACCCGCATCGAAGTTGCGGTCAAGAATGAGTTGGTCGATCAGGTGATGGAAGCGATCGTGGGCGCATCGAAGACGGGGAAGGTTGGGGACGGCAAAATCTTCGTCACCGACATCATCCGCGTCGTGCGTATACGCACGGGCGAAACGGACAACGCGGCGCTGTAGGCGCCGCACGTCGGCGTCCCCCGCCGGCGATGGGGCCGGGCGTCAGTCCGGTTCGGCCGCCTTGCGGCGTCGGGACCAGAGCATCAGAAAGCCGATGCACACCGCGAAATTGAGCACCCACCAGCCGATTTGACGGGCGCTGTTCTTGTCTTCGGTGGGTTTGGCGGTGTTCGCGGCGACGTCGAGAGCGCCTTTGAGGTCCTCATGGACATCGCCCTGAACGATCTGAAACACCACGGCCGCGGATCCGGGCAGGGTGAGATCCTTCGACTGCAGGGTGTAGCTGCCGTCCGCCTCGGCCATCGTCGGATGTAAATTGCCGCGCAGCAGCACGGAGAGGGCGGCATCGCGCACCGGGGCGTTGTCGATCAGTCGGCTCAAATGAATCGCCATCCGGTCATCGTGAACGATGCCCACGGCCAGCAGGTCGCCCGACCGTGCTTCGACGCGCGTCACGGGTGGCGGGGTGCCTGCCTCGGCACCGACCAGCAGCGGAAACGCGCCGGCCGCAATCAACACCAAGGCGCGGGCGCCTGCGCGCCGTGCCGCGCTGGCGCAGGATTGCGCCCGTGGGGGGGCGCTCAAAGCACCCAGCCCCAAATGCCCATCGTGGTGCCGGCGATGCTGGCGATCACGCCGAAAATCGGGAAAAAGCGCTTGCGTGCCAGGAAAAACAGCGAACACAGTACGAGGCCGAGTTCGAGCAGGCCTTCGCCGATATCGAAGCGCAGGGCGCGCTTTTCCTCGACTTTCTGTTCGACGTCCTTGGCTTGGGCTTCCTTCATGATCTCTTTGGCCTCGTCGGCATACTTGTCGCGCGCCGCCTGGAGTTTTTGCGCCGTCGCCTCCGCCTTGGCGGCGTCGGGTTGCAGCGCCGCGAGCAGCGCCAGCGCGATATCGCTGGAACTCTCGCGTATCTTCTTGGCTTGATAGAAAGCCCATTGATCGTTCGATTCGGTGCGATGAATGACCGCCTCGGTGTGGGCGCGATGCGAGGCGATGGTCACCACGGACAGCAGGATGCCGACCACCCCGACCAGGATGCCGACGGTGCGGGTCATCGGATCGTCCGCGTGTTCCGGCTTGACTTCGATTTCAGGCATTACGTAAAACCATCCTCATTTGACGAGATGCATGCGCGGATTGGCGCGGGAAATTCCCAGGACACCGCTGCGGACCACCTCGACGATGTCGCCGAAAGCACCGAGATTGGCGATGAATTCACTGATTTCCGCCTCGGTGCTGGTGAGTTCCACGACATAGCTCGACGGCTTGGCCGACAGAATCTTGCCGCCCACGCGGCGTGTGAGGGTGTTGACGGATTCCACGTGCTCGGCGGGGATCTGGAGCTTGATGAGCATGAGTTCGCGCGCGAGGTGGTCGCCGCTGGTCATGTCCTCGACCGCCACGACGTCGACCAATTTGAGCAATTGGGCGTTGATCTGGGAAATGACTTGGTCCGAGCCGATGGTCACGAGGGTGATGCGGGAGACCGTGGGGTCGTTGGTCGGGGCGACGGACAGCGACTCGATGTTGTAACCGCGGGTCGAAATCAGTCCCGTGACCCGCGTCAGGGCGCCGGCTTCGTTCTGTAGGTGGATCGCTATGAGGTGTCGCATGGGCCGGTAAGGATACGGGACCATGGTACTTGGGCGCTAGGGCCAGAAATGCTAGGCTTTATGGGTGAAAGACCGTTACGACATGTTGAATCAAGGGACCCACCCGCTGGCCGGCGCCAGCATGACGGGCGCAGACATCCTCGTGCAAGTGCTTGCGGACGAGGGTGTGGACACGATTTTCGGTTATAGCGGCGGTGCGATTCTGCCGATCTACGACGCCGTATTTCGCTTCAACGAGGAGCACCAGTCCCAAATGCCGTTGATCGTGCCCGCCAATGAGCAGGGTGCCGGATTCATGGCGGCGGGATTCGCGCGTGCCAGCGGCCGGGTGGGCGTGGCGTTGGTCACGTCGGGGCCGGGGGCCACGAACATGGTCACTCCCGTGCGTGACAGCATGGCCGATTCCGTCCCGATCGTGGTCATTTGCGGCCAGGTGCCGACCACGGCCATCGGCACGGATGCGTTTCAGGAGGCGCCCGTGCCGACCATCATGGGCGCGGTGGCCAAGCACGTGTTCCTCATCACCGATCCGACCAAGCTCGAGGCCACGGTGCGCACGGCGTTCGAGATCGCGCGGACGGGTCGTCCCGGCCCCGTGGTGCTGGACGTGCCCAAGGACGTGCAGAATTGGAAGGGCGTGTTCCATGGCTCGGGCCGGCTGCCGATTCCGGGCTATCGCCAGCGCATGAACCGGCTCGAGGCCAGCAAATTGCCGGAAGCGGCCTGCGCCGACTTCTTCACCGCCTTGAGCGCGGCCAAGCGACCGCTCATCTACGCGGGCGGCGGTGTCGTCAACGCCAGCGCGTCGCATGCCCTGCGCGAGTTCGCGAAGGAATTCCAGATCCCGGTGGTGACGACCTTGATGGGCATCGGCGTCGTCGACACCACGTCGCCGCTGGCCATGCGCATGCTGGGCATGCACGGCGCAGCCTTCGCCAACTATGCGGTCGATGATTGCGATTTCCTGATGACGTTGGGGGCGCGGTTCGACGACCGGGTTGCCGGGAATCCGCAGCGCTTCGCCGGCAACGCCAAATTCATCGCCCACTTCGATATCGACGCGTCGGAGATCAACAAGGTCAAGCGCGTCGATTGGAGCCACGTGGGTTTGATGACGGATGCGCTGCAGGCGCTGCTGGAGTACGGCCGGCGCGAGGGATTCTCGCGCGAGTGGTCCGAGTGGTTGAGGCATTGCGAGGAGCTGCGTTTGACCTATGCGATGAACTACGACCGCGCCAGCGAGACGATTCAACCGTATTACGTCATCGAAGAGATCAATCGCCTGACCCGGGGCGAGGCCATCATCTCGACCGGCGTCGGTCAACATCAAATGTGGGCCGCGCAGTATTTCGATTTCCGCAGTCCGCGGCTGTGGCTGAGCTCGGGCAGCATGGGCACGATGGGCTTCGGTCTGCCGGCGGCCATCGGCGCGCAATTTGCGCAGCGCAACCGGTTGGTCATCGACATCGATGGCGACGGCAGCATCCGCATGAACATCGGCGAGATGGAAACCGTCACGACCTACGACCTGCCGGTCAAAGTGGTGCTGCTCAACAATTGCGGCGACGGCATGGTCAAGCAATGGCAGAAGCTGTTCCACAAGGGCCGCCTAAGCGGCAGCGACAAGAGCTTGCACACCAAGGATTTCGTCAAGGCCGCGCAGGCCGACGGCTTCAAATACGCGGTCCGGCTCGACAAGAAGGCCGATGTCGCGCGCGTGGTCGAGGAATTCATCAACTTCAAGGGGGCCGCGTTCCTCGAGGTCATGATCGATCAGGACGCCGGCGTCTATCCGATGGTGGGACCCGGCCAGCCCTATGAGGACATGATTACGGGTGACCACATCCCGTCGCGCAGCAAGGTGCCGGTCAAGGCGCCCAATCCGTCCGAGATGTTCTAAAGTCCTGGCGCCACCCGAGTGACGCGGAGGGTGCGGGCGGGCCGCCCGTAGGGGTGGCCCGGGCAGCCTTACCAGACGCCGGTGTTCGGCATGCTGGCCCAGGGTTCCTGGGGCGGCAACGAGCCGTCTTTCTGGAGTAATTCCACCGAGATATTGTCCGGTGATCGGACGAATGCCATATGACCGTCGCGGGGCGGCCGATTGATCGTGACGCCGTGGTCCATCAGGCGCTGGCAGGTGGCATAGATGTCGTCCACCGCATAGGCCAGATGCCCGAAGTTGCGGCCGCCGGCATAGACTTCCGGATCCCAGTTGTAGGTGAGTTCGACCTGCGCCTCTTCATCGCCGGGGGCGGCGAGATAGACCAGCGTAAAACGGCCCTTGGTGCTTTCGTGGCGCTTGATCTCGACCAATCCCAACGCATCCCGGTAAAACCCCAGCGATTGCTCGATGTCGCTCACCCGTACCATCGTATGCAAGTATTTCATGTGTAGACCCTCGTAAAGTGACGCAAATTTGGAGGAACCCATGCATAAAAGCAAACTCGGCGGTTTCATCATCGACTGCCAGACGAACGATCTGAGCCGGGCGGCCGATTTTTGGAGCGGCGCCCTCGGAATGCCGATTCGTGAGCCGGCGGAATCGACCGACGGCGATCTGTACCGACAGCTCCACGACGAGCACTTGTCGCTGAACATCGAGGTGCAGAAGGTCGATCATGCGAGCCGGGTGCATCTGGACATCGAGACCGACGACATCGACGCGGAAGTGGCCCGACTGGAAACGTTGGGGGCCAGACGAGTGCAGCAGGTCCAGTCCTGGTGGGTCATGGAAGCGCCGACGGGTCAGCACTTCTGTGTGGTGCAGGCGACTTCGGCCTACTTCGAGCGCCAGGCCAGCATATGGGGAGAGCGCGGGATATAGGTGCTTTCCTCCAAATGTTGCGAACATGTCACAGTTTTCGGCGCGCTTAACCATTGGATATTGTTGCGTTAACTGATAATCTTATGTCCATCGGAGTAAAGACGTTGTTTTTAGTCGTCACTCCTCGGTAGACAACTGATAGAAGGTCGAACGCAGGACACGGTATGTGCCGCGTATCCTCCAAAGACGGACGTGTGGGGTTTTTACCTTGCACCTGTTCCCCTCGAATTCCCCGGCACGTCCGGGGATTCTTTTATGTGCCCCGCCCAAATGCCGAATCGCTTACAGTTCGCGCCGTGAAACGCCTGTTCCGTTCGCTCTACTTCCAGGTGATCGTCGCCATCGCGCTCGGCGTGCTGCTGGGCGCCCTGTCGCCGGTCTGGGGGGCGAAGATGCAGCCCTTGGGCGAGGGTTTCATCAAACTCATCAAAATGCTGATCGCGCCGGTGATTTTCTGCACCGTGGTGACCGGCATCGCCAGTGTCGAGGACGTCAAGAAGGTCGGCAAAGCGGGTGGGTTGGCGCTGGCCTACTTCGAGGTCATGAGCACCGTCGCCCTGGTCATCGGTCTGCTCGTGGCCAATGTGCTGCACCCCGGCAGCGGCATGAATGTCGATCCGACGACGCTGAACACGAGTTCGCTCAATGCCTATACGGGGACCGGCAAGCTTCAGACCGTCCCGGACTTCTTTCTCAACGTGATTCCGACGACGGTGGTGGACGCGTTTGCCAAGGGCGACATTCTCCAAGTCCTGTTGTTCGCGGTGCTATTCGGCTTCGCGCTCCAGCGGCTGAAGGCGCGCGGCGCTCCCATGCTGGCGTTCATCGAGGGCCTGTCCCAGGTGCTGTTCGGGATCGTCGGCATCGTCATGCGCCTCGCGCCCATCGGGGCCTTCGGCGCCATGGCGTTCACCATCGGCAAGTACGGCTTCGGCTCGCTGCTGTCGCTCGGCAAGTTGATGGGCAGCTTCTATTTGACGTGCCTGTTCTTCATCTTCGGCGCCTTAGGGTTGGTGGCCCGTCTGCATGGGTTCAGCATCTGGAAGTTCCTCCGCTACATTCGCGAGGAACTGTTCGTCGTGCTGGGCACGTCATCGTCGGAGTCGGCATTGCCGCGGATGATCGCGAAACTGCAGCGGTTGGGTGCCAGCAAGCAGGTCGTGGGGCTCGTCATTCCGGCCGGGTATTCGTTCAACCTGGACGGCACGTCGATCTATCTGACCATGGCCACCTTGTTCATCGCGCAATCAACCAATACGCCCTTGGACGTGTTCCAGCAGCTCACGTTGCTGGCCGTGCTGTTGTTGACCTCCAAGGGGGCTGCCGGCGTGACGGGCAGCGGCTTCATCGTGCTCGCCGCGACCTTGTCGACCATCGGGACCTTGCCGGTGGCCGGGCTTGCGCTCATTCTCGGCATCGACCGGTTCATGTCCGAGGCGCGGGCGCTCACCAACGTGATCGGCAATGGGGTGGCGACCTTGGTGGTCGCGAAATGGACCGGCGAACTGGATATCGCCACAATGCACCGGGAACTCGAGGCGGGGGCCGTGCCCGGCGAGCTGGCGGCAGAGCTAGGAGGCATCGCTGCCCATGGTGGCATCGCCGCCGGTGGCGGCAGCGGTCCCCCATGAACAATAAACGACAAAGGAACATCGATGAGCTTGAGTGATGGTTTCGTCGGCGCGATTGGCAACACCCCCTTGATCCGCCTGCGGCATTTGAGCGAGGAGACGGGCTGCGAGATCCTGGGCAAGGCGGAGTTCATGAACCCGGGTGGGTCGGTGAAGGACCGCGCGGCGAAATGGATCGTCTTGGATGCGGAACAGCGCGGTGTCTTGAAGCCCGGCGGCACGGTGGTCGAAGGCACGGCCGGTAACACCGGGATCGGCATTGCCCACGTGTGCAACGCGCGCGGCTACCGGTGCGTGATCGTGATGCCGGACAACCAGGCCGCCGAGAAGTACCAGATCATCGAGGCCTTGGGCGCGGAATTGCGCAAGGTGCCGGCGGTGCCGTACAGCAATCCGAACCAATATCAAAAGGTGGCGGGACGCCTGGCGGACGAGCTGCCCAACGCCATCTGGGCCAATCAATTCGACAACGTCGCCAACCGCACCGCGCATTTCGAATCGACCGGTCCGGAGATCTGGGCCGACACCGGCGGCAGGATCGACGCGTTTTGCGCCGCCACGGGCACCGGCGGCACCTTTGCCGGGGTCGCGAGCTTTCTGAAGTCGAAGTCCGCGGCCGTCCGTACGGTGTTGATCGACCCGCCGGGCAGCGCGCTGTATCACTACTTCAAGGATGGCGAACTCAAATCCGATGGGGGATCGTCCATCACCGAGGGGATTGGCACGGGGCGCATCACCGCCAATCTCGCGGGCGCGCCCGTCGACGATGCCATGCGGATTCCGGATTCGGAGACCATGCACTTCGTGTACAGGTTGCTGCGCGAAGAAGGGTTGCTTCTCGGCAGCACGGCGGGGATCAACGTGGCCGGCGCGGTCCGGCTGGCGAAGCAGATGGGGCCGGGCCACACCATCGTGACCATTCTGTGCGACGGCGGCGCCAAGTATCAGTCGCGCTTGTTCAACAAGACCTGGATCGCCGAGAAGGGGTTCGCCGATGCCGTGGGTTGACACGCTGAAGGACTGGCTGCGGCGGCCGATGACCCGTATAGATGGCTGACTATCCACACTGCTGGCTGAAAGCCCAAGGAAGGACGCGATGACCGAGGATCCCTTTGTCGAATTGAAGAGGCATCAGCGTGAGATGTGGGCGTCCTTCGCGCCCACGGCCCTATTCACCACCCCGGTGGCGGCCCATCTGGTGAAGTTCGCGCAGCTCAAGGCCGGCGAGGCGGTGCTCGACGTGGGCACGGGTACCGGCGTCGTGGCCGTGACGGCGGCGCGGGCCGGGGCCCGGGTCACGGGACTCGATCTGACGCCGGCATTGCTCGACGTGGCGCGCGAGAACGCGCGCATCGCGCGGCACGAGGAAATCGTTTGGACCGAGGGGGACGTTGAGCGGTTGCCGTATCCGGATGCGTCGTTCGACGTGGTGTTGAGCCAGTTCGGGCACATTTTTGCGCCGCGCCCGGAGGTGGCCATTGCCGAGATGCGTCGCGTGTTGAAGCCGCACGGGCGCGTCGCGTTCGTGACCTGGCCGCCCGAGCACCTGGTCGGACGCATCTTCGCGTTCGTGGCGCGCCACTCGCCGCCTGCGCCTCCGGGCTCGAGCCCGCCGCCGCAATGGGGCAGCACGTCGGTGATCGGCGAGCGCTTGAACGGCCGATTCATGGCGCCGTTTTTTGGCCGAGGGGTGATGGACGTGCCGGCGCTCAGTATCGAGCATTTCCGGCTTTTCATGGAAAGTTCGGTGGGCCCCATGCAAAAGCTCGTCGAGCGGCTGGCGGGCGAGCCGGCGACCCTGGATGAGGTGCGGGCCGCGTTCGACGCCCTGGTGGCGCCGTATTACTTCGACAATCTGGTGCACCAGCACTTTTTGCTGACGCGGGCGCAGGCGGTCTGAACGCCGCCTTCCGGAGCCGGCCTCTCAAGCCGACCGGGACATGTCCGCGCCGCTCTCGGCATTGAACCAGCCCAAGGTGGCTTGCAGCCCCACGACCTCGCCGACGATGAACAATGTGGGTGATTCCAGGGCGGCGGCGGTGGCGGCGATGGTGGCGATGGTGGCGGTCGCGACGCGTTGATTCGGCAGCGTGCCGTGCGCCACGAGGGCCGCGGGTCGGTCGGCCGGCGCGCCGTGCTCGAGCAGCTTTGCCACGATCTGCTCGAGGCGGGCGAGGCCCATGTAAAACACCGCGGTGGCGCCCGGCGCCGCGAGCGCGCGCCAGTCCGGTTCCTTGCCGTCCTTGCCCGCGTGTCCGGTCACGAACGTGACGCTGTGCGAGTGATCGCGGTGGGTGAGCGGAATGCCGGCGTAGGCGCCGATGCCGAGGGCGGCGGTGATGCCGGGCACCACCGAGAACGCGATGCCGGCCTTCGCGAGCGCCTCGAGTTCCTCGCCGCCGCGGCCGAAGACGAAGGGATCGCCGCCCTTCAAGCGCACGACGCGCTTGCCCTGCGACGCGTGCTCGATCAGCAGCGCGTTGATCTGGGCCTGCGAGGTGCTGGTGCCGCCGGCGGACTTGCCGACGCTGACGAGGGAGGCGTCGCGTCGCGCATAGTCGAGAATGGCGGACGAAACCAGTCGATCGTGGAAGATGATGTCCGCGTCCTGCAAGGCGCGCAGTCCTTTCAGGGTGAGCAGTTCTGGATCGCCGGGGCCCGCGCCCACCAGCGTCACGTTGCCGAGCGCCCGGGGAGCAGTGGCCGTGGTCGCGAGCAGCTGCTGCGCGAGGCGCGCCGCGCCGCGCGCGTCGCCGTCGATGAAACGCTGGGCCGCCGGGCCGTCGACCAGGGTCTCGAAGAAGCGCCGCCGCTCCTGGGTGTCGCGCAGCCGATCCATGCTGGTCTGACGCAAGCCGCGCAGCCATAGGGCGAAGTCGCCGACACGTTTCGGGATGAAGGCTTCGAGCCGTTCGCGCAGGCGCCGCGCCAGCACCGGCGAGGTGCCGCCGGTGGAGATCGTCACCATGACGGGATCGCGATCGATGATGGCGGGCACGATGAAGCGTGAGGTCTCGCGATCGTCGACCACGTTCACCGGAATCCCGCGGGCATCGCTCAGGTTGGCGATCCAGCGGTTCACCGCCCGGCGGGAGGTCGCGACGATGACGAGGCGGGCCCCCTCGAGATCGTCGGGGAGAAATTCGCGGGTATGAATGGTGAGTGAACCGAGGGCGGCCGGATCGGGCGTGCGCTGCGCGCGTTCCACCAGTTCGGGGGCCACGTCGGGGGCGACCAGGGTGACGAGCGCGTCGCAGCGCTCAAGCAGGGTGACCTTGCGCAGGGCCACTTCGCCACCGCCGACGACGAGCACCCGCTGGCCCTTGAGATTGAAAAAGGCGGGAAAATAATTCACGGGGTCAATCGTCGCACATGGACCTCGTCGGCGCAGCAGGGCCGGCACCGGTCTGGGTGGATGGGCGTTATGCGGCACGGCGTGGGCCGCGCCCGAGACCCGTCCGCCCGTTCTTACCGTTTGGCGGGGTTCACCGCGGCGAGGGCCGGGCTCTTGCGGCGGGGATGCAGGCCACATTCGCGCGACTCGGGACGTTCCCACCACCAGCGGCCGGAACGCTCGTGCTCGCCGGCCTGGACTTCGCGGGTGCAGGGCGCGCAGCCGATGCTGGGAAAGCCGGTATCGTGCAAGCTATTGTACGGCAAGCGCTTTTTGCGAATGTAATCCCAGATTTCGGTTTCCGTCCACTCGAGCAGGGGGCTGACCTTGTGCAGGCCGTACTCGCTGTCCCATTCCACCGGCGCGGCCATTGCGCGGCTGGCGGACTGGGCGCGACGGATGCCCGTGACCCAGGCGTTCTTGCCGGCGATGGCGCGTCGAAAAGGGGCCACCTTGCGTATGCCGCAGCAGCCGTGACGTTGCTCGACGCTGTCGCGGAAGCCATTGATACCATTGGCATTCACCCATTCCTCGAGGTCGCTGGCTTGCGGGTAGTACAGGCGCAGTGCGCGACCGTAGCGGTGCTGGATGCGCTCGATGAGTTCGTAGGTCTCGGGATATAGTCGTCCGGTGTCGATGCTGAAGACATCGATGTCCGGTACGGCGCTCCAGATCAAGTCGGTCAAAACGACGGATTCGGCGCCCAGGCTACTGGCGTAGCAGACATTTCCGTACTGGCTGACCGCGGCGTGAAGCTGCGAGATGCTATTGTCTGCCCGCTCGCGCAGGGTCTTGGGAAGTTCCGCCACTTGAATGCTCATCAGGGCGCGATTTTACGAGGGTCGCTGTAGAAGGGGAACGACCTAACTCTCATATGGACATGCGTTTTGGTTCTGAGAACCAGGCTGCGGCGGCCTGCGTTGTCCCCGTTAACCTTATATCCTATGCGCATGCCAACCCAAAAACTCCATCGAATCATCAGGCTGGCCGCGCAATGAAATTCCAGCAGTTGCGCTACCTGGTGGCCGTGCACGAAAACGGCCTGAACATCACGGCTGCCGCCAAGCAGTTGCACACGTCGCAGCCAGGCGTGAGCCGCCAGTTGAAGATGCTCGAAGAGGAACTCGGGTTCCAGCTGTTCGAGCGCGAGGGTCGCGCGCTGACGCGGACCACCGCCGCGGGTGACGAGATCATCTCGCGGGCCAGCAGCATCCTGCGCGAGATGCAGAACATACGCCGGACGTCGGCCGAGCTGCGCAAGGTCGACGGGGGGACGTTGTCCATCGCCACCACCCACACCCAGGCACGCTATGTGCTGCCCGAGGTGATCCGCGCGTTTCGGCTGAAATATCCGAAGGTGCGTCTGCACCTGCATCAGGGGACTTCCGAGCAGATCGCGGACATGGTGGCGCGCGACCGGGTGGACTTCGCCATCGCCACCGGGTCGGAGGAGTTGTTCCCGCATCTGGTGCGCCTGCCGGTGTACCGGTGGCATCGGGCGGTGGTGGTGCCGAAGGGGCATCCACTCGTGTCGGCGGGCAAATTGACGCTGAAGAAACTGGCCGATTATCCGATCGTGACCTACGTGTTCAGCATCTCCGGGCGATCGTCGCTGCCTGCGCTGTTCGAGACGGCAGGTCTGTCGCTGGACGTGGCGCTGACGGCGCGCGACTCGGATGTCATCAAGACCTACGTGCGCATCGGCTTAGGGGTGGGCATTCTGGCGCGGTTGGCGGTCGATCCGGTGACGGACACGGACCTGGTGGTGCTGGACTCGTCGCATCTGTTCGAAGGGCACACCACGTGGATCGGCTTTCGCCGCAGTGCGCTGCTGCGCGCCTACATGTACGAGTTCATCGAGCTGCTGGCGCCGCACCTGCCGCGCAAGTTGGTGCGTGAAACCGAGAAAATGGAGACCCAGGAGGACGTCGATCGGATCTTGGTGGGATTGAAGATACCGGTGCGCGACAACCCATGAGGACATTCCTGTTCGTTTCCGGCCTGGCGGCCGGGCTGCTCGCATTGAGCCTCAGCGTTGGCGTGGGCGTTAGCGCGCTCGTCGCGCCGGCCGCGCAGGCGGCCACGTTGAGCTTGCTGAACGTGAGCTACGACCCGACGCGCGAGTTGTACGACGACTACAACAAGGCGTTCGCGGCCTATTGGAAGTCGAAAACCGGCGACGTGGTCGTGGTCAATCAAAGTCATGGGGGTTCGGGAAAGCAGGCGCGCGCGGTGATCGACGGGCTGGGCGCCGACGTGGTGACCTTGGCGCTGGCCTACGACATCGATGCCTTGTCGACGCAGGGCAAGCTGATCCCGGCGAACTGGCAGGGGCGGTTGCCGTCGAACAGCACGCCGTACACCTCGACCATCGTGTTCCTGGTGCGCAAGGGGAACCCGAAAAAGATTCACGATTGGAGCGATCTGGTGCGCCCGGGCGTGGCGGTCATCACGCCGAGCCCCAAGACTTCCGGCGGTGCGCGCTGGAACTATCTCGCGGCATGGGCCTGGGCCATGAAACAACCGGGCGGCAGCGACGCCACGGCCGAGGCCTTCGTCAAGAAGCTGTACCAGAACGTGCCGGTGCTGGATTCCGGCGCGCGCGGCGCCACGGTGACGTTCGTCGAGCGTGGCATCGGCGACGTGCTGCTCGCGTGGGAGAACGAGGCTTATCTGGCGGTGAAGGAGCTGGGCCCCAACAAATTCGACATCGTGGCGCCGTCGCTGAGCATCCTGGCGGAACCGCCGGTGAGCATCGTGGACAAGGTGGTGGATAAACATGGCACGCGTCAGGTCGCCGAAGCGTACCTGCAGTATCTGTACTCCAAGGAGGGTCAGGAAATTGCCGCCAAGCATTTCTATCGGCCGCGCGACCCGGAGGTGGCGGCAAAGTACGCAGCGCAGTTTCCGACCCTGACGTTGGTGACCATCGACGGTGCATTCGGCGGGTGGACGAAGGCGCAGGCGGCGCATTTTGCGGATGGCGGTTCGTTCGACCGGATCTATGGTCAATAGCCCGGCGGTGCACCGCGTGCGCCGCAGTCCGTTGATTCCCGGCTTCGGGCTGACGTTGGGATACACCATGGTGTACCTGTCGCTGATCGTGTTGATTCCGCTGTCGGCGACCTTCATCCGCAGTCTGGACCAAGGCTGGGGCCATTTCTGGATCGTGGTGACGGCGCCGCGGGTGCTCGCCTCGCTGCGGCTGAGCTTCGGTGCGGCGCTGGCGGCGGCTGCGGTCAATTCCTTCTTCGGCCTCATCGTCGCGTGGGTGCTGGTGCGCTATACCTTCCCGTTCAAGCGATTGATCGATGCAATGGTGGACCTCCCGTTTGCCCTGCCGACGGCGGTGGCAGGCATCGCCTTGACGGCGTTGTATGCGCCCAATGGTTGGTTGGGACGGTTGCTGCAGCCCCTGGGGATTCAGGTGGCGTTCAAACCCCTGGGCGTGGTCGTGGCGTTGATCTTCATCGGCCTGCCGTTCGTCGTTCGGACCCTGCAGCCGGTGCTCGAGGAGTTGGACAAGGACGTCGAGCAGGCGGCGGCCACCCTGGGCGCCTCGGAGTGGCAGACGTTCGCACGCGTGATCCTGCCCGCGCTGTGGCCGGCCATGCTGACGGGCTTTGCGCTGGCGTTCGCGCGCGCCGTCGGCGAATATGGCTCGGTGATCTTCATCGCGGGCAACATGCCGATGCGCTCCGAGATCGCACCGCTGCTCATCATCACCAAGCTGGAACAGTACGACTATGCGGGCGCCACGGCGATCGCGGTGGTGATGCTGGTGCTGTCCTTCGGCCTGATGCTGGGGATCAACGCGCTGCAGAGCTGGGCGCTGACCCGCAACGGGGGGCGTTGATGGCCGCGGCGGATGCGCAGGCCGCGCAGATCACGCGGACCCCGGACGTCACGGGAGCTTACGCGTTGCCCACCGAGGATGCGCTGCGCGGACGCAATCCGCGCCGGGGATTTCGCTGGGGGCGGTTGTTGCTGATCGTGCTGGCGTTGCTGTTCCTGGGGGCGTTCCTGCTGCTGCCGTTGGTGGTGGTGTTCGCGCAGGCCTTGTCCAAGGGTTTGCATGCGTACGTGGCCGCGGTGTCGGATCCGATGGCGTGGGCGGCGATCAAGCTGACGCTGTGGGTGGCGGCCATCGCGGTGCCCATGAACGTGGTGTTCGGCGTGGCGGCGGCGTGGGCCATCACCAAGTTCGAATTCCGCGGCAAAAGCACGCTGATTACGCTGATCGACCTGCCGTTCGCAGTGTCGCCGGTGATCGCCGGCCTGACCTACATTTTGATCTTCGGCGCGCATGGGTGGTTCGGCCCGTACCTGCAGGAGCACGACATCCGCGTAGTGTTCGCGGTGCCGGGCATCGTGCTCGCGACGATTTTCGTGACCTTTCCGTTCGTGGCGCGCGAGCTCATTCCGGTGATGCAGGCGTTGGGCAAGGACGACGAGGAGACCGCGCTGTCGTTGGGGGCGAGCGGCTGGCAGACGTTCTGGCACGTCACCTTGCCGAACATCCGTTGGGGATTGCTGTATGGCGTGCTGCTGTGTAACGCGCGTGCCATGGGCGAGTTCGGCGCGGTGTCGGTGGTGTCCGGACACATCCGCGGGCTGACCAACACCATGCCGTTGCACGTGGAGATCCTCTACAACGAGTACAACTACGCGGCGGCGTTCGCTGTGGCGTCGCTGTTGGCGTTGCTGGCGCTCCTCACCCTGGCGGGCAAGAGCATTCTGGAATGGCGGCAGCCGGAACTACGCGACGGCGCGCGCATGCTGCGGGAACGTAATCTCAAGGGCAAGGCATGAGCATCACATTGCGCGGCGTGACCAAACAATTCGGCGCCTTTGCGGCCGTGGACAACGTCGATCTCGACGTGCCGAGCGGCGGCTTGATTGCGCTGCTGGGCCCGTCGGGTTGCGGCAAGACCACCTTGCTGAGGATCATCGCCGGCCTCGAGACCCCGGATCAGGGGCAGGTGTTGTTCGATGGTCGTGATGCGACCCTGTGGCCGATTCGCGATCGCAAGGTGGGCTTCGTGTTCCAGAACTACGCGCTGTTTCGCCACATGTCGGTGGCCGAGAACGTGGCGTTCGGACTCAAGGTCAAATCGCGGCGCGAGCGGCCGTCGTCTGCGGAGATTCGCAAGAAGGTGCAGTCGCTGCTCGAGTTGGTGCAGCTCGGCTGGACCGCGGACCGCTACCCGGCGCAATTGTCGGGGGGGCAGAAGCAGCGGGTGGCCTTGGCGCGTGCGCTGGCCGTCGACCCAGAGGTGCTGCTGCTGGACGAGCCTTTCGGCGCCCTGGATGCGCAGGTGCGCCACGAATTGCGACGCTGGCTGCGGCGGTTGCATGCGGAATTGAAGTTCACCAGCATTTTCGTCACCCACGATCAGCAGGAGGCCATCGAGGTGGCGGACACCATCGTGGTGCTGAACCGCGGTCGCATCGAGCAGTCAGGGATTCCCGGCGAGGTTTATGATCTGCCCTCGTCGGCCTTCGTCCACCGCTTTCTCGGGCAGGTGAACGAGCTTGCGGTAAACTGGCGGGACGGCCGCGCCCATGTTGGTCCCTTGGACATCTCGGACGATACCGCCGCCGACTTGCGCGGCGGCGCGCGAATCGCCTTAATCAGGCCCCATGAGATCGAAATCGGCGATGCGGGGGCCGGGTGGGCTGCCACGGTCCGCGACGTGCGGGTGATCGGACCCATCGTGCGGGTGGAATTGTGCGCCGACGGCCAGTCCATTCACGAGCCCTTGGAGGCCGAGATTAGCCGCGAGCGCTTCGAAGCCGAACGATTTCATGTTGGACAACGGGTGGGATTGAAATTTAGGCGTTGGCAGGTGTATCCAGCTGATACCGTGCCGCCCCGATCTATGGACGCCGCGACGAGCGGATGATGATGTTATGCGTTATAGAACAATATGTTTAATCGTCGTGCTGCTGCTCACGGTCGCCTTCCTGCTCGGGAACTGGCACGTGTTTGCGGCGCCGGCGAGCTTTTCGCTGCTGTTCGGCTCGGTCGACCTGCCGATCGGCGTGGTCATGGTGGTGCTGATGGCGGTGATCATCACGGTGGCGGCCATTTACGTGGCCATCTGGCAAAGCTCGCTGCTGATGGATTATCGGCGCCAGTCGAAGGAGCTGCAGGCGCAGCGCACGCTCGCTGACGACGCCGAGGCATCGCGCTTCACGGCGCTCTCGGTGCTGGTGCGCGAGGAAATTGGCGCGCTGCGGACCGAACTGCGGGACACCGAACATTCCATCGCCGCCACGCTGGCGGAGATGGACGACCGGATGTCGCGGACCACCCCTCGTAGCGTGATCTGATGCCGATCGTCATGATCGCGACGGGCTGGCATGCCGTGCCCCTGCCCAAGGGCGCCGGCAGCAACAAGCTGACCAAGGGTCAGAAACAGTTCAACAAACTCGTGGCGCGGCTCAAGGCTCAGCGCAAGGAGCTTGCCAAGTGGCAGGCATTCAAACGGGCGTACCACGACCGTCTGAGCGGCGAGTACCAGCCGCTGTCGCGGCGGCTGCGCGAGAAGCGCGTCATCACCGCCAAGCTCCTGGATCATGCGCTGGAGCGCAAGGCGCTCAAGAAGCGTGAGCGCGACAAGGTGTGGGAGACGCTGAACGGACTGCTGCTGGTGCTGTTGGCCGAGGAAGAGGATGTGGAACTCGTGCAACTGCACGACAAGTATGCGGACGTGAGCTTCGCCGAGCAGCGCGTGAGCAAGATGGAAGAAATGCGCGAGGCGGCGACGCGGGACTTCGGCGTGGACGTCGACGGTTACGAAGGCGAGGAATCGCCCGAGGAACTGGCGGAGTGGATCGCCGAGCAGGTGCGTGCCGCGGCCAAGACGCCGCCGGAGCCCGAGGAGCAGGAGAAAACGGCCAAGGAGGCCGCGCGCGCCGCGCGCGAGGAAGAGATCATCGAAGGCGGCAGCCGCTCGGTGCGCGAGGTGTTCCGCAAGCTCGTCAGCGAGCTGCATCCGGATCGTGAGATCGATCCGGATGAACGAGACCGCAAGACGGTATTGATGCAGAAGGTCAACCAGGCTTACAAGACCGGCGATCTGTTCACATTGCTCGAGATGCAGCGCAGCCTGGAACGCCTGGAATCCATGGTCGTCGACGGCGTGGCGGAGGAGCGCTTCCGGCACTACAACCATGTGCTCGAGAAGCAATCGCGGCGCCTGGCCGACGAGTTTTCCGCCTTGATCAACCCGTTCGAAATCGCGGTGGGCGACGCCCTGACGCGCAAGATCACCCCCGACGATGTGAGGCGCGCGCTCGAGGCCGACATCATCGAGATCAAGCGCGTGCTGCGCACCGTGGAAATGGACATCACACATTTCCACGAGCTGTTGCGGCTCAAGCCGAGCTTGAAGAATTACAAGCCGGAGCCGTTCGAGGATGCGCAGTGGACGATGCCGGATGCGGTGCGGGAGTCGATGAGCAAGGGGCGGCGGCGGCGGCAGTAGACCTCGCGGCGCCGGGCGCGATCGTCCCGGCCCCGCCGGGGTGCGCCGTTACCGATGCCGAAGCTTGTGCGGCAGCCCTTCGTCGTTGGCCGGCTGATACTCGGCCGTGTAGGTGGAGAAGGCCGTGGCGGCGCCCGCGAGTTCGTTCTCGGCGAGTTGAAAGCTGTTGAAGCCGCAGCGCGCGAGAAAGAACAATTGGTCGCGGCGCACGTAACCGGCGGCGCGTAGCTCGCCCCTAAATTGATAACGCTCGCGCAGCAGGCGTCCCTGCGTGTAACCGCGACCGTCGGTCGGGCCGGGAAACTCGGCGGCGACCAGCGCGAAGTGCGCGAGGTCGGGTGCAAGTTGCTCGACTTTGTGAGCGGGCAACAGCACGACGCCGAGACGGCCGGGGTGCGCCAGCCACCGATCGCGTTCGGTGCGCCATCGATCGAAGGGAATGATGAGGCCGGCGCCCTCGATGGTGGCGGTCGGGGCGACGACCGGCGCGGCGGCTGCCGCGGCAGCGACGCCAGTGGCCACGCCCGGCTCCAGCTCCGTCAAATACTGCCAATCGTCGATGACGATCTGGTTATCACGCAGCAACTGGCGCGGCATACACTCTTTCCTTGAACGGCTTCACGCCCAGACGGCGCACGGTATCGAGAAATCTTTCTTCGCCCTGACGGTGCTCGACGTACACGGCAAGCAGCTTGGCGATGGTGTCGGGGACGTCGGCCTTTCTGACCGACGGGCCGATCACGGTGCCGAGCGATGCGTCGGCACCCGCGGCGCCGCCGATGGTGATCTGGTACCAGGCTTCGCCGCCCTTATCGACGCCCAAAATGCCGATGTGGCCGACATGGTGGTGTCCGCAGGCATTCATGCAGCCCGACATCTTGACCTCGAGTTCTCCCAGGTCGTACTGGTAATCGTAGTCGTCGAAGCGCTCGTTGATGAGCCTGGCGACGTCGATCGAACTCGCATTGGCGAGACTGCAGAAGTCCAATCCCGGACAGCAGATCATGTCGGTGAGCGTGCCGATGTTCGGCGTCGCCAACCCGGCCTTCTCGAGGGTTTGCCAGAGCTCGTAGGTCTTCTCTTGTTCGACGTCCGCGAGGAGCAGGTTCTGTGTATGCGTCACGCGCACCTCGCCGAAGCTGTAGCGATCCGCGAGATCGGCGATCAGCTCCATCTGGGTGTCGGTCGCGTCGCCGGGTGCGACATCGGCCTTCTTGAGCGAGATGTACACGACCCGGTAGCCGGGCACCTTGTGCTCCGCGGTGTTGTACTTGTACCAGGCACGAAAGGCGGGCTCCTTGCCGGCGGCGGGCTCGGTGTCGGGCAGCGTTCGGTAGTCCGGTGGGGTGAAGAAGCGGCGGATGCGCACGATTTCCGCCTCGCTCACCTTGAGGGCGCCGTCCTTGATAAGTTCCCATTCGGCCTCGACGCGCTTCTTGAATTCCTCGATGCCGAGCGATTTCACCAGAATCTTGATGCGCGCCTTGGTGAGGTTGTCGCGGCGCCCTTCGAGGTTGTACACACGCAGCACGGCTTCCAGGTAGGAAAGCAGGTGCTCGCGCGGCAGAAAGTCGCGCACCACCTGGCCGATGATGGGCGTCCGTCCGAGACCGCCGCCGGCGAGAATTTCGAAGCCGAGTTCCCCGGCCGGTCCGCGGACGATGTGGACGCCCACATCGTGAACCAGCGACGCGGCGCGATCCTGCGCAGCGCCGGTCACCGCAATCTTGAATTTACGCGGCAGGTAGGTGAACTCGGGATGGAAGGTCGACCACTGTCGGATGATCTCGCACCAGGGACGCGGATCTTCGAGCTCGTTGGGGGTGACGCCCGCGAGGTGATCCGAGGTGGTGTTGCGAATGCAATTGCCGCTGGTCTGAATGGCGTGCATTTCGACGGTCGCCAGATCGGCGAGGATGTCGGGCACGGTCTCCAGTTTCGGCCAGTTGTACTGGATGTTCTGCCGGGTGGTGAAATGCCCGTAGCCGCGGTCATAACGTCGGGCGATGGAGCCCAACATCCGCAGTTGCGCGGAGGACAGCAGGCCGTAGGGAATCGCGACCCGCAGCATGGGGGCGTGGGTCTGGATGTACAAGCCGTTGCGCAGCCGCAGATGCTTGAACTCGTCATCGCTCAATTCACCGGCCAGAAAACGCCGCGTTTGATCGCGAAATTCGCGGACACGCTCGTCGACGAGCGTTTTGTCCATTACGTCATATCGATACATAGCCCTTTACCTTAACTCGCGTCGGGGGTCCCCGCCAATGATTCGCACGTCTAAACACATGTCGGATCCAACGGTCGGCGCGTCGATCCCACGCTGCATTGTAAAGGCTTTTCGCGGAAACCGTGATTCGCTCGGCAGCGATCGGTCCGCGGCCGGGTGCAGCATTGGTACCTCAAAACGGGGTGAAGCGATGCCAAAAGATCCAGTAGAAATCATTGTTGCGCCCGACACCTACCACGTTTCACCCGAGCCTCTGTTGTTGGTCGCGGAGTTGCACGGTGCGCTGGCGCTGTGTCTGCACGACGAAGGACGCGGCGTGGGTGGGCTGATGCACCTGAGGTTCTTGGGCGACACCGGGCGACCCAGCGACGTCACGGACAACACCTTAAGTTCGGTGCTCGTCGTGCTCGACCGTTTCAAGCGTGGCGTGATGGGCTCCACCCGCCGGCGCAACGATATCCAGGCGCGTATCGTGGCCCATGCGCCGCGGCCCAAGGATGCCACTGAGCCGAGCGCGACCCTGGTCGACTTGATTCGCGCGGACCTGGCGGACGGCAAGATCGCGTGCGGCACGCAGACGCTGCGGCGGCCCGAGCCGGTGCGTGTATGTTTCCAACCTTTCGAGGGCCGCGTATGGCTGTCCGGACCTTCCGACATCCGGACTCTCTCCCGAGCGCATCGCGCGGCCGGTTGACCCGCCGACGCGCCGTTCATTATAAGCTCCTGGGAATCGATCGCACTGCGGGTTGTCCAATGGCCGCGGGAGCCGAGCGTGCGGGTTCATTAGAGGGTGTTTCATGCGAGTAGCGGTGTTCGTGGCGTTGGGTCTGCTGTCCGCGTGTGCGACTGAAAAGTTGGCATTGACGCCACCGCCCGGGGTGGATTTCTCCGGCCAATGGCGCCTGAACGACGCGGAAAGCGACGATCCGCTGCGCCTCGTGCAAAGCCAGATCGCCGACCCCTCGAAGGTCGGCACCGGCAACCAGGGTGGCCAAGGCGGCCAAGGCGGCCAAGGCGGTGGGCAGGGTCGCGGTGGCCGCGGTGGCCGGGGCGGTGGTGGCGGCGGCTTCGGTGGCGGTGCCGGCGGCCCGGGCGGCCCGGTGATGCCCGGCGTGGACTTGCTTGGCGAGGGCCTGCGCTGGCCCGGCCGCGAGATCACCATCAAGCAGGTCTCGGGCGTCGTGGCCCTGACTTCGGGAGGCGTGAACCAGCTGTACCAGCCCAGATCCAAGGACAAGAAGGCGCACGCCCATCACAAGCCGCCCGCCGATGATTCGAATGGCGCCGGCCCACGCAACCGCGACATGCCGGACCGCGACCGCGGCGACGGGCCGCCGGCCGCCTGCGGTTGGGAAGACAAAACATTGGTCGTACAAGGCGGGGAACGCGAGGAGGAGCACCCACCCTTCGAACAGCGCTGGAGCCTGTCCGAAGACGGTCAGCAACTCATCGAAGTCGTCGGATTCAAGAGCGGGCGATCCAACGGATTTACGATGTCGCGGACCTGGGATCGGGTGGTGCCCGGTGCGGCGCCACCGAATCCGGCCGTGCCTCAGCCGGGTGCTCCGCCTTTGACAAGGTGAACGTCGCGCCGCGAGCCGCCCAGACGGTCAGGTGTCTTCCAGCAAGTCGACGTTGCGCACGGCGCCCTTATCGGCACTCGTCACCAGCTTGGCGTACGCCTTGAGCGCCGCACTCACTTTGCGCTTGCGCGGCACCGCCGGCTTCCAGCCCTTGACTGCCTGGATGCTGCGACGGCGCGCAATCTCGTCATCGCTCACGTCGAAGCGCACGATGCGATTCGGAATGTCGATCACGACGATATCGCCGGTCTCGATGAGCCCGATATTCCCGCCTTCGGCGGCTTCGGGCGACACATGGCCGATCGACAAGCCCGCCGTGCCGCCGGAAAAGCGTCCGTCGGTGATGAGGGCGCAGACTTTGCCGAGGCCCTTGGACTTCAAGTAGCTGGTCGGATACAACATCTCTTGCATGCCCGGACCGCCGCGCGGCCCTTCGTAGCGGATGACGACGACATCGCCGGCTTTGACCCGGCCGGTCAGAATCAGCTCGACCGCAGCGTCCTGACTCTCGATCACGACGGCGGGCCCGCTGAACTTCAAAATGCTCTTGTCGACACCGGCGGTCTTGACGATGCAGCCTCGTTCCGCGAGGTTGCCGTAGAGCACGGCCAGGCCCCCGTCCTGGCTATAGGCGTTGTCGCGGCTGCGAATGCAGCCGGACTTGCGGTCGATGTCCAGGTCCGAGTAGCGGCAGATTTGCGAGAAGGCGGTTTGGGTGCGAATGCCGGCGGGCCCGGCACGGAAGAACTCGTGCACTGTGGGGTCCTCGGTGCGCGTGACATCCCACTGATCGAGCGCATCGCTCAGCGAAGCGGCGTGCACCGTCGGCACGCTCGTGTCGAGCAGTTGCGCCCGCTCCAATTCGCCCAGGATCGACATGACGCCGCCGGCGCGGTGCACGTCTTCAAGATGAAAATGACTCGAGGGGGCCACCTTGCATAGATTCGGCACACACCGCGAGAGCCGGTCGATGTCGCTCATCGTGAAATCGATTTCGCCCTCTTGCGCGGCGGCGAGCAAGTGCAGCACGGTATTGGTCGATCCGCCCATCGCGATATCCAGCGACATGGCGTTCTCGAAGGCGGCTTTGCTCGCGATGTTGCGCGGCAGGGCGCGGATGTCGTCCTCGAGATAATAGCGTTTCGCCAACTCGACGATGGTACGACCGGCCTTGCGGAACAATTGCTCGCGGTCCGCGTGAGTCGCGACCAGCGAGCCGTTGCCGGGCAATGACAGCCCCAGCGCCTCGGTCAGGCAGTTCATGGAGTTCGCCGTGAACATCCCCGAGCACGATCCACAGGTGGGGCAGGCGGAGCGCTCGATCTTTTGCACGTCTGCGTCGGACATGGTGTCGTCGGCGGCGGCGACCATCGCGTCGATGAGATCGAGCGCGACCTCCTTGCCCGCAAGTTGCGTCTTTCCCGCTTCCATGGGGCCGCCCGAGACGAACACCACGGGGATGTTCAGGCGCAGCGCCGCCATGAGCATGCCCGGCGTGATCTTGTCGCAGTTGGAAATGCAGACCAAGGCATCGGCGGTATGCGCGTTGCACATGTACTCGACGCTGTCGGCGATGATGTCGCGCGAGGGCAGGCTGTACAACATGCCGTCGTGACCCATGGCGATCCCATCGTCCACCGCAATGGTGTTGAATTCCTTGCCGACGCCGCCGGCACGCTCGATTTCCTCGATGACGAGCTGGCCCAGATCCTTCAGGTGCACGTGCCCGGGAACGAACTGAGTGAACGAATTCGCGACGGCAACGATGGGCTTGTCGAAGTCCCCGTCCTTCATGCCGGTGGCGCGCCAGAGGGAGCGGGCACCCGCCATGTTGCGTCCCGCGGTGCTGGTCTTCGAACGATACACAGGCATGAAAAGGGGTTCCTTGATACGCAGTCGTCGATGTCTGGCCGTATTTTGATCTGCCGCCTGATATATCGCGTAATACAATATTCGTTGGTTTGATATAGGAAAAACGAATAGTGGAACTCCGGCAATTACGTTACTTCGTCGCAATCGCCGAGGCCGGCAGTTTTTTGCGCGCTGCCGATCGGTTGCACGTGTCTCAGCCGCCTTTATCAACCCAAATCAAGCGCTTGGAAGACGAGCTTGGGGTGCGGTTGCTGGAACGCAGCAATCGCGGAGTGACGCTGACCGCGGCGGGCGCGGTGTTCTTCGAGGAAACCCAGGCGATGTTGGCGCGCTTGGAGCATGCGAAGACGCGCGCGCAGCGGGTCGGGCGAGGCGATATCGGCATGATTTCGATCGGCTTCGTCTCGATCGCCGATTTTGGAATACTGCCACCGGCCTTGAAGAGCTTCCGGGCGAAGTTTCCCCTGGCCGAGGCGCAGCTGCATGAGCTGACGACGGACGCGCAGATTCGCGAGCTTCGCGCCCTCAAGCTCGATCTCGGGATTGGACTCGGTCCCGTGGACGAGCCAGACATCGAGTTCGAGCAGTTGCTCGAGGAAGAGCTGATTCTGGCGGCGCCCTCGAGTCATCCTGCGGCACGGGGCGACGGCGCGATCAATTTGCGCACGTTGTCGAAGGAAAGCTTCATCGTTCCGCCGCGCGATCTCGCTCCCGGGCTGTTCGACCTGACGATGAGTCATTGCCGCGCGGCGGGTTTCGCGCCGCGCATCACGCAGCACGCACGGCAAATGCAGACGGTTATCGGCTTGGTGTCTTGCGGAATGGGTTTCGCGCTGGTGCCGTCCTCCGTGCGCAATCTGAAGCGACCTGGCGTTCACTATCGCCGGTTGCTGGGGAAGGGGGCGCCGATCGAGTTGGGGATGCTGAGATTGGCCCACTCCGAGAGTCCCTTGCGAGAGCATTTCAGCGATGCGCTACGTGTGGCGGCGCGGGCCGAGAAAACCTAGCGTTTCCGCAGGTCGGGGAGTTTTGGTGAACGCTGGGGTGTTGTGGCGTCAGGAAATCGGGTCATCAGCGTAGTTAACACCCCGGCCACATAAAAAAGCCGGGCGTTAGCCCGGCTTTCAGTTCCCCATGCCTAATCGTGGCGCTATTTTGCGCTCCGGCGATGATTGGTCTTTTTTTTCTTCCCTAGGTCCTATTGCGTCCGAGCAACACTCTAGTCTCGGAAATCTGCGGATGCCAGCATTATTGCAAAGAAATGCAAAAATTTGTGTGTGTAAAAAGCCACATTTGACATAGCGGCGCGGCTTTCCATAAGCGGGAAGTCTCCGGCCAGTCAGAGTCGAGTATCCTGTGAGCCGAATTTATTCAGCTGGAGGCGTGAGTGGCCAAGCAGTCGAAGTCTTCTGTCCCCCTCGTGTCCGCGGTTCGCACCCGCCGCGCCTATTTCGATTGCCGTTTTGGGCAGCTGCACGTCCGTACCGCCTTCCCCACGACGGGTGGCTTCGATGAAGGCGTCACCTTATTCTGTCTCCACCCGGAATCGGCCTCCAGCCGCGTGTTCGCGCGATTTTTGCCGGAGATCGCCGACGATCGCTCGGTCTATGCACCCGACCTGCCGGGATGCGGTGAATCCGACCCCGCGCCGACGGCGGCGTATGCCGAGGCGGCGCAAGCCGTGGCCGATCTGGCGGGGGATCTGCGCCTGCGACAGATCGACGTGCTGGGCTTTCGTTTCGGCGCCGGCGTGGCGCTGGCATTGGCGGCGGCCAAGCCCGACCTTGTCAGGCGCTTGGTGCTGATCGCCACACCGCCGATCAACGGACTGCCGCTCATCCGGCAGGAGAGTCTGGTGATGCGCGTGAAGCTCGGCAGCAGCGACGATTCGCAGTGGACGCGTGGGACTCTCGAGAGGCCCAAATTCATCGATCTAGCGGAGTATGCGGCCGATCTATTCGACGCGGCGCCCAAGACGCTGGCGAAACAGATCGGCGCTTATCTGGCGGCCCCTGCTTGAGCAGCGGCGCGGCCGTCAGGCTCAACAAGTTCATCAGCGAGACCGGCGTCTGTTCGCGCCGCGAAGCCGACAAATGGATCGAGGCGGGGCGCGTGACCTGCAACGGTGCGCCGGCTGCCCTGGGTACGAAGGTGGGCGAGGGCGACGAGGTGCGCATCGATGGCGAACTCCTCGGTCGAAAGAAGAAACAGATCTACATCGCGCTCAACAAACCGGTCGGCGTCACGTGCACCACGGAGGAACACGTCGAAGACAACATCGTCGATCTCGTCGGCCATCCGGAGCGCATATTTCCGATCGGGCGGTTGGACAAAGACTCGGAAGGGTTGATCTTGCTGACCAACAATGGCGACATCGTGAACGACATTCTGCGGTCGGAAAATAATCACGAGAAGGAGTACATCGTCACGGTGGAGCGGCCCATCACCGACCTGGCGTTGGCCATGATGGGCACCGGCGTGAAGATCATGGGCGAGATCACCAAGCCCGCCAAAGTCTCACGGCTCGATGACAGCACGTTTCGCGTCATTCTCACGCAGGGGCTCAACCGTCAGATACGGCGCATGTGTTCCGCGCTAGGATATCGCGCGCAGCGTTTGCGGCGCGTGCGCATCATCAACATCGAACTCGGCGATTTGGCGCCCGGCAAGTGGCGGGACCTGACCGAGGCTGAGGTCGCGGGACTGTTGCCGCGCAACGCCACCGCGCCTTGAGTGCGTGCGGCCGGCACGAACGCGGCTAGCCTGCGCGCAGCACCGATGCGTCGACGCCCTCGGACCAGCGGCGGCCGCAGTCCGCGCGCCACACGGGATCGGCGGCACGCTTGGCGAGCCAGGCGAAAAATTCATCGCCCTGACCCGTCCAGAACGAATGCTTGAACAGAATGTCGCCGCTGCTGGATTCGACGGTGAAGCGTTTGCGAAATCCAAAACTCGCGGCGCCATCCGTGCACCGCAGGCGCGGCGATTTTTCCGACAACACAAAGCGCTCGCCATCCACTTGCAGATGCAGTGCACCACCGTGCCCGTAGATGCAGATGTTGGGCCGTGAGGCGCGGACCAACGCCACGCCGTGCGCAAGCGCCGGCGGCACATCGCAAGCCGTCCAGCTCCCGTTCACCAAGTTCCACTCGAGCAACAAACTCTGGCGCCGAAAATCGATGACGGTGATGGTGGTCGCGATGGAAACAGTCATGCGTAAAGCATGACGCATCCACGATCTATTTCAAAACGCGATCGGGCAAATCGGTGAATGCATCGCGTACGACGCCCGCTGTGAGGAGTTGCGGCAGAACGATGGGCTCCTTCGATCCGCTCTTCGCGTTGTAAACGACGTAGAGCGGCACACCTGCGCGACCAAAGGCCGACAACGCCTTGGTGATCGCGGGATCGCGACTGGTCCAATCGCCCTTCATGAGCATGACGCCCTTGCCGCGAAAGATCTCCTGCACCGCGGCATCGGTGAAGGCGTTGCGCTCGTTGACCAAGCAGGTGAGGCACCAGCTCGCCGTGAAGTTGACCAGCAACGGCTTTCCTTCGCCGGTCAGTTCGGCGAGCTTGGCTGCGTCGTAGGGGAGCCATGCGTCCGCCTGTGCAGCGCCCTGCGTGACGGCGGCCGCGACGGCGACGCCGGCATAGCGCACCGGCAGGAAGATGGCGAGCACCACCGCGATCACGGCGGTGACCAACGCGGTGACGCGTCCGCCGATCGACGTGAATTTTGACTTCTGGTAGGCCCACGCGGCGAGAGCCACCAAGATCGCGCCCGCCAACGCGGCGCCCAATCCCAGCGGTGATGTTTGCTGTGCCAACACCCACAGCAGCCAGGCGGCCGATGCATAGATCGGAAACGCAAACACCTGCTTCAGCGTGTCCATCCACGCGCCAGGCCGGGGCAGGGCCCGCCTCATCCAGGGTGCGAACGAGAGCAGGAGATACGGCAGCGACAAGCCGAGACCGAGCGCTGCGAAGATTGCCAGCGCGGCGCCGGCCGATTGCGTCAGCGCGGCGCCGACCGCAGCTGCCATGAACGGCGCCGTGCAGGGAGTCGCGACGAGCGTGGTCAGCACACCGGTGAAAAACGAGGCGTGATAGCTGTCGCCCTGCGTGAGTTCATCGCCGATACCGGCGAGCGTCCCGCCCACTTCGAACACGCCGGATAGATTCAAACCCACGGCGAGCAGCAGGTACACCATGAGGGTCACGAACAGCGGCGACTGCAATTGAAAGCCCCAGCCGATCTGTTCCCCGCCGGCGCGCAGCGCGAGCAGCACGGCGGCCAGCGCGAGCATGGAGGAGATCACGCCCGCCGCGAACACCAAGCCCTTGGCGCGGACCGTGGCGGGATGCTTCTTGGCCTGCTCGACGAGGCCCATGGCCTTGATGGACAACACGGGAAACACGCAGGGCATCAAGTTGAGGATCAGACCCCCAAGGATGGCGAGCAGAATCAGCGAGGAAAAGGAGATAGCCTCCGCGGGAGCGGCCGTGGCCGATTCCTGGCCGGCGCCACCGACGGCCGGGAAGTTCGCGGCGATCTCGATGGGCACGTCGATGGTGTCGTTGCCGCTCTGTTCGGTGGCGAGCAACACGCCGCGCACGGCGCCCGACTTCGGCGGTTGATAGCCCGCCTTCATCGACAGCTGCAGGGAGTCCTTGGTGCGCGTGAGGGTTTGCGGCGCGGCGTACTCGATGCCGCCTTCGTCGTAGGGAAAGAAAGCGAGGGACGTGATCTGCGACAGTGTGTCGCCCCATTCCTTGCCGAGGGAGATCACGACCTGGCCAGCCTGCACCGATACCGACGTCGGGGCGAGCTCGGCGCTCGGCAATTCGGCGCGGGCGGCGCTGAACAGGGCGGCGTCCCTGGGATCGACGGTGCCGGCGGCCGCGGAGGTGGGCAGCTTCAAGGCGAGCGTGGCGTCTTCCGGAATGCAGACATCGGAACACACGAGGTAGCTCGCCTTGGCCGACAGATCGAGGGGCGACCCGACCTTGAGGTCGGGGGGCGCGGTGATCTGCACGAGGTGCATGACATGCTTCGCGAAACCGTAGTTGACCAGAGGCGGCAACTCGAAGCGGTGCGGCGTCGGCCAGACGATGTCGCCGGCGGTCACGCCGGCCGGCAATGTCCAGGTCAAGGTGGTGGCTTGGCCGGAATCCCCCGGGTTGCGCCAGTAGGTGTGCCAGCCGTCGCGGATGTTGAACTCGAGCGCGACCCAGATGGTTTGTCCCGGGCCGATCGACGTCGTCTCGCTCAGGAGGCGGGACTTGACGTTATCGGTGGCGCTGGTCGGCCCGTCGAGGGCAAAGGCCAGCGGCGTGGAGAGGGCGCTCAACAGGATCAGCCACTTGAATATGCGCATAGGAATGAGTTTACCAGGTGGCAATACCGCCGCGGCGCCGCATGAGCTAATGTAGCGCCCCGAACCGTGAAGCCCACCATGACCGAAAACTACCTAGAAAAAACCCTCAAAGCCAAGGTATACGACGTCGCCATCGAAACGCCGCTGGACGCGGCCCCGCGCCTGTCGCGCCGGGTGGGCAATCGCGTATTGCTCAAACGAGAAGACCTCCAGCCGGTGTTTTCGTTCAAGATTCGCGGCGCCTACAACAAGATCGCGCAATTGTCCGACACCAGCGCGCAGCGTGGCGTGATCTGTGCCTCGGCTGGCAACCATGCCCAGGGCGTGGCGCTGGCCGCCCGGACGCGGGGCATCCCGGCGGTGATCGTCATGCCGGTGACCACCCCTGACATCAAGGTGAGCGCCGTCGCCGATTTCGGCGGCGAGGTCGTGCTGTTCGGCGATGATTACGATTCGGCGTACGAGCATGCGGTGGTGCTGGCCCGGGAGCGCAACCTGGTGTTCGTCCACCCGTTCGACGATCCCGACGTCATCGCCGGACAGGGTACGATCGCGATGGAGATTCTGCGTCAGCTGCACGGCGACGCGATCGACGCGATCTTCGTACCCATCGGCGGCGGCGGATTGATCGCCGGCATCGCGGCGTATGCGAAGGCGCTGTATCCGCGCATCAAGATCATCGGCGTCGAGCCGGAGGACGCGGCGAGCATGTACGAGTCGCTGCGCGCCGGCAAGCGCATCACCCTGGATCGGGTCGGCATCTTCGCCGACGGCGTCGCGGTGAAGCGGGTGGGCGAGGAGACCTTCCGGCTCGCGCGCTTGTACGTGGACGAAGTGCTGTTGGTGACCACCGATCAGATCTGCGCCGCGATCCAGGACATTTTCGAGGACACACGTTCCATCGTCGAGCCGTCGGGCGCATTGGCCGTGGCGGGCATCAAGAAATATGTGGCGCGCGAGAGCTGTAGCGACCGGACGTTCGTCGCCATCAACTGCGGCGCGAACATGAACTTCGACCGCCTGCGCTACATCGCGGAGCGCGCCGATCTGGGCGCGCAGCGCGAAATGCTGCTCGCGGTCGAGATGCCGGAAGCGCCGGGATCGTTCCTGCGATTTTGCGAGTTGTTGGGCAGACGCAGCGTCACCGAGTTCAGCTATCGCTTCGGCGACGATCAGGCGGCCCAGGTGTTCGTGGGCCTCGCGCTGACCCCGGACAAGGCCGAACGGGAGTCGTTGGTGCGCGCCATCGCCCGCGCGGGGTTCGAGGTGCGCGACATGACGGACAACGAGATGGCGAAGCTGCACGTGCGCTACATGGTGGGCGGGCAGCCGCGCGGACTCGCCAACGAGCGGTTGTATCGCTTCGAGTTTCCCGAACGCCCGGGGGCGCTCCTCAAGTTCCTGCAGGCCATCGGCTCGGAGTGGAACATCAGCTTGTTCCATTACCGCAATCATGGATCGGACTACGGCCGCGTCCTCGCCGGCATTCAGGTGCCTCCGGAAACGCGGGACGAGTTCCTGTTGCATCTCAACGAACTGCACTACGCCTATACGGACGAAACGGAGAATCAGGCTTATAAGATTTTTTTGGGGGGATAGCGGCCGCCGGCTCGCGCGGCGGGCGGCTCACCGGTTGGTGCTGGCGGTGCGCGGCGGCTCGATGTGAAGATTCTTGAGCCAGGCCTGCGCGCGGCGCACCACTGGATCGTCGATGCCGCGGGTGGCGATGAGTGATTGAACGGCGGCGGTAAGTTCGGCGGTCGCTTCGCTCGAGCGGCCGACGTGCGCCAGCGCGTACGCGTGGATGGTGTGTGCCTGAGCGAATGCCGAATTCGTCGGCGAGGAGGTTGCTGCCCATATCTGCAGTGATTCCTCGCTCAGTCTCAGTGCCTCATCCGGCTTGTCCCGATCCACCAGCAACCGCGCCAACAGCATGAGCGCCGACGCGCGCCATTGGTGCTCGGGCGGCAAGGATTTGTCATAAACGGCGAGTGCTTGGCGGTACTCGCTCTCGGCGTCGCTCAGCTTGCCTTCATCATGCAGCACCATTGCCAGACTTACGCGTGCGTAGGCGACGCGGTAATTGTCCGGTCCATACATCTTAAGTGTTGCGGCCAGGGAGCCACTGAGTAGTGGCTCGGCTTCACTCAAACGACCTTCGCGTTGCAGGAGCAAGCCGTAATTGCCACGCGCCTTGGCGGTTTCCGGATGGTCGGTGCCGTAAGCGCGTTCCTGTCGGGCGATAGCGTCGCGATACAGGTCTTCGGCTCTTTGCAGTTCGCCCATGTTCTGGGCCACGACTGCCAGGTTGTGGATATGGGCGCCGACGCGCGGCGACTCGTCGCCGATCACCCGCCGATCAATTTCAAGGGCTCGTTCGTAGGTTTGTCTGGCAAGAATCCACTGCCGTTCGCGGGCATAGTCCTTGGCTAGGTCGTCCAGCAGCGCCGCAACGTCGGTGGCGGGAGCGCCTGTGCTTTCGAGAAGGATGAGGCTGTGAGTGTAGAGATCCTTCGCCTCGCCGAATCGACCTTGCTGATGGCGCAGACGACCGAGCGCCCAGGTGGCCCGGCCGTATTCCTGGCTTTCATCGCCGTACTCGGACTGCGCTTGACGTACGGCGTCCTGCAACGGGCCCTCGGCACCTGCCAGGTCGCCGGCGCCCGCGCGCGCGCGCGCCAATTCCAGCAGGGTATCGATGTGGGAGCGATCATGCGACGCCGCTTGCAAGTCCAATGAGTCTTGCAGGATGGGCAGCGCATCTTGAAACTGGCCGAGGCTGTCGTACACGGCGCCCACCGTCGCGAGCAGAGCGGCTTTGGTCGCGGGCTGGTCCTGTAATGCGGCTTGCAGGCGCTTGGCGGCCGCGTCCAGCAGTTCCTTGGCCGTGACTTGGGTGCCGCGACTTTCCTCCGGATCCGACAACTTGAAGAGATTGACGAGGAAGTTCGACACCTCCTCGGCGCGGGCGCGCTCAAATTCCGCCCGCTCCCGCGCCTGTGCCGCTTGGTCGCGCTCGCTGGCGATTCGCTGCGACTGCACGTACATCAGCGTGGCGAAGGCGAGTACCAGGCAGACCATGCTCACGGCGCCCGCGACGGGCAACCAATGGCGCCGCACGAACTTCGCGGAGCGATAGGAGACGGTGTCGCGACGCGCGATGACGGGTTTGCCATCCAGGTAGCGCTGAATGTCATTGGCCATCTGTTGTGCGGAGCCGTAGCGGCGCTCAGGGTCTTTTTGCATGGCCTTGCAGACGATATTGTCCAGATCGCCCTTTAAGGTGCGGCGCAGACGGCTCGCGGTCGTGCCACGAGCCACTGACGCCTCGCCGGCGACAACCCCGGCGGTGGCGACTGCTTCGCTGGTGAGCGGCGGGTCCTTCTCACAGATGGCGCGCTCGATGTCGGTCAAACGCATCGAGGGAATGACGAAAGGTCCGATACCGGCCAGCAGCCTGTAGAGCAAGACTCCGAGCACATAGACATCGCTCGAGGTGGTGATGGGCTGCCCGCGCACTTGCTCGGGACTGGCGTGGTCCGGCGTCAACATGCGCAGATCGGCATGGGTTAGGGCAACGGTATATGGCCCGATCTGTCCGTCATCCAGGAGTTTGGCAATGCCGAAGTCCAATAATTTCGGAACGCCTGCGCTGGTCACCAAGATGTTGGAGGGTTTGAGGTCACGATGAACGATCAGGTTTTGGTGAGCGTAATGGACGGCGGCGCACACGATCTGAAACAGCTTCAACCGGGCGGCGATATCCAATTGATTGGAATCACAGTACGCGTCGATGGGAATGCCATCGACGTACTCCATGGCGATGTAGGCCGTGCCATCGGGGAGGGTGCCGCCGTCCAACAGATGGGCGATATTGGGGTGATCCAGCTGCGCGAGGATTTGCCGCTCGATCTTGAAGCGAGATTGAATGCCGCGCCGGAGTGACCCGCCGTAGACCACCTTGATGGCGACCTTTTGCTCGAAATCGGCATCCGCGCGCTCCGCCAGGTATACCTCCCCCATCCCGCCGACACCCAAGGTGCGCAGAATCCGGTAGGGCCCTATACGTTCGCCGATCATGGTAGAGAGCATGCTCCGGTTGTCCATGAATTCGCAAACCTCTGCGCCCTTGCGGGCGAGTGCCCGGGTGTACGAGACTAGCGAGTCGCCAAATAAATGAAGAGGAGTGGGGTATGCCAAGCCAAACCGATCCAGCCACGCCGAAGCCTGCACCGAAACCCGGAAAGCCGCCAAAAGACGCCCCGACCCCGGGCGATAATGATCAGCCGCCCCAAGAAAAATCGCTGCGGTACTGATTGAACGGGGTGACCGCGTACCAGGCGCTGCGAACGCCACGACATAGCATTCAACGGGTACGCGGCCTCGACATTCAGCTGACGCGATGGGGGCCGGCGCCCTCGGAGTCGGTGTCGCCCGTATTCCTGCTGCATGGATGGCAGGACACGGCCGACACGTTCCAGTTCATGGTGGACGCGTTCGCCGACGATTGGCCGCTGGTGGCGCTGGATTGGCGTGGTTTCGGGCGCAGCGAATGGCCGCAGGAGGGCTATTGGTTCCCCGATTACCTGGCCGATCTCGAGGCGTTGCTCGATGCGCTGTCTGCGGATCAGCCGGTGCGCTTGGTCGGGCATAGCATGGGGGGCAATATCGCCAGCCTGTACGCGGGCCTGCGGCCCGAGCGGGTGCGTTGCCTCGTGAACATGGAAGGGTTCGGGATGGAGCGCACCTCGTCGGACCAGGCGCCGGCGCAGGTGCGCAAATGGCTGGACCAGGTCAAGTCCGCGCCGGTCTTGAAGGATTACGCGTCGTTCGAACAATTGGCGTCGATCATCGGATTTCGCTATCCCCGGTTCTCGGCAGCGCAGGCGGATTTCGTCGCGCGGGCTTGGGGTAAACTCGAGCCGGACGGGCGGGTGAGCCTGTTGGGAGATTCCCGGCATCGCTGGGTGAATCCCCTGCTCTACAAGCGCGAGGATGCGGAAGTCATCTGGCGCGGGATCAAGGCGCCCATGCTGTTGCTGATGGGCGGGGAGTCCGAGTACCTGCCGCGATTGGGCACCGATGGCACGGAGGAGACCTTGCGCGCAAACTTCCCGGGGGTGCAGATCGCGCACGTGCCGGGCGGCGGGCACATGCTGCACATCGAGAAGCCGGAACTCGTGGCCAGGTTCGTCGAACAATTCTTGAGTACTCACTGACATGGCGATCACACGACGCATCTATCCGACGCGATTCGAACAGGTGCACGTGCGGGGCAAGGAGGGCAAGGGCACCCCGCTGGTGCTGTTGGCGCCGAGCCCGCGCTCGGGCGCGATGTTCGAGGCGTTCCAGGAGGAACTGAAGCGGCCGAGTTATGCGCCGGACCGCCTGGGCTATGGATTTTCCGACGCCCCGCCCTGGGCCTTGTCGCTGGAACAGTACGCGCAGTGTACGGTGGACGCGCTCAAGGCCGCTTCGCTGCAGGGGCCGTTCGATGTGTTGGGCGTGCATACCGGCGCCATCGAGGCCATCGAGATCGCGCATCAGTTGCCGAACCAAGTCCGCCGCGTGATCGCCCTGGGCATGCCGTTGTTCACCAAGGACGAGCAGCAGCGGCACATGGAGAAATACAGCGAACAGCCGTTGAAACCGGTGTCCGAGGGCGGGCATGTGCTGGCGGCGTGGCGCGGCGGCTTCTCCGACCGGCTGCCGCCTCATAACTATGCCGACATGCATCGGCGCTTCATCGATCACGTGCTGGCGGCGTATCCCGGGGCGGCGTTCAAGGCGGTGTGCAGTTATCCGATCGAGAAGAAGCTCAAGTCCTTGAAGGCGTCGTTGACGGTGCTCGCGGCGCACGACGATATCCTCGAGCAGACGCAGCGGGTCAAGCCCATGCTCAAGGGCAGCGGCGTCTACCTGGACCTGCACGAATTGGGGCAGGACCCGTTTCACAGCAGTCTGGTGCGGATGGGCGAACTGGTCCAACGATATCTGCCTGAGAAATAACCGGAAGTTCACATGGAGGTGACCAACGTTCCCCCGGTGCCCATCGATCCCGCGATGACCCGGGTGGGGACGGGTTCCGGGGCGGGGTCGGCGGCGCCGCTGCCGGGTGCGGCCGCTGCATCGGCTGCATCGGCGGCCGCGGCGGTGGTATCGGAGCTGGTCAACATTCATCCGCTGGACATCGCGGGGGCCTTGCAGATCCTGATCGCCGAGGTGCGTGCGTCGCTGTCGCTGCCGGTAGGGCCGGCACCGCTGGATCCTTTGCCGGCGCCGGTGCGGGTGCTGGCGGGGCGCGGCGTGTTTAAGCGGGCGAGGGGGGAGCGGTCATGCGTGAGGCATTGGTTTGCGGTTCGATGGTGTTGTCGTTGTTCGCGGGCTGCGCGCTCGCCGAGGCGGCGGAAGCGAAGGTGGACAGGGTCGCCACGGTGCGTGAGGTGTATGACGGCACGATGACCTCGGACGTGCAGGTCAATACCTTCAGTCACATCGAGCGATTGTTTCCGGTGCGAGTCGTCAAGCATGGTGCGCATGTCACGCCGCTGCCGAAGCGCGCGAAGCAGCTCGGCAATTTCAAATTCAGGTCGGCGGGCAAGTCATACGACCTGATCGACTTCATGGCGTTGGATCGCGTCACCGGGCTGCTGGTGCTCAAGGACGGCGAAATCGCCTACGAAGACTACGAGATGGGCAACGACGAGCATACCCGGTGGATCTCGATGTCCCTGGTCAAGACGATGACGTCGTCGATGATCGGTGCGGCGATCCGCGACGGCTTCATCACGAGCATCGACGATCCGGTGACGAAGTACCTGCCGGAGCTGGCGGGCAGCGCCTACGACGGCGTGAGCATTCGCAATGTGTTGCAGATGGCGTCGGGCGTGAAATGGGATGAGACCTATACCGATCCGGCATCCGATCGGCGCCACATGTTGGACGCGCAGATCGCGCAGAAGCCCGGCGCGATTCTGGCGTTGATGGCGAAACTGCCGCGCGCGGGCGCGCCGGGATCCCTCTGGAACTACAGCACCGGCGAGACCTACGTGGCGGGTGCGGTGCTGCGTGCGGCGGTGGGCAAACCCATCTCGCAATACCTGTCCGAGCGGTTCTGGTTGCCGCTGGGCATGGAGTCCGATGCGGTGTGGTGGCTCGACTCGCCGCACGGCCAGGAGATCGGCGGCGGTGGTCTCGCCGCGACACTCCGGGACTACGGACGGTTCGGCTTGTTCCTGATGAACGATGGGGTCGTGGCAGGGAAGCGGATATTGCCCGACGGATGGGTGCACGACGCGAGCAGCAGCAAGATCGTCGGCGGCAAGAAAGTGGATTATGGGTACTTCATCTGGCCGATCGATGCGCCGGCGGGGTCGACCAATGCTGGGGCGTACGAGGCCATCGGGATCTATGGGCAATATATTTACGTGAATCCGCGCGAACATGTGGTGGCGGTGATGTGGGGCGCACAGCCGAAGCCCGTGGACAAGGAGCCCATTGCGAACGAGGACTTTTTTGCGGGGGTGGTGGAGGCGGTGAGGTAGGGTCGCCAGGTGTTGAAATCGTGGGATGCGCAGGACATCGACTAACTTCGCCCGCGCGCCAATCGAGTGCCTTGGTGGAACACCAGCTGCCAGCCGCTCTGGCGCATCACCCACAGCGAGCTGCGCAAGGTGGGTGGCTTCCAGCCCAACCCGGGCAGGCTTTTGGCTCGATAGGTGACGAGCACCGTGTCCGGCGCCACGGGGACGGCCCGAAATTCCTCGAACATCAGCCGCGGAGCGTCGCCGAGGGGGAGCGTCTCGAGGAGCGTCGGCACGTCCTCATAGATCTTCCCGTCGCAGCCGAACTCGCGAAATTCGGGCGCGAACAGCGCGCCCAGGCTCTCGCGCGACTCCGATGCGGCCGGCATCGCCAGGCGTTCTTCGAGAACGCGCAATTCCTCGTCGATTCTTTCATTCATCATCCGCATCGTTCACACCTATGCCCGGACCGCGTGTGGTCTCGATGGTCCCTCGCCATTGCAGTTCTGGGAACCGCGGACCCTCTTGTCGACCGCCCGGATTTCCTGGGGGCGAAATGATAGCTGCTGAATCGCTTTATGTGGGGTTTCAGTGGAATCAAAGGCTGGCCGCGTTTTCAAGGCCAAGGAACGTCTGCAGGGCCTTCTCAACCGGCGGCCCCGGGCGACCGGTTGGCTAATCCGCGAGGACGTTGACGTCGCCGGCGTGGACGGACATGACGCCGTGGTGAGTCCGCGCACGGCGGTGCGGCGAACGAAGATGAGACCGCCTCCGATGAAGCCGATGCCGGTGACGATCTGAGCGGCGATGCGGGAGGGGTCGAGAACGACCCGGCTGGTCTCGAGGACGTTGGTGAAGCCGTACTTCGACACCAGCATGATGAGCACCGAGGCTAGCCCGACCAACGTATAAGTGCGGAATCCGGCACTCTTGTGGCGTACTTCGCGCTCGAGGCCGATGAAGGCGGGGAGCAGGAAGGCCATGCCGAGCTCACCCAGCTGCATCAGTCCCTGACCCGGTTCCGAGAACCACATGGCTCGAGCCCTCGTGAAAGCCTCAGCTTAGCCCAAAGGCAGGGTGTCGCCGGCCTTGGACTCATTCGGCTCGAGGGCCCAGGCCGCGGCGTGGAGGGCGTGGATGGCGGTGGTGTCGAACAGCGGGATCGAGGTGTGATTTTGAGAGATGAGCATCGAGATCTCGGTGCAACCCAGAATGACGGCTTGGGCGCCCTGCGCGGCGAGGGCATGGATGATCCGTTGGAACGTCTGGCGCGATTCGGGCTGCACCTTCCCCAGGCAGAGCTCCTCGAAGATGATGCGGTGGACCGAGTCGCGGTCCGCGGAACTGGGGGTCAGGACGGTGAGACCGTGCCCTGCGGTCAGCCGATCGCGATAAAAGTCCTGTTCCATGGTGAATTTGGTGCCGAGCAGGCCGACGACGGCATAGCCGGCCGCTTTGATGACGTCCGCGGTGGGGTCGGCAATGTGCAGCAGCGGGATGTTCACCGCGCCTTCGATGGCCGGTGCGACCTTGTGCATGGTGTTCGAGCAGATGACCACGCAATCGGCGCCTGCGACCTCGAGGGAGCGGGCGGCGTCGCCCAACAGATGTCCGGCCGCAAGCCAGTCGCCGGCCTTCTGCAATCGCTGGATGTCGTGAAAGTCGACGCTGTGCAAGATCAGCCTGGCGGAGTGCAGGCCGCCCAACCGTTCCTTCACGAATTCGTTGATGAGACGGTAGTAGGGGACGGTGGATTCCCAGCTCATGCCGCCCAAAAGGCCGATGGTTTTCATCGGCTCATGATGGCGGAGAACGCACTCGTCCAGTAGAGGCCGACGCCGCCGAACATGCGCTTTGCTCGTCAGATGTGGTGCAATACCCCGCCGCGGTCACGGAGATGTGGGGACGATGCACCATCAATGGCACACGCCGGAAGTGTTTCTGGCCATTTCGGTCGGGTTGATCGCGTTGGAGGCCGTTCTCGCCGGTTTCTCGGTCATCAATGCGACCTATCAGGTCCGCGACAGCGTCGCGTCGCTCACCATGTATGTGGGCAACATCGTGATGAACCTGTTGATGGCGGGAATCGTATTCGCGGGCCTGACGGCGGTCTACCAGGTTCGGGTGTTCACGATCCCGCCGACTTCGGTGTGGGCGTGGGTGGTGATCTTCTTCCTCGATGACTTCGCCTACTACTGGTTCCATCGAGTGAGCCACGAATGCCGGTTCTGGTGGGCGGCGCACGTCAATCATCATTCCTCGCAGCAATACAATCTATCGACGGCATTGCGCCAGTCATGGACCGGCGTATCGGTGGGCACGTGGACGCCGTGGATTCCGCTGGCGTTCCTGGGGTTTCCGCCGGAGATGATCCTGGCGCAGCAGAGCTTCAACCTGGCCTACCAGTTCTGGATCCACACGGAGGCGGTGCGGCGCATGCCGCGCTGGTTCGAGTATCTGTTCAACACGCCCTCGCATCATCGGGTGCATCACGGCTCGAATGCGGTGTACCTCGACCGCAATTATGCGGGCGTGCTGATGGTCTGGGATCGGATGTTCGGCACCTTCGTGGCGGAGCGGGACGATGAACCGGTGCGCTACGGCCTGGTGCACGACATTCAGACCTTCAATCCGATTCGCATTGCGTTCCATGAATGGGCGGCGATCATCCGGGAGGTGGTCGCGGCGCGCTCGCTGCGCGAGGTTGCCGGCATCGTGTTCGGTCCGCCGGGTTGGCGGGCCGATGGTCAGGGACAGACAGCGAAGAACATCCGGGCCGGAGGATAGGCGCTTGTCGGGAGTAACGAGGGGCAGCGGATCGGCGGCGCTCGTCGCGCTTCTGATGATGGGCGTGATGTCCATCGCATCGGCGCGGCATCACGCGCGTGAGAGCGATGCCGAGGCGGGCCGGTTCGATTACTACCTATTGTCGCTGTCGTGGTCGCCGGCGTTCTGCGTTCAGAAGCCGGATTCACCAGAGTGCAACGGGGCGCGGCGCTACGGCTTCATCGTGCATGGGTTGTGGCCGCAGAATGAGCGGGGTTGGCCGGAGCATTGCGGGGATTCACGGATCCCAGAATCGGTGGCGGATGGAATCGCGGACCTCATGCCGGCAAGGCAGCTGGTGTACCACGAGTGGGCGACGCATGGGAGCTGCAGCGGGCTGGCGCCCGAGGAGTACTTCTCGCTGGTGCGGCGGGCGCGCGCCGCGGTGGTGATTCCGAAGCCGTTGGTCAATCCCAGCGCCGCCGTCGAGAAATCGCCGGCCGTGATCGTGAATGCGTTCTTGAAGGCGAATCCGCAGTGGTCCGCGGACGCGGTGGTCGCGACGTGCTCCGGGCAAGGAGCACCCCGGCTGCGCGAGGTGCACGTGTGCTTCGATCGCGAGCTCAACCCGCGGGCATGTGGCGCGGATGCGTTGCGGGAGGCGTGTCGGGCGGAGTCGGTGATTATTCCGCCGATCCGGTAGGGGCGGCGGCCATGGCAGGAGCCGCTCGGGTGGAATATATTTCAATCCAACTGGTGTCATTTGAGGGGAATAGTCATGGCAAGAATCATCGGCGCGCTCGCGACGTCCCACACGCCCACGATCGGCTTCGCGTTCGATACGTCGAAGCAAAATGACCCGGTTTGGAAGCCCATATTCGATGCGTACCAGCCGTTGAGGGCATGGCTCGTCGACAAGCACCCCGATGTGCTCCTCTATATCTTCAACGACCACGTGACGTCGTTCTTCTTCGATCATTACTCGGCCTTTTCGCTCGGCATCGGCAATTCCTATCCCGTGGCCGACGAAGGCGCCGGCGCGCGCAATCTGCCCGCGTTGCGCGGCGACTCGCCATTCGCCCAGCACCTCGGCGCCGCGCTGATGGCGGAAGAATTCGACATGGCCTTTTTTCAGGACAAGGCATTGGATCACGGCTGCTTTTCGCCGCTGTCGATGATGTGGGACCACGAGCCGGACTGGCCCGGCCGGGTGGTGCCCCTGCAAGTGGGCGTGCTGCAATTCCCGATTCCAACCGCGGCGCGCTGCTTCAAGCTCGGCCACGCATTACGGCGGGCGATCGAGTCGTATCCGCCCGACGTGACGGTCGCCATCGTCGCGACGGGCGGCCTGTCGCACCAGGTGCACGGCGAGCGCGCCGGATTCAACAATCCGGAATGGGATCACAAGTTCCTCGATCTGTTCGCCCAGGATCCCGACGTTCTGGCGCAGATGACGCACGCGGATTATGCGCGGCTGGGTGGGTTCGAAGGCGCCGAGGTCATCATGTGGCTCATCATGCGGGGGGCGATGGGCAAACGCTTGAGGACGCTGCATCGAAGCTATTACCTGCCGTCGATGACCGGCATCGCGACGGCCATCTACGAGAACGAAACCGAGGGGCCTGCCGATATCGATTTGACGGCCTATCGGGAACTGGTCGGCCACCAGCTGGCGGGCGTGGATCGACTCGCGGGTACGTATCCGTTCACGCTCGAACGCAGCGTCAAAGCCTTTCGCTTCAACAAATATCTGCATCAGTTGATCGACCCGGAGTTCAGGCGTCTGTTTCGGGCGAACGAAGAGGAGACGTATACGGCCGCGGGATTGAGTGATGAGGAGCGACAGCTCATTCGATCGCGCGACTGGATCGGCATGATCCATTATGGAGTGATCTTCTTTCTGCTCGAAAAGCTCGGCGCGGTCATCGGCATCGCGAACCCCCACATCTACGCCGCGTTTCGCGGTGAAACCATCGATGAATTCCAAAAGAGCCGCAACGCCGCGGTGCTCTATTCGGTGGCGGGACGGGAGTCGGTGGCGGATCTGACATGGAACAAGGGTTCCGAGTAGCGGAGGCGCAGCGCTGCCGGTTCGCTGCCGGTTGGCCTGCCTTCCGGACTCGGCTAATTGCGTTGGATGGGTCTGCGGTCGTGCGGATGTGGCGGGGGCCGGTGGTCGTGTCGTCTTTCGTTGATGAGGATCACTGACGGCGCCGCGTCGATGTCGTTGGAGCTTGGGACGTCTTCAGCCGGGGCCGGTGGATAATAGACACCCGGCGATTGGGGATAGACCGGCACGTGGGCGGCCGGTGTCGGATCCATGCGATTCACCTGGCTCACTTGACGCAGGGTGGCGCCTGCGCCGCAAGGGGAATCGGAGAAGGTCTTTTGGCCATTCACGGTGCACTGCCAGATCTGACTCGGCGCGGGGCTGGCAGGTGCGGATTCTGCGGCGGCGGCCGGGGTGGCGCGGGCAACCGAGGCGGCGGGCCCGGCGCTGGAACCGGCCGCGGGTGGGCTCGATGGACCTGGATTCGCGGGAGCCGCCACGGCGATAGCTGCCGGCGGTGGCGCGTGCGTGAGGTACATCGCTGCGGGCACGGCACCGGCGACGACGAGCAGGCCGCCGAGGATCCAGGGAAACAAATCGGTCTGCGCATCCTGTAGCATGGGTGGAATTCTAATCGTGGACGCGGCCGGCGGGCGGAATTGCCGTCACGGTTGGCGTCCTTTACTCTGCGTCCTTGACATCCTCCCCACCCTAAGGGGCGGGGATTCCCTCAGCAGGCGTTCGATGTCCCGAACGGAAGAGGATATTCCGAGCAGAGTTGATATCACGATCATGCGACATTCCACACTCAGAACAGATCCAGCTTCTTATTCCGAGGTCTGCGACACCTTTCGGCCCCGTCTTGCTTGCACAAGACGAACAGACTCGGGAAGAGAACGATTCATTGACTTCCTCGTACCAAGCCCCGTGCGCGATCGCTTTGTAGCGGAGCCAAGGCTCGGAAGGAAGACCAGCCTGCATCGAGGACCGACTTCGCCAGGCGGGTCTTGGCGCGGTATCGATAGACCAGCAGCATCGAGGTAAATTAATGGGTTTTATGGACCTCGACAAGACCCACAATCTGGCTGAAACATCGAGTTTCACACTAACAATTCACTCTCAGGAGAGGCACTTCCTCCCCGGCTCGAGCGGTGGGGTTTTCCGTGCCGCAGAATCGATGAAAAGGACAGCGGCTCTTCTCCTCCCCATGACCGTTGCCGCGTCAGTTTCGCTGTCGACGCGACCGGAGTTGGAGCATGCGAAAGCGTTCATGTCGTCGGCGAAGATGGCGGAGCGGTGACGCGGCTCTGGCTCGCTGTCAAAGAGCCCTGGCAGGGCAAGACTTCGTTGGCCACGGTGTTCTGGGGCTACGGGCTGTTGGGTTCGGTGCTGGTCAGCGCACTCGGCGCCTGCATCGATCCAGGCAACGACGTGGCCATGTGGGCGTACACGGCTTTCGGGGTTGCGTTCAGCGTGTACGTGACGGTGGCGACCTATCGGTGTGCGGACAACTGCAAGTCCGTGTTCATGGCCCGGTTGGTGCGGGTGTCGACGGTGGTCTCGGTGATTGTGGTGGTGCCGGCGTTCCTGTATTTATATTTCACGGGGGCGCTGGGCGTGGCGTTGGCGACGTTGGGGGAGCAGTGAGAGCCGCGGGTGGGCAAAGTCCGCGGGAATCGGCACGACAAGACCGAGGGAGGGGCCATGAACAAACTGATCGGAAGTGCCGCGATTGCAGCCGGGCTGGCGTTGTCGATGGGAGTGGTCGCTGAGCAGCCGACTGCCGTGCACGCGGCGGAGCAGCGCTGGCTCAGGTTGACGGATCGAAACTGGACGACCGACGGTAAGATTGAGTCTTTTGCGTTGCCCCACCCTGGCAGTGCGCCCACGACCATCGCGGTCGCGCGCGACGGCCGGCTGTGGTTCACCGAAAGTGGTGGGAACCGGATCGGACGCATGAACGCCGACGGCACGGGGCTCGTCGAGTTTCCCTTGCCGCAGCGCGACAGTTCACCGCGCATCATCGCGCTGGGCGGCGACGGCAATATGTGGTTTTCCGAGCATACGGGCAACCGCATCGGCCGAATCACGCCCGATGGGGTGATCGTCGAATTCGAGATACCGACGGCGGCGAGCCAGCCCCGCGCGATTGCGCTCGGTGCCGACGGCAACATCTGGTTCGGCATGTTCGCGGCCGGCAAGATCGGCTGCATCACACCGCAGGGCAAGATCACCGAATTCTCCCCGCCGACAGCCGACAGCGGACCGCGCGCGCTGGCGGTGGGCGCGGACGGGCACATCTGGTTCTCGGAATTCAAGGCCAACAAGATCGGGCGGATCACGCTGGTCGGCCGGGTCACGGAGTTTCCGATGCCGCGGCCCAATTCGGGGCCGGGCGACATCACCGCCGGCGCCGATGGCGCGCTGTGGTTCGTCGAGCTCTCCGGCGGGATGGACGGCCTGGCGACGGACGGCAACCGCGTCGGCCGGATCACCCTGACCGGCGACGTGACGGAATATGCGATGCCCGGCGCCGGCCCATCACCCATCAACATCGCGGTGGGGCCGGATCGAAATATTTGGTACACGCGTGGCAGCTCGCTCGGGCGGGTGACACCCGATGGCGCCATCACGGAATTGACGGCGGGCGCGGGTGCTCGCGCCGTCGGGCTGACCGCGGGCAGCGATCGGGAACCGCCGACACATCTCGTGAACCGCCTGTGGTTCGCGGACGGCGCGGGGGATCGAATCAGTTATCTGAGCTTCGAACCTGCCGCTGGGAAGCCGTAAATTCTCTGCCGGGTCCGCCGCGTGCCGCGGGCCGGTATCAGCAATTACGGGCCCGCTTCTATCGATTCGCCCAGCAGCTGCATCAGGGCGCGCAACTCGGCGCGCAGGCCGATGAAGCGCTCGCTTCCCAGGCCGACGCGGCAGGCCATCGCGCCCGGTACTGCGGCCGCGATTTTTTTACACGCGATTTCCTATCGTACGGTACGCTCGGAGCCAACGCCGAAAGCAGTCACAACAGTCAATAAACTCATGTCCGCCATCATCACCGCCCGCCGCGAACCGCCGGTCCAATCACGCACCCCCGTCGCGTCCGCCGCCCTGGCATGCATGGGCATCGTGTTCGGCGACATCGGGACGAGTCCTCTGTACACGTTGCAAGTGGCCGTGAAGAGCGCAAGCCCGGGCGGCGTCATCGCCCCGGCGGCGGTGCTGGGCATCGTGTCGTTGATCTTCTGGTCCCTCATCATCGTGATTTCGATCAAGTATTCCAGCTTGATCATGCGCGCCAACAACCATGGGGAGGGCGGCATCCTGGCGCTCCTCGCGATGGTCAATCCCAAGACCGGCCGGTCCGGCCGGCGCGCCGGCGTATCTCTCGTGATCGGCTTGGTGGGAGCCACGCTGCTGTACGGCGACGGGACCATCACGCCGGCGATCTCGGTGCTGAGCGCCATCGAAGGGATCAAACTGTATGCGCCGCAAATGTCACGTTTCGTCGTGCCGGCGACGCTCATCATCCTGGTGGCGCTATTCCTGATCCAAAGGAAGGGCACCTCATGGATCGGCCGGCTGTTCGGTCCGGTGATGCTCATTTGGTTCTGTGTGATCGGCGTACTGGGGATCATGGGAATCGCCCGGGGGCCCGCGATTCTGGCGGCACTCAGCCCGATTCCGGCGATCACCTACCTGTCGCACGCCGGACCGCTCTCCTTGGCCATCATCGGTGGTGCGTTTCTGGCCGTGACCGGCGGTGAAGCCTTCTATGCGGACATGGGGCATTTTGGCGCGCGTCCGATTCGCTTCGCCTGGTTCGGTGTCGCGCTGCCGGCTCTCACGCTCAACTATTTTGGTCAAGGTGGCCTGCTGCTGTCGCAGCCCGGCGCGATCGAGAATTCCTTCTATCAGCTCGCGCCGGAGTGGGGCCACTATGGTCTCGTCGCCCTGGCGACCGTTGCGACCGTCATCGCGTCGCAGTCGATCATTTCCGGTGCGTACTCGCTCACCAGCCAGGCGATCCAGCTCGGCTTCCTGCCACGGATGAACATCGTCCATACCGCCGGGCACGAGATGGGCCAGATATATGTCCCCGTGGTGAATTGGCTGCTCGCCTTCGGCACTCTCGCGGCCGTCATCGGCTTCGGCTCGTCCGACGCACTGGCCGGCGCTTTCGGCATTGCGGTGTCGCTGCTCATGGCCATCACCACGGTCATGGCGACCTTCGTCGCGTTGCAGTGGAAGTACAATCCCATTCTCGTCTTCAGCGTGAACGGCAGCCTTCTGGCGCTCGACCTGTTGTTCGTGGCATCGACCTCCACGAAACTGCTGGAGGGCGGCTGGTTTCCCCTGGCGATCTCGTTCGTCATCGCCTTTTTGATGCTGACCTGGCGCAAGGGTCAGGAGATCATGGATCGTGTGCGCCTCGAGATCCGCGAGCGCTCCCAGGAATTCATCGAGCGGATGAAGGCGGATCCGCCGTACCAGATTCCGGGCACCGCCGTCGTTCTGGGCCGGATGACGAAGGGGGTGCCGCTGCCGTTGACCGTTAACGTGAATTTCAACCGGGTGCTCCACGAGCGGGTGTTGCTGGTGGCGGTCGAGATGACGGACACCCCGCGTGTCGAGGACGACGATCGGGTGACCGTCACCGCGCTCTCAGAGCGAATTGCGCGCGTGCAACTGCGATTCGGCTTCATGGAGAAGCCCGATGTTCCGCGAGGCCTGCAGTGCGCCGTGGAACGCCACCTGGTCGCGCAGTGCGATCTGCGGCAGGTCACGTATTTTACCGGTCACGAGACCGTCATTCCGACGGCACGACAGAGTGGCATGGCGCGATGGCGCAAATCGCTGTTTGCGCTGATGCATCACAATGCCCAGCAGCCCGGGGCATACTTCAATATTCCGAGCACCCAGGTGATGGAGATCGGGGTGGAATTCGAGATCTGACCCTGGGCTGGGGCGGGTACGCCGGCGTGTCCGACGCGTTACGCGGAAGGTGTGATGCTAAACTCGCAACACATGACCTCGGATTTGTCCCAGCTCGGCTTCTTGCTGTTCGTGTCCGCCCTCGTGGCGATGCTGAGCCGTCGGCTGCACCTGCCGTACACGGTGGGTCTCGTGCTTGCCGGCATGGGTCTTTATTCCGCGCACGTGTACCTGAAATGGCACCTGTCCAAGGAGTTGATCTTTTCGGTGTTCCTGCCGCCGCTCGTGTTCGAAGCCGCGCTGTTCATTCATTGGAAGGATTTCAAGAGAGACCTGCCGGTCGTCGGCCTGCTGGCGAGCGTGGGGGTGGTGCTGGCGGCAGCCGTCACTGCGGCCGGCATGACCTATGGGCTCGACTGGGACTGGGGCAGCGCCATCGTCTTCGGGGTGTTGATCGCGGCAACCGATCCTGTGTCCGTCATCGCGACCTTCAAGGAAGCGCAGGTGCCGGCGCGTCTGCGGCTGCTGATCGGGGCGGAGAGCCTGCTGAATGATGGCACTGCGGCGGTCGCATTCGTGGCCGTGCTGGGCATCCTCGGCGGAGCCCATCAGGATGCGTGGGTGGTGGCCGGTACCTTGTTCATGACGACCGTCGGTGGGGTCGTGGTCGGCGGTGTCGTCGCCGCGGCGCTCATGGTGCTGGCGGGACGCACGCCGGACTATCTGCTCGAGATCACCTTCACGACGCTGGCGGCCTACGGCTCGTTCTTCATCGCGGAACATTTTCGGCTGTCCGGCGTGCTCGCGACGTTGACGGCGGGCCTCGTCGTCGGCAATTTTCGTTCATCCGACTTGATCACCCGAGCGGGCCGCCAGGCGCTCGAGCCGTTCTGGGAATATGCGGCCTTCGTGGCCAATTCACTGATCTTTCTGTTGATCGGTGCGCAGGAGGCACAGCAGCACTTCAAGAACCTATGGGCGCCGGTGGTGCTCGCCATCGTGCTCGTGACGCTGGGTCGCGCGGTGGCGATCTATCCGCTCTGCGCGGTCTTTGCCGGGAGTCGTCTGCGGGTGCCCGTTCGACAACAGCACGTGCTTTTCTGGGGCGGCCTGCGCGGCGCGCTCGCGCTCGCCCTGGCGCTTGCCCTGCCGCCCGACCTCCCGCGTCACGATGATGTCGTGACACTCACCTTCGCGGTCGTCGCCTTTTCGGTGTTCGTCCAGGGGTTGAGCATCACGCCGCTGTTGCGGCGGTTGAAGCTGATCGAGCCTGGCCCGCCCGGCTGAATCCACCGCCGGAGCCTTCGTCCGTCACGGAGTTTCGCGATTTCGTACGCGCGCCAACAGTCCGGAGACGCGCTTGGTCGGCGTGTCGATGGCGCTGGCGACGATGCCTGCGTTCGCCACGAGGGTCAGGCTCTCACGCGCGCGCGTCACGGCCGTGTACAGGAGTTCGCGGGTGAGTACGCGGTTCCTCTCGGCGGGTAGCACGAGCAGAACCGCGTCGAACTCGGATCCTTGAGACTTGTGCACCGTCATCGCGAATGCGGTCTCGTGATCCGGTAGCCGAACCGGTGCGATGGCGCGAAAGCCGGCCGGCTCGACGGGGAACCATACCTGCAAATTCCCGTGCCTGTCGGGCAGCACGATGCCGATGTCGCCATTGAACAGCTTCAAGACATGGTCATTACGCAGGACCATGACCGGCCTGCCGGGATACCACTCGGAGCGCATCCCGGGATCCAAGGGATGTTGCAGCGTGCGGCGAGCATGCGTGCCGACCTGTTGATTGATGGCATTGACGCCCCACGGGCCGTCGCGCACTGCACAGAGCACGCGGAACCGGGCGAAGGCGGCGGTGATCGCCGCGGGATCGGCGGCATGACGGCGCACGGCATCGAGATAGGGCGCGTAGCCCTTCAGGATCGCATCCAGGGACCTTGGCGACGGCGTGCTGTCGCCATCGTTGATCCAGACCAGCGAGGGGTCGGATGCGCTCCCAAGCCGTCCGAGCGCGCGGGTGGCATCGCCGTCGTTGGTGTCAGCGGCCAGCAAGCCGATGGCGGAGCCGGCGGCAAACCGGTAGTTGCGTCGCAGCCAGATGACGCTGTCCTCCAAGCTGCCGCGTCGGTCGGTGGGGAATGGCAGATCGAGCTGGGGCTCTCGAGGCGGCGGTGCGACTTCGCCGAGATGCGTCAGCGCGTGGAGTCGCCCGGGACTCAAGGTGTATTGCGCGCTCAGCTCCGAGAACACCGCGCCCGATTCGACGGCGGCCAGCTGGTCCTTGTCGCCCAGCAGAATGATCTTGGCGGTGAGGGGCACGGCTTCGATGAGGTGCACGGCGAGGGCAAGATCGAGCATCGAGGCTTCGTCGACGATGAGGACATCGATGGGGAGCGGGTGGGTGGCATCGTGGCGAAATTCGCCCTGCGGCGTGCCGCCGAGCAAGCGGTGGATAGTGGAGGATGCCGTCGGGAGCTTGGCGCGCAGCGCCTCTGGCAGGTGGCCGGCGCGTCGCAGGATGACCTCCGTCATGCGTGCGGCGGCCTTGCCGGTGGGTGCGGTGAGCGCAATCCGGCAATCGGGGTTGGCCTCGAGCAGGCAGGCGAGCAGATTGACCACCGTGGTGGTCTTGCCGGTCCCGGGCCCGCCGCTGATGATGGTCAGGCGCCCGAGCAGCGCCGAGATGACGGCAATCTTCTGCCAGTCCGGTGTGCCGGGCTCGGGGCTATTGCCGGCGAACAGTTGATCGAGCAGGGCCATGACGTGGGGTGGCAGGGTGGTCGGGGCGGTTGCGCCGGACGGTTCCGCGCTGCGCGCCATGAGACTGCCGGCGAGCCGGCATTCGTAGTCGAAATAGCGATGCAGATACACGCGCTCGTCATCCGCGATCAGCGGCAGAGATTCGGGTGCGTGGGGTGTGCCGACCACCTTGGATTCCCGCAATCGCGCGCGAAGTGCGGCGACGTCGATAGGTATCCCGGCTGCGGCGTTGAGCGAGTCGAGGAGTTCGTCGATGGCCAGACAACTGTGTCCGTTCGAGGTGGCGAGACTCACCAAGGTCGCGGCGCGCCTGGCTATCTGCGCCGCAGCGTCTGGGGCACCCTGTTGGCGCGCCCAGCGCTCCACATGGTCGCCGAAGGCGGCGGCAAGGCGTTCGTCGGGCGCCATGGTGATGGTGGGGTTGTCGGCGGAGGCAACCGTGCCGGCAGGGGAGTCGGCGACGGCGGTAGAGGTCATTCGGTCACCGCCGCGGCGCTCGGTGAACCGAGCAGGTGATTGAGCGTGCGAATGGTTGCCTCCGCCGGACGATGGAAGAAGACGCCGGGGGCCTCGGCGCCGGTCCCGGGCCACGTGGGGCGGACGCCGCGGACGAAGAGATAGAGGACGCCGCCGACATGCGTGTCGTAGCGGTAGTCGGGCACGCGCAGTTGCAGGTAGCGATCGAGCGCGAGTACGTACAGCAGGTACTGCAGGTGATAGCCGTGCTCGGCCATGGCGCGCGCAAGAGGTGCGCCGGCGTAATCGGCCGCGGTATAGCCCAGATGGTTCGACTTCCAATCGAGGATGAAGTACTGCCCTTCATGTTCGAACACCAGATCGATGAATCCCTTCAGGTAGCCCTCGAGCGCGCCGAAGGTCAGCGTGGGCACCTCGTATCCCGCGTGCTGGAGCGCCGCGTTGAGCGTGGTGGCCGACAGATGGGGCACCGGCAGATTGAACTCGAGTTCGGTGAGGCGGCGCTGCAGCGGGACCGAGGACAAGTGCAATCCGGGCCGCAGGGCCGCGGTGGTCACGTCGTCGACCAGCTGCAACAGCATGCGGCTCAAGGTCGTCGCCGGCAGCGAGGCCGGATCGTCGACGCGGGCTTGTGGATGGCTCAAGAGCGCCGCGGTGATCGCACGTCCCCAGCCGCTGCGATCGGTAAAGTCGAGGCTCTCGAACACGGCATGGATGCAGTCGCCGGCATCCGGGCCGCGCGGAAAGCGCAGGATGTCGTCCAGCGGAATGTCGGCGGGGCGTGTGCTCCACGCGGGCGCGGCGACGGCGCGGGCGTCATGATCGGTGGTGGCGGACTCGCTGCGCGCGCCGTAGCTCAGGCCGCTGTAGCTGCTGAGGCGCCAGCCGGCCGCGATGCTGCCCGGCGGGGCGGGCGTCGTCAGGGTGGCGGCATCGGTGGTGGGTTGCCGCAGCGGCACTCCCGGCAGGGTCGGCAGCGGATCGATGACGAGGGCGCCGCCGCTCGCAGCCGCCACGGCGGCCCACGCGGCATCGAGTTGCGATGTGGTGAGCGTCGAGCCGAACCAGGCCGCGGGAGAACTGCCCGCTCCCGCGACCAGCCAGTTGAGCATGCTGCGGGCGCATTCGTCCTTGGGGCTGTAAGTCTGGTAGGGGCCCATGACGAGATAGCAGCGATGCACGGCGCGTGTGAGCGCCACATACAAGAGCCGCACCGTCTCGGCGGATTGCTCCAATTTGATCTGTGCCTGGATTGCCGCCAAGGTGGGGTCGTCATCGGCGTAGTCGGTGAAATCGATCACCGGCAGGAGCGTCGCATCGTGATACTCGAGTCCCTCGGGGCGGGGGCCGCCGAACTTGGTCGCGCCGTCGCAGAGGAAGGGGCAGAACACGATGGGGTACTCGAGTCCCTTGCTGGCGTGGATGGTGACGATCTGCACCAGGTTCTGGTCGGACTCGAGGCGCAACTGCGCGGTGTCGACGGGGTTGTCCTCTTGCTGTGCGGCCTTGAAGTAGCGCAGCAGCGCCTCGGGGGACGGATTCGATTCGGCCGCTCGCTGCAGTTCCTCGGCGATGTGCAGGCAGTTCGTGAGACGGCGCTCGCCGTCGGGCCGGGCGAGCAGGCGCTTCGCGACGGCTTGATCGGTGAACAGCTGGCGGTACATCACGCCAAACCCGCGATTCAACCACAGCTCGCGGTACTCCATGAACTGGATGATCCACCGTGGCAGCCGCGTGTCGCTGGCGCCGATGCGTTCGATCTGCGGCGCGTCGCGGCCGAAGATCTCGGTGGCGAGCGCGGCGCGCAGCAGCGAGTCGCGGGTGGGCGACGCGATGGCGGTGAGCACCGTCTCCCAGTCCCGCGCCTCGGGCGAGCCGAAGATGCTCTCACGGGACAGCTCCACCGCCCCCACGCTCAAGCGCGCGAGCGCGCGCTTGATTTCGCCGCCGAGCGAGCGGCTGCGGACCAGGACGGCGATATCGCCCGGTCGCAGCGCGCGCCCATCCAGCGTGATGTGGCCGTCCAAGCCGGCTTGGAGGAGCCGGGCGATTTCCGCCGCCGTGGCGTCGACCGATTCGTGCCTGGCGCGCGCCTTCGGCCATCCGCCGCCGCCGGCGTCGGGCAGGCGCCACACCTGCAGCGGCGCGCGCGGCTCGCTGTGGTCCTCGAACGGCGCGCGCGGCTTGGCGCCGAACTCGACGTGCCGGTACTGGACTTCGGGGAGGACGAAGGCCGCGCCGTTGCTGCCGAACAGCCGGTTCAGACCCGCCAGCAGCGGCTGGCTCGAGCGCTGATTGGCGGTGAGCGACCATTGCCGACCCGCCCAGCGGGTGGCGCGAAGGTAGCTGTGCAGGTCCGCCTGTCGGAAACTATAGATCGCCTGTTTGGGATCGCCGACCAAGAAGACCAGGGAGTCGTCGGCATCGTAGATTTTCTTGAAGATGGCGAGCTGCAGCGGATCGGTGTCCTGGAATTCGTCGATCAGGGCGGCGGGAAAGCGCGCGCGGATCGACTCGCTAAGCCAGGGATAGTCGGGATGCTGCAGCCGTTCGTGGACGTTCGCGAGCATGTCGTCGAAGGCCACCACCTGCCGGGAGCGCTTGAGGGTTTGCAATTGCGCCGACCCTTCCGCGAACAGGCGCTCGAGCAGGCGGCAGCGGGCAAGGAACAGCGATTGTTCGAGTTCCTCGCGCTTCGACAAGTAGGCTTCCGCGTGGCCGAAGAACGCATGCGAGGGCGTGACGCATTTCTTTTTGGTCTTGGCGGCGAGCACGCTGTCGCGGAACAAATGCGCCTTGTCGCCGATGTCCGCCAGAGGATCGTCGTCGCGGCACAGGATGTCCCACTGCAGCGACGCCGTATTCAGGGCGGCTGCCTTGTACGTGGTGCCATTGAGCGAGGTCAGTCCCGCGTCGAGCAGTGCGGTGATGTGGGGTCTGCCGGCCAGCCATTGGGTGCGCGCTTCTCGATAGGAAGCATGCAACAGCGACGCCGCCATCGGCGGCTCGTGGAGCGCCGCCGGCCAGATGTGGCGCGCCAGGGGCTTCGCCAGGTGGCGCTTCAGCAGTTTGGCGTACTTGTCGGGAGAGTCGTCGATCGCTTGGATGTGGCGTGCGAACTCCGGCGGCACGGATTCGTGCGCGACATGCCGCCGCCAGAAGTCGTACACCGTCTCCATCAAGAGATCTTGATCGCTCTCGACCAGTTCCGTGCGCATCGGCAGGCCGGCGGCGAAGGGGTTGTCGGCGAGCGCACGTTGGCAAAAGCCGTGGATGGTGAAGATGGCGGCTTCGTCGAAGGAGGAGAGCGCGAGTTCCAGGCGCGCCATGATGTCCTGCTTGCCCAGACCCCGTTGGGTGAGGTCGTCGGACAGCCTGTGGATGAAGGGGTCGCCGCCGGTCGCCGGCCCGTCATTCAAAAAGCCGAGCAGCTCGAGGATGCGCGCGCGGATGCGCTCGCGCAGTTCCGCCGTCGCGGCGTTGGTGAAGGTCACCACGAGAATCTGCTGCACGGTGAACTCGCGCTCGAGCAGCAATCGCAGGTACAGACCGCAGATGGTCCAGGTCTTGCCGGTTCCGGCGGAGGCCTCGATGAGGTTCACGCCCGCGAGCGGGCAGGTGTGGACATCGAGCGACTCGGGTGCTGGTGTGGGGTTCATCGGCGTGGGTCGTCGAGGTGGTCGCGGGCCGGTCCGAAGACGGTCTCGGCGCAGGCTTTAAAGTCCGCGTCCAGCGGAGCGCCCACGCCGCGCAGCGCGAGTCGATAGGCCTCGTGGGCATCTTCACCGCGAGCGTCGCCCCAGCCCGGGTGCCAGACCTGCTGCGCCTTGCCGACATCGCGGCCGGATTGGATATACTTCCACGCCGACTTGGGAAAGAAATGAATGGGTTCGCTCAAGCCCCGGCGATACAGCGCGAGGAGGGTTTCGAGAACCGCCCGCGCGTCGCGGCAGTCGGTGAAGCGAAAGCTGCCGTCGCGGGAGATCCAGCGGGTCTCGGTCGGCGCCGGCGAGGTCGCGGCGGCGACGAGGTGAGTCAGCCAGGCGGCGAGATAGTCGGTCGGTCGGGTATCGTCGTAGCGATGCAAAACGAGACCGGTCTCGCGCCGTTCGGTGAGCAGTGTCGCCAGCTGCCAGTCCTCTCCGTCCAGGAGGAAGGGCAGATCCACGGCGAGCGGCGGCAAGGGAGGTGCTCGTGTCGTGTCCCGGACTTCGAGGGCGAAGCGTTGCAGCGAGCCCATCTCGTCCTGCAGTGCCGCTGATCCCAAGGCGCCGGGCGGATATTCGATGCCGGCCTGCGCGAGACGGATCAGTTCCCGAGCACCCAGGCCCTCCATGGCCTGCGGCAGCAGGCGCTCGGCCAGCGCCCGGCGCGACGGTACATCCGGCAGGAACGGCTCTTCATCCGCCACCGTGCCCGCCTCGCGGTAGAGCGACATGCCGAGACGCTCGTTCAGCAAAAACCGGCAGGGGTTGTGAAAGAACCGCTGCAGCTGGTCGAGCGAGACGCGGCGCCACTCGGCGCCGGGGGCGGCGAGGGGTGCGGCGAAGAAGCGCGCCGTGGTGCGCCCGGCGGGCATGTCGTCCTGGTCGCTCTGCTCGTTCGGCTCGGCATCGAGAAAGGCGGTCTCGTCCGCTGCGGCGGATGCCGGCATCGCCAGCGCATGGCGCAGCGCCTCGCAGAGCTCGCGGTTGTAACTGCGGCGCCGCGGCTCAGCATCGCGAAAATAGCGTGCATCGAAGGCCTGCAATGGATGCTCGACGAGGAGGCGCCGCCGCGCGTCCGCCAGCGCCCGGGGGTCGCCGGGTTCGCGCGCGAGCGCCGGCAGCAGGGTCTCGATGAGTTCGGCCACGACCACCGACGGCGGGCGCACGCTGTTGTCGCGGATGCTGCGGCCGGTGTAGCTCAGGTACAGACGCTCGCGCGCGGCAAGCAGCAGATCCAGGAACAGATTGCGATCGTCCGAGCTGCGTTGCCGATCGCCGGCGCGCGGCTGTGCCGTCATCAAGTCGAATTCGCGCGGCCGGGCGGCGGCCGGAAAGGCGCCGTCGTCGAGACCGATGATCCCGACGATGCGAAACGGTAGATTGCGCAGGCTGCTCATCGAGGAGAAGGTGATCGCGCCGGTGGGCACGCCGCCGCGGGCGGCATCGTCGAACAGGGATTCGAGACTGGCGCGCACCACCGCGAGCGGCACCGGCGTCGTCAGGCCGCCGCGGACCATATTCGCATGCAACTCGCGCAGGGTCTCGCGCACTTCGGCGACCGCGTCGAGATCGTCGCCGGCCGGGAGCAGAAAGGTGTCCAGGATCGTGAGCAGCGCTGCGAGCCACGCCTCCGGCAGGCAGGGCTCCTCGAGATCGGCGCGCAGCGCCGTCAATCGATCGACGAACTCTGCGAACGCGCCCAGGATTTGCGCCTGCGACCCCTCGGCGTTGCCCGCCGGGATGCGATCGAAGGTGGGCGCGGACACCTGCTGCGGCAGGGCGTAACCCAGGAACAGCCGATCGAGACCATCGGAGACGGTGAACCGTTCGGTGTCCGGCAGCTCGAGTTCGCGGCGATGCGCTGCATCGAGGCCCCAGCGGATGCCGCTGTCACGCATCCAGTCCTCGATGACCTGCAGCTGCCCGGCGTCGATGCCGAAGCGTCGCGCGAGCAGGGGTTGCTGCAGCAACTCGACCAGCGCGCTCGCGGGGAAGCGCGAGGGCAGAATGGCGAGCAGCGCCAACAGGGCGCGCGCCGCGGCGTTGACCGTGCCGCGCCCGCGGCCGGTAATCGCATACGGCAGGCGGCGCTCGTCGGGCACGTTGCCGAACACCGCGTCGATCAGCGGGGCGGCGGTCTCGAGGTCCGGCGTCACGATGAGGATGTCCGCCGGTCCCGGCGGGGAGGGGCCCGCGAACAGGGCCAGGAGCTGGTCCTGGAGCACCTCGAGTTCGCGAGTAAGGGAGTGACAGACGTGCACTTCGATGCTGCGATCGAGCGGGTCGAGCGTATCGAGGCTGGCGGGTTCGAGTTCGGTCAGGGTGAAGATGGCGTGCTGCAGGCGCCCGAGCAGGGTGTCGGGGTATCGTTCATCGAAGCCCGCATCATCCAGCGGCGCATCGTTGGCGCGGTCGAGCAACAGTTCGATGTGGGCCTTGGTTTGCTTACCCCAGGAGGCGAGCAGGCGGTTTCCGGTTTCGTGATGGGTGGCCGCACCGCGCACGGCCAGGGCACGCAGGCGCTTCGGGTCGACGATGTCGAACCAGTATTCCTGGCAGGGATTCAGCACATAGAGCGTCACATCGACCCAGCGTGCGAGCCCGGTGAGCACCTCGAGATAGAGCGGCGGCATGGCCGGCAGGCAGAAGACATGCACGGACTCCGGCAGGCCGAAGGAATTCGTGCCGGCCGCTCCGGCAGTCGCGAGGCTGCGCAGAAACTGGGCGGCCGGGTGCTCCGGCGCCGCGCCCAACTGATCGGCGATGCGCCGCCAGAGTTCGGCCTGCCAGGCCTGGTCGTCCCGTTGCGCCGGGGACGCCTTCGGCATCGGAATGCTGGCAGCCGTCAGCCAGGCGTTCATCCAGTCCTGACGATAGGTGATGTACTGTTCGAAGAGGCCGCCGATGTCGGCCGCCAGCTCGAAGCGCATCACGTCGCCGGGATTCTTGAGGTAATTGGCGAGTCGCGGGAAGGCATTCCAGGTCGACTCGCCCAGGATTTGATAGATGCGCCACTCCAGCGCGCTCGCCGCGAACGGGGATTCGTCGGACACGGTGCGCACCACCCGGGCAATCTGGGACCACAGCCACTGGGCGAGGTAGACGCCCTCGACGTTCGCGCAGATGCCGTGACGCTCGGCGATGGCCAGCGTCAGATGGCGCCGCATGGCGCTGCTCGGCACCACGATCTGTTGCGCGCTGAACGGTGAGGCCGGCACGTTGCCGATGGCCTCGACCAGCGCGTCGCAGAGCGTCTCGATGCGGTTGGAGAATTGAATCCGGAGCATGGGGCATTATTTCATGGATCCGCGGGGATACGGGTGGCGTGCCGCGGTCGATGCGCCTTTGCGAATTACGTCTCGCGATCGTCCCAAGCAGGAAAGCTTGCGAGCAGTTCGTGGAACAAAGCCACGGTTGGGGCGCGATCGGCGAGCATGGCTCTTGCGCAGGCGAGGGCATAACGACCTTCTGGTCGAGGGCGCAAGCGCAGAAATGGCGGCAGCCCATAACGACTCGCGAGGCAGTTGACCCAAAGTCGCGCGGTGCGGCCGTTGCCGTTCGCAAACGGGTGAATCCGGACCCACTCCGAGTGGGCCCAAGCGCAGACCTCGACGATTGCCGCGAGCTGGTCTGGACCGAGTTCGACGTCGGTGGGGATCCACTCATCGAGTCGTCGAACAGCCCGCTGTAGAACGTCGTTGAAATGGTTCAGGGCGGCCGGGACGTCGCAAGCCGCCACGCCATACCGACCGCCTATGTGGACTTGGATGTTTTCCAGATTAGGTTCGCCGCGGAACGCACCGACGAACTGCGGATTCGGGACCTGCAGCTTTTGCATGGTCTCCACGTGCCAACGACGTGCGTCCTCCGTGGATGGCGATGCGCGGTGCCGTGCGTCCCGACACACACGCCGGAGTACTCGCTTCAGATTGTCGTGAAGCTCGGGGCTGTCGGCATCCCACTCAGCCATCGAGGAGTTGGCTAATTTCCGTCAGCAAGGGGCCGCTCGTGGTTCCTTGCACGAGTTGGCCGTCCACCAGTTTTCCAACGACGATTTTGCCCTCGGCCGGATCATCCTTACCGTACCGGGCCTCCGCGCTCGCGAACTCGGTAATGGCATCCTCGAAATCCGGGTCACGTAGGCGGTAGGCGCGCAGATTGGCAAGGGTCGATTCCAGATCGCGCTCCACTTCCCGGCCCCTTCGACGCACGTAATCTCTTACAGCCTCGTTCACGAGCTGATTCAGGGGTCGTTTCAGGATCCGACTCAGGTTTTCCAAGCCAGTCTGTACGGTGGGTTCGATACGGAACGTCGACGCTTTTGCGGCCATACCGCTAGAATAGATCGTTACCAAAGTGACGTCAATTTTATATTTTGACGTCGATTATGGTCGCATATTGTAAGTTTGGCGGCAAAATAGCACGTTAAGGCGACTGCGGATTGTTGCGTGCGCGTTCCGTGAGGTATTTGCCAAGATAGTGGTTAGTGTTCTGCCATCATCAATTTCACACGGTCCATCGTTCGAGGATGCCCATGTCAAATCGAATCTGCTTTGTCGAATTGCCCGCCGCCGCCACGCCGCCGATGAAGCATTTCTATGCGGACGCGTTCGGCTTTCAGATGACGGATTTCGGTCCGACGTATGCGTGCACCCTGACGGGTGACGTTGATTTGGGCGTGCAGGCGGATGCCGAAGAAGCGACGCAAGCGCCGCTGCCGGTCATCCAGGTGGAGTCATTGGAAGCGACCGAAGCGTTGGTCCGGCAGGCGGGCGGAACAATCACGAAGGAGGCCTTCGCCTTTCCCGGCGGCCGTCGGTTTCACTTCCGTGATCCGGCGGGGAATGAACTGGCGGCGATGCAGTCTGGGTGAGCAAGGCTGCCGGCTCTCTGCCGCCTTGACTGCCCGGTGTGATGATGGTACTTGGTGACTACCAATAGCGTCAGGTGTGGCTCATGACCGCTACCCGCCTCAACCTCTCCGAAGATCTCAAGCGCCGAATCGTGCGGCTTGCGGCCAGCGCCAACAAGACACCCCATGCCTTTATGGTCGATGTATTGAGTCAAGAAGCCGACCGGGCGGAAACTCGCGGGCGATTCTCGAATGATGCTGTTCTTGCGGAAAATGAGGCGTTGAAGAGCGGCAAGGCATTTCCATTGGACGTCGCATTCGATTATCTCGAGGCGCGTGCGGCTGGAAAAGTCGTACGACGGCCACGAACTCGTCCATAGCGCTACTCGTCGCGCCCTGCCTGAGACTAGGTAGGCAGGGCTCGGAGCGGTGCCAACCACCGACCGTAGTGATCGCTCACTTCGGCTTGCAGTCGAGCATCGACCGGCTCGCGTTCCATTGCCAGGACCGTAAAGACACACTCGTAGACCCGACGCAGCGGTTCGCGCACGACGAAGCGTTCCTGCGCTTCGACACCCAAGGCAAACTCGCTAAGGGCCATGACGCGTTTTCGTCAGCTCGAGAAAGTCATGCATGTCATTGCGGTCACGTGTGCGACACAACGTGACGCGACCTATGGCGATACTGCTAGTTTGAAGAAAGTATGGTACGGCGTAGATGGAACACAGTGACTTTCGAATCGGACTCGAATTCTGGTCCGGCGACAAGCAGTGGCGCTGCACCGATATTGGCACGCGGGTGGTGACTGCAATTGCCCTTGGGCCGCGCGAAGTGGTGTCAACGAGCACGTCAGTGGATGAAATGGGCAGATCGACGATCGAGCGCCGTCATTACATGACGGACGACCCTTGGTGGCTGAATGGTCCGCCCTATGCGGTTGCCGAAAGCGTATTCGATGAATACGACATCGAGGGATGCGCGTTGACTCAGGAGGACGCGTGATGGCGGTCTCGCCTCGTGCGAAGGCTCGAAGCCGATGGCTGGGAGTTCCGCCGTGGACTTTGAATTTTGGAGCCAGCAATGCGTCATGATATGTACAAGGTGATCGTCGAGCGGCCGCGCCCCTGCACAGCCCGGGAAGGTGTCGCAGCGCGATTGCGTCGGGACTTTGAGGGCCCTATGCGTCTCGGCATGCGTGCGGGCTATGGCCGCCCCATGCTCAACGAGAACCTCGCGCCACTGCGGCGATATCTGCAGGCGCAGATTGGACGGCCTTGGAACACCGTTTTCAGCGAGATCTGCGCCCGGATCGATCGGCGCAACACCGTGCAGCAGCACATACACCAACATATTCGCGACTTCATCGCGACGGAGGTGGACGTTCGCGAAGGCCGATTGGTCGATCTAGCGAGCTTTCGCAGCCCAGATTTCGTCGTATGGCAGCCTCTGTATGTCGATCCACGGACCGGACTGATTTGGCCGAACAAAACTCGCCGCTCCTGGCGGCATGCGGTGGCTGAGCGCCGTCGGCGTGAGAAGAGCGAGATCGAATCCCGCCGTCGCGTCGTGGATGAACGCACGTTGCTGCTTTTGCTGGACGGGGTCTGGTACCGCATCGGGTTGGAATTGCTACCGAAGCAAACCTGCGTTCAAAGACTCGTCGACGGCCACCTTCAGAAGTACGTGATGTCGGAGCCACGGTTCGACGTCGTATTGCGTCGGATCATCTCGCGGACTCTGCATCCGGCGTCCGAGCATTGCGATGAGGTCTACGGATCCAGTGAGCTGTATGCGGCGAGCAAGCGGCAGATCTCGGCGCGCGAGATCAGAGCGCACGGTCTGAGGTAGCGCTGGTACGGCGGAGTTGCGTAGAGTTCGCGCCGGTGTTGCCTGAGTCGCCAAGTGACCCGATGTCGGCGTTCGGGGCGGAGTGTGACCTGATGAGCGGCATGCAATGCGCCATTGGGTGTTTCTGGGCACATAAAATGGAATATGGGATGTCTAAGTCACATTCGAGGAACGAGTCGGCGCCGCCAACGTGGGCGCCCGAGCCCTAAGCCCATGACCAGCACCCGTCCCGACACGCTCGATACCGTGGTTCTCGCGCTGGAAATCCTGAGAAGGATTCCGCGCGCCCGCAAGATCACCGCCGCGGGCATGCGCGAGCAACTGGCCGCCATGGGCATCGAGCGCACACTGCGCACGATCCAACGGCAGCTGGACCTGCTGAGCACGCACTTCGACATCGAGCGGGATGACAAGAGCAAGCCCTACGGCTACCGCTGGTCCAAGAGTTCCAAGGGACTGGCCCTCTCCATGTTGAGCGAGCAGGAATCGCTGCTGCTGCGGCTTGCGGAACTGCATTTGCGGCCCCTGTTGCCGACCGGCCTGATGAAATCGCTCGAGGGATTCTTCGCGCAGGCACGCTCCAATCTCAGCGCTCAATCGCCGACGAGCGCGAAACTCGAGCAGGAGTGGCTGTCGAAAGTGGCGGTCATCAGCGCCACGCAGCCGCGCGTTCCACCGACCATCCGGCCCGGCGTCTTCGAGCAGGTGAGCGACGCCCTGTACGCCAATCGTCGCCTGCAACTGCAATACATCCACACCGACGGCAAGAGTTCCGCCTGGGAGGTCATGCCGCTGGCCCTGGCCCAACAGGGACCACGTCTGTATCTGGTGTGTCGGTTTCCGCGTTGTACCGACGAGCGAACGCTGGCCATGCATCGGATCGAGTCCGCCAAGGCGCTGGCGGAAACGTTCGAGCGCCCCAAGGATTTCGATCTGAAGCAATACGACGACGATGGTCGATTCGCGTTCGGTGAGGGTCGTCAGATTCGGTTGAGTTTCTTGATCGATAAGGAATTGGCGGTTTATCTGAGGGAATCGCCCCTGTCCCTGGATCAGGTGATGAGCGAGGTTCGGGGGAAGTTCAAGATCATGGCGACCGTGGTCGATTCCAAGATGCTGGAACGGTGGTTGCTCGGGTTTGGCGGACACGTCACCGAGGTTCGGCGCAGGCCGCTCGTGAGGGCGGATGGGGCGGTATCAGCGGGTTCTGCGTGAGGTGCGGCGAGAGGCACCGAGGGGGGCTGATTACCCGAGTGCTCTGAGCCAAGACCAATGGCATGGACACCGATGTCTCGAAACCCGGGTCACCGACATGAGCGATTTCCGTTTCGCAACCGTCGTCGCGAAACACGCATGCATGAGAATCCAGGTATCAGAATTGTGCCGCAGTCGCATTTTCCCACCTGCCAAGTCGGATCTAATGTCTGAAAGATTGTCATCTACACGGAGTGTAAAACCTTGAAATACGGAATTCTTCTGGCTTTGTTGACGCTCGCCGGCTGCACGACAGTCGATGTGCGACCCATCGCTTCCTCGATGAATGTCGAGAAGGTATGCATCCGATTTAACGAAGAGGTGAACGTGGACGACTTCGTGCCAGTGGTTCAAGAGGATTTCTTCAATCACGGAATCACGTCGGTCGTTTTCAAGGCCGAGAAGCCGACCGACTGTGTGTTTACCCTCAGCTATACCGTGGATCGGTGGTGGGATATGGCGCCCTATATGGTTGATGCTCAAATCACGGTCAATAAGAACGATGCATTCATCGGCAGCGCGCACTATCACATGACCGCTCATGGCGGCTTGAGCCTCGTCAAGTGGGCCGGCACCAAGTCGAAAATCGACCCGGTGATGGATGAGATGTTGCGGAACTATCCGAAAGTCGATACAGGTATCACGTCGAAGACTGCGTCGAACTAAGAGTCAATTTGTTGGAGCGCCGCACTTGACCGCTGAAGAATGCCGACGACAAGTCGTCCTCCGATCGCTAATCAATCAAGGCAGGTCACAGGGCTACTTGATTCGCGAAGAGGCCCTCTCGATGTTGTCCGTAGAGCTATGTTCTGAAGAGGTATGTAATGACATCTTCGAAATGCTCAATGATATGGAAATACCGGTCCTTTACCGAATACCGACCGCCGCAGAACTCGCCGCGATGCAATCCCCGCGAGTAGGCAAAGCCCCCAGCTCCATCGTTACCACGCACATTGTCGGTTCGCCCATCGGCTCCGTCATCATTGTGCTAAGGGTCGGCGCAGAAGGTGGATGTATCACGCAGGTAGCGCAGGCCTTGACGACAGGGTGGCGTTACAGATACACGATGGTTGATCAAACCGCATTGTGGCTCGACGAGGGAGACTCCGAAATTCGCCGTCAGTCGCCCTGGGTTTATCAATGGAGTGACGCGCTCGCGGCCCTCGATTGCTACCCCCGGGGCTGACTTGCGTCCGGTCACGGTTCATCCGAACTTTGCAGAAAGGGTCCTAGCCGCTGCTCGCGAGCGCCTCGCTAGATCTACGTCCAGTCCAAAGTCTGGCGACCGGCTCACCGATTGGTCTGCGCTATGTTTCACGCAGACCCGCAGACCCCGCAGACCCGCAGATCCGCTGATTCCCATCACTAGCGGCCCGAACCCATAGCAAGTAGGAAACTAAGGAATGGATGTTGAGCGCGAGATTCTGCAGGGACAGTTAATTGACATCACGATGCAACCGAGAAGAGCTAGACCATTTCTGCGTGAACCCGTTGGGGCGATCGGCGAAGCCGCGCGCTATCTCGACGAAGCAGTCACTGCCCACCTCAAAGGCGATTTTACACGCGCGGAAGCTGGCCTTCGGCGTGCCGACATTCCCGCGATTCGAGCGTGGCGCAACTCCATATGGGGGGGGAAACAGCCCCCATGTTCAGTGTATGCCCGTGCCCGGTTCTCCGTTACGTATTTCTACAGCGCTGCGTCGCAAACCGCGAATGCCGACGGCATCCGTGAAGAGTGCACTGCTGCTACGGGATGGATATCATTGTCGCTTCTGCGGGATACCCGTTATTCGAAGCGAAGTTCGCCGACGAATTGCGAAATCATATCCGCAGATTCCATTCTGGGGACCGACCAATAATGATCAGCATGCGGCCTTCCAAACCATGTGGGTTCAATATGATCACGTATTGCCGTATTCTCGGGGTGGAAGCAATGACTTGGAAAATCTCGTGGTCACCTGCGCTCCGTGCAATTTTGGTCGCATGCAGTACACCTTAGATGAGGTTGCGCTGATGGATCCTAGAGGCCGGGAGCCCATGCGATCATCGTGGGATGGGCTCGAGAGGTTCAGCTAAACATCGCGTCAGATGGTCGCTCATCGATCCCTCACGCTATCCGAGCCGAGTGACTTGGATCTCAAATCTTGCGGGAATCCCTCTCGTTCCGTGTACCAATGGACCAGGCAATCCTTGTCGCGACAGTCGCGCTCTCGCTGCTGTAATGCTGCGCGACTCTCCCTCTTGAACGAATTCTTGTCGGAAGTCGAACGATAGGCGATTGCATATAACCGGCCGAATCGACGATCCCGCGCGGATAACTGCGGGTCGCTGCAAATGAGTCGCTCGGCCGGGGAGCGCGCTTTCGCGTAGTCAAAGCTGGGCCCGGGTGACGCTGCGGCCTCTGAGAGGTGGTGACGAGGATTGGCCAGGTCATCGCTGGCGGTGGCGGGCAACGGTACGTCGGGCGGGGCATTGGCATGATGGGTGCGGGCGCCGACGATAATTAACGCGGCGACCGCGACGACGCCCAAGGCGCGGCCGACGACCGCAGACGTTCGGGAGGGTTGCTCAATGGCGCGGCCCGCTGGCTCGGTTGCCGCGACGGGTAGTGATGGCCATTCAACCGGCGCAGGCTCGCTCGAGAGTGCGCCGATCATCGAGCCGCAGTGCTTGCACTTGATGGCGGCCGCGAGTATCAGTTCGTCGCAATATGGGCAACGTCGGGTGGGCTCCGTGCGAAGGTGCCGCGGGGCCTAGGTGCTGCGGGAGAGAATGAAGCCGGCGGCGCGCTGATATTTCGAGAAGAGTCCCCGTGTCAGCGACACGCAGTTATCGCGGCGCTGGGGGCTCGAGCTGTTCGAGGCCCAGTCGCTTGCGGGTTCATTCTGGACGCCGCTGCCGGATACCTCGACGTAGCCCGTAATCACATGGGTGTTGATCTTGGCATCCGTGATGTTGCGATAGGCCATTTGAAACACACTCATGCCGAAGAAGTGTCCCGTCATGTAGCCGGGTTTCAGGATCATGATGCGTTTGTCGGTGCACACCGGGGCTTCCTTGCAGATGCCCTTGAGCTTGACGTGCACCGCCTCGGTGGGGCAGCGCTTCATCCCCTCCATCGATGATCCCTTCTGGCTATGGCAGTCTATTATTAGTGGTCCCGTCGATGGTCGGGTCGTCGGCAGGGTACGCCAATTGTGATTCCTGCGCACGCCAGCGCGCGGCGCTCGCCGTGTGCCCCATGGCTGTTGACCCGAGAGTGCAGGCGACACATGCTGTCATAGGTAGCTGTCATAGGTAGCTGTCATAGGCAGCTGGCATGCTATATCCATGATGAAAAGGTATTTGTGGTATGAGCTACGCGTGGTGATCGGGATACAGTGGAGTGGCATTTACGATGCAAATCGTCGATGGCTGAAGAAGCCAACATAATTACGTTATGGGGAAGGCTGGGTTAGGCACCATGAAATTCATTCACGCCGCCGATTTGCACATCGACAGCCCGCTGCGGGGCCTGGACGAGTATCCGGGCGCGCCGGTGGCGCGGTTGCGTGGCGCGTCACGCCACGCGCTGGCGGCGCTGGTGGATCTGGCGATCGCGGAGGAGGTGGCGTTCGTGCTGCTGGCGGGCGACGTGTACGACGGCAACTGGGCGGACTTCCGCACGGGATTGTTTTTCCGTGACCAGATGGTGCGCCTGCGGCGCGCCGGCATTCTCGTGTTCATGGTCAAGGGTAATCATGACGCCGAGAGCCAGATCGCCAAGCAGTTGCCGGAGGTGGACGGCGTCAAGGTGTTCAGTGCGCAAAAGAGCGAGACCGTGGACCTCGTGGAGTTGGGTGTGGCCATCCATGGGCGGAGCTTTCCCAATCGCGCGGTGACGGAGGATTTGGTGCCCCTGTACCCGGCGCCGCTGCCGGGCCGGTTCAACATCGGCATTTTGCATACCAGTCTCAACGGGCGGGAGGGGCACGATCCGTACGCACCCACGTCGCTGGACGTGCTGTGCGCCAAGGGCTACGACTACTTCGCGCTGGGTCACGTGCATGCGCGGGAGGTGGTGCGGGAGTCGGCGCCGCGCATCGTGTTTCCGGGCAACCTGCAGGGCAGGCACGCGAAGGAGACCGGCTCGAAGGGCTGTGAGCTGGTCACGGTGGACGGTGGCGTGGTTACCGCGGCCGACCATGTGTCCCTAGAGGTGGTGCGATGGCATCGGCTGCACGTGGATGCGTCCCGCCTGGCCTCGGTCACGGATCTGGCGCGACAGTTTGCGACGCAGGCACGGGCGCTGGCGGGCGAGGCGCGCGACCGTTTGCATGCCATCCGCGTGTCCGTGGTGGGAGAGTCCGCGCTGCATCGCCTCGAGGCCGAGCAACCGGGCAGCCTGGCCGCGGCGCTGCAGGCCGCCACCCAAGACGTGGACGGCATCGACGTGTGGATCGAGCAGGTGAGATTGGATCTTCGCTCGCCCTTCGACCGTGCGGCGGCGGCGGACCAACCGGATGCCCTGGGGGAGGTGGTGAGGTTGGTGGACGCCATCGGCGCCGATGAGGCGACGCTCAGGGCCTGGTTCACGGCGCATCTCGGCGAGATGAAGGAGATGCCAGGCGCGCTCGCCGAGGCGGCGCCGTCGGCGCTGGACCTCGCGGCCTTGCGAGCGTATCTGGCGGATGCCGAGGCGTCCGTGCTGGTGCAATTGGCGGCGTTGGATTCCGGCGAGGGCGTCCGATGAGACTGCGGAAATTGCACCTGCGCGCGTTTGGACCGTTCACCGACCGCGTCCTGGACTTCGGCGCCGGTGCGCAGAATTTGGTGGTGGTGTGGGGTGCGAACGAGGCCGGAAAGTCGAGTGCGCTGCGCGCCATCTCGGCGCTGCGGTTCGGCATTCCCATGCAGAGCAAGGACGATTTCGTTCACCCCCATCCCTCCATGCGGGTCGGCGGCGAGTTCGTCGATCGTGACGGCCGGCTCTACTCGCTCGTGCGGCGCAAAGGTCGCAGCGCCACACTGCGTGTGGTGGATTTCGCGAACCCGGGATCCGCGCTCGATGCGGTGGCAGCACCGGAGATCGAAGCGTTGCTCAATGGCGGGCTCACCAAGGAGATGTACGACTCGATGTTCGGCATCGATCACCGGAGCCTGCGGGAGGGTGGTGAGGCGCTGCTGCAGGGAGACGGTGAAGTGGGCGCAGCTCTGTTCGAAGCCAGCGCGGGCGTGCGCAGCGTGCCGGATCTGCTCGAGCGCCTCGACACCGCGGCGCGACAATATTTCATCCCGGGCGCGCGCGGACGCAACGCGAAAATCAATGAAGCCCTGACCACGTACGATGCGCATCAAACCGCGTTCAAGCAGGCGCAGGTGCGGCCGGGTCAGTGGGCGGAGCTCGCGAAAAGCCAAGCGCAGGCGGCAGAGGCCCTGGCCGCGCTCGAGAGCCGGCGCCAGGAGATTCATCGGCAGTTGCTGCTCATCCAGGAGTTGCGCGCGGTGGCGCCGCTGCTGGGTGCGCTCGATGCCGCCGCCGCCGTGCTGGCGGAACTCGACACGGCGCCGCTCCTGGCCATGGATGCGGCCGCGCACCGTGCCGCCGCCGAGTCGGGCTCGGCCGACGCGCGCAACCAGGCGCGCCTCGCGGGGGAACAAGTGGAGCGCGAGTCGGCGCGCCTCGCGGCGCTGACGCTGGACCCGGTCATCCTGCCGATGGCGGCCGCAGTGAGACGACTCGCGGCCTCGGCCGAGAGCATCGATCGCCATCGGCGCGAGATCGCGGATGCCGCGCTCGACGTGGAATCTTTGTCCCTGGCGATCGCGGCGCTGGCCGCCCGGATCGCGCCGGGCGTCCAAGCGAGCGAGGTCTACGCGCAGTCGCCGGTGAAGACGCAGCGCGCGGAGATCGAGCGCTTGCTGCGCGCCTCGGAGCAGGCGCAGCGCGCTCTCGAGCACCATCGTGCCGCCGCGAGCCGCGGCGCAGAAGCCGCCGCCGCGAGCACGGCGGACTTGCCGTCGGCGGCTGCACGAACGGCGCTGCGGTTGGCGCAGGGCCAGGTCGCCCGTGGCGAGGTGGACCTGCAACGTCTGGTGGCGCTGCCCACCGAGATCAAGGCGGCGCGTCGCGCCGTTGCACAGAGTCTGGCGATGGCCGGATTGCGCGATCCGGAGGCGTTCGCCCAAGTGCGGCCGCTGCTGGACGCGGACATCGATGCCGCGCTCAATGCACAGAGCCAGAATGCGACCCGCCGCGGGGCGTACGAGACGCGCGTCGAGGAGGTCACCCGCGGCATGCACACCGCCCACCGGCAGCGCGATCGATGGCTGCTCGACGGCGCGGTACCGACCCGCGATGACGTCGCCGCGGTACGCGGACTGCGCCACGCCGCTTGGGCAACGCTGCGTGACGTGTACATCGAGCGGAGCAAGCCGCTGACGGAGGCCGACATTCCGCTGACGGCAACATACGAAGACTTGGTCGCGCAGGCGGATGACATGGTCGACGCGCTGGCCAGCGACACCCGGCGCGCCACCGAGTTGCAGGCCTGCAAGGACTCGCTCGGGGCGCTGGAGCGGGATCGCGCGGACTTGAAGGCAAAGTTGGCTGAGGTGGCAGCGGACGAGACAGAGCAAGCCCGTGTCTGGCTGGCAGCACTGGAGGCAGCGCGGCTGCCGTCGATGGCGCCGGCGGCGCTGCGCGATTGGCAGGCGCTGCTGCCCGCGATCCGCACGGCGCTCGATACCTTGCAGGCGCGGCTGGATGAGTTCGAGCGCGTCACCGAGGTGGAAGGCGCGTTGTCGGCGCAATTGCGCGCTGCCATCGACGGTACCGGCCGCGCGACGCTGTCGGGCGCCGAGTCTTTGAGCGTGCTGACGGCCATCGCCGCCGACATCGACCAGGGGGTTCGCGACCAGGAGTCGGCGCAACACCACGCGGCCGGGGCCGAAGTCGAGCGGCAGCGTCAGCTGCGGCAATGGGCCGCTCGCGATACCGAACTCGTGGCCGCCCAGGACGCGGCGGCCGAGGCGCTGCGCCCGGCATTGGCGACGCTGTTGCTGCCGGCGACCGCCGGCGACGCGGTGGCGCGGGCGCGCCTCGATGAATTCGAACAACTGAACGACCTGCACGCGCGGTTGAGCGCGGCTGAGACCGTCAAGGGTCGCGCGGAGAGTGCGTTGGCGTCGTTGCGTGGGATGGCCCGGGTGCTTTGGGAGGGCCTCGGGGACGCACCGCCGGCGGATCTGCGGCTCTACTGCGACCAGCTGTTGGCGCGATTGGAGTCGGCCGAACGCGTCCAGGCCGAGCATCATCTGGCGCGACAGGCTACGGATCAGGCACGCGCCACCCAGCGCGACCACGAGGCCCTGGAACTCAAACACCGGGAGTCCCTCAGCGGGCTGTGTCACGCGGCCGGGGTCGACTCGGCGAGTGAGCTGCCCGAGGCGGAAGAGCTGTCTCGGCGCAAGCGCGACGCGCAGCAGGTCGTCGACCGCACGCGCGTGCAGCTGGCCCAGGCCTCCAAGCGCACGGCCCTGGAGCTACGCACCCTGACCGCCGCCCGGGACGTGGCGCAGATGGATGCCGACGAAGAATCCCTCACCCAGGAACAGAACCGGGGCGATCTCGCTGCCGCGCGCGAGCGCGAGGAGCTGGCGCGCCGCGAGCTGAACGACATCGACAGCTCGGATGTGGCCGCAGCCTCGCGCGAAGCCATGGAGCGCGCTGCCGCCAGCGTGCAGGCGAGCATGGCGCCGTGGATTCGCTCGAAGATCGCGCATTCGTTGCTGGCCGAGGCGCTGCGACGCTTCCGCGAGCGCGCCCAGGGGCCCATGCTCACCGCCGCGTCGACCTACTTCGAGCGCATGACCCGTGGGCGATTCGTCAGACTGTCGAGCGACGATTCGGGGAAGGAGCCTGTGTTGATCGCCCTGCGCAACACCGGCGAGCGCATCGGGGTCGCGGAAATGAGCGAGGGCACGCGCGACCAGTTGTACCTCGCGCTGCGGCTGGCAGCGCTCGATTTCCGGCGCGCCGCCGGGGTGGACCTGCCGCTGATCCTCGATGACATTCTGATGACCTCGGATGAGGAGCGCTCGGCGGCCATGCTCGAAGCGCTGGGCGACGCGGCTCAATCGCACCAGGTCATCGTGTTCACGCACCACCGGCATATTGCCGACATCGCGGCGCAGAGCGTGCCGGCGCAGGCGTTGCACCTGGTCACGCTGGAGTAGTTCATGGGCTTCCGGCGAGAGCGGCACGCGTATGACGGTGGGGTGCCCGGATCAGGGCTAAGCTATCCGCATCTCGAGGAGCCGGCGTCTGCGGCGGGTGAGAGGCCGCTGGTCTCACCGGTTCCAGCGGCGCCGGCGGCCAACCCGAGCGGTTGGTTGTGGATTGCACTGGTGACCGTCGTCTGTGCGTGGTGGCTGCTCGGTGGCCGAGGCTGATATCGTCTCGAGCGCCTCAATTAGTCGAAACTAATCACTTCTGCAAGGACTGTCATTTTGCCGACCCCCTCTTTGATAGGCCCGCTGTTCGTGGGCCCGCTCGACATCGTCGGCGATATTCACGGCGAGATCGATGCGCTGCGTGATCTGCTCAAGCATCTCGGCTATGCCGAGACCGGCGAGCACCCCGCCGGCCGGCGACTTGTTTTCATCGGCGACCTCACCGACCGCGGACCCGACAGCCCGGCCGTGGCCGCACTCGTCGCGGATTTGGTGAAACGCGAGCTCGCGCAGTGCGTGTTGGGCAATCACGAATTGAACCTGCTGCGCGAGGCGCGCAAGGAGGGTAACGGTTGGCACTACGAAGAGAACCATGACCTTCGGGACGGGAAATTCACCACGGCTCGGGCGCTCGCCGCCGAGCACCGCCCCGCGCTTCGAGGATTCCTGGAAAGCCTTCCGCTGGCGCTGGAGCGAGCGGACCTGAGGTTGGTGCATGCCGCCTGGGACCCGCCGTCCATCGCCGCGGTCCGCTCCGCGCCGTTGACTGCGCTGGAACTCTACGCCGTGCACGACAGAGCCGGCATCGAGCGGGCGCAGTCCACCGGGCTCGCGGAACGCGCCGAGGTTGAGCGCGACGCCTACGCCACCCATCTCAAGGACCCGCACTTCGCGATGCCGTTGTTGCCGAACGAGGGGGCACTCGAAGAGCTGCATCAACTCAGCAATCCCGTGCGCATCATCACCTCCGGGATCGAGCGCGTCGCGCAGAAGCCGTTCTTCGCCAGCGGCAAATGGCGCATGGTCGAACGCATTCCGTGGTGGGACGAGTATCGGGAGTCGACTCCGGTGATCATCGGGCATTACTGGCGCTGGCCCACGCCGGCCGCGCGCGACGCGCATTCGCGCGGCGAGCCGGACATGTTCGAGGGGCATGCGTGGCATCATTGGTTTGGCGCCGGGCACAACGTGTTCTGCGTCGATTTTGCGGTGGGCGCGCGATACAGGGAACGTGTGACGGGGCATCGGGGGCAGTTCGAGTGCCGTCTGGCGGCGGTGCGGTGGCCGGAGCGAGAACTGGTGCTCGATGATGGAAGGGGAATGGCGCTTGAATAGGGCGGCGCGAGCGGCGTGTTCGATGATGGGACCGCAGAACCCGCATCCAGCCAAGGAACCCGCATGACCGTCCGCTATGCGCCTTTATATCGCTTCTGATATAGTATCCCGATGAAAGATTCGGGCCCCAAGCCGGCAACATTCGTGGGGTCTTCGCTGGATGATTTGCGGGACTTTCCGCGAGGTGCCCGACGCCAGGCAGGTTTTCAGCTAGATAAGGTACAGCGCGGTGAACAGGCCGACGATTGGAAGCCGATGACCACAGTCGGTATTGGCGTGCACGAAATTCGAGTGCGGGATGATGCCGGCGCATTCAGGTTGATATACGTGGCCAAATTTCCGGAGGCAATCTACGTGCTGCACGCGTTCCAGAAGAAGACACGGGCGACCGCAGGCAAGGATCTGGCATTGGCAAAGGACCGGTATCAAGCAGTATTGACCAAGAGGAATTCATGAAGACATTTGCCAGCGTATGGGATGCGATCGAGGACTCTCAGAGCGATGCCGCCAGCATGAAGGCGCGGGCGCAATTGATGCGGGCGCTGCAAAAAACAATCAATTCCTGGGAACTGTCGCAAAAGAGTGCTGCCAACCGGCTCGGGTTGACGCAACCGCGTCTGAACGATCTGTTGCGCGGTAAAATCGACAAATTTAGCCTGGATGCATTATTCGATCTCGCCGGGCGCGCAGGGCTGAAAATATCCCTCGCGTTACGGCAAGCGGCGTAAGTCCGGCGGGGAAGGACGCAGCGGCAATCTGCTGCTGGCATGCGAATGATTTCGGCAGAGCCAAGCTCGCTGTCGCGACGTTCAGGCGCCAACCTCATCGACCGTGGCAGGTGAACCGCCCACTCGACCTCGCCTCGCAGCAGGTCAATCGATCCATCCAGCGCCTCCAATTTCGTGGAGATCCAGTTTCATGGAGATTCGGTGATCCGCTGTGCGTCATTCGACGGTTCATCATGCGGCACGCTGTTACAATCAAAAGTTAAAGATAGAGGGACTTTCATGGCTCGTACGAAATCCAACACCGCGGCCGCCCAGTCCTCGGCCACCATCGGTTTCGAGGCCAAGCTCTGGCTGACCGCCGACAAGCTGCGCAACAACATGGACGCGGCAGAGTACAAGCACGTCGTGCTCGGCCTCATCTTCCTCAAATACATTTCCGATACCTTCGAGGAACACCGCGCCAAGCTTCTCGCCGGCCAGGGTGACTATGCCGGGGCCAATGCCGAAGACCCAGACGAGTACAAAGCCGAGAACGTCTTCTGGGTGCCGGCCGAGGCGCGCTGGTCCCACCTCCAGGCTAGTGCCAAGCAGCCCACCATCGGCAAGACCGTGGACGACGCCATGGTGGCCCTCGAGCGCGATAACCCGCGCCTCAAAGGCGTCCTCCCCAAAGACTACGCCCGGCCCGGTCTCGACAAACAGCGCCTCGGCGAACTCATCGACGTCATCGCGACCATCGAACTTACCGCCGCCAGCGAGGGCGAGAAGACCCACCGCTCCGTTGACTTGCTCGGCCGCGTTTACGAGTATTTCCTCACGCGCTTCGCCAGCGCCGAGGGCAAGAACGGCGGCCAGTTCTACACGCCGTCGTGCGTCGTGCGCTGCCTCGTCGAAATGCTCGCGCCGTACAAGGGCCGCATCTACGACCCGGCCTGCGGCTCCGGCGGCATGTTCGTGCAATCGGAGAAATTCGTTGAATCCCACGGCGGCAAATTGGGCGACATCAGCATTTACGGCCAGGAGAGCAACGCCACCACCCGCCGCCTTGCCGTGATGAATCTTGCCCTGCGCGGCATCGAGGCTGACTTCGGCCCCGAACAAGCCGATACGTTCCGCCGCGATCTGCATCCCGACCTGCGCGCCGACTACGTCCTCGCCAACCCACCCTTCAACGACTCCGACTGGTTTCGCAAGGACGACGACGTTCGCTGGCAGTTCGGAGTTCCGCCCAAGGGCAACGCCAATTTCGCCTGGGTCCAGCACTTCATCCACCACCTTGCGCCCCATGGCATGGCCGGATTCGTCCTGGCGAACGGCAGCATGTCCTCCAACCAGTCCGGTGAAGGCGACATCCGCCGCGCCATTATCGAGGCGGACCTCGTGGACTGCATGGTCGCGCTTCCCGGTCAGCTGTTCTACAGCACGCAGATACCCGTCTGCCTATGGTTCCTCGCAAAGAGCAAAGGCGCCGACGCCAAGCGCGGCTTCCGCGACCGCCGCAAGCAGACGCTGTTCATCGATGCCCGCAAGCTCGGCACGCTCATCGACCGAGTGCACCGCGAGCTGATCGATGCCGACGTTCAGAAGATCGTCACTACCTATCACCACTGGCGAGGAAAATCGCGGGCGGGGGCGTACGAAGACATCGCCGGATTCTGCAAATCCGCCACCACGGCTGAAATCGCCGCTCACGGTTATGTGCTCACGCCGGGGCGCTACGTGGGAGCCGAGGAAGTCGAGGACGATGGGGAGCCGTTCGAGGATAAGATGAAGAGGCTCGTCGCGGAATTGCACGCTCAGTTCGCGGAGTCCGCGAAACTGGAGCAGGCTATTAGCGCAAACCTCAAAGGGCTAGGTTATGGCGAGTGAGTGGGCCGAAGTTCCGCTCGGTGAAGTAATCACACTCCAACGTGGTTTCGATTTGCCTTCGCAAAACCGCAAACCGGGCAAGGTGCCAATCGTGTCGTCTTCTGGCGTAAGCGACTACCACTCCGAAGTCGGCGTCAAAGGCCCCGGCGTTGTGACCGGACGATACGGCACCATAGGGCAAGTGTTTCTCATCACGGAAGATTACTGGCCGCTAAATACAACACTCTGGGTCAAAGACTTTCACGGCAATGACCCACTCTTCGCATCGTATCTTTTGCGAACCATCGATTTTCGCTCGTGCAGTGACAAAAGTAGCGTGCCCGGCGTCAATCGGAATGACCTCCACCGGATCCCCGTTTTGCTGCCGCCCCTCGCCGCGCAAAGGGCCATTGCGGCGGTGCTTGGGACACTGGACGACAAGATCGAGCTAAATCGACGGATGAACGCGACCCTGGAGGCCATGGCTCGTGCGCTGTTCCAGAGTTGGTTCGTGGATTTTGACCCTGTTCGCGCCAAACTTGATGGCCAATCGCCCGCAGCTTTGGATGTAGCGACCGCCGCTCTCTTCCCTGACGCATTCCAAGATTCCAGCCTCGGTCCTATTCCGCACGGATGGCAGGCGCAACGGTTGCCCGACGCCATTGAAGTAAATCCGCGACGTACGTTGAAGGTTGGAACTGTCGCTCCTTACCTGGATATGAAAAATTTGCCGACGCAGGGCCATTCTGCCGAGGATGTAGTCGACCGCAAGTTCGGCTCTGGCACAAAATTTCAGAATGGCGACACGCTGATGGCCCGCATTACGCCCTGTTTGGAAAACGGCAAGACCGGCTACGTCGATTTTCTAGAGAATAAACAAGTCGGTTGGGGCTCCACGGAATACATCGTTCTCGCGCCAAAGCCACCGCTGCCCTTGCACTTTGGCTATCTCCTCGCTCGCTCCGACTCCTTGCGTTCCCACGCGATTCACAACATGACCGGCACCAGCGGGCGTCAACGTGTCCCGTCCGAGTGTTTCAACTCATTTTGGCTCGCGGTCCCAACGCCCGAGATCGCACATCGCTTCGAGGAAATAACCGCTCCACTCATGGCGAAGATAAAGGCTAACTCTTCCGAATCCCGGATCCTCGCCACTTTGCGCGACACGTTGTTGCCGAAGCTGCTGAGCGGCGAACTGAGCATTGCAGACATGACCAGGCAGATGGAATCTATTTTATGAGCGAGTTAAATACCTGTTTCAAAAAAGTGGATTATGACCTCAATGGGTTGCTTCACTACATCGACATTGGCGATATCGCGTTGCCCGACATCCAGCGGCCATTTGTCTGGTCCAACGCCAAAGTGCGCGACCTGTTCGACTCCATGTATCGCGGCTTTCCAGTCGGCTATTTCCCCTTCTGGGAAAACGTGACAGGAGGCGCCACGAAGCAGATCGGCGTCGGGAGCAAACAGCACGTCATCGCACGTCTGCTGATCGTGGACGGGCAGCAACGATTGACTTCGCTCTTTGCTGTATTCCGTGGCCGTAAAGTACTAGATGAAGACTATAAAGAGCGGCAGATCGACGTCGCCTTCCGTCCGCGCGATGGGAAGTTCGAGGTGGCCGATGCCGCAATCCGGCGCGATCCGGAATGGATTCCCAATATTTCACAGCTTTGGGCATCGCGGAGTTCCAGTCGCAAACTCGTCAATGACTTCATCGCCAAGCTTGGAGTGAAGGATCCCTTGACCTCTGATGATGAGGAGGCAATCGCCTTCAATGTCGACAGGCTAATCGATCTTCAAAAGTATCCATTCACCGCGTTGGAGATCGCCTCTTCAGTCGACGAAGAGCAAGTCGCGGATATCTTCGTCCGCATCAACAGCGAGGGAGTTCGCCTGAATCAGGCGGATTTCATCCTTACCTTGATGTCCGTTTTCTGGGACGATGGCCGGATGGCGCTTGAAACGTTTTGCCGTCAGTCGCGGCAGGCCCCTTCGCCGGGTAGCCCGCCATCCCCGTTCAATCACTTCATTCAGCCGGATCCCGACCAGCTTCTGCGAGTGGCTGTCGCCTATGGTTTTCAGAGGGGACGCCTCAAGAGTGTATACCAAGTCCTGCGCGGTAAGGACATGGATACGGGCCTGTATTCGCCCGAACGCCGGGACCAACAGTTCGGTGCACTGCGGGCGGCTCAGGACGAAGTGCTGAACCTGACTCACTGGCACCAGTTTCTTTCCTGCCTGATAGGCGCCGGTTTCCGCAGCGGAGATATGATTTCGTCGCAGAACGCGATGCTCTACGCCTATGCGTTCTACCTTGTCGGCCGAAAGCGTTTCGACTTGATCGAACATCAGCTTCAACGACTGATTGGACGCTGGTTCTTCGCAGCGAGCCTGACCGGGCGCTACACCAATTCACCCGAGACCGTGATGGATGGCGATTTGAACCGCCTCAAAGAGGTGAAGGACGCCGTGGGATTCGTTGCGACCCTCCAGACCATCATGGACAATGAACTCACAAATGATTATTGGACAGTCACGCTGCCTTCTAATTTAGACAGTTCATCGGCACGTAACCCGGAGCTCTTTGCGTATACAGCTGCCCAAAATCGTCTGGGTGCTCCGGTGCTGTTCTCACACAAGAAGGTTGCGGATCTTCTCGATCCTTCGATCAAAACTAAGAAGAAGGCGTTGGAGAGGCATCATTTATTTCCTCGTGCTTGGCTAGAGCGCCAGGGTATCGATGACTTGAAGCGCATCAATCAGGTGGGCAATTTTGCGCTGCTGGAATGGCCAGACAACATCGACATTAGCGACGATTCGCCCGCCCTATATGTGCCCGAGATTCAGCGCCGTTTCTCGGCCGATGAGTGGAAATGTATGCTCGATCATCACGCTTTGCCAGGCGGGTGGCAATCGATGGCCTACGACGTATTTTTGATCGAACGGCGCAAATTGATGGCGGCGATCATACGGAAGGGATTTGAGTCGCTAAAGCAACCATGAGCGTCTACGAATCCAGTCTCGAAGACGCCCCCCCGAATGGTTCGGGCAACTGGACCGACGCGGTCGGCCAAGGGCCGCATCTCGCGCCAGACAAGGCCTTGCAATCTTGTTCTCAAATAAGCTACATTTGTTCTCAATATGAGATCACATAATTCGACCCCGCATCCGCAATTGGTGGAAATTCTGTTCGGTGCCTATCGTCGGCAGATTCTTGGTCTGCTGCTTCTGCGCCCCGACGAAACCTTCTATGTGCGTGAAATCGCCCGACTCACCGGGGTGCCAGCAGGTTCGTTACATCGTGAGTTGAAGTTGCTGTTGGACGCCGGACTGCTGCTCCGTACTACGGCGGGTAATCAGGTGCGCTATCAGGCAAATCGTGAATGCCCGATTTATGAAGAGTTGGCCGGGATTTTTCGCAAGACCGCCGGTTTGGCAGATGTGCTGCGAGATTTGCTGGCACCATTGCAAAGCAAGATTGCGCTAGCACTGATCTTTGGTTCGGTCGCGCAGGGCAAGGAGCGTGCGAACAGCGACGTCGATCTGCTCGTCGTCGGATCCGTGCTGTTTGCAGACGTGGTCGGGGCTTGCCACGCCGGCCCAACTCGCCTGGGTCGCGAAGTGAACCCGGTGGTGATGACCAAGGCGGTATTTAATGAAAAGCGTGTGCAGAGCGACCGCTTTGTGTCCAGGATCGCGAAGGAGCCGAAGATAGTCCTGATAGGAGATCCGCGTGAGTTTGGAAAACTTGCTGAAGATCGGGCAGCTTAAATCGCATCCGTCCACCGTCCTGCGCTGTCACCGAAGAAGAGCTGACGGAACAGAGTGGCAAACACGGCTGCAATGACTCCTCTCTCCACTGTAGACGCAAACCACCTACGCTCATGAGCCTTAACGAATCCGTCGTCGAAGTCGCTGCCCTTGAATGGTTTGAGGAGCTTGGTTTTGCGGTCGGGCACGGGCCTCATCTCGCGCCCGGTGAGCCGGCCGCGGAGCGGGAATTGTTTGGCGAGGTGGTGCTGGTGGGCCGCTTGCGCGAGGCCATACGGCCGTTAAATGCTTCCATCCCCGAGGAGGCGCGGGAGGAGCCATTGCGAAAAGTGCTGAGGGTGGGGACGCCTTCGCTCACGCAGACGAACTGCGCCTTTCACCGGATGCTGCGCGATGGCGTGCCGGTCGAATATTCCCGGCCCGATGGCAGCATCGCGGGCGATCACGTGCGGCTCGTGGATTTTGGCGAGGTCAGAGCCAACGATTGGGTGGCGGTGAACCAGTTCACGGTGATCGAGGGGCAGGCCAACCGGCGCCCGGACATCGTGGTGTCTCTCAATGAGTTGCCCGTGGGTCTGATCGAACTCAAGAACGCGGCGGATGAGGACGCGACGATCTGGAGCGCCTACGCGCAGCTCCAAACCGCCCGGCACGGCATGCCGGGATGAAATGATGCGCACCCTTCGTCTATTTGCCTCATCGCAATTTCAGATTCCAGCCACAACAGCCTGGTACTTATCTGACCTTGGCGAGTATCGCGGAAAGCAGGAGCTGTACACGCGCCAGTCACCGCAGCGACTGAAAACGTTGCGCGAGCACGCATTGATCGAAAGTTCGGTGTCGTCGAATCGAATCGAGGGGGTGGCGGTTGAACCATCGCGCGTCCGTGATTTGCTGGCGTCACCTCGTCCGCTGTTCCGGGACCGAGATGAAGAGGAAGTGCGTGGCTATCGCGATGCCCTGACGTGGATTCATCGGGATGCGGCAGGGATTCCGTTCACCGAGGACACCATCAAACAATTGCATGCGACGGCGCGTGGGCAGATATGGGATGCCGGCAAGTACAAGGAACGTGACGGTGACATCATCGAACGATATGCCGACGGCGGCGAACGAGTCCGCTTTCGAACCGTGAAGGCTGTCGACACGCCGGACGCCATGTCGCGGCTGATTGCAGATTGGCAAACCTGCCTGGATGAGCGTTGGGCTCCGGCGTTGGTGGTCCTGGCTGCATTTAATTTGGATTTCTTGTGTATCCACCCATTTCGCGATGGGAATCGCCGCGTGTCGCGCCTGCTGTGGCTATTGCAGAGCTATCAGTTGGGTTACGAAGTGGGCCGGTACATTAGCTTGGAACGCTGGGTTGAGCAGAACAAGGATCGCTATTACGAAACTCTGGAACAGAGCTCGCAAGGCTGGCACGAGGGTAAGCACGATCCTTGGCCGTACATCAACTATGTGCTGTCAATTCTCAAGTCCGCATACCATGAGTTTGCCGAGCGCGTTGGAGAAATAAAGGCGCCGCGCGGCGCGAAGCGTGAACAGGTGTTGGCGGGCATTGCGCGACTCACATCTATATCCGGAACGCGATTCACGATTGGTGAGCTCGAACAAACCAGTCCGGGGGTGAGCCGCGATATGGTGCGGCGGGTTCTGCGCGAACAACAAACCGCCGGTGCCGTGGAATGCCGGGGACGAGGACCCGCCGCTGTCTGGTACAGGAAGGGGTAATAACCCTTACATGGGGGTAATAGTCAGGGTAATAGCGTGGGAATCGATCAAAATGCAGAGCCGCAATGCCAGCAGTTAATGAATCCATCGTCGAAGACGCAGCCCTGGCCTGGTTTGAGGCGCTGGGCTATGCGATCGGCCACGGACCGCATATCGCTCCCGGAGAACGGGCGGCCGAGCGCCAATCGTTTGGCGAGGCGGTACTGGTCGGACGCTTACGCGAAGCCATTGGGCGGCTAAACGCCTCCGTCCCCGAGGAGGCGCGCGACGAGGCCTTGCGCAAAGTGCTGCGAGTGGGAACGGCTTCGCTCACCCAGTCGAACCGCGCCTTTCATCAGATGCTGCGCGATGGCGTGCCGGTCGAATATTCCCGGCCGGATGGCAGCATCGCGGGCGATCATGTACGGCTGGTGGATTTCGGCGATGTGCGAGCGAACGATTGGCTGGCGGTAAATCAATTCACGGTGATCGAGGGGCAGCACAACCGGCGGCCGGACATCGTGGTGTTCCTCAATGGCCTACCGCTGGGGCTGATCGAACTCAAGAATGCGGCGGATGAGGACGCGACGATCTGGAGCGCGTACGCGCAACTTCAAACCTACAAGGCGGAGATACCCTCGCTGCTGCAGTACAACGCGGTGCTGGTGGTGAGCGACGGCTTGCAGGCGCGCGTGGGGTCGGTGACCGCGAACCAGGAATGGTTCAAGGTGTGGCGCACGATCGACCGCGAGGGCGACGCGCCGAAGACGGTGTTGGAGCTGGAAGTCCTAGTGCGCGGGGTGTTCGAGCGGCGGCGCTTCCTCGACCTACTGCACCATTTCATCGTCTTCGAGGACGATCCGGACTCGGATTCTTTGCACAAGATCATCGCGGGGTACCATCAGTTCCATGCGGTGAATGCGGCGGTGGAAGAGACGGTGCGTGCCAGCGGCACGGCTGAGACCGGCAACATGGTGCGCGATGACGGGGGCGCCTACTGGGCTGAGCGGATGCGCGGCGGTAAGCCGGGCGACCGACGAGCGGGGGTGGTCTGGCACACGCAGGGGAGTGGCAAGAGCTTCTCCATGCTTTTCTACGCCGCGCGCGTGGTGCGACACCCGGCGATGAAAAACCCCACGCTCGTGGTGCTGACCGACCGCAACGATCTCGACGACCAGCTTTTCGGCCAGTTCCAGCGCTGCGCGGAAATCCTCGGCCAGACGCCGGTGCAGGCCGGCGGGCGCGAGCATTTGCGCGAGCTACTGAACCGGGCGAGCGGCGGCGTGGTGTTCACGACCATCCACAAATTCACTGCGGAAAAGGGCGAGGAAATGCCCCAGTTGAGCGGGCGACAGAACATCGTCGTGATCGCGGATGAGGCGCACCGCAGCCAGTATGGGTTTGGCGGCAAGGTCAACGAGAAGACCGGCGAGATGTCCTACGGCTTCGCCAGCAACCTGCGAGATGCCCTGCCGAACGCGTCGTTCATCGGCTTCACCGGCACCCCCATCGAAAAGACGGATGCGAACACGCGGGCGGTGTTCGGCGATTATATTTCCATCTACGACATCCAGCGGGCCGTCGCCGACCAGGCCACGGTGCCGATTTATTACGAGAGCCGCATCTCGAAGTTGAGCCTCAACGCCGCCGAACTGCCGAAGCTGGACGCGGAATTCGAGGAAATCACCGAAGGCGAGGAGCTGACGAAGAAGGAGAAGCTCAAGACGAAATGGGCTGCGCTCGAGGCGTTGGTGGGTGATCCGAAACGCATCGCGCTCGTGGCGTCGGACATGGTGACGCATTTCGAGAAACGCGTAGAGGCGATGAACGGCAAGGCGATGATCGTCTGTATGAGCCGCCGCATTGCGGTTGACTTGTACAAGGCACTCATCGCCCTGCGTCCCGATTGGGCCAGTGCCCAGGACGACGACGCGGAATCCGAGAAGGGCAGGGTGTGCGTGGTGAAAGTCGTGATGACCGGCAGCGCCGACGACGGCCCCGATTGGCAGCCGCACATCCGCAGCAAGGACAAGCGCCGCAAGCTGGCGAACCGATTCAAGGATGCCAAAGACCCGTTCCGCATCGTCATCGTGCGCGACATGTGGCTGACCGGCTTCGACGCGCCCTGTCTGCACACCATGTATGCGGACAAGCCCATGCAGGGCCACGGACTCATGCAGGCCATCGCCCGCGTCAACCGTGTCTTTCGCGACAAGCCGGGCGGTCTGGTGGTGGACTATCTCGGTCTCGCCGATCAGCTCAAGAAGGCGCTCATCACGTACACCGAAAGCGGTGGCCAGGGCGATCCCACCCTGGATATTCCGCAAGCCATCGCCGTCATGCTGGAGAAACACGGCGTCGCCTGCGATCTTCTGCATGGCTTCGACTGGGACAAATGGGTCACCGGCAAACCCACTGAACGCCTCAGCCTCATCCCGGCCGGTCAGGAGCACATCCTCCAGCAGGAGGACGGCAAGAAGCGCTGGGTACAGGTGGTCAGAGAGCTGTCGTGCGCCTTCGCCCTGTGCGCGTCCAGCGATGAGGCGACCAAGATTCGCGACGACGTCTCCTTCTTTCAAGCCCTGCAAGCCGCGCTGAACAAGCAGAGCAGCATCAACCGCAAGACTCCGGAGCAGATGGACGCCGCCATCCGTCAGCTCGTGAGCAAGGCCATCACCACCGAAGGGCAGGTGATCGACGTGTTCACCGCCGCCGGCTTGTCCAAGCCGGACATCAGTATCCTGAGTGATCAGTTCCTCGCCGAAGTCCGCGGCCTCAAGCACAAAAACGTCGCTGCCGAGCTACTGGAGAAGCTGCTCAAGGACGAACTGAAGGAGCGTGCAAAGCGCAACCTCGTACAGAGCCAAGTGTTTTCCGAGAAACTCAAGAAGACCCTGAATGCGTACCACAATCGCGCGATCTCGACGATGCAGGTGATCGAAGAGCTCATCAAGCTTGCCAAGGATCTCGACAAAGCCACGAAGGCCGGCAAGGCGATGGGGCTCAGCGATGACGAGAAAGCCTTTTACGACGCCCTCGCCGCCAATGAATCTGCCGTGACCGCGATGGGCGACGACAAGCTCCGGTTGATCGCGGCGGAATTGATCACCCAGGTCAAAAAGAGTGTGACTATCGACTGGACGCTGCGCGAAAGCGCCCGGGCGAAGATCAAGGTGATGGTGAAACGCATTCTGAACAAATACGGCTACCCGCCGGACTTGCAACAGGAGGCGGTCAAGACCGTGCTCGCGCAGGCGGAGTTGTTGTGCGCGGACTGGGCGGTGGCGGTCTGACGATGCGGACCGATGACCCGCCGCTCGTGCACGACGCTCTCATCATCGACGAGCCGTGGATCAGCAAAATCCTGCGAGGCGAAAAGACGTGGGAGCTACGCTCGCGGCACACCACCAAGCGCGGTTGGATCGGCCTCATCCGAAAGGGATCGGGTAAGGTGGTCGGCATTGCGCGAATCATCGATTCGCTCGGACCGATGTCCATCGACGAGATACGGGCCGCGGAATCCCTACATCGATCCGGCTCGACGAGTGAGACCTCCCGCTATCGCCACGCGTGGGTGCTCGCCGATGCGGTGGCATTGAGTTCGCCGGTCGACTACGAGCATCCGGCCGGCGCAGTGATCTGGGTGACGTTGGCGCAGCCGGTCGTCGAGAGCATCGGGATGCAGCTGGCAGCGGCAAGGGGTTCGCACGCGGGAGCTGCGCTCATCCGCGAGAGCATCGCGGCCGAAGCCTGGCTCAACGAGAATTTCAAGCCAACACGTGAACCGACGCTTTACGTCGCCGGATTCAAGCTCCCGCACGGCCGCGAATTGGCCCTGAACCGAGGCCTCAAGCGGATCCAGATTTGGGTCGCCGATTTCCAAGGTCCCATGGATGGCGTGCGGGTACTCAATCGACTTCGGCCCGGCGAGCGCTATTCGGCCCTGCAGCCCCGGAGTTCGAATTTGAAGGCGTGCACGCCGACGCTCGCCGTCGGTCATCCGGTCTATCACCTCGACATCAACGACGTGGTGACGCTCGGCCGTGTCATTTCGGGGATCGCACGATTGCCGCGACCGTCGATTGGATAAAGCCCTGTCGAACCCACCGCAATAATTCGGTCGGTGACCACGCGATCGGCCGCGCCATGGGAGCCCGCCAAGGCTCTTCCAGTGGCTTGGTCAGTCTATGAGCGCCCTCACAATTCGGTCACGTTGGCGCGAAGGAAAGCGCAGAAGCCTTCTTCATCGATCGTGCCGGCGGCGAGTTCGATGATGGCCTGCGCCGCGGCCTCCTCACTGGCCGTGAAACGGTAGCCATTGAGCTCGAGGAAAAGCACACCCATAACAAACCCGGTGCGCTTGTTGCCATCGACGAACGGATGATTTTTCACAATGCCGGCCGTGTACAGCATTGAGAATTCGATGATGTCTGAGCTGGCGTAAGCGAGCCGGTTCAATGGTCGATTTAGTGCGGAATGGAGCAAGCCTTCGTCACGGAGGCCCGCTGCACCACCATGCTCGACAAGCTGCCTGTCATGGATCGCGAGAGCCAGCGCCTCGTCGATCCAGACCGGCTCGCTCATTTCGCCAGGACGTGAAGCGTGTTCCGGTAGCGCGACATGATCTCCTCCGCCTTCTCCATCTTCTGCTCGAAGACCGGGTCGAAGGGCGTGAGTCGATAGGTGTTGTTGGGTCCCTCGATGAGGAACACGTCCTCGCCCTCGCCAGTTCGAAGGCGATTGATCACTTCCTTCGGGAGCACGAGTCCAAGGGAATTACCCACCTTGCGGATTTTCAGCGCAACCATACTTCACCTCGTCGACTGCCCTCGCGGCGTCCGTTGGACGGGTTGGATAGCCACAGTTCCTCGAGGGATCGATGTTACCACAGCAGTAATAACGCCGTCACGATCCACAAAGGGCGCTGCCGGCTTATACATCTCTGTTTGCAACGGTATCCCGAGCTTCTGACAGTGGCACTGGCCGCCAAACCACAGTTGTATCGCGCAGGGCCCAAAAGTTACTCACAGAGAACCCAAGTTATCCACAGGCGTTTCCGCGGCAATGTTTCCGGAAGCGCCGGAGGCGGATGGAATCGAGCATTGTGCGGCTCGGGTGGATATAGTCCCCTGCATTCGGAACCGGTGGCGGAGATTCGAGCATGGCATCAGATCGAGAATTCGTGGCGTTCGTGTGTGAGCAGCTGCGCGGGGCCGGCGACATCTCCTCGAAGCGTATGTTCGGCGAGGCAGCCGTCTACCTGCGCGACCAGGTGGTTGGGCTGGTGTGCGACAACCAACTGTTCATCAAGCCGACGGCACCGGGCCGTGCAATCCTGGGGACGCCGACCGAAGCGCCGCCGTTTGCGGGCGCCACGAACTGGTTCTTGCTGGTGGATCTCGATGACCCGGAGTTCCTCGCGGGCCTAATCCGCACCACCGCCGATGCGTTGCCGGCTCCAAAGCCCAAGACGAAAAAAACCGCGCGGCGGAAGGCTACATCTCCGGCCCGAAAGAAGGTCGGCAAAAAAGCGCGCAAGCGGGTTTGACTGCCGGGGTTCTGCGATCCGCGGGGCAGTGTTGGTGCAGCGGATCGTCGCCGGACGTTTCCGCGGCAACAAAGCTGTCATTAGGCCCCGAGTTTGTCGATCGCGTTTGAGCGTCGTCGGTTTAAACAGCGCGCGCGATAGCGTAGCGGCGCAAATGCGCGAGCGTGATCTTCACCGCCTCCATGATATCGCCACGGCGCCGGCGCTGCTGTACGCTGCCTGGTAAATGCACGGTGAAATCTGCAAATCTGCTTGCATCCACCTGCGCCACGGCGTGTTCCTGCTCGCGTTCGCGATGCCGGCGTTCGCCGAGGCGCCGGAGCCATCCATAATCTCGGATGCGCAGCTGCATCGGATGCTCATCGCGCGAATCGATGATCAGCGGCAGGGGACGGGGATCGTCGTGGGCGTCATCGATCGCAAGGGCAAACGGGTGCTTGCTTATGGGACCATGGGCGTCGGGGACACGCGACCGGTCGGCGGCGACACGGTGTTCGACTTGGGCTCGATCACCAAGGTGTTCACCGCCCTCGCGTTGTCCGAGATGGTTCAGCGCGGCGAAGTGATGCTCGACGATCCGGCCCAACAATACCTGCCGACGGATGTGCATCTTCATACGCACGGCGGCAAGCAAATTACCCTCGCGGACCTTGCGACGCACACGGCCGGATTTCCTTCGCGCCCGGCCAACCTTGACCCGTCGGATCCCAAGCAGGCACACGGATACCCAGCCGACTTGCTGTATCAGTTCCTGTCCTCTTATGTCCCCACGCGAGATCCCGGGACCTACTACCAGTATTCGAGCGTGGGCTACGGTCTGCTGGGAGAGGTGCTGGCGCGCAAAGCAGGGCGGAGCTATGAGGTTCTGCTGAAAGAGCGTATCACCCAACCACTCGGCATGAACGATACCGACATCACGCCCAGTACCGCAATGGCGGCGCGCACACCCGTCGGCTACGACTCGCGCCTCGTGCCCGTGGCGCACGACCACTTTCGGGTGTTGGGAAGCGCGGGCGCCCTGCGCTCGACGACCAACGATTTACTGACATTCTTGGAGGCGGTACTCGGCTATCGCAAGACGCCGCTGGCGCCTGCGATGGAAGCGATGGTTCGAACCCGCCGGCCGGGCGGTGCGCCGCCGCCCTCCACGGGCGGTCGGCATGGCGTCACGCAGGTAGCCCTCGGATGGAACATCTACACGGAAGGGTCGCGGGAAATCGCATGGAAAAACGGCAGCGTCTCGGGTTTTCGCGCCTTTATGGGCTACGAGCCGACCAAGCGTCTCGGCGTGGTTGCGTTAATCAACGCGCAGACCGCCGCCGGAGCCGACGACATCGGCCTGCACCTTCTCGATGCGGATATCGAGGTGAATCCACCGTGAGCGAGACCTGCCACGACTGCGCACACGAACAGGAACGTTAAGCTGGCTTCTTCGAAGTCGAATTGGCGGCTAATATTGCGGCTCATTCGGCCTGCAATACCGGCGGGAGAACCCGGAAGAAAATCGTCTGGGTAACCCCTCTGTCGAAGAGCTCACGGACGAACTAGAACGCCGACATAGGGGCTCACAGCCGAAGTAATCGCTGTATCGATTAGTGCGCCATGACTGTGGATGTTGCCGAGCGGTATCCATACAAATCAACGGCTTGTGCGGTATATTCCACGAGCCGAGCGCAAAGATTCCGGGTTATCAATAGGTCGGCTGGGTAATCGCCGATTCCCACTGCTCATCAAATCGAAATTGTCTATCAGGGGCTACGCCGTCTGGGTCACTCACCGAAGTCGAACTGATTGACGCTCCCCTCGCTGAACATGCGGCCCGCGTGTCCACGGCGCAGATAGAGAAGGACTCCTTCATCACCGAGGCGTTCCCGACCTTCACAAAGCCGGTCGTGTACCGAGACGTCAAACCAAAGGATATGCTCTCCCGCGAGAGCAATGAAGGGTCGATGACATGGCAGACAGAATAAAGTCCAGCAACGTGCGGGAGACACGCAAGAAGCGCGCCGGCAAAATCCGCCGGGTTGCTCATGAACCATCGGTATCCCATCTGCGCCGCCCGTTGGGGATGGACGTCAAGGTCTGGCAGACCCAATTGCGGCGCCAATTCGGCCGGGCGCAGTCCTTCAAGCTCAAGAATGTCGGCGAGGCGGCAGTGTTCTCGGATTATGAGGTGACCAACCCGCAGAACGGCAATCGCTATCGGGTCGCGATCCGTGGCGCCAATCCGGGAGAAAATTTTTGTGGGTGCCCGGATTTTGCCACCAACGATCTCGGTACCTGCAAGCACATCGAGTTCGTCCTCGGGAAATTAGAGAAGAAACGCGACGCCAAGAAGGCGCTTGCAGGCGGATTCCATCCGCCGTACAGCGAAATCTATTTGCTCTATGCGGGCGAGCGCCAAGTATGCTTCCGTGCCGGCACCGACTGTCCCGGGTCGCTTGCCAAGAGTGCGCGAAAGCTGTTCGATGGATCGCCCGCCGGCGCCATGCCCGTGGAGAATTTCCGGAAATTGGCGGGTTTTCTCGCGAGCGCGCAAAAGAGCGGCCACGACCTACGATGCTATGAGGATGCGCTCGGCTTCATTGCGCAAGCCCGCGATGCCCGCGAACGGCAACGAATAATCGATCAGGCATACCCGGAAGGCCCCGGAAGCCCGAACCTCAAACACGTGGTCAAGACGGATCTGTATCCCTATCAGGCCGAGGGAGCGCTGTTCGCGGCGCGCGCCGGCCGTTGTCTGATTGGCGACGAAATGGGGTTGGGCAAGACCATCCAAGCGATCGCTGCCACGGAGTTGTTTGCGCGGCACTTCGGCGCCGAACGCGTGCTGGTCATTTGCCCGACCTCGCTCAAGCATCAATGGCGGCGGGAGATAGCCAAGTTCACCGATCGTGAGGCGCTGGTGATCGGCGGTCCGCGTGGCGTGCGCCAAGCGCAGTATGCCGAACCCGGATTTTGCAAGATCACCAACTACGACGTGCTGTCCAAGGACCTCGAGGCGATCAACGCCTGGTCGCCGGACGTCGTGATCGTCGACGAAGCGCAACGCGTCAAGAACTGGAATACGATCGCAGCCCGTGCGTTGAAGCGCATCGAAAGCCCCTATGCCATCGTTCTGACCGGCACGCCGCTCGAAAATCGGCTGGAGGAGTTGTTGTCGATCGTCCAGTACGTTGACCGCCATCGCCTCGGTGCAACCTGGCGGTTGCGTCACGAGCATCAAACCGTGGACGAGGCGGGACGCGTGATTGGTTATCGGAATCTGCAGCAGATCGGCCGGACGTTGGAGCCGATTTTCCTTCGGCGGCGCAAGTCTGAAGTGCTCAAACAGCTCCCCTCCCGCGTGGACAACACGGTATTCGTGGCGATGACCGACGAGCAGCAGGCCCATCACGACGAGAACGGTGAGATCGTCGATCGCATCGTCAGCCGCTGGCGCAAGACCGGGTATCTATCAGATGCCGACCAGCGCCGTCTGACCTGTTGTCTGATGAACATGCGAATGTCCTGCAACAGCACCTACCTGCTCGATCACAAGACCGATCATGGCACCAAGGTCGATGAACTCGTGACCTTGCTCGACGAACAGTTTGAGCAGCCGCAGGCCAAAGCCGTCGTTTTCAGTCAATGGGTCGGTACGCATGAGTTGATCATTCGGCGGCTGAAGAAGCGCGGTTGGGACTACGCGCTGTTTCACGGCGGCGTGCCCAGCGATCATCGCGCTGGCCTGGTGGATCGCTTTCACGCCGACCCCGCGTGCCGGGTCTTCCTCTCCACGGACGCCGGCGGCGTCGGTCTCAATCTGCAGCACGCCGCCGCCACCATCATCAATATGGACCTGCCCTGGAATCCCGCGATACTCGAACAACGCATTGGCCGGGTCCACCGGCTGGGTCAGTCGAAAAGTGTGCAGGTGGTCAATTTCGTCGCCGAGGGAACGATCGAGGAAAAGATGCTGTCGATACTCGCGTTCAAGAGGTCCCTGTTCGCCGGCGTACTCGACGGCGGGGAGAGCGAGATATTCCTGGGTGGCACGCGGCTCACGAAATTCATGGAAAGTGTGGACGCGGTCACGCGGCGCGATGGGACTCCGGCGGCTGAGCCGGCGCCGGAGTCAGAGGCACCCCAAAGCCTCTCGCGGCCAAGTCAGGAGACCGATGTTCCGGTAACGTCGGAGGCGTCGTCGGGTGTAAGGACGCAGGGCGCTGCCATGAGTGTCGAAGAAAATTGCGAGGGCGAGAATCCCTGGGCGCCGCTGCTGAGTGCGGGCCTGAAGCTGCTGGAAACGCTGGCCGCGCCGCCGCCGCACGAGACCGCCAGCCGTGGTGGTGGAAATGGTCATACTCATCAATCGAGCGGCTGGGTCGAGACCGACGCAACGACGGGCCGGTCGGTGCTCAAGTTGCCGCTACCCGAACCGCAAGTGCTGCAACAAGTCATTGTGGCGCTATCGCGTCTCGTCGCCGGCCTGGGTCGGTAGCAATGGCAAGGAGATTGCTGCCTTAGGAGCACGCCTGAGCGAACCCGCGGCCTTTTCGCCTGATGCGTAGTCCAAGGGCTGGTTTATACTGTCTCGAGGGGCGCGCCGACGCGAAGCCGCCCTCGAGGCGCCTTTGCCCTGACGCTCGTTTCAGCTTCTGCGTCGTCCAGGTCGTTCAAGATCTGAACGATCCCCTCTTTGGTCAACGTGAAGCGACGCGGCCCGCGCTCGACGAGTCGAACGCCTAGACGAGCCTCCAGCGCCATTCAAGCACAACAGCAGGCTCTCGGTTCGGCAGACGCGGCGCTCGGACTGGTGCGACAAGGATACGCGGTGGGCAATGCCGGCATCGTTCAAGTGCTGACGGCACAGCGGCTGCAGCAATTGTCCCAGCTGGGCTTGGTCCACGTACGGGCGGACCGCTACGCCGACACGGTGAAGTTGTTTCTGGCGTCGGGTGGTGGCCTCGAGGTGAGTGCGCAGCCATGTGGCGGGCCGGACCTAGAGGTTTCGCTCCTGGTCCAGGCAGAGGATCCCGACGCATTTCTTGCGCTGGTTCTTCGTGAGACAGGCCGCCAGGTCACTCGATGCGAAGGTTGGTAACTCGGTGACTATGGATGGTGGCTAGGCACGACCGCGTGGGTCTTGCGTGTATAGTCCTCGCAATAGGGGCGTCGACCTGAACGTCCATCCGATTGGTGCAGAACCCCAACTAATGCTGTATATTTGTACAGTCATGAAAGTGATAATGGAAGATCCATGAGCGATCTGTTCTCCCTCCCCGCTGACGATTTCGAAGCACGATCCGGGCGATCGATGTTTCTTCTTTGGCGAGTACTTTGCCTACCGGGGCTACCAAGGTGGCGGTACCAACCAGTTAATATTCAACCTCAAATGCAAACCGTCGATTGCCGTGACAAATGTTGCCCGACGCAGTTACAAGGAGCATGCCATCGAGACAGTGGCCACCGGCCTACGCAAAGCGATGACGCAAGAAAACGCCGAGCGCATGACGTGGGTCCCCATGCCACCTTCGAAGGTTCTCGGTCATCCCGACCATGACGACCGACTTACCCGAATTATGGCAAAGGCCTTCAATGATTATGATGCCGACATCCGTCCTCTGTTGCGCCAGACATCGAGTACGGAGGCTGACCACAACGCGGCGAGCCGCCTCACGCCGGACGCTTTGTATGCGTTGACGGAAGTCGATCGCTCCGTCTTGAATGCATGTCCCGTTCGCCAAGTCATTGTGCTGTTCGACGACGTGTTGACCACCAGGAAACACTTCAAATGTTGCGAGCGTCGGCTACGAGAAACTGTGGCGACCGATGTTCCGATCATTGGGGTATTCATTGCGCGTCGTATCTTGCCAGACACAGCTGCTGAGTTTGATGTCCTTACATAGGTTTACCGTGGGCTCGGCGTGCATCAATCCCATATGTCCCGTATCGGCCGTAGCGTGCGGTAAAAGCACGCAAAGCTGAAAGTTGAAATAAAATCCCCCCATGCCCGTAAACCTCGCATCCGACGACGCCACTGCCGAGCCGCTTGCTTCCCTGCAAAACACTTTCGACGCGCCGTTGTACCGGGCGGCACGGCAGTTGATCGAGGCAGGCGGTGTGTCTGACGTTCGCGTGCTCCAAGACGGCCGCGTGGTGACGGGGATTGCGGGTGACCGGCAGCGCGTCTATCTCCAATTCGAGCGCGTGGGTGAGCAGGCTTTCGAGGGCGAGTGCAGTTGCGGCGCGCAAAGTCCTTGTGTGCATGTGGCGGCGATGGTGATGGCGGCCGTCTCGGGGATCTCGCGCGTGCCGACGGATCGTCGCGCCCGGGGCGCCGATGCTCTGCCGCCGCCGCCGGCGGAGCGTGCGCACGCGGGGCAGGCGCTGTACTACGTCATCGAGCCCGGCGGCGTCGGCGGCAGGCTGTCCGCGTGGGTGGCGCAGAGCCTGGGGGGGCGCATTCAACCGGGGGCACGCCGTTTCGTGACGCGAACCTCGGACGGGAGCGGGGACTATCCGCGTTACGTCGATTGGCGTGACCGGGCGTTGCTGGAGGCGCTGGCATCGCGGCAAAGTGGTCCGTGGGAACTGGCGGGCGCGGCTGGATTCGAGGCGTTGCAGGGAGCCCTTGCGACCGGGCGCGCATTCTGGCGAGCCTTGCCGGATGCGGTGAGCGAGGACGCGCCGTCGCTTCAGGGTGTGCCGCCGGGCGCAGCGGCGCTGCAGCCCCAAGCGCTTCGGCGCCAGCCGCTGCGTGCAGCGGCGGCGCGAGAGTTACAGTTCGAATGGCAGGTGTTGTCCAATGGCGACCAGCGACTCCGATGCATGGCACCCGACGCGCTCGATTTCCTGTTGGATCTGGAGCCCGCGGTGTACGTGGCCGGGTGCGGCAGCTGCGGTGCCGTCGAGGTGCCGTATCCGCTGGGATTGTTGCACCGGTATTGGGGTCGAGCGGTGGACCCGACCGAGATTCCGGCCGTCAACGCGGCGCTCGCCCGCGACGGACGCGTCGACAACGCTTCGGCCGACGCCGACGGCATCGGCTTTCCGCGGCTTCGGCATTTGACGCGGCAGCCTCGCGCGCGCGCCAGCCTGCGAGGCCGGTTGATTCTCGGTGCCGGACCTAAGGCCACTCCGCAGTTTCTGTATGACGAGGTCGTGGCCGTGGACGCAACCGCGCCGGGCACCTGGGGCTCGGTGCGGCATTGGGACGGCGCTGTGGTGCATGAAATCGCGCGCGACCTCGGGATCGAGGCCGAGCTCGGTACGCAACTGGATGGGGCGCTGGGCATCCCGCGCGACGGCGAGGCGTGGCTCTCGTTCATGATGAACGGTGTGCCGGCCCTGGAGGCGCACGGATGGCAGGTCATCGCGGAGCCCGCCTTTCCGTACCGGATCGCGGCGGTGGAGAGTTGGTACGCGGACCTGCACACCCCGGCGCCGCGGCGGGGCACGAAGACTTCGCGCGAATGGTTCGACTTCCGGTTCGGCGTCAAGGTGGACGGTCGCGCCGTCAACGTGCTGCCTGCCTTGGTCAGTTATCTGCAGGGCGTGGCGCGCGAGGCGGCCGGGCAGCACGATGCCTTGAGCTTGGTGGCCGGCGATCACTTGTTGGTGCGCCTGGAGGATGGGCGCTATCTACCCATGCCGCTGGCACGCATTCAGCGGATCGCCGACACGCTGGTGGAACTGAGCGAGGAGGGATTGAACGAGCACGAGGCGCTCACCCTGCCGGCCGCTCAGGCGGGACGCCTGGCGCAGCTCGCGCTGGAGCCGGATGCGCCCGCGTTCGACTCCCATGATCCGCTGCTGCTCACGCGCATCGACGCCGCGAAGGCGTTCTGCGACATCGAGCCCTTGGCCGCGCCGGCGCATTTCTCGGCAACCCTGCGCCCCTACCAAGAAGAGGGCTTGGGTTGGCTGCAGTGTCTGCGCCGTCATGGCCTGGGCGGGATCTTGGCCGACGACATGGGGTTGGGCAAGACCGTGCAGACGCTGGCGCATCTGGTCATCGAGAAACGCGCGGGCCGCCTGCGCAAGCCTTCGCTGATCGTGGCGCCCGTGAGCGTCCTGGGCAATTGGCAGCAGGAGCTGCGCCGCTTCGCGCCCGAGCTGACGCTCGTGGTCCTGCATGGGGCCAAGCGTCTGGCGCGATACGCGTCCATCGACTCGGCCGACGTCGTTCTCATCGGCTACCCGCTGCTGTTCATCGACAGCGAACTCTTGCGCGAGCGCGATTTCTGTTTCGTGATTCTCGATGAGGCGCAGACCATCAAGAATCCGCACGCCAAAGTGTCGCAGGCGGCGCAGGCGCTGCGCGCCGAGCACCGGCTGTGCCTAACCGGCACGCCCATGGAGAATCATCTGGGCGATCTGTGGGCGCTGTTCCACTTCGTGCAGCCCGGCCTGCTCGGCGACCGCACGGAATTTCAACGGTCATATCGCACGCCCATCGAAACAGCGGGCGACACCCGGCGCGCCGCAGCGCTCAACCGTCGCGTGCAACCCTTTCTGTTGAGGCGTACCAAGGACGCGGTGGCGCGCGATTTGCCGCCCAAGATCCACATCGTCGAGGCCATCGAACTCGATGAGATGCAGAGGGACTTTTACGATGCCATCCGCCTGGGCCAGCACCGTCGGGTGCGCGAGGCGATCGAACAGCAGGGCCTGGCACGTAGCCAGCTCACCGTGCTCAATGCGCTGCTCAAGTTGCGACAGGCCTGCTGCGATCCGCGGCTGGTCGACGCGGACGCACCGACGCGGGCCATCCCCTCGGCCAAGCTCGACTGGCTGTCCACCACCCTGCCGGAGCTCATCGCGGAGGGCCGGCGCATTCTGCTGTTCTCGCAATTCACGTCCATGCTCAGCCTCATCGAGACGCGGGTGAACGAACTCGGCATTCCCTTCTGCCTGTTGACGGGCGAGACGCGGGAACGGGCCGAGCTGGTGGAGCGCTTTCAGGCGGGCGGCGTGCCGTTGTTTTTGATCAGTCTGAAGGCCGGCGGCACGGGACTGAATCTCACCGCCGCGGACACCATCATTCACTACGATCCGTGGTGGAATCCCGCGGTCGAAGCGCAGGCCACCGATCGCGCGCATCGCATCGGCCAGGATAAACCGGTATTCGTGTACAAGCTCATCGCCCAGGGGACGGTGGAGGAGAAAATTCTGCAACTGCAGGCGGACAAACTCGCCCTGGTCACGCAGCTCTACAGCGAGACCGCCGCGCCCCTGACGTCGGCCGACCTCGAGCAACTGTTCGCCGCATGACCATCGACAGCGCATTGCAGACCCAGATCGACACCCAGATCCTCGAGCAGGGCGCGTTCGTGCCGCTCGAGTTCCTGCTGGATGCCGGGCGGCTGGCGCATGCGGACTACGAAAGCTGGCGACGCCGCGAGATCGAGTCGTTGGACGAGGTGCTCATGGGTAGCGCGGAGAAAATTCGCGCGCAGCTCGAATCCGCAGCCGGTTACGCCCGCCGCATCGGGCTGGTGGAAACACCCCAACCCGTGTACGCCTGGACTCAGGGCGCGGATCACGCCGATGAGCCGCTGCACATCAGCGCGGATGCTCGGTTGCAGCGGCTCATCGGCAGCCGCTACGCGCCGGCGCAGACCGCTCCGCAGATGGATTTGTTCTTCGACAATCCGGTGGTGGTGCTGACCAACGGCATCGTGCGCGCGCTATCGGCTCGCCATGTGCGCGACGCTCAGCGGCAATTGGATCGACTGTACGCGCAGGCGCCCAACCACACGGACCTCGCTCCCTTCGATCGGTTGCTGGCCGCTCTCGGGCATCTGGATCAGGCCATTGCGGATCCGCGGGAGGAACTGGCGTTTCTGCTGGATATCACGCCGGCCGCGAAACGTCTGCTGGGCTGGGAGGCGCGGGACCTGCTCGCGCCACTATGGCGGCAGCTCGCCGAGGCCCTGGCAGGTCAACATTATTCGAGCGTCGAGCCCAACCTGCACCGGAGTTTCGCGCTCATCCAGGCACAGGATTGGCCGGGTGCCAGCGACGCCGTGCGCGGGGAATACCAGTGGCGGCTGCACGTGCCGTTGTGCTTGCGCCTCGCACAAAGCAGTTTTCATCAACAGCGTCGCAGCGACGCGCTGCAGGCATGGTTCCAGGTGTGCTGGCGCGCGCCGGACCAGGCCGTCGCCGCCCTCGAGAATCGCCGCCAGCCCGACACCGGGATCAGCGCGTCGTGGCGACGATTCGTGGATGGCGGGGATGAGCTATCGGACGGCGCCGAGGCGGCGCTCGGCGCCGCCGATTTCCCCGCGTGGCTACTGCTCCGTGAGCCCGGCCTCAATCGGCAGATCGCCGAGCTGCCCACCGGTGACACCGCCGCTGAAGAGGCCTATCGCATCGTGCATCGCTGGATCGATGCGCGGCGGGCGGGGCGGGGCGAGGAGGAGTTGGCGCTGCGCAAAGCGCTGCGGGATGGGCATGCGGCGGTGTTTCGGTGGCTGAAGCAGGGGGTGTGAGGCTGGCCGGTTGCCGTGTCGCTCTGAGCGCTACCAAGGTTTCACTATATGTTAAATAATGGCGCGGCTTTCGACCTGCGAGCTGCCCCAGCCGTGGTAGCCCCAGGTGAAAGCGTGCAGCATGTCCATTCTCGCGCCCTTATTCAGTCGCTAGCCTTGGTTTCTGGGGACTCGAGGGCGCCATCGCCTAGGCATTCACTTCCAAGACTCCGTGCCGAAGGGCGATCAGCACGAGCGCAATGTCGGACGAGACACCGAGCTTGTTCTTGATCTGATAATGCGTATTGGCCACGGTTTTTCGGCTGAGGTGAAGGATGCCTGCGATGTCCTCGACCGTCTTGCCGGTGAGCAGCATCCGGAGGATGTCGAATTCCCGCGGCGTGAGCTCATCGATCACGGAGCCTGCCTCGGCGATCCGGCTGAGCGCGAGTTCGTGATCGATGTCGGCGCTCAGGGCGATTTTTCCCTGCAGCACATCGAATACGGCCTGTACCAGGTCTTGCGGAGCCCCCGTCTTGGTCATGTAACCCTTGGCGCCGGCGCGCATCGCCTGCACGGCGTAGGCTGCATTGTGATGCATCGTGAACACCAATATGCGGGCGTGGGAGTCCCATTGCAGAATCCGGCGAATGCCTTCCAGGCCTCCCATTCGGGGCAGCGTCAAATCCATGATGACGAGATCAGGCCTCATCTCTTGATATAGCCGATACGCATCTGCGCCGTCCCCCGCTTCGGCGACGACGCGAAGCGTCGCTTGTTTCTCGAGCAACGTCCGATAGCCCTGCCGTACGATTGCGTGATCGTCGACCAGCATGATCGTGGCGCGTGCATTCACGCCGCGTTCAGCCGGACGTGGCCGCGATCGGTCTGCGACGGCAGGGGAATCTGCACGCGAAGCGCGAGGCCGCTGGGCCGTTGCAACTGGATGGCGAGCTGACCGCCCAAACCCTCGATGCGTTCGCGTATGCCCAGCAGCCCCATGCCGGAGTGGATCACGGAGTCCTCGCCGGCCTTGCCGTTGTCGTCAATGTCTAGCTCGATACGGGCGGGATCTCCGGAATGGCTGGGATCTCGGCGAGTCAAGCGGAGCTGGACGTGTGAGGCGTCGGCGTGCTTTGCGGCGTTGGTGATCGCTTCCTGGGCGATTCGGTAGACGCTCGAGCAAAAATGAGGTGGAAGGTCATCAACGTGCCCCGAAATTTCAATGGAGAACCGGGTTCCTGACCGCCGCCCGTTCCAGCCGGCGACGAGCCCTTCGAGACCGGCGGCGAGGCCGAGCTCCTCGACCTCCGGCGGCCGCAGCCGCAGCAGCGCGCTGCGCAGGATGTCCCTCATATGCGCCGACGTCCGTGACATGTGCTCACACTCGGGCAACAGCTCCGGGCAGCGGTGTCTGGCGGTCTGCGCGGCAGAGGCGGCCATGGCGCTGATTGCCGCCAGGCATTGGCCGAATTCATCATGCAATTCGCGCGCGAGGTGACGGCGTTCATCATCTTGGACGGCGATCAGTCGCTGCGTGAGAATCCGCCGCTCCGCCAGGGCGCGATCCAGTTGGTCTGCGAGCGTATTGAACACCTCGCCAACGGCCGACAATTCCGCAAGATCGAAGGGCGGCAGGCGCGTCGATAGGTCTCCCGCGGCGAGGCGGGCGAGACCCGCCCGGATGGTGCGTGTCGGACGCAGCGCGTACGCGAGCACAGCGTAAATCAGCAGGCAGAGTACAAACAACGTGGCGGCCAACAGGCCGATCAGCACGCGGGTCTCGCGCCATCCTTGGCCGATGACACGCTGACTGTCGATCGATGCAACGGCTGCACCGGGACGCCCCGTGCCGAAGCGGACCGCATGAGTTGATTCGGTGCCAAATCCGAAGAGCCGTTGGTAGATCGTCGTAAACATCGCAGGTACCGCGGCATCGGCGGGGGCAATGCCCTCGCACAGCCGCTGAACGGGCCGTCCGTCGGGTGTTCGATACGCGATGCAGAGTCCCGGCTCCGTCACCGCCTGGGCTAGAGTTTGCAGATCGGGGAACGGGATTGCCGCGCTCTTGACCCACTGGCTCCGCTCCCACTGCGTGCCCAGCTCGCGGGCTACCAGGTCGGAGATCGAATCGGCCCGCTCGCGGGCTGCCCGATTCGCCGTGACCAGCACGCAGACGACGGCGGCGACGAAACAGATGGCGCCCAATGCGGCGACCCGCAAGGCAATTCGGACTTTCAGATCAAGGCGCGAACCCGGCATGGACGAGCCCTCTGCGACCGCTGACGAGCCATTGCGGCATGGGGTCTGCTGCAATCTAGAGCAAACGCTCCCGTCTGGGAAGCCTGGGCCGGGAGGACGGGCAATTCGCCCGGCCTGTCGCAGGGCTCATGCCCTGGGGCCGTCGCCTCGGTCGGTGCAGTCTGACGCTCTCATCACGAAGGGGAGGTCAACATGGGTCATCTCGTCATTTGGGTAGCGCTCGTCGCGTGTTGCCTCCCGGGCGGCGCTCGTGCCGCCAGCCGGGAGGCGTCCGCGGCGGCAACCACGATGGTGATCGTGGATTTCGATTACGTCGATACATCGGGCGAAGAGCGCGACCAGCGCCAGGAACATGAGGCTTGGTTACGCACGTTCATGGCCGGGCTCAGGAACGACCTGGCGGCCGCCGATGCCCATCTCGTCGTCCTTCCCCTGTGTGGCCAGACCCCCTGTACGAGCGATTCCACCGATTTCAGCCGGGAGGAACTGCGCACCGCGGCGCGGGGTGTCGGAGCGCGGTGGTTACTGGTGGGTGGATTTCACAAGATGAGCACCCTGGTGCAGTGGGCGCGAGTCGAGGTGATCGACGTGACGACGGGACAAGCCGTCTTCAGCCGGGTCTTCAGCTTTCGCGGAGACTCGGACGTGTCGTGGAGGCAGGCGGAGCCATTCGTCGTTCGCCAAATCACCGCAGGATTACGGGTGGCCAGCGGTGCGAGCGCTGGGCCACCGATCAAATTGGCGGTATTCGGATTCGAACTGGATGATTTTAGCGGCGGCGCGGGCGTTTGGGCGGATGCATCCGCCGACGCGGTCCAGCTGGATCGGGTCACCGTCGATGTGCGGCGCCTTCTCGGCGAATCCGGGCGCTATGTTCTCGTCGATGCCTCGAGCGCCGCGGAGGCGGCAGCCCGGACACGCGATCTGCATCATTGCGCGGGCTGTGAGGCCGCGCTCGCACTCACTCTCGGCGCCGATCAATCCTTTCTCGGTGTCGTCACTCGGATCAGCCGTACGGAATACACGGTGCGGTATCAGATTCGCGACGCGCACAGCGGCACCGTCATTGAGACACGGGCCAGCGACCTGCACATCGGGGCGGACTATTCCTGGAATCGAGGCGCCGTCGCCTTGCTCAAGGACGGCGGCCTCCCGCCAAAATAGCCCCCGGCATACCCGGGGCGCTTTGCCGGCCGCCCGCAAAGCGGCGTGCCGCGCCTTGCCCGGCCCGTTCGATCGCGTCGACGGGTTGTCACAAGGTAGTCATCAACTTCCGGTACTTTTCGCGTCCCCGCTGTGAGCAAAACGCAACGCAGTGGGTCGGCCGACCCCTTTGCCGGGGCGCGACTGATGTATTTGGGCAACAAGACGGCGGCGTTAAGCCGTATTGCGAATCTTTTAACGCGAAGGAACAGAGAAACATGAATTCGAATCCGAGATTGTCCTATGCGATCGCCGCCATATTGAGCGGACTACCGATGGGACTCTCCTATGCGGCGACGGCCACGACGACCGACGCCAGTGATTCCGAGGGCATTCAGGAAATCACCGTGACGGCACAGCGCCGCAACGAATCGATCCAGGATGTGCCGATCACCATCCAGGCGATCACCGGCGCGCAATTGAAGGATTTGAGCGTGGCCACGTTCGATGACGTCGTGCGGTTTCTGCCGAACGTGCAATTTCCCTCGAACGGCCCCGGCCAGGGCAACATCTACATGCGTGGATTGAGCACCGGCTTCTTGGGCGAACAATCGAGCGCCAGCATTGCACCATTCCCGAACGTGGCGCTGTATCTCGACGATCAGTCGATGACCTTCCCCTCGCGCAACGTCGACGTGTACATGGTCGACATGGAGCGCATCGAGGTGCTCGAAGGCCCTCAAGGAACCCTGTTCGGCGGCGGCGCTGAAGCGGGTGCGGTTCGCTACATCACGAACAAACCGAAACTCGACGTCACGGAAGGCAGCGTCGATGCGAGTTACGGCACGACCGCGGGCGGCGACGACAACAGCAGCGTGAATGCGGTGCTCAACCTGCCCCTCATCGCGGACACCCTCGCCGTGCGTGGCGTCATCTACGACGATCAGCGCGGCGGTTATATCGACAACGTGCCGAGCACGTTCACCCGCAGGGCCACCGATCCCGGTGTCGTCGCCTATACGGGAGGCGTGGTGCCGGCAAGCAGCCAGGTGGTCAACAACAGCAGCATTGCGGCGGATAATCAGAATCCGGTCACATACAAGGGTTTTCGCTTATCCGCGCTGTATAAAATCAACGAGGACTGGAATGCGTTGATTGCCCAGAGTTATCAACAAATGGAGGCGGATGGCGAGTTCGACCAATATCCGGTGGGCTCGGACTTCCAGTCTCTTGGCAAGGATCAGGTGACGGCATTCTCCCCGGCCTACGACAAGGACCGCTACGAAAACACGGCGTTGACCGTCAACGGCAAAGTGGGTCCGATCAAATTGGTGTATAGCGGCGGCTATCTGGTCCGTCACATCGAACAGCAGGCGGACTACACGAATTATTCGCGCAGCGCGGGCGGCCTGTATTACTCGTGCGCGGGCGGTGCGGCGGGTTCGGGATTATTGGGCGCCGGCACGACGGCCGCGGTGCAATGCTATACGCCGGCGACGTCCTGGCACGATTCGGTGCAAAACACCCATCAGAGCCATGAATTGCGTGCAACGACGCCGGACGACCTGTTCGTGCGTGGCTTGGTTGGCGCGTACTGGGAAGATTTCGAGATCCGCGACGTCATGAACTTCAACTACAAGACGATCCCGTCCTGTACGCCCGATGCTCTGGCGGCCGCGCTTGCCGGCGGCCCCACCTGCGTGGCGAACGTCGCGACGGCGCCCGGGTCGACCGCGAGCGATCCCGGTGTCCGTGGCGATACGACGGCGTTCGGCGAAGATCTGCAGCGCGGCTACAAACAGACGGCATTCTTCGCCTCGGTCGACTATGACCTCATCCCGAAAGTATTGACCATCACAGGCGGCACGCGCTACTACACGTACAGTGAGTTCGAAACGGGATCGCAGTACGGCACGACCACCGGTTGCGTCGACGTGGCGAACGGCGCCTGCACCGGCGGCGAGCACAACATCAACGCGGCGAACCTGACCAAGACCTACAATGGATTCAAGAGCCGGGCCAACATCACCTGGCACATCACGCCGGACACCATGGTGTACTACACCTATTCGCAGGGCTTCCGTCCGGGGGCCTTCAACCGCACGGTAAGTGCGGTGGCGAAGGATGCCGCCGGCAATCCGCAGTTCGAGAAACCGTCGGGCTATGCACCCGATTCGTTGACCAACCAGGAGATCGGCATCAAAGCCGAATTCCTGGATCACCGAATCATGGTCAACGCGTCGGTCTACCACATGGATTGGACCAACACCCAGGTGCTGTTCTTCAATCCGGTGCAGTTGGGCAACACCACGTTCGGCACCAACGGTCCCGACTATTCCATCCATGGCATCGAATTGCAGGTGATCGCCAAGGTCACCGACGGTCTGACGGTGCAGTCGTCCGGATCGTACAACAGCTCGAAGCAGACCAATTCACCGTGCCTGCCGGACAACATTGCCACCAGTCCCGGCTACGGAACCTGCATCACCGAGGTCAAGGGCCAGCCGTTCTTCAATCCCTTCGGTGCGGAGGGCGGCGAGCCGGCGAATTCCCCGGCACTGCAGGCCAATCTGCATGCCCGGTACGACATGACGCTCAACGACTACAAGGGATTCCTGTCGTTCGGCGGAGCCTTCACCGGGCACTCGTACAACCAGGTGGATACGGCAACGGACGGCAACACGGTGGTGGTGCCGACGACGACGCTGCTGCGCTACGAAATGCCGTCGTATACCTTGTACGACGCGGCGCTCGGCGTGGCCAAGGACAACTGGACGGCATCGCTGTTCGGTCAGAACTTGTCCAATTCGAACGCCAGCGTGTTCACCTCGTCGGCGGAGTTCATCAAGTCGGAAGTGCCGGTTAGGCCGCGCGTCCTCGGCGTCAAGTTCGGCTACAAATTCTGAGTCCGTAGCCGACTGCCGTAGAATGAGAGGCGGGCCCCGGTGCCCGCCTTTTTCATTGGGTGCGCTTAGGCTAGGGCGCACCCACTTGGATTTTATGAACAGCACTGCTCAAACAACCGCCGTGTCGCCCGTCGAAGACGAAGTTCACCGCATCCGTGCGCTGTTCGAACGGCAACTCTATGCCGAGGCGCTGGCGGCGGCCGAATCGCTCTCCGCCGACGTTCCTGAGAACCGCGACGTGCTGTATCTCCTGGCGATCAATCAGCGCTATCTGGGGAAGGTGCCGGATGCGCTGGCGACGCTCGAGCGCCTGCGGCGGTACCACCCCGGTTACAGCCGTCTTTATCAGGAGCAGGGCAATTGCCATGTGGCGCGCAAGGAAGCGGCCGCGGCCATCGCCGCATTTCTGATGGGCGTCAATATCAATCCGGCGCTGCGTCAGAGCTGGAGCATGCTCGAAGGGCTGTATGGCATGGTGGGTCAACCTGAAAATGCGGCCATGGCTGCGGCGCATGTGGAGACCCTGAAGCGTCTGCCGCCCGAGGTGGTCGCCGCCACCTCGCTGTTCTCCGACGGTGATCTGACCCCCGCGGAAGCCATCGTTCGCGCTTATTTACTGAAGCACGGCGATCATGTGGAGGCCATGCGGCTGCTGGCCAGAATCAGCATCGCGCGCGACGTGCTCGACGATGCGGACCTTCTGCTCGAAGCCGTTCTCGAACTCGCTCCGGATTACCGGGCCGCCCGTTTCGACTATGCGAGGGTGCTGTTGCAGCGGCACAAGTACCTGCGCGCGCGCGAAGAACTCGACACGCTGCTGGCATTCGAGCCCCAGAACAGGCAATACCAGACGCTCTACGCGACCGCGTGTGCCGGCCTCGGGGACCACGAGAAATCGATTGCTGTGTATCGTCATCTTCTGACGGATGAACCGTCGTCCGCCGATCTTCTGCTGTCGTTGGCCCATTCGCTGAAGACACTGGGACGGCGACAGGAGGCGATCGACGCGTACCGCGCCGCCGCCGCCGCCCGTCCGAATTACGGCGATGCCTATTGGAGTCTTGCCAACCTCAAGACCTATCGATTCGGCGCCGACGAGATCGATCGCATGAGGCTCGAAGAAACCGCGCCGGGCACACCGGCGGCCGACCGGCTTCACCTGTGTTTCGCGCTGGGAAAGGCCCATGAGGACCGCGGCAATTACGCGGACTCGTTCGACTTTTATGAGCGGGGTAATGCCTTGAAGAGAACCGAAAGCCGTTATCGACCGGAGATCATCGAACGCAACACCCAATTGCAGATCGCGACGTGCACGCGGGAGTTCTTCGAGGCCCGCCAAGGGTGGGGGGCCGGAAATCCCGACCCGATCTTCATCGTGGGGTTGCCCCGTGCCGGTTCCACGCTGATCGAACAGATTCTCGCGTCCCATTCACGCGTCGAAGGCACCCAGGAGCTCGCGGAAATTCCGCGCCTGGTGCTGGATCTTCAGGGGCGCGATCCGGACTTGAACGATCCGCGTTATCCCGGCGTGCTGGCCGACCTGACGGCGGACGAGTGTCGGCGGCTCGGCGAGAAGTATCTGTGCGACACACGCATCTACCGCGGCAGCTCGAGGCCATTCTTCATCGACAAGATGCCCAACAATTTTCGGCATATCGGGCTGATTCGCCTCATTCTGCCGAACGCCAAGATCATCGACGCGCGACGCGAACCGATGGCCTGTTGTTTCAGCAACTTCAAGCAGCTGTTTGCCGCCGGGCAGGAATTCACCTATAGCATCGAGGACATCGCGCGGTATTACCGAACCTATCTCGACCTCATGCAGCACTGGAACGACGTGCTTCCCGGCCAGATACTGCGCGTCGAGCACGAGTCGGTGGTCGACGATCTCGACGGCAGCGTGCGCCGCATCCTCGAGTTCTGCGGGCTCGAGTTCGAGGCGACGTGCGTCGAGTTTCACGCAACGATCAGAAGCGTCCGCACTGCCAGCTCGGAGCAGGTGCGCCAGCCCATCTTCCGCGACGGACTCGAGCAGTGGAAGCATTTCGAGTCGCGGCTCGGGGGCCTGAAGTCCGCGCTCGGCGACGCGCGGCAGCGCTACGGACAGTAGGCAATCAGACGGCTCAGCACCTGAGCAAAATGTTCCAGAGCTACAGCCTCGACGTTTAATCGCGATCTTGGTGTCGATCGAGTCGTAATCGACGCGCACGCCCGGATGCTGGTTGTGGCGTGGCGATGCACGTGGCGCTGACTCGACCTCTCGATTGAACTCGACCGCATCATCGAGCAGGCTGGGTGACGACAAGGGCCGGACACCCGCGACCACGGCACCGGCGACGTCGCGGGGATCCACTCCAGCAAGCTCCGCTCGGCCGTTTTCGCGTCCGGCGTTCTCCAAGGCGTAATAGTCCGGAACCACACCAAATCGAGCCTTCAATTCGAATTGATCGACTTGGGCTTTGGGGGACAAGCGGAATTCCGACACGTCGACGTGCGGCCCGAGCGTCAAGCTGACCCTGGTGGTCATGTCACCATCCAGCAGCAGCGAAGGCTCGATGTCGTCGTCGCGAGCGGTCGGCCCGCGCTGGTGGCGCTGCGTCTTGGAGTTCGGGAGTCGGAACATCGCCCGCCCCGTGAACCTCAAGGCGCCACGAACGAACCTTGGACCAGGTAGACGCTGCACTGTCCCGCCGGCTTAAGTAAATTGACGCCATCAACGGCGGCTGACGGCAGCTACCGCGGCGATCAGTTCGACGTCCCCGGTACGGCGCACGTCGAGGATGTGGGCGCGTACATCGCGCAGCGATTCCATGAGAAGCAGCGCGTTTGCGGCACCGAGCGCGGCCAGAACGGATCGGACGCGCAGGCCCGCGTGCCAGGAGGGAGGCAGAAAAGCGCCGGGGGAAATGCGTACCGTATGCGAGGCGTACGCGCATTTCCCGGGCCGGTCGGTCACGAAGACGAAGGTCGCGGGGATTTCCGCGAGGGCGGCGGCGGTGCCTGGGCGTGAGCTCACCAGCAGTCCCCATGCGGATGATTGCCATAGAAAGTCTCGTCGCCGCATGGTTACCTCAGGGCTTGGCGATGGCGCCGGGCTGCCGCGCAACCCAATCGGCGAACAGCGCCAGCCGCTCGTCCGAGATTTCGGACGGATGGAATGCGGGCATGCCGTTCAGGCCGTTTCGGACCACGGCCGCGATCGTTTCCGGACGCAGACCCCGGCCGAAGATGGGCGGCGCGACGCCGGTGTCGTGACAGTACGTGCATGCATTCGCCCACAGTGCCGACGCGGGGACACTCATCGCCGACTCTCCCGCCGAATCGGGCGCCGAGCGGGCGCTGCCGGCCACTGCCACCAGCGCCATTGCGAACGCCGTGAACGAGGGTGCTGCCATTGCGAGACCATTGAAGGTGCCGCGCCGTTGCATGGTCAAACCCGGATTCCGGACTTGCCCGGCGCGAGTATGCCGTGGGGATCCAGGGCCCGCTTCAGACGCTGCGCAAAATCCCGCGAGGCGCTGCCGTGCAACTCGGCGACCCGGTCCATGAAGCCGATGCCGGTGCGATAGAAGCCGTAGCCGTCCGCGGCGAAAGCCGTCAACAATTCATGGAAGCACGTGCGTACGCGCAGCGTTTCCGCGGCATCCGCGCGATTGAACACCAGGGGCATGACATTCAGGATGTCGCGGCCGTTGATGGTCATCCCAGTCATGAAATCGACTCCGTGCGCATCCATGATGCGGCGTGCGAGATCGGTCTGGCGCACGACATCCGTGCCCCGATTGGGACAAACCGGCGAGAACCAGCACAGACCGCCGCCGCCGTTCCAATTAAACAGCGTGAACGCCTGCAGCGACAACTCATTGCTTTGCATCGGATCGTGAAAATCGAGCACCAGCGTGGCGCCCGATGCTTCGAGCGCGGCCGTGACGATCCGTGTGTCGACGTCGATCTGTTCCTGGGTGCCGTAAAGACTGAACAGATACACCCATGCCGGCAGCCCCTTCGATTTAGCGAATTCGAGGGCCCGTGCCGTCGGTATGGCGCCGGGACCGTCGTAGACGTCTCGGCGCTTCGTCATCGACGTCATGATCAGCGTCGCATTCGCGAGCACGCCGAAGTTTTGAATGGTCTCGCTGAGGCGCAGCGGCCGGATCGCGTCGACCGCTCGACCGATGTCATCGTCCCTCCACCATTGCGCCATGATGGTCCGATGGGCGGGAGGCGCCGGCATCAACCAAAGCCCCATCTTGGTGACGATGCCGAAATTCGATTGCGAGAACAAGCCGTCGACGTAAGGCCCGAATCCATAGCGGTGCGCCTGCCAACTTTGCGTATTCGCGACGCCACCGAGGCCGGTCTTGAGAAGACTGCCGTCCGCCAGCACGACTTCCATTCCGCAGACATGGCCGAAATGGTCGCCATATGGCGTGAGGCCACCCCCTCGTTCGAGGCTGTTGCCGACCGGACTCACCAGGGGACCGGGCGCGGGGAAGTCGAGCCACAGCGGGATGTTTCGTTCCCGCAGGTGGTCCTGCAACTGTTTGTAGGTCACTCCGGGCTCAATCAATGCGGTGCCGAGTTCGCCATCCACCGCGATGATTCGATTCATGCGCTTCAGATCGAGCACGACCTGGCCGGCGGTTGCCGGCGCCGCCGAGCCGTAGCCGAAATTACGCCCGGTCGATACCGTCCACAGGGGAATCTTGTAGCGCTGCGCGACTGCCAGCACACGCTGGATCTCCGCGACCGACTGGGGCATCACCACGCCCGAGGGCTGATGTTCCTCCTCGGGCACCGGCAGCATGACGCGGCCGTAGGGCAGCAGTTGAGCGGCATCGGATAGGACATGATTGGCGCCGACCGCGTCGCGGAAGGCCGCGAGCGCGCGGGCGAATTCGCCCGCGCCGACACCCGGTGGCAGCGCCGGCGTGCTCAAGGCAAGCTCGCGGCGAACATGCTGTAGGTCTCGTCGCCGAGCTTACTTGTCGCTCGTATACTGAATCAGCATCACCCCGCCCGACGCATAGTTCGGCACGTCGTTGCCGACGGCCTGACCCTCGTCCGATTGCATGGCCGAGGCGGCCGAGGCGGCATCGTCGAATTCGCCCGTCCAGATGCAGAAGAAGCCCTTCCCGGGTCCCAGCGGTTCCACGTTGAAGCTGTGATACATCTTGCGCAAGCCGGGCAACTTGGACGCGAGGGGGAGGTGCGTGTTCGTGTAATAGGCGCGGAAATGCTCCGGGTCTTTGGGCGTTTCATAGAGTGCAACGATTCGGTGCATGATCAATCCTTCAGGTTGTCGTGAACGGGGTCCAAGGACATGATTCTGTTCCTCGACTTGACCGTCCGGCAAGCCCTGGTTGCATTAACCCATGAGGCACGCGATCAAATAGCCGACGAGGGTCACGATGGCGATGACATAGCCGATGGCGAGCAGCACGCAGCAATAACCCGTTACGTGGTGAGAGGGGTTGGCTCGTTCAAACAAAGCTCGCGGGGCCATGCTCTTGACTCCCTATATAGGGGTTCGGCTAATACCACTGAAGCTTGGCGTGCGGAAGAGGCGCTCTCAGTGCAATATAGAGTCAGGCCCGTTGGGGTACGTCAATCCCATCCATTCATCGGGTGCGGGGGCCACGCAATGACAGTCAATCGGGAAGGAACTCCGGACGGCGACCGTGAGCGTCAGCTCTACGACAAGATACCGGACGTCCGCGACGGATTGACTCGCGAGGAGCGCGTCGTCTTGTATGTTCTGCACGAGGCGCAGAAGGAACGGGGTGGCCGAAACGTGCCGACGGCCATGCTGTGGGGTCGGATATGCGACCACTTTTATATCTCGCCCGAGGCACTTTCCGCCATGCTGGCTCGGTTCGGCGCCCGTAAATGAATCGACCGGTCGGTCTGGCCCCGATCCGGCGTCCGCTCGATGGTGAGCGCGGGCCGTCTCGATATCTCTGAAAGGACCTTCGATTTCCAAGTTGACGGCGCCGGGGGCCGAGGGGGTATATAGCTGAATGGACCCTGCTACAGCGAAACCTCGAGGATCTGGAAGAGGGCACCGGACCGTCAGGCTGTCGTCTTAATGCTTGGCCGCGGGGTCGGTGCGAACCGGCAGCGGAATGTTGCAGATGTCGATGCGACCGGGATTGAACTGGAACCACGTCTCGCGCCGGTTGCGTCGCTGATCGAGCACCTTGCGGAACATGGGGCTCTCGGTGCGAAGCACCTGCAGCGGCGTGCGCTCGGCTTCGGGCACGTCCGCAGCGACGCGCATCGAAACGATCGGTACCGGTTGTTGCGGCGAGACGTAGAAGCCCATATCGCCTGTCCCGCGAGGCAGACTGGACAGCAGTTCGATGCCCTGGAGCACTCGTCCCACCAGCGCGACGTTACGGTCGAGCTGCCGCGGCGCGTGGCCGATCACGGCATACATCTCGGTCCCATCGCTTTCCGGCGGATCGTCGCGTCCCACACCGACCATGCCGTAGCAATGCGCCAACCAGACCGTGTGTGAGCGCCGCTCGCGCGCAGCGGGAAAGCCGTCGAGAAATCCCACCTCCGAGGCGTAGACGTCAGCGTCCGGCAATGGCTCGAACCGGGCATTGGCGCCGGCCTCCGCGGTGAGTTCGGGCGCCACCGTGGTCACGCCGGCCGGAATGGCCCGCCGATGGTCGGGGTCGGCCCACTGCACCACGTAGTTGTCCTGCACCCGCACGATCGCCAGTCCGTCGAAATAGTGGGCGCGGGCAAGCGCCTTGATGTTCGCGACGTGCCGGGGCGCAACGCGGGGCGCGAGCTCGATAATGACCCGCCCTCCCGACAACTGCAGATACAGGGTGTTGGCGGCATCCGGCGTGCGCCAGTCTTCGGGGCTGGAAACCGATAAGAGATCCGACACCGTCACCGGCCGTGCGTCGGCGCTCGCGGCGTGCAACCCGAGAACCGCCAACAGCGCGGCGGACAGCGTCACGACGCGCCCGGACCGACGGCGCCGGGCGCTCGTTCTCCATGGTTCGCCGACAGGGGCGCCTTGCGCTGCGAGTTCAATGAGGGTCTTGCTCATTCAGATGCTCTCCGCGTCGATGGGTCGGCGGTCTTGGCTGTGTTGGATTTGGCTGCGCTCCGGGCCACCTGGGGCCGCCACGGTCGCGAGCTGCCGAAAAACAGCGCTCGGTGTTTTCGTCATGGAAGCTCCACAGAGTAGCATTCCAGAGCCTCATCGCGAGTGCCGCTCGAGTGCCCTGCATCGCCCGCCCCGGAAAACGACCGCCAACGATCTTTCCGCCATCCACCAAGATGGTTCCATTCACCAGCACATAGCGCATCCCCACGCTGGGTTCTCGCGGCGATTGATAGGTTGCCCGATCCGCCACCGTCTTCGGATCGAATGCGATGACGTCCGCATCCGCGCCTTCCTGGAGCCGTCCCTTGCGCCGCGCGGCCACCGTCGATTTTTCCAGTCGCTCGGCCGGCATGAGGCTCATCTTACGAATCGCGTCCATCAACGTGAGGCTGCCGCGCCGTGTTCACAGCAGGAGCGTCGACAGCAGGCGCATGTCGGAAAACGTGTGATGCGCGCCAGCCTCGAGCAATCGATGCGCGGGGGTGAGGCCGCAATATCCGTAGACGGTCATGCCGGCGGCAACGCCGGCCTTTACGCCGGTGGGGCTGTCTTCGATGACGCAACATGCTTCGGGCGCAATCCCGTTCCTGCCGGCGGCATGGAGGAACACGTCGGGGGCCGGCTTGGCCCGCGCCACTTCCGTCACGCTGAACATCCGGCCCTCGAAGCGGGGCAAAAGACCGGTGATGCCGAGCGTCGTTCGCATCTTCTCGTGCGTGCCGCTCGAGGCGACGCAGAAGGGAACGTGCTTCGCCGTCAACGCATCCAACGTCGCCTCGATGCCCCGCACCGCCTTCAGTTCGGCTTCGAGCGCGGCCGTGGTGCGAACACGATATTCCTCGATCAGACCCTCCGGCAGCGGACGTCCCAGCATGTCGGTGACCAGCTCCCAACAATAGCTCATCGGTCGACCGACGAATCGTTCAAACATGTCCTCGAGGGTCACGGTGACACCCAGCTCATTCAGCATCTTGACGTACACGCGGTTCGTGATGACTTCGCTGTCGACGAGCACGCCGTCGCAATCGAAGATCACCAGTCGACATTCGTTCGTCTTCAAGCGAGTCGAACGTCCACGCCGCGCCGCCGCAACTCCGCGACGACGTCGGGATTCGCGCCGGCATCCGTGATGAGCATGTGCAGCTGTTCCACACGGGCGATCAGGGAGATGTTTCTGCGCAGCAGCTTCGAGGAGTCGGCGACGGCGATGACCTGGCGCGAGATCCCGATCATCTTGGCATTGAGCTGGGCCTCGGCGAGATGGGGCGTCATGATTCCGAGTTCGGGATCGACGCCGTCGGCGCCCAGAAACAGCCGGTCCGCCTGCAGGTTATCGAGGGCGGCTTCGGCCATGGGACCGGACAGCGAATCCGACTCCGGTCTGAAAATGCCGCCTGGCATGATGAGGCGAACCGAGGGTATGTCCGCGAGCAGGGTGGCGATGTTCAGCGCGTTGGTGATGACGTTGATCGAGCGAAGCTCGAGCCGGCGAATCTGCCGCGCGATCTCGGCGGTCGTGGTCCCGGAATCGAGGATGATGGTCTCGCCGTCCTCGATGAGCGAGGCGGCCACCTGGGCGATGCGCACCTTCTCCGCGTGGTGCGGGGAGGGGCTGAGCGTGGTGACCTGCTCGTCATCGTCCCGGGGCAGCAGCGCGCCGCCATGTGTTCTCTCCAGCGCTCCGCTCGCTTCCAGATTGGCAAGATCGGTTCGAATCGTGACCTGAGAGGTCGCGAACCGTCCCGCGAGCTCCTCCACGGTCACTCGTCCGCGCTCGCGCAGGATTTCCAGGATGCGATGGCGTCGTTCGGCCACGAGCAGGCCCGGCTCGCTCGCACGCTCCGTCAGGGAGGTCGGGGATTGCGGCATGTCCTGACTATGCAGCATTTTGCCCAGGTAGATTGAAGTCCATCGTCGGCATTCTCTCTCTTTCTCGCGGGTGAGAAGAAAGGAATCCGTCGGCTTCAGATTCATCGGTCGGGCAGCGGTGTAACGGGGTGATTGACATTATCGAAAGTAATAATAAGATTATATGAAGGAATAAGAAAGTTAATATTGTAATATTTCTATCTTTTTCTTTCGTTTTTGGGATCTCGGCGGCGCCGCGTTCGCTGCGTCGGTCGCGGTTGCGTGACGCGGCCTAACGCAACGGTCCCGTTATAGGTACATCATGAATCATCTTGGAATTTCGCAGGAAGTCTTGGAGCAGTCGGGCGGTTACTCGACGGCGACTGAGATCTCGCAGCAGCCGGCGATCTGGGCGCGCGTGCATCGCGGTGCGCGACCGCTTCGAGCGCATCGTGTATCTGGGCAGCAACGCGCTCAAGGGCTTGGCGCGCGAAGCGGCGCTGAAAACGCTCGAACTCAGCGACGGGCAGGTGGTGGCGATTTCGGACACCCCGCTGGGCTTTCGGCACGGCCCGAAGACGATCGTCAACGCGCAGTCGCTCGTGGTGGTGATGCTCGGCAATGATCACTACACGCGCCGCGGCCGCGCGCCGCATCTTGTGGCCATGCACGCGCGAGCGCTACTCTAGTCGACTTTTGCGGGTCATCGCAGCCCAAAGCCGCGGCGTCATGCTGGAGCGGACGTATGTTCATCATCGAGTCTTATCCGCTGGCCGTCGCCTCCTGCGTCGTCACGATGCTGTGCTGGGGTTCCTGGGCCAACACGCAGAAGCTGGCCAGCAAGGAATGGCGGTTCCAATTGTTCTATTGGGATTACGCGATCGGCGTGTTTCTGTTCTCGCTGGCGCTCGCGTTCACGTTGGGCAGCCGCGGCAGCGGCGGACGTGGCTTTATCGTGGATCTTCTGCAGGCCGAGCGGCAATGGCTCGGTTCGGCATTTCTCGGCGGCGTCATCTTCAACCTTGCCAACATTTTGCTGGTCGCGGCGATCGATATCGCCGGCATGGCCGTCGCGTTTCCCGTTGGGATCGGCCTTGCGCTCGTCATCGGGGTATTCACGACGTATGCGGTGAAACCAGAAGGCAATCCGTCGCTGCTGGCGGCGATGTTCGTATTCTATCTGCTGGGCTTGGGGGTCTTGATTGCCTCTAAATTCTGACGGTACCGTCCGCAAGAAATCGATCGTGGTGGTCGGTAGTTCGAACACCGACATGATCGTGCGCCTGCCGCGCCTACCCCGTCCGGGTGAAACGCTGCTGGGTGGTGAATTCCTCACCGCCGCGGGCGGCAAAGGCGCGAATCAAGCGGTGGGTGCCGCGCGGGCGGGTGGACGGGTGATTTTCGTCGGGCGTGTCGGGAAGGATACATTCGGCGACGACGCCATCGCCGGTTACGAGCGTCATGGCATCGATGTGAAGCATGTTCGTCGCGACAGCCGGGTTCCCTCGGGTGTGGCGCTCATCTTCGTCGCCGAGGATGGGGAGAACAGCATCGCGGTCGCGAGCGGCGCGAATGCCCGGCTCACGACCGCCGACATCGAAAGGGCCTCCGCCGCCATTCGCTCCGCGGCGCTTCTTCTCATTCAGTTGGAAACGCCGATGGATACGGTCGAGGTGGCGGCCGACATCGCCGGACACTTTGGCGTACCGATGATCCTGAATCCTGCGCCGGCGCAGCCGCTGCCCGACTCGCTGCTCAAATGGGTCTCCATCCTGACACCCAATGAGACCGAGGCGGAACTGCTGACGGGCATCAAGGTGAGCAACGATGCGTCCGCGGCCAAGGCATGCGCCCGGCTGCGCGCGCGTGGCGTGAAGACCGTGATCATCACGTTGGGCTCTCGCGGCGCCTTTCTTGCCGACGACCACGGCCAGCAGCTCGTGCCCGGCTTCAAGGTGAAGGCGGTGGACACGACCGCGGCGGGCGATGTGTTCAACGGGGCGTTGGCGGTGGCGCTGGCCGAGGGCGATGCGCTGCCGGATGCGGTGCGCTTTGCCAATGCGGCAGCCGCCTTGTCGGTGACGAAGGTGGGCGCTCAGCCCTCCGCGCCGGCGCGACTGGCCATCGATCGGCTGCTGCGGCGGGGCCAGTAGCGCGGCTGAGCCCAGACTGCCGCCTCGGGCGGCAGCACCGGTCCCGCATTGCCGCAAAAATAGCGGGTGCGCCTGACCAATTTTCCACCAAGAAACGTCTTCTTGATGCATGCGCATCGAAATCTCGAAATGGGCGAGAGGCAAGGCCCGAACTCCCGCCGACGCCGAGGATCTCGCTCAGGATGCCATGCTGCATCTATGCCGATACCTGCGACATGAGGGGCCCGGCGATCCCGGCAGATTCCTGCGGCGGACCCTGCGGGATCTGTCGCGACGCGAACTGCTGCGTCAGCGCTCGAAGCGGATACATGCCTGTCCCATCGAGCAGCTCGATCGGCACGTACCGCTGATCGCGGCCGGGCCCACGCCGGAGCAAGCGCTCGATGCGCAGCAAAACTTGGACAACATCAGCGCATTTCTGCAGGCCCTGAATCCGCGCACGCGGGAGATTTTCTTCGCGCATCTGTTCGGCTATACCCACGTCGAGATCGCACTGCATCTAGGAATCGCGGTCATCTCGGTCGACCGACACATTGCCCGCGCGCACGCGGCGATAGCGGCAGACGGCGAATGACACGCTGCTCGTCGTGGCGCCGCCCCGCATCTCAGCCCCGCCGCGTGCCCGGCGGCCGGTCGCGAGCGCTCCCTGCCGGGACGTGACAATCCGTCGCCATTCCGATGCGGTCTGCGCGGCCGGCGCGCCGGGTACATTCCTGGTCATGAACGCGGGGCACGGACAATGCGTGATGTTGGACGACATCGGCCTGCGGCTCTGGGAGGTGCTCGCGCAGCCGGTGCTGCTGAGCGCGGCGGTGGAATTGCTTTGCCGGGAATTCGGCGGAGAACCCGGCGCGATCGCGGCGGACATTCGCGCGATGGTCGACACGCTGGCCATTTACGACCTGTTGATGCTCGAATCGTTGCCCCGGGCCGTCTGGGGCGACCAGTGCGACGGCGGATGATCGTCGGCCGGGTTCCAGACTACAATAGAAAGGCCGTGCCTAATCTCCGTGTATCGCTATGGATCCATCGCCGTTGCCTCCCTCGTCGTCCCAAGACGAGCCTGCGTCGTTGAGCGCTCCCCGGCTTTGAGTTTCACCGTCACGCGTGGATTCGCGGTATTGCAGCACCGCGATTTCACCCTGTATCTGTGCGGGCGATTCCTCGCGTCCGTTGCGACGCAAATGCTGATCATCGCGGTGGGCTGGCAGGTGTATCACATCACCGGCCGCGTGCTCGATCTTGGCTTGATCGGGCTTTCGCAGTTCGTTCCATTCCTGTGTCTGTCGCTGTTTGCGGGTCATGCGGCCGACCAGTTCGACCGCCGCTGGATCATCGTCCTGTGCTTGTCGGTGTATTCGCTCTGCGCGGCCCTGCTGTTGGGTTTTGCCCTGGCCAAGATCGCGGTGGTCTGGCCGATCTACCTCGTGCTGGCCTTCCTGGGCATGGCGCGGGCATTCCAGACGCCCGCCGCCCAATCCTTCGTGCCCAACATCGTTCCCGTGGCGACACTCGGCAACGCGATCGCGGTGAGTTCCTCGACCTTCCAGGTGGCGACCATCGTGGGGCCCAGCATCGGTGGGGTTGTGTACGCGTTCGGCGAAACGATGCATGGAGTCCAGGGCGGGGCCGCCTGGGTTTACGGCGTCGCCGGCACGATGTTGGCCGCTTCGTTGGCGATGATGCTGTTCATCACGGCGCGGCGTGCCGCCTTCGAGCGCACCGCGGCAACCTGGGACAGTCTGCTCGAGGGACTGCGCTTCGTGTGGCGTCGAAAACCGGTACTGGGTGCCATTTCGCTCGATTTGTTTGCGGTATTGTTCGGCGGAGCGACCGCGCTGTTGCCGGCCTTCACCAAGGATGTGCTGCACGCGGGCCCGGAGGTATTCGGCTATCTGCGGGCGGCCCCTGGCGTCGGTGCGGGCCTCACCGCATTGTGGCTGACCTGGCGCCCGGTCACACGCCGGGTGGGGGTCCAGATGTTCGGCGGGGTGGCATTGTTTGGCCTGGCGACCGTGGTATTCGGGCTGACCGATCGGTTTTGGGTGGCATTCCTGGCTCTGGTGCTGATGGGCGGCGGCGACATGGTGAGCGTGTATATTCGCCATTTGCTGGTCCAGTTGGAGACCCCGGACGAGATTCGCGGCCGCGTGAGCGCGGTGAACTCCGTGTTCATCGGGGCGTCCAACGAGTTGGGCGAGTTCGAATCGGGCCTTACGGCTGCCTGGTTCGGGCTGGTGCCGGCCATCGTGGTGGGCGGCGTAGTAACATTGGCGGTCACGGCTCTGTGGGCAGGCGCGTTGTTTCCGCGACTGCGCCGCCTGCAGAGTTTCGATCAGCTCAAGGATCATTCATAGAATGGAACATAGCGACCACGGCGGACACTCGAAGCACGAGCACGAGGCGCACGACCATGAGTACGAGGCGCACGACCATGAGCATGGGCACGAAGCCCACGGGCATGGCGAATCACCCGTGGATGACCACGCGCATCATGGCCATGCCCACGGGCATGCTCATGGCCATGGCCACAGTCATGCGCTGACGGCCGAGGGCATCAACAAGCGCATGGGCTTGGCCGTGGTGCTCAATCTGATTTTCGTCGTCATCGAAAGTGGGTTTGGCTTTCTGTCGAATTCGGTGGCGCTCATCGCGGACGCCGGGCACAACTTGGGCGACGTGTTGGGATTGATCTGCGCATGGACTGCGATCGTCCTGACCCGCCGGCCGCCGGGCGGGAAATTCACCTATGGGTTGGGCCGCTCGTCCGTGCTCGCCGCACTGACCAACGCCGTGTTGCTGCTCGTGGCCTGTGGTGCGATCGCTTGGGAGGCGGCGATGCGTCTCGCGTCACCACCGGCCGTGGCGGGGACCACGGTCATGGGTGTTGCGGCCATCGGCATCGTTCTGAACGGGGTCAGCGCGTGGTTGCTGCACGGTGGCAGCCACGACGACTTGAATCGACGAAGCGCGTTCATTCACATGTTGGGCGATGCGGCGATTTCCGCAGGCGTGCTCGTGTCCGGCGCGCTCATCGTGTACACCGGCTGGAATTGGCTGGATCCGGCGGTGAGCATCGTGATCGTCGCGATCATTTTGGTGAGCACCTGGAGTCTGCTGCGCGATTCCATCAATCTGTCGCTCGACGCGGTGCCGGAGGGCGTCAACTCGACCGCCATCTTGTCGTTTCTGTCCGGTCAGCAAGGAGTGACCGACGTTCACGACCTGCACATTTGGGCGCTGAGCACCACGAGCGTGGCGCTGACCGCGCACCTGGTCGTGCCCGACCGCGAGGCTGATGACGCCTTGCTCGGCTCGTTGACGCCGAACCTCAAGCAGCGCTTTCGCATCGATCATGCGACGTTGCAGATCGAGCGCGATCGGTGCGTGCATGGATGCCGCGGCTAGCGACCGAGGCGGGTTCCAAGGGTTTCAGTCCTTGGCCGGCTTCGCGAACAGGATCTTGAAGAATGTTTTGGATGCCATGGTGATGTTCGCTGAGGTATTCGGGTGGGAAGCCCATCTGGATGCAGTCGCCCAGCATCTTACGGCGGCCGGGGCCGCGAGCGGCGCGCCGTGGGCGCGGCGGTATACGGATCATCCGGCCAGTAGTGTTTCGGGTAGCGGCCCTTGAGGTCTTTTTTGACCTCGTGGTAACCACGCTCCCAAAAACTCACAAGGTCGCGGGTGATCTGCACCGGGCGATGCGCGGGCGAGAGCAGTTTCAGCAGCAGCGGGAGTTTTCCGCCGGCGACGGTGGGCGTCTCGTGCAGACCGAACATCTCCTGCAGCCGGACCGACAGGGTGGGTATGTCACCGTCCCGATAGTCGATGGGAATCCGGGAGCCGCTGGGGACGACATAATGCGTCGGTGCCTCGCGCTCCAGAATGGTGTTTTGGGGGTAGGTCAGGCGGGATCGCAGCGCGTTGCCCAAGTCCATCCGGGAGAAGTGGTCGCGACGTGAAAATCCCACGATCCACGGTGGCGCCCAATCCGCCAGCGTCGCCGACAAGGCGGCGTCGCTGAGATCGGGCCAGGGATCGGGGGCCGGCACGGCGTATTTGAGCATCAGCGCCACCCGCGCACGCCATTGCCCCAATTCGGTCGTCCACGGCAGCGCCGCCAGTCCGAGCTGACGCAGGCCGTCGAGCGCTGCGCGCTGCATGGCGTCTGCATCGGGATTGCGCAAGTCGCTGGAGTCGAGGACGAGTGCGCCTAGGCGCCGTTCGCGGCGGGCGCGCACGAGTTGCTCGCGGTCGTCCCAGCCGATCTCGGCGGTCTCGGTGATGTGGGCGGCGAACAGCTGCTCGATGTCGCCGAGCGTCAGGGGCGCCGCGAGAAAAATGCGCGCCTCGCGCTCCGCACCGTCGAGTTCGGCGGCCACGATGAACTCGGATTTCGACAGCGCCTGCGGCTCGCCGAATCGGGCACCCCGTCCATTGGCGAGCACATAACGGCCACCCTCGCCCCGCGACCTGCCGATGCGGTCCGGGTAGGCCAGCGCCAACAGCTTGCCGGTGGCATCGTGCGGGTCCTCGGTGTCGGGGGAGCCGCGTGAGAATTCCCGCTGCCAGCTGCCCGAGCTGCGGGCCGCCTGCGTGAGTGCGCGGGTGTCGACACTGATGCCGGTGGGCAGGCCGCGGGTGTCGCCCCGCAAGGCGCTGACCCGCAGGCGCAGGTCGACATCCCGAGCGCCGAACGTGGCTCGCAGGATATCGCGTTCGCTCAAAATGGCGGCGAGATCGCAGCCCAGGCGCGGCGCGCCCAGCGCACGGGATTTGACGAGCATGTGAGCCAGGCGCGGGTGCGCGCCGACCCGGGCGAGTTCGCGTCCATGCGGGGTGACGCGTCCGGCGGAATCGATGGCATCCAGCTGGCGCAACAGATCGCGGGCCTGCGCCAGCGGCGCCGCGGGAGGGGGATCCAACCAGCGCAGGCTCGCCGCGTCGGCCGTCCCCCAGCAGCTGAGTTCCAACGCCAAGGGTGCCAGGTCCGCGTGGGCGATTTCGGGCGCCGTCTGCGCCGCCAGCGAGGTTTGAGTGCCCTCGGACCATAGCCGATAGCACCATCCTGCACTTATACGTCCGGCTCGACCGCGACGCTGATCGGCAGCGGCCTGCGAAACTTTTCCCGTCACCAGCCGGCTCATGCCCGTGGCGGCGTCGAATTCGGCGTAGCGCCGCAATCCCGAGTCCACCACCACCCGGATCCCTTCGATGGTGAGGCTGGTCTCGGCGATGGTGGTGGCCAGGACGATCTTGCGCCTGCCGGGGGGCGCCGGGGCCAGGGCGGCGTCCTGCGCGGCCCCGGCAAGATCGCCGAACAACGGCAGCACGCTGACGCCCGGCTCCAGTCCGGCTGACTCGAGATTGCGTTGGACGCGGCTGATTTCCGAGGCGCCCGGCAGAAAACACAGGACGTCGCCGTCGTGGGCATTCAAGGCGTTGCGAATTACCTGGGCCATCTGCAACTCAAGATGGAGGTCGGCGCGGCGCGCGACGTAGTGCGTCTCCACGTCGAAGGCGCGGCCCGCGGAACTGACGATGGGGGCTTCAAGGAGTCGGGCGAGCGGTTGCAGGTCCAGAGTCGCCGACATCACCAAGAGGCGCAGATCTTCGCGCAGCGTCTGCTGGCTCTCGAGACAGAGCGCCAACCCGAGGTCGGCATTCAGGCTTCGCTCATGGAACTCATCGAAAATGACGATGGCGAATCCCGGCAGCTCGGCATTGTCTTGGAGCATCCGGGTGAGAATGCCCTCGGTGACCACCTCGATGCGGGTGTCGCGTCCGACCTTGGTCTCGAGCCGCGTGCGGTATCCCACGGTGTGACCCACCGGCTCGCCCAGCAATTGAGCCATGCGATTCGCCACTGCTCGAGCCGCCAGCCGGCGGGGCTCGAGCATCAGGATTTTCTTCCCGGCGCGCCAGGGGGCATCCAGGAGGGACAGCGGGACGATGGTGCTCTTGCCGGCGCCCGGTGGAGCTTGGAGCAGCACCCGGGTGTGGGCCTGCAACGCCAGCGTGAGCGCGGGCAGCGCGTCGTCGATGGGTAGGAAAGGTAGCGGGAGCCGGCTCATAGCGGCGGTACGATACCCTACGGCGGGCGCCCCGTCGGGCGTGGTAGGATGCGCAGCGTCGGGCCTGTAGCTCAGTTGGTTAGAGCAGGGGACTCATCAATAATGGTGCCTTCACATCGCGAGGTGTGAAGTGGACGGGATGAATTCAGGGAAACCTTAACGGCTCGGCCGATGGCAACCCTGAGCCAAGCCGGCGGTACACCGCCGGAAGGTGCAGAGACTACCTGAGCGCTGCAGCGCGCTTGATAACAGGCTAGAGCGTCCCGCACCCCACGTGGGTGAAGAGATAGTCCACTCCCACCGGAAACGGCGGGGTCGAGTGAATCCCTTGGTCCTCGGTTCGAGTCCGAGCGGGCCCACCAACCGACCATTTCTTAACGTTCCTTACCGGTGCCCGGGCCGTTTAAAACGCTGGAGAAATGGGCGTTTCGATCTCCATGACGGTCCTTGTCGTTCCTTGACAGTGCCGTTGGGGTACGGGTACAAAGCTGGGGTATTTCTTCACGCATCAAGTACGTACCCCCAAATGCTCACAGACATCGCCATAAAGGCGGCAATCCGCGCCGTCAAGACCGCTGAGAAGCCGGTGAAGCGATATGACCAGGGTGGCCTGTTCATTTTGCTGACGCCGGCTGGCGGGGCGATGTGGCGGTTCAAATACAAGTTCGAGGGACGCGAAAAGCTGATCGGGCTCGGCCACTTTCCGGAGGTCGGCCTCAAAAAAGCACGTGAAAAGCGCGATGAGGCTCGGAAGTTCGTCGGCGATGGCGTTGATCCCAGCAGCGTGCGGAAGGCCGCGAAGGTGGCGCGCGCGGATTCAGTTGAGGCGCTCACCCGGGAGTGGCTCGAAAAACGAAAGGACGTCTCGGCCGGTACGCTCCGGCGCGACCGACGACGGTTCGAAAAGTACATTTACCCCACGCTTGGGAAGCGGCCCATCGCCGCCGTCGAACCGCCGGAGCTTCTCGCCGCGCTTCGCCGGATCGAGGCACTCGAATTCCAGGAGACCGCGCATCGCACCTTGGCGGCGTGCGGACGCGCTTGGCGCTATGCGGTCGCGACAGGGCGGGCCACTCGAGATATAACCTCGGACCTCAAAGGCGCCCTCGAAGCGACCGTCGTCACCAATTTCGCCGCCATCACCGAACCGCGGCGCGTCGGCGAACTGCTGCGTGCGCTTGACGGCTATTCAGGGCAACCCGGTGTACGGGCCGCGCTCAAGCTTGGTCCCCTGACGTTTGTTCGGCCGGGGGAGCTGCGCCATGCGGAATGGACTGAATTCGATCTCGATGAGACCGAGCCCACGTGGCGCATTCCGGCCGAGAAAATGAAGATGAAGGACGCCCATGTCATCCCGCTTGCCACCCAGGCGGTGACCATTTTGCGAGATCTCCAGGCTTACACCGGCGATGGGCGCTATCTTTTCCCATCGCTGAGATCTGGCAATCGCCCGATGAGTGAAAACACGGTCAACGCGGCCCTACGCCGACTCGGATATGCCGGCGATGAACAAGTCGGCCACGGCTTCCGCGTAATCGCCAGCACGTTACTGAACGAACTCGGCTGGAATCCGGATGCAATCGAGCTGCAACTAGCGCACAAAGAGCGTGGTGTCCGGCCTGTATACAACCGCGCCGTGTTGCTGGCCGAGCGCAGACGAATGATGCAAGCCTGGGCGGAACATTTGGACAAACTCAGGGCGGCGGTAAAGGCATAAGCGACCACCCGCCGAGAAATAAAATCGCGACCTACTCATTCCTGTTACCCACAACCAAGTGAGACCACAGGATGAGCGACGTAATACCAAGAAGAATTCTTCGACTCCCAGAAGTCGAGCGCCGCGTCGGGCTGAAGCAAACTCAGATCTACAGGCTTGAAATTAAGGGTAGGTTCCCACGCAGATTCAAAATCTCGGATCGGGCGAGCGGTTGGGACTCTCGAGCGATTGACGAATGGGTGGAGCAAAAGATCAGCGCTGGCGCGAGTTCCCCTGCAACTGCATAAACGTCCGCGTTCTCGAACGGCATTTCGCGAAATCGTGGACGGCGGACCCCGTCCACCGATTCGCTCGGCAAAAAAGCAATGGGTTTTTGACAGGTAGAGTTGGAGCCAGACCCCCCAGAGGATCAAAGCCAGATCCGCCCGTCAACGCGCACAGGTATATCCTTCATCGCTGCCCGACTCGCTCCAAGTCGTGACGCTATGCTTTCCCCGACGACGAACGGTATGACTGGAGCGATATCTTGCTAGTGCTGATCGATGAGAGCGGGTGCCCCGGTTTCAAATTCACGAGGGGCTCAGATCCCGTGTTTGGCTTGGGCATGGTCATCTTCGCCAATGGCGAGGACGCGGCTGCCACCGAGAGGGCGATAGCGGAGCTTCGCGTGGTGCTGAAGCACAAGACCGAATTCAAATTCAGCAAATCAAGCTCCGTACTGCGCGACAAATTCTTTGAGTGCGTGGTGCGCTGCCCATTCACGGTGCGCGCCGTCATTGTCAAAAAAGAAGCGCTCCACAGTCCGCACTTGCGCACCGAAACGGACAGTTTCTACAACTATTTCGTGAAAATGCTGATGGCGCATGACGGCGGGACGCTGGACGCCGCCCGAGTTCGTATCGATGGCAGCGGCGGCCGCGATTTCCAAAGAGCACTGAATAGCTACCTGCGGCGAGAGCTCGGTGCGCGGATCAAGGACGTGAAGATGGCCGACTCAGAACGCGATCCGCTCATGCAGCTTGCCGATATGTGCATCGGCGCCATTACGCGGGCGGAACGAGAGCGGGAGGATCGTGAGCGGTGGAAGCTGATGCTGAAGCCGCGAATCGCCGATGTCTGGCACTTCGGGTAGCGCAAAAGAGAAAGCCCCAATTACGGGGCTTAGATCTTGCGATCCTGCATTCTAGCCGTGGGTATCCAAGGCAAGCACTCCATACGGAGCCGGTTCGAGATGTAGGGGCGACTTGTCACGACTCAGTCTAGAGGGTGCGGCGACAGAGTCAAGAAGCCGCTTGTGTTACTGCCAACCGCCTCTGAATTGGACGCCTACGAGGGCTTAAATTGCCCGTCAGTGCGTCGTTGTGAGCCGTTTTCAGAAATAACCCCATGGAGCACCCGCCGCAAGCCCCTCCGGTGGCTCGATAGGGCTTTTTTGAAACAACCCCATGCAGGAGGCCCGGATGCCGCTTTTAGATCGATTTTGATTCAAACCCCATGGGGCCCAAAAATCAAGGGCTCGGCGCGCTCCGATACACGATTTGTGAAACCAACCCCATGGAGGCTGGTGTCAAGCCCCTCCTCAGCTGGACGTCAACCGACATTTTGTAAAACGAACCCCATGAGGCGTCCGATGATCGTGGTTACCAAGACGCTGGTTACCAGTGCGGTTACCAGGGAAACGCCCCCTTTTGGAGGCCGTCATGGCCAGTTCTCTGGTAGCCAAAGCGGGCGGTAGCCAGCCGGGTAGCCAGGGAAAACGCCCTTTTGGCAACATCGCGTCCCTCAGCAACGTCGGTGCGATCGCCTTGCCTTACTGGGTATCCAAAGCGCTGGTATCCACTTCGGTATCCACCGAAAGCTCCCTTTTTGAGGCCCGGCTGCGGTACGCAGCGCCGGTACGCAGCGGAACCGCCCCTGGCGCGCTCACCGATCCCGAACCCCTATCGCCGCCGGAGGCTTTCCAGACGCCCCAGACGGTATTCCTGGGGTACGCGAGTAGCGGGGTAGGGTGGGATCGCCGCCTATAAACGATCTCCGTCGGTTGGCTTTGGGTGGGTCGGGGGTACAAACGGCCTCGGAGCCATCTGGGCGAGGGTGCTGCCCAACGCGCTTTTGCGACCGCGATCGCCGTTGCTGGCGAGCAGATGCGTGTATTTCGTCCGAACCGTGGCTTCCATATCGTGCAGGGTATCCGCCGCCAGCGTGAAGTCCTGAGTGCGAAGAATGATTGAAGTGCACACGAGGTGGCGAAACGCATGCGGACCAACACCGGGACAGCCCGGCACGTACCGTTTGGTCAAGGCGGCATAGCGACGGTTCAGGCCAGCGCCCCACAGGCCATTCGGCTGGTCCGACGAGACAAAGATCAGTTCCGGGCGCGAGCCGCCGAGCGTTTTCCGATAATCCTTGAGGTAGCGTCGAATGTACGGCCATACCGACTCATCGACGGCTTGATCGTAGTGTTTATGTTTGGCCGCACCCCGAACGTTTTTGAATTCCTTTTTGTCGATGAAGATCCGCCACTCACCGGCGGTGTTTTGTCGCAGATGACCCGTATTGTCCGGCTTGTACGTCATGCGCCGGATGTTCAGCGCGCGCAATGGGTTCGACACCAGCAGCGCGAGCATCAGCACATCGCGCGCCCAAATCGCCTCATCTTCACCGCCCGTTGATGGCTTGCAACTCTCCAGGCGCCGGATCGCCAGCGTGAAGTTGTCGAGCGGCATCGGCAAATCAAGCGATGCGCGGATCGGGTCCTTCGGGTCACGACTGAGCACCACGTGACGGCTGATCTTTCGCTTGTAGGCATTGATCCACGCATGCACAGTCTCACAACGCTCGACCCATGCCGCTGGCTCAAACCGGCAGCGTGCAGCGATATCGGCCTGGGTCGTGAGAAACCCAGATTCCGCATGCAGCAGCATCGCGGCAAAATTCAGAAATGAGGTGACCGAGGAGTTAATGCCGTCCGATCGCTCCACGCGCCACTCGAGGAATGCCGCTATCAATTCCTGATCGCAGAATAGGCCGAGCGTCTGCGCCGCTTCCGGCGAAAGTCCGCGACCACCGCGTTCCACCGGGAGCATCGCCCAGCCCATAAAATTGGCCGCATAGGCAAAATCAATCCCAGCGGTTGCGCATTCCTGGCCGGCGATGACATCGACCCAGTCGCGCTCGTCATTGAAAGCGGCCGAGCGATCGCAGGACACGAGGCGCCACTGCTTCTCGGACAGGTCCTCTTCCACCGCGAGCGCACCGCGCAGCATCTCGACCGCGGAGATCTTGGTGGACGAAATTGGCCGAACGGTATCCGATGAGGACGTTTTGTAGGCGAGTAGCAAGCGCCATTCGGTACGCAGTTGCGAGAGCGCGGAATGGCGCTTCAACTGGTAGGGGTCCTTGGATTGCTTCGCAAGCCGCGTGCGATATTCGATGACGGGACTTAGATCCTGCGCTGGGGCTCCGCGGCGCCATGTGTTGTACGGCAGCAGATCCGTAAAATGCCTGGGCGGCAATTCGCCAATCACTTCAAGGCGCGTGAGGTAGTGGTCCATGCCGGGCCGCGGCAGCGCGCCTTTTAGCCACCGAGCTAACGTCGCCGGTGACATGCCCGCCAGTTTGGCGGTCGGCTTGAGTTTGCGCTCCTCCATGAACGTCCGTAGCACTTGCTGTAGTGGCGTCGTCGTTCCGTCGTGGGTGGCGCCTTCGTGGTCGAGTGCCCGGATCAGCTGGCGCCAATAGCCGAGCAGCGATCTGCGGTTATTGATGTAAGCCGTGGATCGGCGCGCTCGTAGCGTCGCCAGGTGCTCGTCTCGTTCTCGGTAGAAACTCAAGCGCAGCGTCGAACCGACTATCTCGGTGGTCGCTATACCTCGTTCCCGCAGGAATTCAGTCATGGCAGACAGGGCGTTGGCTGCCGTAGCGGCGGTGGGCATTCCGGGTTGCCCCAGCCGCTCGAGCAGGATGCCTTTGAGCTGATCGAAATCGATGTTCTTGACTGACATGGCGCGTGATCTCCGCGCTCTGCGTCTTTTCTGGCCGCCCCCCAGCGAGTAATTAAGTGGGGCCGAATTGCCATAATGAACGGTATCCATAAAATCCCCATTTTTCAGCCTATTTCTTGGCCGGTAAGGGATTTATACCAGAACGTCGCCTTCGTAACGCGCACGCTCCGGAGTTCATTAAACGCAGAGCTTTTGTGTTGCTCGCAGAGCGTGTAGCGACCTGTTTTTAGCTGCTCGAATACAACCAAATCGGTTGCATCTACACAACCAACCGGGTTATGCTTGGCGCCGCATGATCAAGACCTTCAAGCACAAGGGCCTGGCAGAGCTTTTCAACACGGGAAGCGCTCGCAAGGTCCAGGCTAAACACGCCGCGCGCCTGAAGATGATTCTGACCATGCTGAATGGCGCGACGCATGCGGGACAGCTGAATGCCCCGGGCTTGCGGCTACACCCGCTCAAGGGCAAGCCAGCAGGGCGCTACGCGGTCTGGGTGGACGAGAACTTTCGCGTGATCTTCCGATTTGAGACGGGAAACGCAATCGAGGTGGACTATGGCGACTATCACTAAAGCAGCGGCGGCCATGCACAGCCCGTCGCACCCTGGCGAGATCCTGCTCGAGATGTATTTGAAGCCAATGCGCGTAACGATCACGGAAGCGGCAAAGGCTCTGGGTGTCACCAGCAAGCATCTGTCTGGAATTATCAATGGGCGCGCGCGCGTAACGGCGGATATGGCGCTGCGCCTCGCCGCGGTGTTCGAGACAGAGGCCGAACTATGGGCAAACCTGCAGACGCAGCACGATCTATGGACCGCAAGGCAGGAAGACGCTCCCAAGCTCAAATCATTGCGACAGGCGGCCTAACCATGGAACAGCGACCGCCGACGACACTGCTTGCGCAAGTTGGTAGAACAACCTGAGCGAAGAGCACCGCGAGTCGACAATGAAGCGAGCGAAGGCCACCATGATTGCTGAGGCGTGGGCTTGGCACAAGGTGATGTTGATTGGCGACGAAATGGACTCAAATGAATAGCTGACTGAGGGAGCATAGCGCTACGCAAAGCTGCTCCTCGTCAATTCGGCGGGAACGCTGAAGATGCCGCTTTCAGAAGTCGAGGAGGAAAAATTACGCGAAGATGTGCCGCACCTCGATGTTCTCGATGTACGCCCTATTTTGGTTTAGCTACCGGCGCGCTACGCTTTTTTTTCATTCGCTTCGCTGCATTGTTGTCGTGCGCTTCTAGCATATGTTTCTCGCTGCAGTATCTCCGCTGCGGGCGCCCCGTCGATGGTTTCACTTCGAAAAAGAATATCCCGCACGAAGGTAATTGGCATTGGCAAAGCTTCTTGTGAAATGGTCGCTCGGTGTCTTCGAACAGTATCTCGCCGAGCCGAACGAGACTCAGGTCACTTACAAACGAGTAATAAAACGCGAGCGTTATGCCTGACGGCACTTTTCGCAAATATGGGCGTGGATTTATATAGGGGAACAAATCTTGGTCTGTGATCCCGTCAAGATCTTCGGCGACCATCGGTCTGTTTACTATCTCATGAAGGCGATCTCGCGTAAAAGTTCTAGCTTCCCTTCTCAGTTGTTCGACGCTTCGCGGCGATTCCATCATTTCGGCGGCGAACAGAGCCTCCGCTTTTTCAATAGCTTCGTCGCCAGTGCAAGGGTCCAATACCACCTCAGAATCGTAGTCGAACACCGCGACGAGATCTCTGAGATCAAGCATTGCGCCGTTCGCGAATTCTAGTGTAGCTCCAACAATGTCCGCTTCAGATAGCGGTTCAACCGCGGTATTTCGAAGCATTATGATTTTTTGCTTCAGTTTGTCTTTCCGACGTTCCATAAACTAACTGATTCCTGGGGACTTGCGGGAACCCATTAAGGCATTAATTATTGGAACATGCAAACGGCGAAACATCGCCATAGTTCTTGAAACGAGGTGCGCATGTCCAGTTCCCAATATGTTCTGACGAGCCGAGGCGTCAGCGTCAAAGCTGATTGCACGCAGCAGTACGTCGGCAAGTTGGCAGTGCAGGGTTTGGTGCCCCACGTGATAGCCAGCGATGGAACCCGGCTCTACCCGGAAGAGGCTGCCGAGATCGTGCGAAAGATCAAGGCGGAGCGACTGGCGGCCCGCGGCTGGAATAGGACCACCGAAGCGCTGGTAGCGGTAGCAAAAGCATGAACTCAACTTCTGTTAAGAGAATTCTTCGCTTACCGAAGGTCGAGGACCGTACCGGGTTAAAGCAGACGCAAATCTACCGGCTCGAGGTTCGTGGCAAATTTCCAAGGCGGATCAAGATCTCTGATCGCGCCAGCGGGTGGCTCGAAAGCGAGATCGACGCATGGATCGAGCAAAGGGTGATCGCAAGTCGCGATCAATCGGCAACGACATGATGGGCTCTGACTTCGGGCCCGAATATCGAGCGCGCGCAGAGGCCCACATGCCAAAAACCAAAGTGGAGGTCGAGTCGGCTGCCGCAGCGTTGGCGGCTCAGCGTTACTCGGATCACACGATCGCCGCGATTCTAAGGATCGATGTCAACGCGGTGCGCCAAATGATCGGTGCGCGGGAATCAGGCTGATCAGGCGCAACCGTAGCTGCAAATTAGAACAAACGATTGAATTGGCGCCGGACACGGGAGCTTGACGGTTTCCCGGCCGGCGCGAGGAATGCCAGTGAAACTTACCACATATGCCAACCGGATCAAGCGGCCTGTTGCCGATGCACCGCCTCAGTCGGCCGCTACCAAGGCTGAGCTAGGTCGAGTCGCTCGGCGTCCTAGCTATCGGCCCCTCAGTTATCGCGACCACTGCCTACAAAAAATGGCGACCGCCCAACAATACGGTACGAAGTTCGGTCGCATTGAATCCTTGCCGGTCAGCGCCTCAAATCATCCGGCGGCTCGTTAGTGTGGCTGGTCGCGATCGACGAGCTCGTGCAACCGGCAGACTTGGCACCACACGCGGTGAGCGCTACGCACTGCTGCCGGAGGAGGTCCTGATGAGCCCGGCCTATGTTGGGCTTCCAGACTTCGCCAAGGTCGTGTTGTTCGCGCTGGCAGGCCGATACGGCGGCCATAACAACGGTGATCTCTCGCTCACGATCAAAGATGCCAAGACTCTCGGCGTGGTTCATCCCTGGAAGCTCTATGCGGGCCTCAACCTGCTCAAACGGGTAGACCTGATTCAGTGCACCAGGCAGGGGCGGCTCCAGAGCGGCACGAAGCTTTGCAGCCTGTTCGCGCTGACCTGGCGGGGAATCGACAAGGCTCCCGACAAAGTGGCCTTTGACGGCGGTGTGGCGGTGTCCCCATTCCCAAGCAACCGTTGGGTCAAGTGGGAACAGCCGAATGATTGGAAAAAAACTGTTCGCGAAGTGAGCCAAGCAAATCATGGGAAAAAGAAAATTCCAGTATCAACCACGGTGGGTAAAGGCCGATCAACCACGGTGGGTACGGAAGGCACGAAAACCGATCAACCACGGTGGGTAAAGGAGAGGGGGGTTTCCGATCAACCACGGGGTGATACCTCTAAGACTCTGGCCGGGGGTCAGCCGCAGCATGGTGCTGATGAGGGTGGACCCGAGTCCGTTTCCACCTCCAAATCCCGCTCTAAAGGCCGGGCGGTCGATTTGGCAAAAATTGCGAGTCTCGCGTGAGCGTGCAAAACAGCGAAAAGTGGGCGTTCAGCGGCTTGGACGGCGTTTTTGCAGAAAACCCAAACCCAACCGAAACCCAAACGGTTACCGAACGGTTAATCCCATGAGGCACGCATGAGCACCACCCCAGTCATTTCGCAGGAGATCAACCGCGAGCACGCCCTGGCGCGGAGCTGCGCGGAGAGCGCCATACAGCACGCTATCCGCTGCGGCCAATTACTCCAATCCCAGAAAGCGTTTTTGGGACACGGCGCGTTCATGGCATGGGTGACCGCCAACTGCGAGTTCCAATACAGCACGGCGGCGCGCTATATGAAGGCGGCGATGCAAAGTTCTACGGGCGTAGAGATTTCGACCTTGAGCAAAATCTTCCCCTCAGGCCGAAAGAGTCCGCAGCTACCCACGGCGGCGGCCGGAGATCCCCCCGACCCGTGGTACCGCCAAGAATGGGTCGACCGCATCCCGATGGAGCCAGGGATGGGCACTTTCGGCGTCGTCGGTGACACACCCGTGATGGCACTCGTCGAGTCCCAATTGAGTCCGGGCTTTTGGCATAACTTCGACATCAGAGACGGTACGTCTTCGATCCGGCCATGCAAACCGAACGGACTGCGGTGGGGCTTGATGAATGACGTCACCCTGGCCGAAGTCTCTTGGGGTACCGGACCCGATACCGGTGGCTGGCTGGAAGGCGAGAGCGAATATTGGAAGCAGCGCACATGAGCGGAAAGGCGGCCTGTACGGATTGGATAAGCATCGAGGCGGCCTACCGTGCCAGCCACGTCGCAATTCGATGCCGGGCAGGCCAAAACTCAGTTCGCGACATCGCCGTCAAATATGGTGTAAGCCATGCAGCGGTTTACAACCGGATTAAGCGCGATGGGTGGCAGCGTGGTGTCGTCGAGTCGCGCCCACGACCAATGGTGCCGAGGCTGCCCCACGAACCAATTATCGCTGAATGGGTGACGCGAGCCGGTACGTGCCCGTGCGATGGCTGCACATTCCAGAGAGCATGCGCCGCCGAGCATTTGGCTTGTAGCCGATTCGCCCTCTTCGTCGCCGGGGCCACATCACGGCGCTGGTCCAATGCATCGGCGCCCCCAACAAAAGCTTGCTATGCAGCGGTATTCACCGAGGAATTCGCATGAGCCGCCGCAAGATCGAAGGACAGCAGGAAGCCCACCAGCTCGCCCTCGTCTGCTTCGTTCGGAACGTCGGCATCGACCAATTCCGCAAGCTGCAGGAGCGGGAACGCGAAGCGATCGCCGATCTGGGCGCCGGCCTCGACTTTCAGGGATGCGTAGCGGCCTTGCGTTACCTCGGCGTCGCCCGCAAAGCCCCAGACCTGATCGCCCACGCCAACCGGCTCGAGGATGAATGCCGGAACGCCTTGATAGCAGAACGCACCACCAATGAGGTCCAGACATCATAATGACGAACACTAAAACGCCGAAAGCAAAAAAAGGCAGCGCTAAACAAGGTCCTCTGCCGAAGGAAAAGCTGCCATTACAAACAGGCGGCCCCACAGGACCGCTGGATCTCGTCGCGCAAGGTAAAGGCGCTGTGGCCCCGCCTCCTCCAGACGAACCGTTGGTGGCGAAGGCATCGCTTCCCGTGCCTGAAGATGCGACTGAAAAAGCGAAGGAAGAAGCGATAGCCAGGTTCGCGTTTAAAAGCAGCGTCAATTCCGCCATCGTCGTCGAGCAATACTCGAAAAGCATCATCCCGGCCATCAGCCTGGGTTCCCTGCAGGGCGAACTATCTAAGTCCTTGCGAAAAGTGACAGACGGAGACATGGCGCAGGCTGAAACCATGCTCATGGGTCAGGCGATCGCTCTGCAGTCGATATTCACCCACTTTGCGCAGCGCGCCCGAGGCCAGGAGTTTGTCCGCAACACGCAAAATTTCCTGAACATGGCCATGAAAGCGCAGAACCAATGTCGGATGACCCTTGAGACGCTGAACGAACTCAAGAATCCGCGCCAGGTGTCGTTTGTTCGCGCCGACCAGGCTAACGTCTCCCATGGGCATCAGCAGGTGAACAACCAATTGCCCTCGCGTGAGAATATCGAGAATCGGCCAAACGAACTATTGGAGCAAACATATGGCGAACGGTTGGACGGAGGAGCGGCGTCAGCGGCAAAGCCTGATGATCCGCAATTGGAAGCCCTGGGCACGATCAACGGGACCCCGGACCGAGGTGGGAAAGGCCAGGTCGGCACGAAACGCTTACAGCGGCGGAGGCACACGGCGGTGGCTTCAGGAGCTAAGGCGCGACATCCGACGGTGCAAGGAGCAAAGCGATGAACTGTTGCAACGGCACTCCCGAGAGTCATGATTACCAGCGCGTAATCGAATGTGATGACGAACTATCGGCAGCTGCCGCAGGCTCATCGGCGGTACCAGCATCGATGCACGGCCGGCGGCAACACTCGATAACCCATCGCATTACCATGCTGCCAACCAAGGGGGTCATCGACGTCGATCTAGCCCTCGGCCTGGTTATTGACGCATTGCGGGAAAAAATGTAACTGGCGGAGTATCTGCGAAATTCCCAGGATCGGCGCGGCCGTGACGCAAAACCACTTCAATGCCGCGGTAGATTCGACGGAGCCCCAATGAGTCGCAGCCTCGTACGCGTGACAGGTGCGTTGATGTCACGCGACCGTACGCGTGACAGGTGAGTTTCGAGCGTCTCCGATGGGCTTCCGCGGTTTTTTTATTTAACCCCATGAAGGCCCGCGTCAAGCTCGTTTATAGGCGGCAAGGGGGCTTTTGGCCTGCGACGGTTAGGGAGGTCGGAATCGATGCGTCTACTTAAGCTCGCCCAGTTTCGAAAGCTGGTCTATGCCGAGGGCAGCGCCCCCACGATTGCCACACTTCGGAAGCGAATCTTGGAAATCCCAGGCGGTCGCATCGAATTTGGTCGGTATTACGTCCACATAGACAAGCACGACCAGGCGACCGATTTCCGCTCAGGCCTGGATGCGCGGCGGGAGAAGCTCCGAAGGGAGTTGGTTGAGAGGGGATTGATCTGAGCAAAGGCGCCGGAGTGCCTCCAAGGGACAGTTACGGGCGTCGTGTCCGATAACTGACATTACCGGACCATAGACCCCGGTTTGAGCTTTGCGCTAAGACATTTGGAGCCGTCCCAGGGCGGCACAGCCAACGAGCGACACTCCATAGTGTTGGCAAGTGAAGTAACCCATCTTGGAGTCTGGTCTTTGGTAAACCGCCCACCGTCGTCGGCGCCGCGTGGAGTGTCAGGTGCCACTTTTGGTTTTACCAACACAAACTCTTGATTTGAACTGCTTCCACGATCCGTGATGCGTAAATCCATCTATGGCGGTAACATTTAGCTAAACCATACGATTCGAATACCGGAGAAAAGGTAAGTTAGGGAGGGCGCATGGAGGACAAGGAGAAGTCGACATCCAAACTCGAGGCTTTGCTTGAGCGAGTCCCCGTTCTGGACGGCGGTGGCAGAAGACGACTAACGGCCGGGACAATCGTCGTAATCACAGCGGTTTCAACGCTCGACTATTTTAAGGCGGACGTGTCTCAAACAGTCAGCTCGAAGGATGTATCTGTTTCGCTACTATTGGCAAGCGGAGTGCTGTTGATTTTCGCAACCGGTGTTTTGGTCGAGTTGGTCGGCGAAGTCTTTCTTGCGAGGGCGGTCGCGAACGTTGTTTGGTCCTACGCAGAGCTGTCAGACCAAACCGCCCAATGGAGTCATGCTCGACGAAAAATGCTTGCCGGCGCGTATATTGCTTTTCTAGGAACACTCCGAGCGCCCTTCTATTTTGCATTCGGCTTGTTCGGTGGTTCGAAGTGGCGTATGCGTATTGAAGAAAAGCTATCGGAAGACGCAAAGAACTCATATAGCAAACTTCCCAAGTCCGTTAGGACATCCATCGAAAGATCGTTGGGGAATAACGCCGAGTTTGGACGTCGAGCATTAATCGACCGTTTGGGAACGGCGGCCGCTCAAAGATGGGCGCGGCGCCTGATGGATAGGCCGAAGGATGTCCTCGCTCTTATCTCGGCAATTGTTATTGCTTTACTTCTTGTGGTTTTCACTACTCGTGCGATTCGTATCAATGAACTCGATTCGGTGGTGAAGCTTGAGGCGGCGCGAAGCACCCTATCTGATCTGACTTCGGAACTTACAAACAAATTAAGGAGCATCGATCCTTCTGAGGTCCCGATTCGGTTTGATTCACTCCTGACTTCCAACGAGCGGTGGTTGAGGTCCTTTCGACAAATTCAAAGGAGCATTCACGAGCTCGAACTTGCGACGCGCGCCCCATACGTGTCTGTATATAAACCAGGATCTCCTGTTCCTCCGTTGCTTAAATACGGTGATTCAGATGATGACTCTCAGCATGGCGTGTTTTCTGATGGAACCCTTCAACTCCCTGAGACAGATAGCGAGTGTGCAGCCTCCCAAAGCTATCTCTCTGATCAGATTCGCTTTGAAAAGCCAGGGCAGATGCCTGACAAAACTAAAGTCGATGAAGCAAGTTCGTTGCTCGCGGCATTCGAAACATATTGTCCCAAAATTTCAAAAGTCGAAAGTACGCTGCCCGTCTTATTCAAAGAAGCCCAAGATCAAATCGCCTACGTTGGTCTGGTCGAGTTATGGGTTCGGTTGGGAGCGGCGGCCTCGACGTTATTTCTGTATGTCGCATTTTTTACGACTCTGACGTCAGCAACCATTTCAGTTCTAGAAATTTTTGGTTTGGAGCAGGCGAAGTCGTCGAGCGCCGACTCTGTCGATTCCTCAGGACCAAAAGCCGTGCTCGGCGATGGATGATTCGCTACAGCGGAGCGGAGCCCTTGGCAGCTGTGCCGGGCTACGACTTTTTGTCACGCGGTACTAGCGGTCGCGACCGCCGCTATTGCGGAAACGGAGTTAACTGTCATGAGTGCTAGGTTTTTGATTGGCGTTCTGCTGAGGGCACGTGAGGCGCGCTCGAAAGCGGTAGCACCGGATCACCACCGGCCTATTTCGGTGTGCAGATCGTTACGTTAATATAGCATGACGTCCGTCAAGGAGTCTTTACAAAGGGTCAGATATGCCCTAAAGTTGGTCCCGTACCAAAAAGGGATGCTCAAAATGACGACCGCTGTGGGATATGTGAGGGTAAGCACCAAAGCACAGGGCCGCTCGGGTCTCGGCCTCGAAGCCCAGCGCGCAGCGATCGCCCGCTTCGCCCAAGCCGAAGGCCTCGACGTCAGCCAGGTCTACGAGGAGATCGAGACGGGATCGGGCTCTGACGCCCTTGAGCGGCGCCCAAAGCTCGCTGCGGCGTTGAAGGCTGCCCGAAAGGCCAAGGTCCCGGTGCTGGTCGCGAAACTCGACCGGCTCTCGCGCGATGTGCACTTCATTAGCGGCTTGATGAGCCAGCGCGTCGAATTCGTGGTGTGCGACCTGGGCCGGCAATCAGACCCCTTTGTGTTGCACCTGTACGCCGCGCTGGCCGAAAAGGAGCGGGGCATGATCGCGGCTCGCACCAAGGCGGGACTGGCCGCCGCGAAAGCTCGCGGAATCAAGCTTGGCATGGATGCCCGCACCGAAGCCGAAACGAAGGAGATTGCCGCGAAAGGCGGAGAAGCCAATAAGGCCGCATCGCTCGCGAAGCTCGAAGAGATCCGGCCCAACATTGAATTTGCACTGAAGAACGGCGCATCGCTTCGGGCGGCCTGCGATCTGCTCAACGATCGCGGCATTGCATCGACTGGTGGCGGCCGCTGGCACGCGCCGTCGCTTCTGATCGCAGCAAAGCGCCTCGGATTGCGATAATGCCGCTCCGGCCCACTGAGGGCACGGCCAAGTCAAAAAAAGAACGGTCCAACGCTGTCACGCTTCCCCGACAGAAACCGCTCCCGCGTTCTCGTCCGCCTCTTACAACGCCGAACCCATTCATTCCCAAACCTCTAAATATCCGCGTGAATCCATGGACGGCGGCGCAACGCTCCGAAATCAGAGAAAGCTTTGATCACCAGCGACTGAAGAATGGCGAGGCGGGCATCAACATCTTTATTTCGCAGGCAGCTCATTTCTTGTGGTTGTACGATCGAAACGCCGCGCTCGAAAGCCACGCGACAATTAAAAAAAAATTGAATCGCGTAGAGCGCGCGGCAGCTGAGCTGCTCAAGGCGCTTTCGAGGCTTCAACAAGGAGAGGGCGCCAAAAGACTTGCCAGCGTCGGCGATCACTTGTCCAAGTGGGTGAGACTGAATCCAGAAAATGCCGGCGCTCCGGAGACTAGCTACGAAAGACAAATGCAGAGACTTGTCGCGGAATCCGAAGATCCCATGCTCGGCAATCAAAAATTGATGTTGCAGAGACTTTGGACCTACACAACAGTCCTTCGATTACAGGCGCATGGCTCCCAACTTGGCCTTGAGGCATCACGCCAACACAAAAGCCACGATCAGCGGCGCGATATGCTGGTTAGCTTTCTTTACCAAGAGTGGACATTAGTGTTCGGCGCCGAGCCGTCCACCACCCGCGACCACGAATTTCACCGCCCCGGCGGCTACCTGATAATCCC
>PLUE01000019.1 GCA_003164785.1 Gammaproteobacteria bacterium | reverse complement strand
ATGGCAGGCCAATTCGCGTAATGATGACGTCAAGTTCGCAACTTAAGTTTACGTGCAACAAGTCATTGGGAAGGGCTCCGCTGGATCTGCGCTATATAAAACTATATAAAAATACTAGGCCGATATTGTTGACTTGGCAAGGCGTCGGTGCTATCCGTGATCTGCAAGAGTGGCGGAAGTTTGGCCACGAGCTGCACATTACGCACTGCGCGCTATATAGAGACGGTGTCTTAGCCGGTTGAGGACTAAGGATGCGTTTTGTTTACTGACCGAGGCTGGAATCGAGACCTAAGGATGGGCAATGGAACGACGCAACGCGGGTGGTAGAACATGACGGGCCCGAGCGTCGGCGACCGCCACGCTACGGTTCTAACGATAGGACCTCTGAGCTTAAGAAGGACGGCGGCGATGCGCAATGTAGAGAGAGTGGAATTTAGCGCGCGGGACTCAGGCCCTACAACCGCTCGCTTGACGGACACCGTTGACCTTCTGGTGATCGATCCTGTCGGCGCGCGGTCGCGAGCCCTCATCGGGCATCTGAACTTGCTGATTGATTTGCGCGCCGCCCACAAATGCAACGGACGCGACTCCCTGGAGGCCTTCAATCGCACCCGATTCGACGCCATCGTCTGCCGTCCCGATTTGGGCGATGTCGACTGTTGGCGTTTTATCCGCATGATCCGATCTGGCCGATTTGGCTTCGGCGCGACTCCGATCGTCGTTCTGTGTGATTCGATGGAGCGCGAAGAACTCGCCCCCATGATTGATGACGATACGGTGCTTCTGTTGGAAGAGGATCTAGCGGCGCTGGCTGCGATATTGCGAGCGACGGAAGAGGGTGCGTCGAAACCCACGGTTCTCGTGGTAGAGGACGAGGAACGCACCGCTCAGTCAGTACAATTGGCATTACAAAAATACTATCGTGTCGATCTTGCGCATGACGGGCGATCGGCGCTGGAACTCTGGCGTGCCAAGAGACATGCCCTCGTGCTGTTGGATCTGATGCTTCCAGAGATCTCCGGCGCAGAGGTCTTGGATGCGATTACGGCAGAAAACCCCCACCAAGTTGTCATCGTGCTCACTGCACATGATGCCCCTGAAAAGCATCGCGAATTGGTCATGGCCGGCGCTACAGACTTTATTTCCAAGCCGGTGTCCATGCACACGCTGCCCGAGCTATGTGCTCGCGCATTGCGTGAGCAGGCTTGTTTGAGGAATTTGGAGCGCGCTCGAACCGACAATACGCAAGCACAAGAGGTCGCTGCGCGCGTCAGGGCGATCAACTATCACTTCTCGAGGGGCGAAGCGGGGCGCGCACACGCGCATCTCAGTCGAGTGTTATTTGACACGAGAACCCACCGGCCGTCTGACGATCAATGGACGCAGCTGCTTGGAGAGTTCGAGAAGAGTTGATGACGCGAACATCGTCATCGCTGCGATCGCGCGCAGCGTTGGTTGTAGCGACGAGTATTCCCATTCTCTGGCTACGGTCGACGTGCGTGCTCGCTCAAACCGAAGATGTGGACAGCGCCTTCGGCGGCGCAGCCAGCATTTCTCTTGCCACGGGGTATACGAAACCCCTCTTTGACGCCCCGGTCAGTGCGACCGTCGTCCAGCGCCGGGACATTGAAGACTCCGGCGCTCGCAATTTGGGTGAGTTGCTGCAAACGGTGACGTCTTACTATGTCGTGTCGCCGGACGGCGGCCGATCGACGAGCCTTGCCGTCCGAGGTTTGGAGAGTCGTGTTTTGATCCTGGTGGACAATGTTCCGCTGTACGCCGGCCTGTACAACGGCATCATCGGGTATCAAGACATTCCGTTGGACAACGTCGAACGGGTGGAAATCACGCGCGGCCCCGGTAGTGCGCTTTATGGCGCGGATGCCGTTGCGGGGGTCGTTAATATCATTACTCGCACTTCGATGGCCGACACTCCCCGGGAGATTGGAGTGCGCGGCGGTACCCTGCAGACGGCGGGGGGCTACGGGATCTATGGATCTGATGCGGGCGGACTCCATGTGGCGCTTTACGGCGGATACAATCAAAGCGCACAGTCTGACCAGACTCTGCAGGCGGATGCACAGACGGGATATGACAAGTTATTTCACACGCACGCATCGCTAGCTCCGGGTCCGATCAATGACGGTGCCAAATCGGTGGATGCGCGCGTGGAGGTGTCCGGGGACTATTGGCGTGCACGCGCTACTTGGCACAACGATTACGATTTGGGCGACGGAACGGGAGTTACCGAGGCATTGGACCCCAGCGGTCGCCTCAGCAATCAAGTGGGAAATCTTGAACTGGTTTACAAGCGGCAAGTCTCCCCGGCCTGGGACGTCAGCGGCTATTTGGTCTATACCGATGTAGAGCAGGCGGAAAATATCACCCCCTATCCGGCCGGTGCGTTTCTCGACCGCTTCCCCTCGGGGGTTCGCCAAATCGGGGATGCGGATGACCAGCGCATGCGAGGGGAGGGCACGGGAATTTATGCCTCGGGTGACAACCGCGTTCTCGTATCGGCAGGCGGTTTCACGGATGATGCCAGAAGCACCGCCGACATCCGTAATTACATTGTGATCGGCGGGGTGGTGATATCCACAGGCCATTTTGCGCCGGGCGCGGGCGTCGGCTCTCCGTTGCTGATTGGCGATCGAAACGACAACGTCGTTTATACCGTCGTCCAAGATGAGTGGGCGTTTGCCAAGGACTTCTCATTGACTGCGGGAACGCGTATGGACTACTACAACCATTACCACGCGCAATGGTCACCCCGCGTATCCCTGGTGTGGTCGCCCGACCCTCGCGCGACGTGGAAGCTGTTGTACAACGAAGCGTTTCGCCCGCCTACCATTATGGAGACGCAATCGAACGGCACGTTTGCTCCGCTTGGGAATCCGGATTTGGCTCCTTCGAAGACGCGCATGGCGGAACTCGATTTCGGCTATCGGTTCGACGCGGTCGAGGTCACGGCAAGTGGATTTGCCTATCAAACAAATAATCTGGGTGTCACAATCATCGACAAGTCCGCGCCCATTGGCCTTGCTTATGTGAATGGGGCATTCGATCGCGCATCGGGCGTTGACGGTGAAGCGAAATGGCATGTACTGAAGACATTAACCATTGATCTCAACGGGATGTATCAGAGTCATAACAGAACCTCGGATAGTTACTACATCGCTGAGTCACCTCCCGGGAAGTTAGTGAATGTGACGGTCGACTGGGCGTTTGTCCCGAATTGGAATGTCTACGTGAGCGGTAGCGGTGTCTTCGATCAAGGTCGCGCGAGTACCGATTCACGCCCAGACCCACCCAATTATGGTCTCTTAAATTTCAGCTTGCGCACCACAGCTCTACCGTCGGGAATCGTTGCCACACTGCGCGCGGCCAACGCACTGAACAAGTATTATGTGCAGCCGTCGCAATCGGCGTCAGCGCTGCCCTATGACGTACCGCAGCCGGGGCGCATCATCACGCTTCAGGTGACGAAATCCTTTCAGTAGCGAGTGTCGGGATGTGGGCCGCGTCTCTTTGGCCGGCGCGCGACTTGGGATTGGCAATCCACCACACGATCACCACCTCCGGCATCATCGCAGCGGCGGTCAAGGTCATATCCGACGCGGTATGGTAGTGGCGAAACAGTATGAGGCTGGCGTAGGTCAGTCCGATCGCCACCGATGCCCAGCGCCATCGATGTCCCAGCTGCCAGAGGCAACTCAAGATCGCGACGTGGACGGCCGTATGGGTGCTGAAGGTGATAGACCACGCGCGCTCCCACCATTGATAGTGGCGCTCGAAATACATCCACACGTAGGCGATACCGACAACCACGACAGTGGCGGCGTAGTATCGGCCCAAGCGGAGTCCGCCACGGTAGTTTTTCAGTGAAGGCAACACCAGCGCCAAGATCCCCAACATGGGATTGATGGTGTGTGAAAAGAGATCAAGTTCACCGTTTACCGTCACAACGTCGCCTCCTCGGGGGCTTTTACAGGAAGTGTGACCCAGACTTTCGTCCCATGGCCTTCATCGCTCCGTGCGCCGTAGCGACCGCCTAGCATGGTGGCGTATTGGCGAACGATTGCCAAGCCTAGACCAAACCCCTCCGGGTAGCTCCCATCACGATGTTGCACCTGACGAAAGTCAGACCAAATGAAGGGGAGTTGTTGTGCGGGAATCCCAACGCCCGTGTCTGAGACGCCGATGTAGAGTTCCTCGCCGTGGACCCGCAGATCGAGTTCGATGGTACCCGCGCGGGTGAACTTGCAGGCATTCTCAATCAGATTGGTGATGATCTGCAAGACCTTCTCCGCGTCCGTCCATACCCCGCCCGAATCTCCCTGCATGATGAGCGTGTTGTGCTGAACCTGAGCCAACGATTCTGCTTTATCCAACACACGGTTGCGCAACGCATCGAGGGCCACCCGCGTAATGTGTGTTGGGTCCCGGGAGACCTCGCCGCGGGTGAGCACAAGGACTTGCGTGACACGGTGCGCCAGTTCCTCGCTCTCCTGCATGATGATTTGGAGTCGATCGCGTGCCTTATTGACATCACCCGAGAACTCCAGCTCGTTGATGACCTCAGAGGCCTGCGCCTGTATCACGTGAAGGGGGGTGCGCATGTCGTGGGAGATCTGCGCCATAAAAGTCGTTTTGTATTTTTCTGCGTCTTGAGCCGCCAGAGTCGCCTCCCTGAGTTCGAGGGTACGCTGCTCCACGGTGAGTTCGAGTGTCCTTGCTTGTTCTTCCTGGGCGTCAATCAGCGTATTGTAGGCATTGGAAATGGTGCGAACTTCGTCGGGTCCGTACTCTGAGGCTCGCACGGTTCGTTCACCGCCCGCAAAGCGGCGCATCACTGAGGCAATGTGGCGCAGGGGAGTGCTGATGGTGGCCGAGAGTTTCCACAGCCCGATGACCGCGATCCCGAGAAGAAAAATGCCCGCGGTGAGAATGGCTTGGACCAAGTGATGTAGCACGGTGGCCACGGGCGCTGCCGAGACGACGACGTACAGATAGCCAATGATGCAATTGGCGCTGTGGCAGGCCGAGGAGTTCGGCCGCTCGAATACCGGAGCGGAGATGCACCACGTGTGTTCACTGCGTCGCGACATCGTCTGCGGAGTTGCATTGTCGCGTGGGAGCGCGAAACCGCAGGACGCGAGCAGTCCCGGATGGTCTTCCAGTGTAGCCAGGGATTGCCCGCGGTCATTCTGCAGATCGGCAGCGAGAATGCCATTGCCACGGGTTTCCGCGACGAGTGTCTGCGCCGTGTCGGGGTTGTCCGTGCCTACAATGACGGCAAACCCAGCGCGCGCAGCGACACTTTCAATCCGCGCGCGCGCGTCGCGTTCACCCAGGTCGTACATTCGATCTTCGGCGAAGTACAGCGTCATCCAAATCAGGGCGACAACCAGCGGCAACATGATGGCCGCGATGACGGTTAAGATTTGCGCGCGAATCGTTCTGGGGAGATAGCGCATTAGCCTTCCCCCAGCGTCAAATCAAACCCTTTGAGTCGTCCCGTGTCGACCACCGTGGCCAAATGGCGTGCGGTGCGTAAGTTGATGGCGCGGAGCGGCTCCTGGTCGAGGATGAGAGGGGGCGCTCGGTCGCGAATGTCGGCCGCAATCGTGCCCAATCTCGAACCCAGGGTTGCGGGATTCATGTACAGCGCAAAGAGTGAGCCTTCACTGACATGCGCGAGTACATTCGAAAACACGACGAAATTGTTTGCCCAGGCGTCCTCAATAATCCGGGGCAGTGTATCGGGAGTGACATACTGACCTTGCTCGAGAATCCACAACGCGTCGGTCTGCGGGTTGCCGTAGCGAAGAATATTCAGGTAGTGGGAGGCGGCTTGCGAAATCGAGTCCGCTTCATAGACAGCGAGCTGAAGCGAATGCGAGCGGGCGGCGCGTTCCATGTGGGGCCGCAGCCACCCGAAACGTTGCGGAGAAAGTACCACCGAGATACGACGTATGCTGGGCGCGACCTCGCGCAGAGTGTCCATGACCCTATCGGGGCTCACGACGAGAGAAATCCCGCCGATGCCAGGCGTCGGCACCGCCATTTCAGTGGCGCCGGTGATCCACGGGAGTTGCGGTTGTAGCTGTTGGGTCAGAGAGGTGGCTATGCGCCCGAGCGTAATTAATACGTCGGCAGTGCTGCCAGTAAGTATGTCGGCGACGGTCGTCGCCGTCGACGCGGGGCTCAGGGCATGTTCAAGCAGTGTTCCGTGACTCTTGGCAATAGAGGCGACAATGCCTTCGCGAATGAGGCGAAATACTCCCCGTTCCGGCTCCGGGATATCCGGATACAATAGCGCATAGCGTCGGGGCGTGTCCGCCCACGCGCGAGTCGACAGCGCTGCTGCCATCGAAAAAAGAAGTTGCCGGCGATTCACCCAAGTAACTCGAGGGGAGGGGATCGGCTATTACCGGCTAATCGAACCGCGGCGCCTTGGATTTCTTGATTTCGCGCACCCGTTCTATGAACTCCTCGAGGGGGGCGCTTGCGTAGCTGGCCATGTGAGACCAATAACTGGGGTCGTGTTCGCCCTTCTTCCAAGTCTCGATTGCGCCAAGTGTCGTGACGCATAGTGCGATCTGGACCGCGGGCTTCCAACTTGTTCTGTCCTTCTTGATTTTCGCAATATTCCATAGGACGCCCTCGACTGGATCGAAGCGTTGCTTGCCCTTCGGAGAATGGGTATCCGGCAGTGGGAGTTTTTTGCGCGTAGCGAGTTGACGGAAAAATTGGATGGTGCTGGAATTCAGCGCCAGGGACAAGAGCGCGGCGCTCACGACTCCGGTATGAAATTGATCTGGTTGAGGATCCACGGAGTCGAGCAGACGAAGCTCCGACGAGAAATACGCGACCGCCTCATACAGATCAAATTCCTCTTTACCGCCGGCTCGTCCCTTTCTTGCGATGCTGAGCGCATCGACGATGGTGCCGGCGCGGAGCCGCTTGGACTTCAGATCCAGCCCCTGTTCGCGAAAAGCGCCCGTCACCTGATCGTAGAGGGTTTCCGACGCGCTTTGCGTATCGAAAACGCCGTATACGTCATTGAGGTCCGCAACGGTTTTGCATCGATATACAGTCACAAACACGCTTGGGGGCATGGAGAGCCCTTTTGTCTGCCAGAGATAAGCCCGGGTGTGACCATCGACTTTGTAGACGGTACCGCTATATTCCGCGGCGATCACCCAGCGTAAGGATTCAGCAACCACCCCGCGTGCCTTGCGCGCAAGTTTCCAGTGCGACTTTCGGGAATGTCGTTCGGTATCGCGCTGTCGCGGATGATCGGCGAGCGCGATCCACTCTGAGACCGGCATCTCAACGCTGTAGCTCACGCCGCTGTCCTGTAAGAGTCCCCCTTGAACGCTGCCGGGGCGCACTGTCTCGTCTTTCCGTCGTGCCATGTCTTAAGCTGTTTCCCTTCCCGGCGGCACCACCATTGCGATCCGCAGAGGACTTCAAGGGCGGGGTCCTTTTCGGGACAAGTCTTTAGTTTTCAAACAGTTGTAGTCTATTTCGCGCAGCCATCTTGGCGCTTCGACCGGCCCGTCGTCAAACCGTCGTCTGTTTCCCGAGCTTGACAGCGCTGGGAAAGGCAACGACTATGCGTTCGCAGGGTCAGGATTAGTCAAGTCAGCACGTCTCAATTCGCATAAATAGCTTGCTATATCTGAGTTTTCACACCGATGGCCGGCAGTTTGCGAGTTAAGGCGAGGAAGGGCAACGACCAGTGAAGAGAGCTACTACATGCTTTCCCGGGCCGCGGCGGCGGCGAGAGAGACGTCATGGATAATTCGGAAATTGCCCGTGCGCGCGCAATCCCGCTGACGACCGTCTTGGAGGCGTTAGGCGCAGAGCGTGACCCTAAGGATCCGACCCGGAACTGGCGCGCGGGCGCCAGTCGGATCACGGTGACCGATTCGCAATTCTACGATCACAACCAGGCGGGCGCATCGCACCGCATTCAAGGCCGGGCCGGCGGTGGTGGGGCGATTGACCTGGTGCAGTATTTGAAGGATGTCGATTTTCGCGGGGCAGTTCGCGAGTTGGGCGCCATCCAGAGCCACGGGCGTTCGACGAGCACGGCCACCGCGTCGGCGTCGGCGCAAACACCCGCTAATACGCGTCCGCTCCCGGAACCCGCCCCTGATCGGCAGTCTCGGGCGCAGTGGTATTTGACGGAGGTGCGCGCGATTCCAGCCGCCATCGTGGACGATGCATTGAAGGCCGGGGGCGTATTTGCGGACACGAAGGGCAACGTCGTGTTCCGTTTGCGTAATGAAGCCGGACAAGAAATCGGGTATGAGGTTCGCGGGACCTACGGCAAACCCTACCACTCCGTGCATGGTGAGAAGGGGATGTTCATTCACAAGGTGGACAACCAACGGATTGCGAGCTTTGTTGAAAGTGGCATTGAAGCGCTCAGTTATCAGGCGAACGGTGGTGTCGGTCTCATCATCTCGACCACCGGGAGTGCGGTTGAAATGCCCAGTCGGATGGCGGTGGCATTGAAGGTCAGGGGCTATGACGTAGTGACCGCATTCAACGCGGACAAGGCGGGCGACCGGATGGCCGAGCGTCTGAGCGAGCAGGTGGGTAGCGCGCTCCGGCGGGATCGTCCGCCGACCCAGTATGGCAAAGACTGGAATGATGCTCTGCAAAGTGGCTACACCAGGGCGACTGAGGTACCCGCGCCCCAGGAAGCCACGCCTCCCGGTTCCCGCCCGCCCCGTGATCCAGTCATTGAGGACCCTATCGGGCCTTCACGCTAGCCACCATGCGCACGACACTCGAAATAAGGTCTCTGGTGTTTGTTGGGTTACTCGCGAGCGTCGTGTGCGCCGGCCCCGCCGAGCCCACCCGAGCCGCGGATCCACCCGCCTCCCAAGTCTCGCGACTCGAACAACAACTGCAAAATGAGTATGAACAGTCGGGTCTCGCGGTAGCCGATCGCCTTCATTGCGAGGCAACGGGCAATTTCGAAGGCGCCAAAGAGGCCGCGCAACGAGCGGCAACGCACCGCGACCGCTACCGCGCGCTCCGGCGTGAGCTTGGCGCCCTCACCGCCACCGCTGCCTCTCCCGCAGCAGCCCGCAATCCCTTTGCCCCCGATGACGCGTTTTCTGAGCGCAGCACCCGCTGGCCAGGGGAGCCTGATGTGGCGCGGCTCGATTCCGAGCAGCGAACCCTCCATCAACAAGAGGCTCAGGGTCCCGAGACCGCCGCTTGGGACATGTATCGGCCTCATGCCGAACGCCAGCCGGTCGCCGACCGATCGCCTCAGGAATCCCATGGAGCCTCGAGCGCGAGTGCAACAGCGGGTATCGCCGCGCCGGACGATCACCCGGCGTGGGGCATGTATGGCAGAGCGGTGAGCCCGGCGTCATCGACTGCTACGGAAACAAATGATCGCGCTCATTTGGCAGCGCGCAGTCCAGAGGAAACAGAGAGTCGTGAGGCACCGAGCAAGCCGTTTTTTGTCTATCGACATTCATCAAGTTCGGAAAATCCCTAGTGATGGACCAGGAACTTGCAGCACAGAATGGCCGCTTTCGTGTTCGCGCACAGCGGAGTCAATACGGGGAAGCCGCCATGAAGAGAGCGAGGACGGCAGTCGGAAGACGCAAAGCCGACAAGGTGAGTGGGAAAACACTCGAAGGGTTTGGAGTCACGCGATTACTGGAATATTTGAATGATCGCGTGGTGACGGAGTTGAGAATTGTCGAGGTGGCTGCCGGGAGTTTTCGCGTTGAAGTGTTATTGACCTGGAAGTCCGCGGTGAGTGTGCTGATAACGGCTCGCGGCGGGGAAAGGCGGTTTCGCAGTGTCGATACAGTAGTACGGTTTTTGCGGTCGATTGGTGTGGGTCCAACAGTGATACGTCTGGTGCTAGGCAAAGGAGGCAGGTGATGAAGAATCAGAGAAGTTTGTTGCAAAAGGGCGATCCGTCACTTCGTATAGGGTTGTGGCTGATGGGACTGTGCGTGGCGGTTCTTGCGGTGCCAGATCTTGCGTTGGCGACCAGTCCGTTTACTACGGGCGCGACCGCAACTAGTACAAATGTCTTAGCAATCTTGACGCCGATCGCGGTCATCGCCGTGATGGGACTCGGGGCCGCCGCGTGGGCCAATAAAATCTCCTGGGGATGGGCCGTGTCGGCGATGATCGGTATGTGCCTGGTCTTCGGTGGTCCTCAGATTGTGACCTGGGTCCGCGGTCTGTTTGGAGTGTAGCCGGTGAACGTGTCAGCGCCGGCAATGGGGATCCGCGAGGATCCCCTGTACGCGGGGATCACTCGCCCCGCCATGGCGTTCGGCGTCACGTACTCGGCGTTGCTGATCAATGGCATGACCACGGCGGAAATGTTTTTGATGACTCGCAATCTGTTGTGGCTTCTCATTTTCGTGCCAATCCACGGCATGTTTTGGTTGGTATGTAAGAACGAGCCGCGCTTTTTCGAATTGCTGTTTTTGTGGGGTCGTACTCGTGGGCCCGGGCTCCTGGGGAACGCTCGGTTTTGGAAGTCCAACAGTTATAGCCCGTTGCGATTCGACTTTCCTAACAAGAAAGGACGCCGGCGATGGGTCTGGGGTGAGAATCCAAATCGCCGGTAAAACCCTACTGGTGGGGAATGCTGTTTGCATCAGGGATCGGTCGTCGGCACAGGAGAGGAAGTTTTGACTAAGGACCTACATCTGGAGTGGTTGTTGCTAGGGTTGGCGGCCTTCGTGCTGGCGAGTGCGCTGCTATTCGCGTTGTTGGCGTACTTGGGCAATCGGCGCGCGAATTCTCGCAAGCGGATGCTGCGCGAGAGCGCGATCAATCGTGAGATTTTTGGCGCGACCAACATTCCCTATACCGCGCACGTCCATCCGCATGTCGTGAAGACCAAGGCGGGCGACTATGTGCAAGGCTTTCGCTTGGATGGGGCGAGCTTTCAATGTGCCGAAGATGAAGATATCAATAACTGGCACGAACGGCTGAATATTCTGCTGCGCAATATTGCCAGCGATAAGGTCGCACTTTGGACGCATATCGTGCGTCGTCGTGAGAATGTGTATCCGGCGGCCGAATGCCCAGCCGGGTTCGCGCGGGGACTGGATGAGCACTACAAGACACGCGTGACCCATGAGACCTTGATGGTCAACGAGCTGTATTTGTCGGTGGTTTACCGACCCCAGGTCGGCGTGGTGAGCAATGCGGCGGTAAAGCTGTTATCCAAGACGAGCAAGGTCAACGCGACACAAGAACTGCAGGACGCCTTGGATACGTGTGCGAAATTGAACGCACAGCTCATGGCTTCTCTGCAACGTTATGATCCGGTGGAACTGGGCATTTACGAGCGCAACGGACAGTTGTTCTCCTCACTGCTCGAATATTTCGGGCTGTTGCTGAATGGTGAGGCGCTACCAGCACCCGTGCCGCGTGCGCCGATTAGCGAGGTCTTGCTGACGACGCGGCCGATGTTCGGGGCGGAGGCGATGGAGTATCGAACCGCCACCCATACGCGTGTGGGTGCCTTTTTAGGGATAAAGGAGTATCCCACGCCGTCGCATTCGGGAATGTTCAATCTGATGTTAACTGCGCCGTATCCCTTTGTGTTGACGCAGAGTTTTACTTTCCTGCCGAAGTCGACGGCTCAGGGCATGTTGGCCAGTCAATACGCGCGCATGAAAAACGCGCAGGATCTCGCCATCTCCCAAATGGAGGAGCTGAAGGGGGCGGTCGATCAACTGAGCAGCAATCAGTTTGTCATGGGCGATCATCATTTCACCCTGCATGTGATGGCCGACCCTTATATAGGCACGAAGGAAGCGGAAACCCGCGCTCGTCTTAAGGAGTTACTGGATAACGTGTCGCACGCCCGTTCCGTCCTGGCGGAGACCGGAATGGTGGTCGCGCGCGAGGATCTCGCTCTCGAGGCCGGGTATTGGGCGCAGCTTCCCGCCAATTTCTCGTTCCGTCCCCGCAAAGCCCCAGTCACCAGTCGCAATATGGTGGGCATGTCCCCTTTTCATAATTTCCCGAGCGGTCGCGCGACCGGCAACCATTGGGGGCCGGCGTTGACGATGTTGATTACTAATGCCCGCTCTCCCTACTACTTCTCGTTGCACGCGAGCGACCCGCGAGCCGACGACGGTGGCAGTCGCAAAGATGTGGGTCATACGGCCATCATTGGCCCTACGGGGTCGGGCAAGACGGTATTTATCGGGTTTATCGTTTGCATGCTCGTGAAGGCGCGATGTACCCAAGTGCTATTTGACAAAAATCGCGGCCTGGAAATCTTGGTACGCGCGCTTGGCGGACGGTACCTGGCACTGCAGAACGGGCACCCCACGGGAATGAATCCCCTGCAGTTGGACCCTACCCCAGACAATTGGGAATTTTTGAAACTGTGGCTGCGGCGCCTCGTGGAACGGATGGATCGACCGTTTACGGTTCGCGAGGAAGCGGACTTGGATATGGCGCTGCATGGTGTATACAAATTACCCAAAAACACCCGCCGGCTATCGCGACTCCTGGAATTTTTGGACAGCACCGACCCGGAAGGCATGTATGCCCGCCTCGCGAAGTGGTGTGCGCGAGAGCATGGGGACTATGGATGGGTCTTTGACAATCGTGAGGATACGGTCGTGCCTCTGCTCGATCAAACCTCGCTCATGGGCTTTGATGTCACTGATTTTCTTGATAACGGCGTGATTCGTGGGCCGATGACGATTTATTTGTTCCATATCGTGAAGCGTTTGCTGACGGGTCGCCGATTGGTGGTCTGGATGGATGAATTCTCAAAACTGCTCTCGGATCCCTCCTTCGAACAATTCTCGAAAGATGGCTTGCAGACCTGGCGGAAATTAGAGGGTGTCGCCGCGTTTGCGACGCAGAGTCCTAGTTCGGTGTTAGCCAGTCCCATCGCTCGCACGCTGATCGAGCAAACGGCCACGAAGGTCTATTTTCCCAATCCGGACGCGAAAGAGGATGAATATGTCGACGGATTCGGGTTGTCCCGGGAAGAGTATTTACTGCTCAAAGAAGGGTTGGAGCCCGGTAGTCGACTGTTTCTTATAAAGCAGGGTTTTCATAGCGTTGTATGCGAGCTGAACTTGAAGGGCTTCGAATACGAGTTGAATGTCATTTCCGGCCGTCCTGCCAATGTCACCATCATGCACGACATTATCGCCGATGTCGGGGAGGAGCCGTCGGCATGGCTGCCAGTGTTCAAGGCGGCAACGACTAAGGAGGGCAGCGCTTCTTCGTTGGTTGTCGATGGTCGTGCACGACGGGCGGCAGTCGCGTGAGTCGCCTCATTCTTGTCATCGGGAGGGTGTCTCTGTGAAGAATGGTCGTAGGAAGCTTCTCATGTGGTTCGCTGTCGTGGGCTTGACTGCCGGGTTCTCGGCCCCCGCCAACGCGGGCTGGCCGGTGATAGATGCCGCCAATTTGGCGCAAGCCATCAAAGAGGTCATCTCCTGGGGTCAGCAGCTGGAGGGGATGACGCAGCAATACAACCAGGCGGTGAACACGTATCGATCGCTGACCGGTCCACGTGGAATGCAAAATCTACTCCCCATCGCCATGGCCACCCGAAATTATTTGCCCCCTGACTATCCAACTCTATTGGGTGTCATGAACGGAACCAGTTCGAGTTATCCGTTGCTCTCGGGTCAGGTGCAATCGACCATACGCGCGAACGCGCTCCTGGGACCCGCGCAATTGAGCAGCGTATCGCCAGCGGCTCAGGCCAGTCTCAGCGCCGCGCGAACGAACGCCGCGACCCTGTCCATGCTGTCTCAGCAGACGCAGGCCAATGCGAGCAATAATTTCGGCAATGTGCAGCAGCTTATAGCCCAACTCGGCTCTACTCAGGACACCAAGGCGAGTGCCGATCTGGCAGGGCGTATACAGTCGGAACAAGTCGCCACCATGAACAATCAGACCAAGAGTGAGGCGCTATATCAAACCATTGCGGCCCAGGAGCTTGTCCGTCAGGTGCAAGTGCAGGAATCGGTCGTGTTGAGTCTCGGCAGTTTCAACACGCGCTATCACCCGCCACTGACCTGGTAGCCGTCAAGGAACAATGGCATGTCACGCCCTAACACGCTGTCCGTATTTGCTTTGAGCGCCTTCACGCTCTACGTGACTGCTTGCACGAAGGTCGAGGACGCCCCTCGTACTGTCGAGTGGTGGAGCGAGCACAAAAAGGAACTCGGAGAAAAGCTCGCTTGGTGTAAAGCCGATGAGGCACATAGGGCGACTATCGATTGCGCCAATGCGTCGCGCGCGGTGTTGAGTACGGATGATACCGCCCACCAGTATAAACCCCCTATGGATTGGGGTTCGCCTGCGCCCGGGCCGCCGACTCCAGCAAAGCCATAGATCCAGGATTAGCGAGGTTACCGCAAAGGACGTATGTTTTTCGAAAATTACTTTAACGGCTTACTGGCTCACCTCACCGGTTATGTGTCCACGATGACGGGGACGGTAGCGACGGCACTTACGCCGGTCATCATTTCATTTGCCACCATGTATGTCATGTTTTGGGGCTGGCTGCATTTGTCGGGAAAGATTGAAGAGCCGGTATTAGAAGGGGCGAAACGCATCATTACGCTCGGCGTCATTTTGTCCCTGTGCTTGACGCTGTGGAGCAATCACTCCTCTCTCGTTCTTGCGCTTCTCAATGGGCCGATGGCATTTGCCAGCAGCATTTTGAACGCGCCGACCCCGCTCGGCGCAGTGGACAATATTTGGACGCAAGGAAACAACATCGCGGGTCTATTTTGGTCAAACGCCAGCCTGTTCAACGGAAATTTTGGCCTTTATTTTGCCGCCCTCGCGACCTGGCTTATTTGCGGAATACTGTGCGCTTACACGGCTTTCATGTTCGCGCTGTCCAGCATCGCCCTGTCCATCTTGCTTGCCGTCGGCCCGCTGTTCTTGATGTTTCTCTTCTTTGATGCGACCAAGCGCTTTTTCGAGTCGTGGATTGCTCAACTGGCCAACTACGCATTGATAGTGATTTTGGCGTCCCTCATTGCCGCGCTGGTCCTTGGACTGGTAAGCAATATGGCGAACAGTACCTACGCCGTGGGCGCGACGCTGAAAGTCACCGACGCGTTGGATTTCTTATTGTCGGTGGTCCTCGCGTTTCTGTTGATGCGCCAAACCATGTCGATTGCCTCGGGACTGGCGAGCGGAGTCGCGCTCGCGACCGGGGGCATTGTGAGTGGTCTGATGCGGCGAGGTCTTAGCGGCGGCGGGGCGTTTAGTCGCGGGATGATGGATGCCGCCATGGGCTTTAAGACCTCGCAGTATCAGGGACTGAGCCGAATCGCGGGTAACACCGTCGCGAGCGGTGTCGGGCAGGGCGCACGAGCGGCGTGGCGCAAGATTACGCCGAACAATTCGATTAAGAGGTGAGATCGACGATGAGCGTGTCTGTGACTCGGGGGACTGTACCGGTCGTGATCTACGAGTTACCGGCTTATGTCCTACGCAATCGGCTATTTCGCGTCACCAACGGGGTGTTGTCGTGCTGAAAAAGACACTACTGGCTATGTCGCTGATCGCATTGTTGGCAGGGTGTGCCAGTCGTCACTTGGCACCCCAATGCAAGGGTGGCTATACGCCGATCAATCAACGGGTGAGCGGAGGGGTGAATGGCCAACAATCCGGCGGTTGATGCGTATCTCAACGATGCACAGCGTTGGGAGACGGATTTGATCGCTCGTGCGGAAGCGTCGCGGCGGCGGGCGTATTGGGTGGCGGGCGGGTTTGGCGCACTCGCAGGCATGGCATTGCTGGCGCTGGTCGCGGTACAGCCCTTAAAGACCGTGGAGCCCTTCGTCATTCGCGTGGACAACACGACGGGGGTTACCGATGTCGTCCCGGTGTACGCCGGCAACGCCAACGTCTCGGAGGCGGTGACTCGCTATCTGCTCCACACGTACGTCGTGGCGCGCGCCCGGTATTTTTACGCCATGGCGGAACAGGACTACAACCTGGTGGGTGCTTTCAACTCGCCCCAGTTGAATGCCGAGTGGTACCAAGAGTGGGATCGGGGCAATCCAGAAAGCCCGATCAATAAATATAAGGACGGAACAACGATCCGCTCAGAAACGCAGAGTATCAGTTTTATAAAGCGTGCTGATGGGACCCAGGATTTAGCTCAGGTACGCTTCTTGACCGCAACGAAGACCGGCGGGGCGGGGCAAGAGACTATTCGATATTGGATTTCGACAATCCAGTACGCGTACGGGCCACCGTCGAAGGATGAGCAATTGCGCTCGTTGAACCCGTTAGGTTTCCGGATTTTGGAGTATCGGCGTGAACCGGAGGTGGTCGGTGGTGTGGCGTCGACAATCCCCGCGTCCAGCGCGGCAGGAGGTCCCGGGTGAAGTTACCGAAGTGGATGTGGAGCATGGTGTTGGCTGTGGTTGGCGCCCTGGGCTTAGCGGACTCGCGGGCGGAAAAAACACCCGATCCCGGGTTAGTCGACAATCGAGTGCGAGTGGTTGCTTACGATCCCGAGCAGGTCTATCGATTGCATGGATATGTGGGCTATCAGATTCACTTTCAATTCGCGGAAGGGGAGACGTTCGTCAATCTGGCGGCGGGAGACAACAAAGCACTCGATGTGGGCTATGAGTCCAATCACCTGGTATTGAAGCCGTTGGCGGAGCACGTTGCAACGAACATTACGGTGTTGACCAATCGTCGCGTATATCAATTGGACTATAGTGCGTCGGCGAAGCGCCCGGACCCCGAGCGTGACGATGTCATTTATTCGTTGCGCTTTATTTATCCCGAAGAGGAAGCCAAAAAGGCGGCGGCTCTGCTTGAGCAAGAGCGCAGCAATCAGCGTTTAGCGAAGGCTGATAGCGGTCCTCAACGCCCGCGTAACTATAACTATTGGGGCTGCGGGTCGACCGCGATTCGTCCCGTAGTGGCCTACGACGATGGCGTTCAGACCACCCTGCAGTTCTCAGCCCATGCGGAATTCCCAACGCTGTACGTTAACAATGACGATGAGTCCGAGAGCGTCCTTAATTTCACGGTGGAGGGACCCAATGTAGTGATTCATCGAGTCTCGCGTCGTTTTGTCCTTCGTCGAGGCAAATTGGTGGCGTGTATCGAGAATCGGGCGTTCGACGGGGGTGGACAGCGTCTTGAATCAGAAACCCTGGTTCCTGGAGTCGAGCGAGTAACGAAGGGCGTCAGTAACCCATGAGCACCGACAATCCGAATGTCCCCCCTGTGAACCCGGAGTCCGTGCGCGGGGTGGGTGATGCGCCGGTGGCCGGCGAGCGAGATATTCCCTCCGTCAATAAAGAGCGGTCATTGCAATCTCGCGCGCAGAACATGATGGCACTCGCCGTCGTGTCGATTTTGGGCGGTGGTTTTCTGTGGATGTACTACGCGGCGTCATTCCACAAGCAAGCGGACGCTCAACAAAAGGTAGCGGCGGAGAAGTCTGCTAAAGCGGCGGGGGAGATGAAGCTGCCCCCCCTCGGAGAGGTCGAAGGGCCCCGAGCGGCCACCACCGACAGCTCCACCCCACCGGATAAGGGACCCACGACGTTGGCTGACGTGGTAGGCGCACCTCCGTTGGACGCACCCGGCGCGGCCCCCGGGGGTGCCGCGGCCGGGCAGCAGGGAGCACCGACTAAGACGCCGGGGCAGTTGGCGCTCGAACGCAAGCTGATGTCTTCCGTATTCGCCCGATCGAGCGAGTCGGCGTCGCCCCCTGTTGCGTCGGCGAGCGTTGCCACCGGCTTCCATGGGGCCACTCCTCAACCCTCGTCCGTTCCCGCCAACACCGGCGGTCAGGTGGATAGCTATTTGAGCCCCAGTGTCACTGCGTCCACGCAGGCGCAAGTGCTGTCGAGCCGCCGATTCGTCATTCCAAAGGGCAACTTCGTCGATTGTACGTTGGAAACGGCGGTAAGTTCCGAGTTGCCGGGTCTTGTGACGTGCATCACCGCGTTCGACATTTATGGCGCCGACGGCAAGGTGGTACTCATCGAGCGCGGAAGCAAATTGACGGGGGAGAGCAAGGGAAGCGTTTCGGAGGGGATGAGCCGCCTGTTCATTCTCTGGGATGAAGCGAGGACGCCCACGGGCGTCGTTGTGCAGCTGGCTTCTCCGGGAACCGATGAATTGGGACGTTCCGGTGTGACAGGGTACGTGGACAGTCATTTCTGGGCGCGTTTCGGTGCCGCGATCATGGTGTCGATCGTGGACGGGGTCATCCAAGGATTGGTGGCACACGAGCAGAGTTCCGGGTCTGCAATCGTGGTGAATCCCACTGGCACTCAGCAGGTAACGGAATCGATATTGCGCAATACCATCAACATTCCACCGACGATCAATATCAATCAGGGAACTCGCATTCAGATAATCGTTGCGCGCGATGTTGATTTCCGGTCCGTCTATGAACTCCGAATTGCACCAACCGCATCACCATAAGGGGGTCGTGGTCCCCCTACATGAGACCGATCGCGGCGCGGCGGTCGATGCGGACGATAACGCGTCGTCGCTGACGCTCAAATTGATGCCGCTGCGGCGACTTTTGGATAATCCTCGCGTCACGGAAATCTGTATCAACCGTCCGGAAGAGGCCTTCGTGCAGACGTATGACGGATGGCATCGTGAAGAACTGCGGTTTGCGGACTTTGGATGGTGTCGAGATTTTGCCAAGTTGGTCGGCAGTGCGACCAAGCAACGAATCGATGAGGTCATGCCCATACTGTCGGCGACATTGCCGACCGGCGAGCGTGTGCAGTTTGTTCTGCCGCCGGCGACGCGGGCTAACGAGGTGTCCATCACGATTCGCCGACCGAGTACTCGAGTCCGCACCCTCGACGAACTCGAGGCGGGCGGCCTATTTCGGCAATGCGCGGATTCGACCGACGAATTGGATCCTGGCGAACGGGAACTGGTGGCGCTTAAGGAGGCAGAGAACTACGCCGCCTTTATTCGTCGGGCAGTGCAACTACGCAAGAATATCGTGGTGTCGGGTAGTACCGGCACGGGAAAAACCACGACCAGCAATGCGCTGATTTTGGAAGTTCCGCAGGACGAACGTCTGATTACGATCGAGGATGCCGAGGAACTGGTGATGCAGCGGCATCCGAACAGTGTCCGACTGCTGTATTCCAAAGGCGGGCAGGGGCTTGCTCGGGTAACGCCGAAGATATTGCTGGAGTCGTGCTTGCGCATGCGGCCCGATCGGGTGTTTTTAAGCGAGCTGCGCGGGGATGAGGCCTTTGACTATCTGCGCGTGATTGCGGCGCATCCAGGGTCCATTACCAGCGTGCATGGTTCGACGGCCCGACTGGCTCTGGTGCAGATCATGCTACTGGTCAAGCAATCCGACGCCGGGCAATCGCTCAATACGGAGGACGTCTGGAGTCTGCTGTATTCCTTGGTCGATGTGGTGATGCAATTTGGTTTCGATGGCAAGAATCGTTTCGTTAAAGAAGTGTGGTACGACCCTCATGCAAAACGCCGCGCCAACCGCTAGTCTCGCCAAAGGTCTTTTCATCGGGCTGTTAGGCCTCGTGGCCGCGGCTTATTTGGGGGGCTATCTCTTTCTTCTATCGTTACGGCTCGCGCACTATCAAGCCGCACCGCCGCCGTACTTCGCGACCCCGGTGACGATTCCCAAATACGCGTACTACTATTGGGAGCGTCGCGACGTGCGTGTGCGAATCGTCAGTTCCGGCGCGCTCGCGTTGTTGCTCATCGGCGGTCTTGGCTTGATCGTTTTGCTGCCCAAGAAAAAGCCTCTGCACGGCGAAGCAACATTTGCGAGCAGTCGCCAAATGCGAAAAGCGGGGCTTTTTTCGCACGATGGATTGCTTGTGGGGCGGCACGGCAAACGCTACCTGACGTGGCCAGGCCAGGGCGGATTGCTGTTGGAGGCCCCGCCCCGATCAGGCAAAGGCGTATCCATTGTGGTACCCAATCTACTCAATTGGCCAGGTTCGGTATTGGTACTGGATATCAAGCAGGAGAACTGGCGCTTGACGGCCGGCTATCGGTCAAATTTCTCGGACACCTATCTGTTCGATCCGCTTTCCGAGACGGGAACGACTGCCCGTTGGAATCCATTGGATTACGTCTCCAGCAATCCTTTTCTGCGGATCGACGATATTCAGCGCATTGCTTCGATGCTGTGTCAGGAGGTTCCGGGCGCGGACCCGTTTTGGGTGAAGTCGTCTCGCTCCCTGTTTGTCGGCATCGCGCTATACCTCTTCGAGCGCCGGGACTATGAACGCGCCCAGAACGCCGATCCTGACAACCGGGACAAGATCCCCGAAGTGCCCGTGACCATTGGTGAAATTCTACGACAGGCCATGGCTTCGGACGAGGAGGGGTTCAATAAGCACTTAAAGCGGATCATCGACGGCTGGGCCGGAATTGATCGTCCCCTGTCGCCGCAATGCGTAGCACTCATTATGGATCTGGTCGACCTGGCGCCGCAGACCGCTTCCAGTGTGCGTAAGACCTTCACCAGTCAATTGGACCTGTGGTTAAACCCTCTCCTGGACATGGCCACATCGGCAAGCGATTTCGATCTGCGTAAGCTTCGCACCAAGAAGCTCTCCATCTTTATTGGGATCAAGCCACGCGACTTTGTCCAGTTGACGACCTTGATGAATTTGTTCTTTCAGCAGGCGCTAGGCGAACAGACGAAAGAACTCCCTGAGGACAATCCCGCGATCAAGTACCGATTGTTACTGGCTTTAGACGAAGTGACATCGATAGGGAAGATTCCGGCGCTGGTCAATTCTATGGGATTCATTCCGGGGTACGATATCGTCCCGCTGCTAGTCGTGCAGACCGCCTCGCAATTCGACGAGGTCTATGGACCGCACGGACGCAAAATCATTCAGAAGGCGTTGACGGCCCGCATCGTGTTTGCGCCGAATAACATGGAAGATGCTCGCAACATTTGTGCTGAGCTCGGCGACACCACGGTCAAGGTCCGGTCACGCAATGTGCCCGGGTTCGGCGGGGGGCAAAATCGCGGTCCCAGTACGACAATCAGTGAACAGCGCCGCGCGCTGATGCTTCCCCAAGAATTAAAAGCCATGCCGCGAACCGAGCAGCTCTTTCTCTTGGACTATCTGCAGACGGTAAAGTGTAAGCGCATTGAGTACTACACCGATCCGGTGTTCAAAGCACGGGTTCTGCCGCCGCCGATCGTGCGGTCGCACGATGTCACTCGTTTCACCGGTGTACGAGCAGACGATCGTTTCGCCCTATGGCAGGACAAGATTCTTAAAGGCCGCCGCGCCTCCGCACCCGCACCCGCCGGGACTGTTTCGGCGCCGCGGGCAATACCGGAGGTTCCGCCAGTACAAACGAAAACAGGGTTTTCCCAGCGCAGCGAGGTCGCTCCCGCGAGCCGGTTTTCACTGGATTTCAGTCAAGTGGAAATACCCGCGGGGCGTTACTTGTCTCCGTCCGAGATCCCCGCCGCCGTCGACGCCTTTATGGATGACTTAGAGGCGTCTGAGGCTTCTCTCGCCGATGCTGCTGCATAAAGGAATAATATGGAGAACTCACTCGGTGAAACTGGTGCGGTGAAAGTCAACGGGGCCTTTGCCACGAGCATTCAATTCGGCGCGGTGACGGCCGGCGAGCGCAAAGGGTCGATCGACGTGCGTTTTTCCCAAGGACCGAAGGAACTTGCGACCGCCTCGCTGACCGCCGACGAGGCGGCGACCCTTTTGGGGGAGCGCAATCTGCTCGCCATACAAAAACGGATCGCGGCGTCCAAAGACGCGATCTTGGTCAAGGGCGAGTTACGCAACAACCAATTGCACTATCGGGATATCACGCTCCCCGCCGGTGCCCAAGACGTGGAGCCCGATGCCATTGTGGTGACTCGCTATCGATCGCGGGGCCCTGGAGAGAATCCTGAAATCGCCACCAGTCGTGATTCGCCAGGGGAATCGCCCAAGGAAAGCGCTGCGGCAACGGCAGCCGCCGCCTGGGTTGCGGTTACGGAAGGGCAGGGCAAGACCACTGAGCCTTCGGCGAGCGCTGCCCCGACTTCAAACGGAGTCCGAGATGTCAGCGAAGCGGTGGATGATCGGCCGATCGATGGTGCGTCCCGCGACGCGAAGGCCAAGGTGGCGGAGGGCGCGGCGACTGCGGATGCGTTGAAGGGACAAGACGCTGGCTCAGACAAACCAGCTGCACGAGAGTCGTCGGAGCAACGCACGCAACCGGGCGCGGCGCCGGAGACTGGGGAGAGTGTCCCCAACCCAAAAAAAGGTTTGGCACCGGTACCGGAACACATCGCGGCGAAGTATCTCGTCCAAGAGGATCGATACCATTTTCCGGACCAGAGTGTTGCCTTTGTGGACAAAGGCACGACGCTCACGGTGAAGACTCAGAATTCTGCCGTACTTCGAGATGTCGTTGCCATCGCCCAGGTACGGGATTGGGAAGAGGTGACGGTGACTGGCACCAAGGAGTTTAGGCGTGCTGCATGGAAGGAGGCGTACGCAGCCGGCCTCACCGTGAAGGGTTATACGCCAAGTGACCTCGAGCGCATGGTGGCGGAGCGCGAACGGATTGTGCGGAACGGCCCGAATGAAATCTCGACACCCCCGCGTGATCGTCAAGCAGCGCCCAATATCGACCGATCGACCGGTGCGGCTGGGCCGACATCGGAGCGCTCGGAGAGCCGTCCTGCTGAACCCAACATTGATCGACCCGCGAGCGCAGCTGCCCCGAAATCAGAGCGTTCACAGAGTCCGCTGTCCGGTGTGGCAGTGGGCACCTTGGTCAAACACGGCGATGCCCCTTATAAAAACGACCCAGCTAACTCGATGAGTTATTGCATTGCGTTGCGCGACGCTGCGGGTCGCGTGCACACCTATTGGGGGGTAGAACTGCCGAAGGCATTGGAGGACGCCAAGACGAAGCCACAGATTGGCGATGTGGTGGGTTTGACAAGAGCCGGTAAAACACCCGTTACGGTCACCAGTACCCGAATCGATGAGGCCGGCAACAAAGTGACCGAGGAGGTCTCGGCGCTTCGTAACGAATGGGTGCTGGAGAAGATTGACTACTTCAAGGCCGGCAACGCCCCGGTTGGAGTGGTTCGCGATAACAGCGGTGAGGTTTCCCCACCATCGGGGTCGGCGAGGAGAACAGATGTGGCCACAGAGAGTTCTGCCGCGGACAAGGCGGCATCGAGAAAGGGAATGACTCGACAGGAGGAGGTGGCGGCGGCCGTGCGCAGCGCGGCGACCACGCGCGAGGAATTGCAGCTCAAGTATCCGGAATTGAATAAGGCCGTATTCGAGCACCTAAGCGCGCATGACCAATTGGCCGCTGCGTTCGTGAAGGCGAATCTTATTCGCGAGTCCGATCGCGCCCAGGTGATTGAATCGTTACGGGATCGCCTTGCGTCACGGCTTCAACGCGGTAAGAGCATTAAGAATCTCGACGCCAACACGGTGCAACGGGATATCGCGAAGTCGGTGAATCGCGTCGCTGCGGACTTAGGGCGACCGCCCGTTGTCATCGCACCCGAGCGATTGGCGGAGCAGACGTTAACGCCCAAGCCCCTCGTTCGTGACGACGCGCAGGTACGTTGATGATCCGGTGGTTTGGTCTTGTATGTGGGGTGGCGGCTGTCGTTTTTGCGATGCCGCCTCCGGCGTCGTGGATGTCGGCACAGGCCGCGGAGGCCGTGGATTCGTTGTCCCTCTATGATGCCAAGGGCTTTTTGGACAGTTACCGAACGGCTAACGCTGCACAGATCCCTGGTTTTTTCGATCTGTATAGCGATCGAGCAGTGGTTCATGCTCGCGTCCAGGGACAAGACAAGGGGTTTGCCTTCGACGGTCGAATGTATAAGCAATTGGGCAAAGAGCTATTGAGCAGTCACCGATCCGTCTTGGACGGTTCGGTATTTCGGGATGTCACGGTAGAACAGCGCGGCAAACGTCTCGTGATTCGCGGCAAGCGTTATTCGATGACTCGTTGCTATTGGGATCGAGATTATGAGATGGGCCTCGAGAAGGAGGGTACGACGTACCGCATACTGGAAGAGCGCTTAACGATCAATCAGGCGGCGCACTGTGATGGGACGATTCCGACCCTCGCCGCGTCGAACTCCGGGTACGCCGATGGCGGTAACGCGCTATATGCGATACCGTCACCGGTGCCGCCCGCCGTCGGTGGGTACCATCCTCTGTCACCCGAGGAGATTGCGAGCCAGGCGACGCGCATGGCGCAGGAATACGCGCTGGCGGCTCGCAATACAGCGCAGGCCAACAATGGGGGAGCATCCGGCGAGCCGGCGGCACCGCCGGCCGTCACGCCGACGCCATCGGCCCCAAGTGTGCGGCAAGTGCGGCCTGATACCTCCAGCAGTGCTTTATGGGTAACTCCGGAGTAGGGGCGCGGCTATGTTGAGAAATGTTTCCGCGGCGGGACCAGATGCGCCGGCTATTGGCGCCCCGCTCGACACGTCTGAGCCCGCCCCGTTGGTCATCGCCAATGGCACCCTGGAGGGGCTCAAGTGGTTCGCCGCCGCGCTCATGATTCTGGACCACATCAACAGATTCTTTTACGGAGACAGGATCGCGGTACTGCTCTGGATCGGCCGCATTGTCATGCCGATTTTTGGCTTTATCCTGGCCTACAATTTGGCTCGTCCGCGTGCTCTGAGCCGGGGCGTTCATCAACGCATGATGTTCCGGCTGTTGCTGTGGGGTCTTGCCGCCACTCCGTTCTACGTTATTCTGAACGCCGCTTTCTTGCCCGAGTATCCTTGGTACCCGTTGAATATTTTGTTCGAGCTCCTCTTGGTGGTGTCGCTGATCTATCTCCTAGAGAAGGGCAACGCGGTGCATGGTGCGCTTGCACTCCTGTTATTCATCCTCGGCGGTGCGTTGGCGGACTATTGGTGGTTTGGCGTCGTTTGCTGCCTTGGCGCTTGGCTGTATTGTAGAAAGCCGACAATTGCGCGGTTGGGCCTGTGGGCATTGGGTACGCTTGCCTTGACCGTGGTGAATCGGAACAGCGGCGCGTTGTTCGCGTTGCCGGTTATATTCGCGGCAACTCGACTGTCTCTAGCGATTCCCCGGATCAAGCTCGCCTTTTATGTATTATATCCAGCTCACCTAGCCGTTATTCTGTTGGCGAAGAAGCTGTGGTTTTGAAACGTACGGTCTGTGGTGATTGGTACCGACAATCGTCGAAGTCGGGAGCTTGAAAGGCTACCGTCTATTTCCGCATAAGGAGGGTGTGATGACTATTATGGCCAGTGATATCGGTGGTCGCATTGTGATTTTTCCGAGTCCAGTCGAGCGGCCGGCTCATGCGAGGCCTCGAATGACTATCTTGACGAGGCCCAAAGGGGCCGCGACCACGCTGGTGGTGACCTTGGAGGGGTTGAGCCGTGCCGATACAAAGACGGCGAAACGAGCGCTGAAGGAGCTTGAGATGTGCTTGCGCTACGTTCCTGTCAATCATGAAGCCACGGTTCTGCGGATACTGAAGCGCCAGCAAAACGAGGACGCGTTGGCCGTTCGCACCAGTGGTCGTAAGACCCGGCGCGGAGCAGGGGTAGTCGGCCGTGCGGCCGTTCGTGCTTAAGCAGCGGTTCTAGGGAGAGATGTCTTGAAGGGTCTGCCTCTTCACGCCGGGTAGGATGTTTCCAAAGGAGATTTCGCTGTGTCAAAAATAGCCGCTTTTGTTTTGATCGTTGCTGCGACTTCCCTGACCGTTGTCGCCCAGGCCGATGACTTAACCGCAGTCTGCGCAAGTCACTTCACCCAGACGGGCAGTTTGTTCTCCGGAAAAAAATCCTCGACGTGGCTGGATTTGGCCGGCGTGTCGAAGTCGGACGCGTACTCTCGCCTCCTGATTTCGCTCAATAAGGACGGATGGGCGGTACAGCAGCAAGATAAAGACGCGGGAATCATTAACGCTACACAGCAAGTGTCATTTGGCAACGGAGCCAAAGCTCCGTTGAATGTCATTGTCGAATCCGCGGACGCGGGAAGTAAGGCCACCATCACGTTCAGTACCGCTGCGGGTCAAGCCGCCAGTAAAGACACCATGCAAACCAAGATGTGTGGCTACCTCGTGGCGGCTACAGGTAAGTAACGCGGCGTGTGCGTGGCCCTGCGACCGGTGATGCGAGGTGATCCATTTGTTGGGAATCAAGAGTGTTCTGTGTCGCATTGCGTGCATCGTTTCGATTTCCCTGTTGTCCGGATCTGCGGGCGCATGGGGAGACGAAGGTCATGAAGTGATCGGTCTGATCGCCGAACACTATTTGGAGCCGGCGGTGCGCGCGCGAGTAGAATCGATTCTGGCAGGTGATACAACGCAACTCACGTCACGGGATATTGCACATGAGGCTACCTGGGCTGATAAGTATCGCGATTCGGATCGCGACGGGGCGCAGACCCATTATTTCCAGAGCCGCAATTGGCATTTCATCAACCTCGAGCTTGACGGTCCGAGCGTTAATGCCGCCTGCTATGGCCGGCCTAGACTAACGCCAGGGGGTAGCGCCTCACGCGGACCCGCGAATGACTGCTTGCTGGATAAGATCTATGAATTCACAGCGGAGCTGCGAAGCCCCAGCACCGGAGCGGAGGAACGACGATTAGCTCTCCAGTTCGTGCTCCATTTCATCGGCGATCTGCACCAACCATTGCACGCGAGCGATGATCATGACCAGGGCGGCAACGGGAAGCGTGCCCTGGTTCAGGGCGCTAGGTGGAACACGTTGCATCACGAGTGGGACAAGACCTTCGTCGCGAGATTGGGACGGAACGAAAACGAGATTGCGCGTCAGCTCATCGCTTGTATTACGCCGGCGCAGCGCGCTCGGTGGTCAACGGGTCGGCCAGATGATTGGGCGGAAGAATCATTTCTTGTGGCAAAAGCCCATGCCTATGGTCGGTTGCCAGCGCCACGATCGGCGTTCCAATATCGGCTGTCAGCTGCCTACGTTGAGGATGCGACTGCCGTGACAGCTGAGCAACTAAGCAAGGCCGGCGTGCGCCTGGCGCTTGTGCTAAATCTGGCGCTGCAATAGGGAGGCATCAAACTCTCGATGATAATCGTGTTGGTCCCGCATGCTGGTGCTCTGAAAGTCTTCGCAGCGTCCGCCGAAGAGGTCGTGGCGATGGTCAGCGACACCAGTGAAACCGGCAGTTATGTGGCGTCACTGCCGCCTGGCGTTGTTGCGGGCGAGTTTGAAGCGGCTTGGATCAGACTAACCATCGACCTCCGGCATGCAAAGCATTTTGACATTGTCGATGATGCGTGGCAGTACTACGCGCTAAATTCCTATGGTCTACCCAATGTACGATACGTCAGCATCCTGACCGCATTGAATGCGTTGGGGACGGCGGCTGGCGATGGTTCAATGGGTGTTCCTAAATGAGAAACGCGGAGGACCAGATTGCGGAAAATGGTACGCCAATGAGGCAACGCGCTGACGACATACCTTACGTACAATCCGAACCGGATGTGGCATGACTACGCGTACCCGCTGTAACAGATCACGACCCGGTTGCAGGGACGACGGCATTCTCGACGAGAGGACATCATTTCGCGGCTTGAAATTGTGTTGGCCCGTCGGACGGCGGACGACACGCGTAGCGAAAACAGCGACGACGATTTTGGTTATATTTTCAAATTGATAGGGATAGGCGACGAGCCGTCCTTCTTTGGCGAAGCGCCTTGTCGGTTCACCCGCCGACGTAAAATAAGAAGCGGGGAAGGGCCTCGCTCTGTGTAACCCGGAGCGGAGCCCCGGAAATGTGGAACTGTCATACTGAACCACATGCACGAATTCAATTGCAGCCGGCCAGTCCTTCGGACAATTAGGCACCCCGCTGGTCAATCGGCCGGAAATGCAATGCAGTCTAAGATCTGCCGCCACCAATTGACTCTTGGCGGTTTTAGTCGAGAACGCTCTTCACGCAAACAACTTACATATAGCGACAAGTCGCGGCCAATTCCCTCATCCACCAACATTAAGTTTTTGCGAGGAATGCTAATTCGGTCTTCAGGGAAACCAATGACGCCGTTGCAGGTAATGCCTGTGTTGCTGCGCGGCATAGTGTATGTTTACTTGCTCGATGACACGATGTTCTTATTGATTTCAGTTATTCGCAGCCAGGAAGGAGCGATGATGAAAGAAGTGGTTTCAATCAGTCCGTTTCGATGCAGAATGTGGAACTCGCACGACCGATTAGAGGAACAGGTGACTGAACAGAGTTGTCGTGACGAGATCGAGAGCGTTCGTACCCATGGGCAACTGTTTCCGGTATTGGGCCGAGCGCTTAAGCACGACATGACCCATGATTTCGAATTAGTGTATGGCTCTCGGCGATTATTTGTGGCGCGGCATTTAAATATTCCGCTGCAGGTGGAGGTAGGCGAAATATCTGATCGCGAGGCGCTAATCGCGTTGGATATAGAAAATCGTCAGCGTAAAGACCTAAGCCCCTATGAACGCGGGCGAAGTTACGCGTCGTGGATCCGGTCCGGGTTATTTTCGTCGCAAGACGAACTGGCGCGGATCTTGAACGTCTCGTCGGCGCAGGTCTCACGACTGTTGAAGCTGGCGCAGCTTCCAACCGTCCTAGTCAAGGCATTTCCTAGCCCATTGGACATTCGCGAGAGTTGGGGCCGCGATCTGATGGGCATGTGGGAAGACCCCGCAAAACGGCGTCTCCTAACGGCGGGCGCGCGGGATTTAGCGGAAGAACTGCCCCGCGTATCTGCAGTGATCGCATTTGAGCGGTTAATCGCTAGCAAAGGAGGTAGAAGAACCTCTCTGGCATTGAACTCTAGTAGGCACGATGAAGTAGTTAAGGATGATGGAGGAGCACCTTTATTCCGAGTTCAGGTGCGACGAAAAGATATAGCGTTGCTACTTCCGACGGAGGCGCTATCGAGGCATTCTTTGGCGGCCATAAAAACCGAAGTAGCAGTTATCTTGCAACGTGCAAGATCGCAAGCACCTGAATCGCCGACGAATTATTCTGGTAATGTGCCGGACGAATCAATTAATGGTGTTCGAAAGAGCCAGTTGCCAACGGCAACTTACGTGCGCTCAGATAGGCATCGCCGTCACAGTAAGCGTGCGGCGTTCTCACAGGACACGGCAAGCGAGTTGGCGAGCTGAATCGCCGCGATCTCGCCGAGCATGCGGCAGAAATGGCTAGTACCAAAAGACGCCCCCCGGGCTCTCCCGGGCGGACTGTCAGAGTTTGATCGTGGGGAAAAGTGCCGAGAGGCAGGATCTAAGTATGCGAGGTTGTCAGGTGTCACCAGGAATCGAAGACTAGCGTATGGTTTCAACGGGTCTCCCGTGAACCCAAGAATATCTGCTATATCATCTCTAATCTGGCCTTCGGTTCCGTCCAATCCAAAATTGACCGCGGCCTTTTCTTTTGGGACGCGAGGGCATTTCCCGAAAGAACCAATTCGACGCCCAAAGCGAGGTCAAGGCACACCAAGGGCAATGGGAAGTGGGGACCACGGATAGCAGGGATCGCTTACGACCTTGTAATACCGATGAAGTTGGAGAACCGCAGGGCTCCCGCAAGGGGGTGGTCAGGGTATCCACCTGGAGGAGGGGCGAACAGAAGGACGAGGCGGCACAATCACACACTCCCGGGACCGAAGCGAGGGAGTAAGAGTTTGGACGAGCTGCGCAATTGCGGAATAGTCCCGAACTGGCTGTGTGGCGGACCGTGCCTATGGCCCGTGGCACCTAGTCAACTCACCGGCCGTGGCTATCGCACCGCCCAATGCTTACTTTAACTCTCTCGAAATAGACTTCCGCGTTTGGTCGTGGGGGAGCGGCTCAACTGTAAGCCCTCGAATAACCACAGTC
>PLUE01000005.1 GCA_003164785.1 Gammaproteobacteria bacterium | reverse complement strand
CGGCCAACTGGATGGCGGCCTGCGGAGAGCCGGGCGAAGACGCCGATCTGTACGCGACCGTGCGTGCGGTCGGCGTGGAACTGTGCGCAGCGCTCGGCATCACCATTCCGGTCGGCAAGGATTCGTTGTCGATGCGCACGGCGTGGACCGACGCGCAGGGCGCGCACACGGTGCTGTCGCCGGTGTCGCTCATCATATCGGCATTCGCGCCGGTCGCGGATGCACGACGCACGTTGACGCCGCAACTGGACGTATCGGAGCCCACCCGGTTGCTGTTGATCGATCTTGGCGGCGGCAAGAATCGTCTGGGCGGGTCCTGTTGGGCGCAGGTGCTGGAACGCACCGGCGGTGAGCCGGCGGACCTCGACGACCCTGGGTTGCTGCTGAAGTTCTTCGATGCCGTCAGGGAGCTGAAGGATCGCGAACTCTTGCTGGCTTATCACGACCGGTCGGATGGCGGTGTGTTGCTGACGCTGTTGGAGATGGCGTTCGCGAGTCATTGCGGATTGGATATCGACTTGGGGTCGGAGGCGGATCCGATCGCCGCGAGTTTCGCCGAGGAACTGGGCGCGGTGGTGCAAGTGGCGGACGCACACGTGGCCGAGACACTCGAGGTATTGCAGCGTCACGGGCTGGCCTCGTTCGCGCGCGATGTGGGCAGCCCGGCGGGCGCAGGCAGCGGCTCGACGGACCCAGGCGGCGCGCCGCGCGATGCGGTCGCGGGACGCAGCGTCCTCGACCGGGTGACGGTCAAGGCCAACGGCGAGGTCGTACTCAGCGCGTCGCGCGTCGATCTGCACCGGCGCTGGAGCGAGGTGTCGTTCCGCATGCAGGAGATGCGGGACAATCCGCATTGCGCCAGCGAGGAATATTCGCGCTTGCTGGACGCGAACGACCCGGGGCTGCATGCTTCGCTGAGCTTCGATCCGAGCGACAACGTCGCCGCGCCGTACATCACGACCGGGGCGCGACCCGCCGTGGCGGTGCTGCGGGAGCAGGGCGTCAACAGTCAGACCGAGATGGCGGCGGTGTTCACGCGGGCGGGCTTCGACGCGTACGACGTGCACATGACGGACATTTTGGCGGGGCGCGTGCGCCTCGGCAGGTTCCATGGCCTCGTCGCCTGCGGCGGGTTTTCCTACGGGGATGTTCTGGGGGCGGGCGAGGGCTGGGCGAAATCGATTCTGTTCAACAGCGTGGCGCGGGATGAGTTCGCGGCATTCTTTGATAGGGATGCGACGTTCACGTTGGGCGTCTGCAACGGCTGCCAGATGTTGTCGGCGCTGAAGGAGTTGATCCCGGGTGCGGAAGCATGGCCGCGGTTCGTCCGCAATCGCTCGGAGCAGTACGAGGCGCGCCTGAGCCTGGTGCAGGTTCCGCGTTCGAATTCGGTGCTGCTGGCCGGTATGCAGGGATCCGTGCTGCCGATCACGGTGGCGCATGGGGAGGGGCTCGCGGAGTTCTCCACCCATTCCAGGGCCGGCGAGTTGCTGGAGCGCGGGCTCGTCACATTGCAGTTCGTCGATCATCACGAACTGCCGACGGAGAGATACCCGTTCAATCCCAACGGGTCACCGCAGGGTCTGGCGGGATTGTGCAGCGAAGACGGGCGGGTGACCTCGCTGATGCCGCATCCGGAACGCGTGTTCCGCACGGTGCAGAATTCGTGGGCCAGCAAGGACTGGGGCGAGGACGGCGGGTGGATGCGGCTGTTTCGGAATGCGCGGGTGTTTTTGGGCTAACCGACGCGATTTGTGAATATTGCGGGCGACTCCTGGATTGCCAGCCTTCTTACTCCGCCGCCTGGCGCTCCACTTCCCAGCCCTTGCAGGCTAGTAGTACGGTGCGTGGCACCACATGCTCACCGCTGGCGTAATACGCCACTTGCCGACGCGACAGCCCGAGCGCTTCTGCTGCGGCCGTCAAGCTCAAGCCGTGCTTCCAACGCCAGCGGATGAACTCGACCGCATCGGCCCGCCCGTTTTGCCCGAGTGCAATCTCGAGCAACCGCGCGATGCAACTCATGCACTACAATCAGGCGCTCGTTTCCACCTGCGGCGCCACGTATTTGCGAAACGTCATGGCCTGCAGCAGACGCGCCTTGCGCACGAAGGTTTGATACAGAAGATCGCGCATGACCTCGAGGAGGATGCCGGCGCTCTCGGCGTTCAAGTGCGGTTGGTGCGGCCAGGGATCGCTGTCGCTGCCGAACAGCACGGCGCGCAGCGTCGCGAACGTCTGGTCATCGAGCTCCGCCAGATTGCGAATCTCCTGCAGCGTGTCGAACATCTCCAGCTTGCCGCGCTCGCCGAGTTCGCGGAACAGGGATTGCGCCGCGCGGCGGCTCATCGCGGCGAACGCGTTGTAGCAGCCGGCGGAGTAACAGCCGAGCGCCTCGCGAAACATCAGTTCCGCCTCCTCGGGCAGGTAGGTGAGCGGGAAATTCTCGGGCGCGCGTTCCAGCTCGGCGTAATTCGACGAGAGTTCGATGCGCTGGGGATTGTATGATTTCGCGGGAAACCTCAAGAAGATCGGTTCGCCGCAGGCATCACATCGGAAGACGATGCCGATCTGCTTGGGTTTGCGGAGGCTGAGCTCCGTGAATTTCGGCGTTGCCGACGCGGAGACATGCGTCAGCGTCTGGCAATGCGGGCAGGTCAACGCGATGCCCTGATTTTCGACATGCAGTTCGTCTTGCGGCGTGATGTAGATGCTCATGTTCATCCTGTCAACGGTTTGTAACGGATCCGGTGCGGCTGTGAGGCGTCCTCGCCCTTGCGTTTCTTGTAGTCCTCGACGTATTCCTGATAGTTGCCCTCGAACCACATCACCTGCGAGTCGCCTTCGAAGGCAAGAATGTGGGTGGCGATGCGGTCCAGGAACCAGCGGTCATGCGAGATGACCACCGCACAACCCGGAAAGGCGACCAGTGCCTCTTCGAGGGCACGCAGGGTTTCGATGTCGAGGTCGTTGGTGGGTTCGTCGAGCAGCAGGACGTTGCCGCCGGACTTGAGCACCTTGGCAAGATGGACGCGATTGCGCTCACCGCCCGACAAATCGCCGATGAATTGTTGCTGCAGTGTGCCCTTGAAATTAAAGCGCCCGACGTAGCCGCGGGACGAGGTTTCGTAGTTGCCTACCTTGATGAGTTCTTGGCCGCCGGAAATTTCCTGCCAGACGGTGTTCTTGTCGTTGAGCGATTGGCGCGACTGGTCGACATAGGCCAGTTTCACCGAGGGGCCGACGCGGATCTCGCCGCTGTCCGGCTTCTCCATGCCAGCGAGCATGCGGAACAGTGTCGTCTTGCCGGCGCCGTTCGGCCCGATGATGCCGACGATGCCGCCGGCGGGCAGGTTGAAGTTCAGATTCTCGATCAGCAACCGGTCGCCAAACGCCTTGCGCACGTTCGTGCACTCGATCACCAGATCGCCCAGCCGCTCGCCGGGCGGGATGTAAATTTCGTTGGTTTCGTTGCGCTTCTGGAATTCCGTGGAGGCGAGTTCCTCGTAGCGCTGCAAACGCGCCTTGGACTTGGCCTGCCGCGCCTTCGGATTGGTGCGAACCCATTCGAGTTCGCGCTTCAGCGTCTTGGCGAGAGCGTCCTGAGTGCGTTCTTCCTGGGCCAGCCGCGCGCCCTTCTGTTCCAACCACGAGGAGTAATTGCCTTCCCAGGGGATGCCGTGGCCGCGGTCGAGTTCGAGGATCCACTCGGCGACGTTGTCCAGGAAGTAGCGATCGTGGGTGACCGCGATCACGGTGCTCGGATACTCCTCGAGGAAGTGCTCCAGCCAGGCCACCGACTCGGCGTCCAGATGGTTGGTGGGTTCGTCGAGCAGCAACATGTCGGGATTCGACAGCAGCAGGCGGCAGAGGGCGACGCGCCGCTTTTCACCGCCGGACAGTTTGCCGATCACGGCGTCCCACGGCGGCAGACGCAACGAGTCGGCCGCGATCTCGAGCTTGCGCTCCAGCTCCCAGCCGTTCACCGCATCGATCTTGTCCTGCATTTTCGCCTGCTCTTCCATGAGCTTGTTCATCGCGTCGTCGGGCATGGGCTCCGCGAATCGGTCGCTGATCGCGTTGAACCGGTCGATGAGGCCTTGGACTTCGCTCACGCCTTCGACGACCACGTCGCGCACGGTCTTCGCCTCATCGAGCACCGGCTCCTGGGGCAGGTACCCGACCTTGATACCAGCCTGCGGGCGGGCTTCGCCTTCGATTTCCTTGTCGAGGCCTGACATGATCTTGAGGAGGGTCGATTTGCCGGAGCCATTGAGGCCCAGGACGCCGATTTTGGCGCCGGGAAAGAAGCTCAAGGTGATGTCGCGCAGGATGACGCGTTTGGGTGGCACAACCTTGCCAACCCGGTTCATGGTGTAAATGAACTGAGCCATGTGCTACCTATGTGTAAAATTCAGGACCGGGGATCGGGGTGAATTATCCGCGACTCGCCGAAACTTGTCACGGCGATTGCGTCGTGCGTGCTAACCTTTTCCAACAATGCCCGTACCCGTTGCCGTCGTTGCCGGAGAAGCCATTGCCCGCTACGGGTTTGGCAACGGTCACCCCTTCGGTTCCGATCGCCACGAATGTTTCGTGCGTGAGCTGGCCGCCCAGGGGCTGGCGAGCGACGTGCTGCACTTACCGCCGCGAAGCGCCTCGATCGAGGAGCTGACTTCGTTCCATACGAAGCCCTACGTGGACTTCGTTCAGCAGAAATCGGCGACCGGAGAGGGCTTTTTGGATGGCGGTGACACGCCCGCCTTCAAGGGGGTTTTCGAGGCCGCGAGTTCCGTGGTCGGCGCGACCTTGGTGGCGGTGGACGCCTTGATGTCAGGCGCCAGTCGCCGGGCCTTCGTACCCATTGCCGGGCTTCACCACGCGGCGCGAGAGCGGGCGGCCGGCTTTTGCGTGTTCAACGATTGCGGCGTCGCGATCGAACGGCTGCGTTCACAATATGGCATACAACGCATCGCTTATGTCGACATCGACGCCCATCACGGCGATGGCGTGTTCTACGCTTTCGATGACGACTCTGACGTGATATTCGCGGATATCCATGAAGATGGTCGGGATCTGTACCCGGGCACCGGCGCTGCCGAGGAAACCGGCAGGGGCCGGGCGGCCGGCACCAAGCTCAATATTCCGCTACCCCCGGGGGCCGGCGATGCGGAGTTCATGGCGGCGTGGGGGCAGGTCGAGGAGTATCTGGAGAGTTTTCCCAGCGAATTCATCCTGTTCCAGTGCGGAGCCGACAGTTTGGCGGGTGACCCGATCACGCATTTGCGCTACAGCGAGGCGGCGCACGCGCATGCCGCACGCCGCCTATGCGTGATCGCCGACAACCAAGGGCATGGACGGGTGTTGGGGCTGGGCGGCGGCGGTTACAACCGGCGCAACCTGGCACGGGCGTGGACCGCGGTCGTCCGGACGTTTTTGACCGGTTGAGCGTCGCACGGGGCGGGATGACGGCGCCGGCGAGGGCGCGCGCCGGACGTTAAGGCGACGGCGACGCGGCGATCGGCTAGACTAGGCGGCTATCTGTCGGGAGATCCGTGAATGTTCAAAGCCTCGATGACGATTGCCGGTTTCGATCCCGAACTCGCGCAGGCCATGGCCAGCGAACGAACCCGCCAGGAAGACCATATCGAACTGATCGCGTCGGAAAACTATACCAGTCCGCGCGTTCTGGAAGCACAAGGGTCGGTGCTGACCAACAAGTACGCCGAGGGCTATCCCGGCAAGCGTTACTACGGTGGTTGCGAGTTCGTCGACATTGCCGAGCAATTGGCCATCGACCGGGCCAAGGAACTGTTCGGCGCCGCTTATGCGAACGTCCAGCCCCACTCGGGATCGCAGGCGAACGCCGCGGTCTATCTGGCGCTGCTGTCGCCCGGCGACACCATTCTCGGCATGAGCCTGGACCATGGCGGTCATTTGACCCATGGGGCCAAGGTGAATTTTTCCGGCAAGCTGTTCAAGGCGTTCCAGTACGGCATCCTGCCGGATACCGCCGAAATCGATTACGAGCAGGTCGATCGGCTGGCGCAGGAACATCGTCCCAAGGTCATCGTCGCCGGCTTTTCCGCTTACTCGCGGGTCATCGACTTTGCGCGCTTCCGCGCGATCGCCGATTCGGTCGGCGCCTATCTGTTCGTGGACATGGCCCATGTGGCCGGCCTGGTCGCCGCCGGCCTGTATCCCAATCCGGTCCCGATCGCCGACGTCGTGACCACGACCACCCACAAGACGCTACGCGGACCGCGCGGCGGCCTGATCCTGGCGCGGCCGCACGCCGAATTGCACAAGAAATTCAACTCGATGGTGTTCCCGGGAACGCAGGGTGGACCGTTGATGCACGTCATCGCCGCAAAGGCGGTGGCCTTCCTCGAAGCGCTGCAGCCGGAATTCAAGGTCTATTCGAAGCAGGTCGTGGCGAACGCCCAGGTCATGACCCAGGTATTGCAGCAGCGGGGCTACAAGATCGTTTCCGGTGGCACCGACAACCATCTATTCCTGGTCGACCTGATCGACAAGAACATCACGGGCAAGGATGCGGATGCCGCGCTCGGTCGCGCGCACATGACCGTGAACAAGAACGCCGTGCCCAACGACCCGCGCCCTCCGATGGTGACCAGCGGCCTGCGCATCGGGACGCCGGCGGTGACCACCCGGGGATTCAAGGAACCGGAGGTGACCCAGTTGTCGCATTGGATCGCGGATGTGCTCGATCACATGGGCGATGAGTCGGTGATCGAGCGCGTGCGTGGCGAAGCGATGGCGCTGTGCCGTCGCTTCCCCGTCTATGCTTAAGCGCCACACGGTCCGCGGCGGGACCCCTCCGAGTCGTCTCCATGCATTGTCCATTTTGCGGTCACTCGGAGACTAAAGTCATCGACTCTCGCCTTGCCGGCGAGGGTCGACAGATTCGGCGACGCCGCGAATGTCTCGAATGTACGGAGCGTTTCACGACGTTCGAGACGGCCGAATTGCTCCTGCCCACGGTGGTCAAGAGCGACCGCAGCCGCGAACCGTTCGATGAGAGCAAATTGCTGGCGGGTATGGAGCGGGCTTTGGAAAAGCGTCCGGTGAGCCGCGACGCCATCGAGGCGGCGGTGGCAAGCATCTGCCACAAGCTGCGGAGCCTCGGCGAGCGCGAGATCGCCTCGCGCAGCGTCGGCGACATGGTGATGGAGGAGCTGCGCCATCTGGACGAGGTGGGCTACGTGCGTTTCGCGTCGGTCTATCGCAGCTTCCAGGACATCGAGGCGTTTCGCACCGAAATCGATCAACTGCGCCGGCATCGCCGTCGGCGCGAACCCAGCAAGGACCAGCTGCCGCTGCTGCCCGGCGTCGAACCCGGCGACAAAACCAAATGACCGACGACGCACCCGGGTCCGCGGCGCTGGACGGCACGCAGACGTTGGACGAGATATTCATGGCGAAGGCGCTCGCGCTGGCGGAACTCGGTCTGTATACGACCGACCCGAATCCGCGTGTGGGCTGCGTGTTGGTGCGCGATGGCCAGGTCATCGGCGAGGGTTGGCATGTGCGCGCCGGTGAGCCGCATGCCGAGGTATTGGCGCTGCGGTCCGCAGGCGGTCGAGCGCGCGGCGCAACCGCCTATGTCACGTTGGAACCGTGCGGCCACACCGGCCGCACCCCGCCCTGCGCCGACGCGCTGATCGCTGCGGGCGTGAGCCGGGTGGTTTGTGCGGCAATCGATCCGAATCCCAAGGTGTCCGGCGGCGGTGTTCAGCGGTTGAAGGCGGCGGGCATCGCGGTCTCGTCGGGACTTCGCGCCGAAGCCGCGCGGGACCTGAACGTGGGTTTCTTCTCCCGTTTCGAGCGTGGTCGGCCGTTCATTCGCCTGAAGCTGGCGATGAGTCTGGATGCGCGCACCGCGCCCGCGGCGGGCGGGCAGCTGTGGATCACCGGCGAAGGCGCCCGCGCCGACGTGCAAACGTGGCGCGCGAGGAGTTCGGCGGTTCTGACGGGCGCCGGGACGGTGCGCATCGACGATCCGCGGCTCGACGTGCGGCTTGCCTACGGCCCGTGGGTCCGGCAACCCCTGCGGGTCGTGCTCGATTCCGAGCTGAGCTGCCCCGCGCATGCGCGCGTGTTCGCTGGCGGCAACGCGCTGATATTCGCGGCGAGCGATGCGGCAGGCGACGCGGCTGGCGATGCCGCGGCCGGTGCAGCTGGCGATGCCGCGGACGATGCGACCCGGCGGCCCTCCGATGAGGTGGGTAAGGTCGCCGTGCAGCGGGTGCCGCGATCCGCGCGCGGCCTGGATCTGCACGCCGTGCTCGGGCATTTGACCGCGCTGGAAGTCAACGAACTGTTCGTGGAGTGCGGACCGCACCTCGCGGCTGCGTTTCTCGAATCCGGCCTGGTCGATGAGCTGATCCTCTATGTGGCGCCAGTCTTGCTCGGCGCCGATGCCGCGCCTCTCGCGGCGCTGGGCGGCTTGGACACGGCGAATCCTTTGATGCGCTTCGATTTCCGCGAGCAACGATTGATCCAAAATGACCTGCGGCTGGTACTGACTCCCAAGAGGAATTGAAGATGCACATCGAGACAACCAAGGCAGCCGGGAAGATCACACCAGAGGGGCGTTCGACATGAGCGGATTCAACACGATCGATGAGATTCTCGCCGACATCCGGCTGGGCAAGATGGCGGTGCTCATGGACGATGAGGATCGCGAGAACGAAGGCGATCTCATCATGGCGGCCGAGGCCGTCCGTCCGGAAGATGTGAACTTCATGGCGCGCTACGGTCGCGGTCTCATTTGCCTGACGTTGACGCGCGAGCGTTGCCGGCAGCTCCGGTTACCGCTGATGGTGAGCGATACGGACAGTGCGCATCGCACGAACTTCACGTTGTCGATCGAAGCTGCGGAGGGCGTCACCACGGGCATCTCCGCCCACGACCGTGCGCATACGGTGCTCACCGCCGTGGCGGCGAAGGCGCGACCGGAGGATTTGCGGCAACCGGGCCATATATTCCCGTTGATGGCGCAACCGGGCGGCGTTCTCACGCGGGCAGGGCACACCGAGGCGGGATGCGATCTTGCGCGGCTGGCCGGCTTCTCGGCGGCGGCGATGATCGTCGAGATTCTCAACGACGACGGCACGATGGCCCGCCGTCCGGATCTCGAGCGCTTCGCGACAATTCACGGCCTGAAGATCGGCACGATCGCCGATCTCATCCGCTATCGGCTGAAGAACGAGAGCTCCGTGGAGCGCATCTACGACGAGCCCGTGGACACCGAATTCGGCGAGTTCCGCCTGTGCTGCTTCGAGGATCACGTCAACAAGAACGTACATATCGCGCTCGTCAAAGGTGACCTGAATTCGGTGTTGCCGCCGCTGGTCCGGGTTCACCTCGAGGACACCCTGCGCGACCTGGTGGGCGTGCGCAGCGACAAGCTCGGCTGGCCGCTGCGTGCTGCAATGCGCCGGGTTGCGAGAGAGGCATCCGGCGTGGTGGTCATCCTGCGCCCCGAGGAGACCCCGCGGGAATTCATGGACACCGTGCGGCAACTGGACGCGAAGCCCGCCACGGCGCGCAGTCACGGGGCGACGGTCGTGCGCACCTACGGCATCGGAGCGCAAATCCTCAAGGATTTGGGGCTGACCCGCATGCGGGTCTTGAGCGCGCCGAAGCAGTTGCAGGGCCTCGCGGCCTTCGATCTCGAGGTGACCGAGTACGTGGATGGCGGCGAATGAAGCACCTGGGCTTATACTGTCGGGCATACAAGCTGGTGGAGATTGATGTGCGAGGAACGATTCGTGCCGAATGAACAGCCGAAGATCATCGAGGGGGAACTGCTCGCCCGCGACCTGCGATTTGCCTTCGTCGCTGCGCGGTTCAACGATCTCGTCGTCGATCCGCTGATCCGCGGCGCGCTGGATGCGCTCAAGCGCCACGGCGCCGGCGACAAGCAGATCGAGATCGTCCGCGTTCCGGGCGCGTTCGACATCCCCATCGTGGCCCGCAAACTGGCGTTGTCGCATCGCTACGATGCGTTAATCACCTTGGGCGCGGTGGTCCGGGGCCAGACGCCGCATTTCGATTACGTGGCGGGCGAGTGTGCTTCCGGTATCGCGCGCATTGCGCTCGAATCGGGCGTGCCCATCTCGTTCGGCGTCCTGACGACCGACACGATGGAACAGGCGATGGATCGCGCGGGCGGCAAGGCCGGCAACAAGGGTGCGGATGCCGCGCTCGTCGCGATCGAAATGGCGAATTTGCTGCGTCGGTTGGATACGTGAAGTCCTCGTGAGCGTTCATCGTGCCCGTAGTCTCGCGCGCCGCCTGGCGCTGCAAGCGCTGTATCAATTGCAGATCAATCCGCGTTCCTGGCAGGACACCCATCAGCAGTTCTCCGAGGATCCGGAAGCGGAGCGGGTGGACCGCGATTACTTTCTCGAGCTGATCACGGCGATCGCGCCGAATCTGGAGGCGTTGGATCTACGGCTGGCGCCGCTGAGCGAGATCCCGCCGCACGAGTTGGATCCGGTCGAGCATGCCGTGCTGTGGCTTGGCTTTCATGAACTCGAGGCGCATCCGGAGCTGCCCTATCGCGTGGCGCTCGCCGAAGCCGTGCTCCTGGCCAAGCAGTTCGGCGCCACGGACGGGCACAAGTACGTGAACGCGGTGCTCGACCGGGCCGCCAAGGAACTGCGGCCGGACGAGTACCGGGTTCCGATCGGTGAGCCGTTGGGCTGACAGCACGTGACTGGCGCCAAGTCCCTCGGCGAGTTCGAACTGATCGACCGCTTCTTCTCTCGTCCGAGCTCTGTCGCGGCCCGGTCGGATGTCATCCTCGGGGTTGGCGATGACGCCGCCCTGCTATGCATGCCGGCAGGTGCGGATCTGGTGGCCGCGGTGGACACGGTGGTTGCCGGCCGGCATTTTCCGTTGGACAGCGATGCCCGCTCGATCGGCCATCGCGCGTTGGCGGTCAACCTGAGCGATATCGCGGCCATGGGCGCCACGCCGGCGTGGGCGACATTGGCCCTGACCATGCCGAGGGCCGACGAACAATGGCTGCAGGGATTCGCCGATGGACTCATGGCTCTGGCGGATGCACACGGGGTGGCCTTGGTGGGCGGCGACACCACGTCGGGACACTTGACCGTCAGCATCCAGATCATGGGTCACGTGCCGCGGGGAACCGCGATGCTGCGCAGTGGCGCCCGGGAGGGCGACCTGCTGGTCGTCACCGGCACCTTGGGTGACGCCGGCGCGGGTTTGGCGCTGGTGACCGCCCGGATGGCGACCGATGATCGGGCGGCCTCGGATCATCTAATCGAACGCTTCGAATATCCGATACCGAGGGTCCAGTTCGGCATCGCCGCACGCGGCATCGCCAACGCAGCCATGGACCTGTCGGACGGTCTGGTCGGCGATCTGCCCAAACTCGCCCGGGCCAGCGGGCTCGCGGCGCATGTCGATGTCGGCCGCCTGCCGCTGTCGCGTGCGATGCAGTCGCTGGGATGGGACGATCAGGCGCGGGATTGGGCTCTGGCGGCGGGAGATGACTACGAGTTGCTGCTGGCGGTCCCGCCCACTCGTCTCGACGAGCTATCGGATGCGGCGCATCGCCTGGACCTGAAACTGACCGCGATCGGTGAGCTACGTCGCGGAAATGGTGTTCATTGGACTCTCGACGGGCGGGCATTCAGCGCGCCGGCCCACGGATACGATCACTTTCTTTGAGCCTCGACCCAAATCACAGTTTGGCGCCGGTGTCGCCAGTATCCTTTATGGCATTGCATAGTCTCATCGCTTCGCAGCACACGGTTACCTTTGACCAATATTCGGCCCCCTTCCACGAAGTCCCTGAACAATCGGGAATCGCTGCCTGAAAAAATCGGCAAATACGTCATCATCAATGAGGTAGGCCGGGGCAGCACCGGCGTGGTGTACCTGTCGCACGATCCTTACTACGGGCGCGACGTGGCGATCAAGGTGTACAACGTGGATGCGGGCGGCGACGAGAGCCGCAAACGGATCGCCCGCAAGATGTTCCTGTCCGAAGCGCACATGGTCGGGATGCTGCAGCACCCGAACATCCTGCCGATCTATGACGCGGGCGAAGAGAACGGCCATTGCTACATCGTCACCGAGCACGTGCACGGTGCGCGGACGCTCGCCGCGTATTGCCGCCCCGACAATTTGTTGCGCATCGACGATGTCGTCGAGCTGATCTACAAGGCCGCACGTGCCCTGCATTACGCCCATAGCCGCGGCGTCATTCATCGCGACATCAAGCCCAGCAACATCATGCTCACCCTCGATAGCGAGGTGCGCATCATCGATTTCGGCATCGCGCTGGTTGCAGATTCGGAGATTTCGCGCATCGAGGGGATCGCCGGCAGTCCCTCATACATGTCGCCCGAACAGGTGCAATCGATCGAGCTGACCAACCGCTCCGACCTGTATTCGTTGGGGGCGGTGATGTACGAATTGTTGACCGGCACACGCCCGTTTCGCGCCGGCAATCTTCAGAAGCTGTTGCATCAGATCGTGTTCGCCACGCCGCCGCCGATCCATACGCTGCGGCCGGAGATTCCGGAAGAGCTTGAAAACGTGACGGCGATGGCCTTGCAGAAGGATCCGGCCAAGCGCTACAAGACGGGCCTCGACTTCGCGGCCGAACTCACGCGAGTGCATCAGAAATTGCGGGCGCAATACAACCGGATCGATCAGCAGGAGCAATTCAGCCTGTTGCGCAAGCTGAAGTTCTTCCACGAATTCTCGCACAGCGAAATCTGGGAGGTGCTGCGTGCGAGCAGCTGGCAGGACTATGCCGATTCCGAGGAGATCGTCAAGGAAGGCGAGATGGACGATCGGTTCTACATCATCGTCGAGGGACGAGTGGGCGTCGAGCGCCTGGGAAAGAACCTGGGCTATCTCGAGAGCGGCGATTGCTTCGGAGAGACGAGCTACGTGCGCGGCGCTAAACGCACCGCCACCATCAAGGCGGTGGGTTCGGTCACGGTGATGAAGGTCAGCTCCACGCTGCTGGAACAGGTATCCGCCGAATGCCAGTTGCGCTTCAATCAGGTGTTCCTGCGCAGCATGATCGGCCGCCTGCAAAGTGCGGAACGCAGTTCGGTGGATCGGAAGCTGGGCTAGACCGTCGTTCCGGCGGTCTGGACCGTCGTGCGGCTAGGCGGCGCCGGATTCGGGGTCGAAACTCTCTGCGGTGGGTTCGCCGGCTCTCTTGAGCAGAATCTCGACCTTTTGCTCTGCTTCCTGCAAAGCGGTCTGGCAGCTGCGGGTGAGCATGACGCCGCGCTCGAATGCAGACAATGACTCCTCGAGCGGGAGATCACCCTGTTCCAAGCGTTCGACGAGTTCCTCCAGATCGCGCATGGCGGTCTCGAAGTCGAGCTTGGGCTCCTCTTTGGGGTTACGTGTGGCCATGGTTGGGAAAGGTACAGGCGGCGCGCACCGTGCGCAAGTTCACGTCGCCCGCTGGGTGTTCAGGGAACATTTTCAAGTCGTGAGGCGCGTCACAGGCGCAACGTGGCGCGAAATCGGTGTTTGAGTAACATTGATCGTGAGAACGACATGCCAAATACCGCCAAACGACTCGTTGCCTGTGGATGGCTTGGTGCCGCCCTGCTGTTGAGCGCGGGCTGCGAACCCAAGCGGCCACCGCCGATGACGATCGCGGATCTGATGCAGGACCGCGTCACCTTGGATGGTGTGCTGATGAAGTGCAACGAAGACCCTTCCAAGGCCCGCGACGACCAGGATTGCCAGAATGCGCGGGTTGCGATCGAGCGCCTGGCCAAGGACGCGGATCCGGCCGACGAGGCCAAGCGCAATGCGGCGTTCGAACGTCGTCGTGATCAGCTGAGACAGGCACAAGATCGGGCGCGCGAGGAGCAGGAGTCCAAGAGCAAGGTGGATCCCTACAACCTGCCGGTGGTGCCCGTCGAGGGAGCGCCGGGGGGGCCGACCGCGGCCAACAACTGACGCATCGAAGTCGAACGCGTAAGGTTCAGTTCACGCCGGCGCACATGACGCCGGCCGGCGGCCCGGTGGGCGCTCCGAGTCGCTGGGATGGCGACTCGAGCTTGTGAAAACTCAAGTGTTGGACCGCCGGCGGTTGTGTCGGAGACAGCGTGAAGAAGACGCCGACCGTACCCTTCGCACAGGTGAGAGTGAATTGGCCCCGCAGCCAGTTCTCCGCCGAGATCGGGCCGGGTTCGGCACATTCACCCACCTCGTCGCGCAGCTTCCCGATGTCGGCGCGCCGTTGGGCCCCCGGGATATCGCGTAATAGATTGACCGCCCCGATCTGCCGCGCAAGGTCATCATCCCAATGCTTCCAGAGATTGAAAATCGGGTCGCGCATCCGCGTCAGCATCGGCGATGCGGGGATCTCGCGTCGTCGCAGGCCCCCGGTCTGCAGCGGTCATTTGCGCCGGCGGATAGGTGCTGCCGGCGACGGCGGGTGCCACGGCGAAGGGTGCCAGGGCGAAGGGTCCCGAGGCGAAGATCCCCGCGGTGAAGATCAGGGGCAGCGGCAGGCAGCGCGCCAATTTCAGGGGGACGTGTCGCACACGGCGATGATACAGGGGCGCGTGTTCCTCCCAATGACCATTGATCGGTCAGGCGAGCGTTTTTTGAGGGGTTTTCAGTTGATTTCGCGCAAATCCCAGAGTGGCCGATATTTCGCAATGAGGAGGCTCCTTGAAACGTTCGATCCCCGGGGAAAAATCCCTCTGGCATGCCGTAACCGTCGTGACCGGATATTCTTGTTGCCAACCGGCCCAGACGCTTCGCGGCATCCGGTTTCTGTCCGCGCAGGCACCCCGCCTGCCGTTGCCTCAATGCACATCGAAAACCTCCTGCCAGTGCGCCTACAAGCACCATGACGATCGGCGGGTTCGGCCGCGTCGGCGGGACGACATCATGGGCTTACGCCGCCGCGGATATGATGCATCGGAGCGTCGGAGCGACTTTGGGCGGCGTGAGGACGATTAAGAGCGCGCCGGACCCGCACCGTGTGAGTTAACCTCTGGGGTGGCAACATCACTGGGGCATCGACGACCTTGAGGCAACTTCTTGCGCTACTTCTGACTCCCGTTCTGGCTCACGCGGGGGTCGTCTACGACCTGTCGACCCGACCCGTCGATCAATCGAACCTGGCATTGGTGTCGCCCAACTCGCCGCAGTCGACGCCGGTGGTGACCCGCTATTTCGTCGAAGAGGGCAAGGTCCGCATCGGTGCCGCCGCCGCCAAGACGGTTTACGTCTTCAAGGATCGCGTCATGTACGTGATCGACAATACCTCCCGGACCGTCCATGTGCTGAAGCACGCAACCTTGGCCGACGTGGCGGCGCACTACGCCGAGGCCGTCAAGCAATTGCAAATTGCCGCAGCCAGCGCCCCCCCGGAGAATCGGGCGGAAGCGGAGCGCAAAGCAACCGACATGCAGGAAGTGAGCGATCGCATGCGGCAACCGGTCGAGCGTGAGTTTCGCGTGACGGTCCGCTTCGAGTCCGTGGACGGTCACGCCTGCCGCGTTTGGGAAGAGCGCGAGAAAGACGCCAAACGATTCGAACTGTGCGTGGCCCCCACGACCACGGTGGCGGGCGGTGCGGAGATCCTGAGCGGGATCAAGCTGCTCGGCCAGTTCCGTCAGGGCTCGAATTTTGCGCTGGGTGTGGATTTCGGGTTGTCGGACTGGTGGCCCGATATCGAACGATTGGGCGGCGTGCCCATTCTCATCCGCGAGTACAAATATGACAGCGAGATCTCGGAAGTCATGTTGTCGGCGATGCATCAGGCCACGCAGGGCGCCGCTCAATTCGAGATACCAGCCGGCTATCAATCCCAGGAAGGGCCCGATTACGCTCTGTGGTACATGCGCTAGCCGGCTTGCGCCAGCCAGAGTTCCGCATCGGGCCACGCGCGCACGGATTTGGCGCAGCGGAATCCGCTGTCTTCATCGGCCCGGCCCGGCAATTCGTAGCGCCGCGTGGCGCCGCGCTTGTTGGCTGGATTGGTTTCCAACCAAGACCCGCCCTTGAGAACGCGCCTGCCGCCGACCTTGCTGTCGACCCATTGCCAGACATTGCCGGAAAGGCCCTTGTAATGGCCGCCGATCCCCTCGGCTGGCCCGTCGGTCACGCGCGGCGGGGCGCTGGTCGCGGTCGCCACGGGATCGACGTTGTCGCCCCAGGGAAATACCTGGCGTTTCGGGCCCCGCGCGACGTATTCCCACTCGTCCTCGGTGGGTAGGCGCTTCTCCATCGACCTGCAGTAGGCAAGCGCATCTTGAAAGCTGACGGCCACGACCGAGTAGTCGTCCGCAACGGCATGCGCTTTCACTGCATTGCGCCATGACCCGCCGTTGACCTGCTTCAGGCTGCCGTCGACGACGGCGTATGCAAAACCGCTCCTCTCCGCCTGGGTCTTGTAGCCGGTGGCATCGGCAAACTGGCGGAAGGCGTGCACGCTCACGGGCGTCGGATCCAACTCGAATGGGTTCAGCGTCACCGTACGCACCCCTTCGTCGCCGTACCAGCTCAACTGGCAGGCCGCCGAATACTGCCGGCAGAGCGTGAAGGCTGAGTGGATCTGCTCGGCTGTGCTGCCCAACGTGACGCGCCTCGGCGTGGTATCGATGAGCTGGCGGATGGCCGATTGCGGATAGTTATGCGTGGCATCGATCCCGGCGACTTCGATCCCGAGAGACTGCAAGAGCGGCACTGCCCGTGTTCCCGCCATCAAGGGGGCGCCGGTCGCGAGTGCTGGTGCCTGGGCCACCACCGCTACCGCGGGTTTGGCCTGCGTCTGTGCAGGTGCGTGTGCCTGAGGCTTGACGGCGGGGGCCTCGGCGGGACCGGGCGTGAACAGGCCCGACACCCAGGTGGAAAAGCCGCCGGATTCGGGCTTGGAGGTGGCCGGAACCGCGGCCGCGGCCAGCGCGCCCGCGGTCTCCGGTGCAATCTTGCTGGGCGCCGCGAAGTAAAAATCGCCGGTCAACGACGAGGATTCCCATGGCACCTGTTTCCCGGACGTGACGTTCATGACGCCGACGCGCACGTGCTTGAACACCTGTTCGACCGGTTCGTGCAGGTCGCGGATGGCGTGCGTGAGCGCCTCGGTGTACGGACTGTTGCGGCCGGTGCCGTCAGCGGCCACGGAGCCGGGCGCCGTGGAATACGCGATGAGGATGCCTGCCGGGGCGTCCATGGTGGCCAGCCCGTGATCCACCGACCGCATGCTGCGCGTGAACGGGTTGTTGCGGCAGGCGTCCAGGATGACGATATTGAGGCGATTGCGTGCATAGCGCATTTGTTCGATCACCCAGTCGGCACTGACGGCTTCGATCTCCACATCGCCTTCGCGCTCGATGCGGGCCGTCGTCGGGATCAGGTAATTGCGTCCACTGAGCTGGATACCGTGGCCGGCGTAATAGAAGAGTCCGACCGAGTCGGGCCCTGCTTTTTCCAAGCGTGCGCCGAATTCCTGGATGGCGCGCTTCATGGCGGTTTGATCGGCATTGCGCCGTGCGATGACGTCGAACCCCAAGGCCGTGAGTTCATCGCCGATCAGTTTGGCGTCATTCGCGGGATTGGGCAGCGGGCCGCTGGAATAATCGCTGTTGCCGATGACCAGCGCGATTCGCGTTTCCGCGCAGTGCGCCGCAGCGGCGGCGAGGAGCGCCAGTGACAGCAGGATTGAACGGATCGCGGCCATATTTTTCCGAAGTATAGAGGGTTACTCGACGGCATGAGGACAACCGTGCCCTGGCGGCGCCATCACCTCTGGCGAGTCTGCGGTGCTTGATGGCATGATCGGACTCCCCGACTCTCCGATGGAACCGTATGGAGCATGTGAATTTGCGAACTGAAGGACGCGTTGCGCGCGGGACGGCCCGGGCGGCGGTCCTCTTGCTGGGTGTGTCGCTTGCGGGGATTCCCGTGGCGGCTGAGGGGGGGATTTTGCGCGATGTGATGGTGTCGGTCGGACTGTCGAAAGCGCCGCCGGCCGCAGCACCGACGCCCGGGACGGCCGGACCGCAGGCGTTGCCTCGTCAGGGCTATGCATGTTGCGACCTGCATTACAGCCGCGACTGGATCAACGATGGCAATTACGCCGAATTGCCCATGATCGCGGCCGGCACCCCGATCGAGGTCTTGAGCTTCGGCAGCAATCGGGCTTATGTCAAAGTCGAAGGCAAGCCGATGCGTCTGGGGCATGACTACGGCCGCGACCAGGAGTCCTTGGAAGTCTGGGTCGACAAGATCGTCGTCAACGACGATCCCCGCCCGCGGATCACCTCCTACGCGCCGACCGTGCAGGCTGCGATACGCCAGGGCAAGGTGATGGTCGGCATGACCCGCGAGCAGGCGATCACCTCGATCGGTTACCCGTTGACCAGCGAAAATGTCTCCTTGAATGATCCGGTGTGGCGTATCTGGCGCTCGAGTCGCGGCGAGTATCAGCTCAATTTCGGCGCGGACGGCCGCGTGAAATCAGTCACCGGCGACGACAGCGTCACGAGTCTGGTGATCTACCAACCGGGCCGATGACCCCGGCACTTCCATTGGGACGGCGTGTGCGATGAGCAGCACGTTGGCGAACGGGGTTCCCTGGCTCATGGGCTGGGCTTCGCTGGCGAATCCGGATTCCCGCAAGAGGGTCTGCCATTCCGCGACGCTGCGGCAATGGGGCGCCATGGTGGCGTGGCCACGCGACCACATGACGATCTTGTCGACCCATTGGGTGTAGTGATAACGCAGGCCGCCTCCGGCATCGCAGATGCGCAGCAGCAACAGGCCGTTGGGCGGCAGGGCTAGGCGCACGCGACCAAGCACCTCGCGCTGTGCGTCCGTACCCATGTAGTGCAGCACGTCCAACACGACGACGGCATCCGCCGTACCGAACTCGGTGTGGCGGATGTCGCCCGTCACCACCTCGGTATCGGCACCGAGCGCGCTGCGCGCCCGGTGCACGTCGCGCGCCATCAGTTCGATGCCACGCGTGGATATCGGCTTCGGCGCCGCGGGCCATGCTTCGGGCCAGTATCCGCGATCGAACACGCGGGCCGCGGCGCGCAGCCACGCAGTGAGCAGCGCTTGTCCGCAGCCCAAATCGAGAATGCGCGAGCGGCCCACCAGGAGTCCGTGCTCCAGGATTGCCCGATACACGGGATCCCGGCGGAGTTTGCTGCGCGCAAAAAAATAAGCGAACAAGCCGGCCTTGCGGTACGGCCGACAGGCTTCGTCGACGAGCGCCGCTTGCGGCGTGGTGCTCATGAGGGACCCAGGTCGCGAATTTCCACGCGTCGATTGCGCGGGTCCTCGGGCCGCCCCGGCTCCAACAATCGTTCGGAACCATAGCCGACCGTCTCCAGCCGCTTCGGCTCGATCCCCTGGGTCACCAGGAAGCGCTTGACCGCCAGGGCGCGCCGCAGCGACAGCTGCTTGTTGTAGGCCGCGCTGCCCTTGGCGTCCGTGTGGCCGGCAACGACGAATCGGTCCTTGCTCAAGCTCGCCGAGTTGAGCGCCAGTTGCAGCTGCACGAGTTGTGCCGATGCCCCGGCCTGTAAGGAGCTCGAGTCGTGCTCGAAGGGGATGTTGAGACTGACCGATTGTGCCGCGTCCGCGGTGCCGCGCCGGGTCAGCCCACGGGGCACGAAACCGCGGGTGATCTGCGGCTGCAACGCCTGTTCGATCTGTTGTCCGGACAGAACGTCCTTTGCGTCCTCGCCGGCCGCCGACGCGGCGCCCTGGGCAAACCAGAGCAGAGCAATGAGCGTCGGTGTGATGAGAGCGTGTTTGCGCATCATTTGATGTTTTCCAGCCCCAGGGACCGACGCACGTCATTGTACTGATTTCGGGCATTGATGAGCTTGCGCTGCGATTCCGCGCGGGCAGCTTCGGCGGCAACGGTTCGAGAATCGACCAGCGCGTCGAAATATAGATTCTTCGCCACGTTCAAATGATCCTCAGCCTCGGGGGAATCGGCCTCGGTCTTCAGATCGGCCGCGTTCATGGACTTCGATATCAGACCGCTTGCTGCATTGCCCACGGCCGAGGCGACCACATCGCTGTTCTTGCCGATGATATCCGCCAGGGCGACGCGGGATTTCTTCTCGGATTCCGTCTCCGTCACCGCCACCTCGATCGTGACCGGCATGAACTCCAGCGGAGTCTGCGGCAACTCGAGGTATTCGGCATTGCGCGCATCGAGTTCGGCGCCCTGCGACTGATTTTGCACGGCGATCCGGTTGCGTTCCTGCTTGAGTCCGTCGACCATTTCCGGTCCCGCCGTCGCAATGCGCTGATCCAGATTGGCGAGCACTCGTTGATTGCGGGAGAGCGCGCGCTTCAGTGCCTCGATCTCGGCGATGTCGTCCTGGTAAGTCCGGGTTTTGGCGTCGTAATTGCGACGCGCTTCCGCCGACATGGGGGGTACGCGCAGCCATGGCGCGGCATCCGGTTTCGCGCCGTTCGAGTGTGCGCCGGCACCGACGGCGCCAATGTCGACCCAGGCGCTCGAGAGCACTTCCTGTTGATCGGTGGCGCCGGGATCGGAGATCTTCAGGGTGTAAATGGTATTGCGCGTCGCGCCCTTGTCCTGCGTCGTCAGGAGCGATTCGATGTGGTAGCCCGCGTCTTTCAGACGGTAGGCGGTGCCGTCCTTCGAGAATTCGAAGCGCGCCTCGTACACCGCCCGAGCTCTTCCCTCGACACACACGTTGGCGCGGCGCAGTTGATTCTCGATGGAGTCGTCCGTCCGCGACGTCTTCCATTCGTTCTCCGGCAACGCGGCGCTCTGCCGGGCGAGTTCCCTCGGCTCATATTGCGCGGTGCACGTCGCCGGCTCCGGCCTGAAGCTGGCCGCGACGATGGTCATGCAGCCCAACTTGGCGTTGATCGCGAGATCCGGAGCCGGCTGAAAATCGACGCGATATAGATTCATGTGCCGGCTCACGGCGTAATGCGTGTCCTTGCGCGCGGCGTGAGATTTCATGCGGTCCGCGAACGCCTGGATTTCGTGATTGATGAACAGTTCCGCGAGTTTGCCGATGACCAATCCCAGCAGCGGCAGGAATTTCGCCTGGTCGCCCGCCTCCTTGTCGCTCGAGGCCGGCAGAAAATAGGGTTCGTCGGCGACGATGCAGCTGTCGTTGACGAAGGCGCGCACCTCGACCTTGTCGCGGGCGGCATCGGGCGACGCATCGGCCGGGTGCAGCTGGAGAAGCCCGAGGGCGACCACGATCACGAGCGGTCTCGAGATGCCGCTCATTGGGCGAAAGTCCCGACCGGTGACTTCACCGATGGCAACAGGACGTCCAGGCGTTTCAAAATGAGCGACCATTGCTGCTTCTGCGACGGATCGCTCAGGCTCGCCATGTTGGCGATCACTCGTGCGCGAGCCAGGTCGCCGAAGCGCTTCAGCATCACACCGGCCTCCAGCAAATCGTCGCCTTTGCAGGCATCCGCATTGAACACCCAGGTGGCGAGGGAGCCCGCGGTCTGGCGGCCCGTCATGCCGCAACGCTGCGGCGGGGCATCGCCACGCCAGAGCAACCGGAATATGTCGAATAGCGCGCCCGAGTTGGCGGCGAAATAGGAATGTCCCAGCACGTCGGCCGGCACCGCCGACATGTCGATGGAGTCGAGACCTGCCAGACGGATCATGACGTTCCCGGCCGTACCGGCTCGCGGCGCGCCGTGCAGAAACTGCGAACTCCTCAACGCGTAATCGTTGTCGGACGCGTACAGGGTTACCCGGGCCGCGGACTGGCGCAGCGGCTCGATCGCGTCCATGAAATAGTCGCGATCGACATCGGGAGCCGTGAAGACCACCTGGCCGAATATGTGCCGGCGGTCGTCCGGCGCGCGCTTCGCGAGATAGGTCTGCAGCGCCTCGATCAGCGCGCGATTGCCCATGCTGTGCGCGAGCAGATGGACGCGTTCTGCGCCCGACTGGCTCACCACGGTCTCGAGAAATTCCGCCATCTTTCGTCCGCTGATGCCGACGGCCGCTTCGTCGACGACATACGCCGTCGCGCTGCCCTGGGACGGCCAGCTGTACAGCATCGGCGTGCCGTCGAAATCGAGGTCATACACCAGTTGCGCGGCGCGGCGCGCCGCATCTTCGAAGGTGCTGTTGAAGCCATGCACGAAGATGAATACATCCTTGGAGCTCGAGGCCTTGATCTGCTGCCGCAGGTCGCGCAGGAAGTCGTCCCTGGGGAGCGGCGTCACCTTGTCGAGCAACACGTACCGGCTGCGCGATTCGCCCACGTCGAAGACGTAGTCGGCCCACCGCGGTTGGGTCTCCAACTCCGCTTCCTTGTGGATTTGGGGGATCGTGACATCCAGATGGCCGTACTGAAGCTCGCCTCGCGCCTTACCGTAATACAGGGCCGGCTTGACCTCGCCCGATGGGGCCCGGTTGGTGCCGTAAAACACCCGCACCGTCGCGAAACCGTTGGATTGCTTGTAGCGGCTATTCCTGCTGGCAACGCTGCCCGGAGCGGGAAGTGTTCCCCGGGTGGCGGCGGCGGGCGGCTGCATCTGGACGTCGAGGCGGGCGAGAGCGTCGGTGTCGCCGGTGTTGCGGTAGATGTCGCGCAGCTTCTCGAGGGTCACCTGTACGTTCTCGTGACGGTCGCCATAGGCCGCACGCTCGATGCCGATGATGCGCTGTTCGAGAGCTTCCGCGTCCGCGTATTGCTTTGCCTTCAGCCGCAGGTCCGCCACTTTGGTCAGCAGGGGCACGAGATCCGGATGGCTGGTTCCCAGTTGCGACTCCTGCAGCGCAAGGGCACGCTCGTAATAGTCGACGGCCGCCGCGTCGGCTCCGGATTGACCGGCAAAATCGCCGAGGGTGCGCAGCAACTCGAATACGGCTTGGGTGTCGCCCGCGCTTTGCGAGATGCCGAGTGCCTGATCCCCGTACTTCAGCGCCTCCGGAACGTTGCCGGCCGTCTTGGCGCTCTCGAAATGTTGATAGGCGCGCAGCAGATCGGCCGATTGAGCGGAGGCGATGCCGGGCGCGCACAACAAGAAAAGGCAGATGAGCCGTTCGATCATAATGTTCTTGACGTGGTGCCAAGCGGCTGACGGCCGCGCCGCATGCACGCGTGAAAATCCCCAGAAAGTCGGTGCTCGAGGCAACTTGTTGGCTTTCAGGTTTTACTTTACCCCAAGTTTTCGCAATCCGCTGATCCTTCGGGTTCGTTTGCGGTCGGCCGCTGCGCCCGGCGGCATGGCGCCAGTTGTGTACAATCGGAACAAATAGCTACCGACGCACAGGGATTCACCGTGGGTTATCGTGGACGTCTGCTTCGAATGGCAGCACTGGTGCTGTGCCCGATGATCAGCTGCATGGCGCCGGCGAAGAATGTGGCGCTGCTGGTGGCCGTCGGCCAGTTCAGCGATCCGCAGCTCAAGACGCAGCAGTTGCTCGGTACCGCCCCGGACATCGATTCCATGCAGCGGGCCCTCACCTCGTGGGGCTTTACGGCCGCCGACGTGCGGACGCTGCGCGATCAGGAAGCCACGCACGATCGCATCCTGTCCGAGATTTCCGCGCTCGAGGAGCGCACCGCGCCCGGCGATACCGTATTGATTTACTTCAGCGGTCACGGCACGAGTGCAAACGCCGAGAACAATGGTTTCGATCTGCCATATGCGACCGGGGCGTGGGTGCCGTACGACCTGGATTTCAGCTCGTTGAAGGAAGCGCAACGCACCTTGATCATCGGCCGTCGCGACCTCGTGCCGCGCCTGAAACGTCTCGATCAAGGCGGACGTTTGGTGGTCGTGGTATCGGACAGCTGCTATTCCGGCCAGGTGGTCCGCTCGTTCGGGCAGACGTACAGCCATTCGCGCTATTTGCAACTGCCGAGCCGCGATCTCGGGGTGGCCCGGATCACGCCGCCCGCCGCGCGTCCGCCGCCGCCCCCGTATCCATATCAACATGTGGTGTTGCTGGCGGGCGCCAGCGACAGCGAAACCGGTGCCGACATTTCGTCGCCTCAAGCGCTGCAACAGGCGCCGACCTTGGACGGCAAGTATCATGGCGCCTTCACGGACGCATTCCTGCGATTGCTGGATGGGCAGCTGATATCGGGCTCGTTCAACTATGCGCAGGGCCGTGAGGCGATGAACGCCTTCCTGGAGCACCGGAACTTTGCCCAGCATCCACAACTGCTCCCTGCGCTCGCCGAAGACCCTCACGACGTGGGATCGAATCCGTTTCTGGGCATGCAGGCGTCCGCCCGGCCGGCCGCCTCGGCCGCGACGCGCGACACGACCGTGCATCTACGACTCGATGCCGTGTCGGGCGGATTGCGCGACACGCTCTCGACGATTCCCGGGGTCGCCATCGTGGCTGGCGGCGGCGATCTGGTGGTGCGACAACGGGGTGATGAGGTCCAATTGCTGGGACCCGCCGGCGATCCGATCGTTGCCGCGAAGACCGGCGATCCCGCGCTCATCAAACGCATCGCGGCGCAGGCATGGCTCAACCGGACCTTGCCGGCCGCCGATGACAGCCTCGGACTGCGCGCCGAGACCGACCCCGGCAGCCGCGGCAATACCTATGTTCAATGCGAGTCGTTCGTCTTCGCGGTGCGGTTGCAGAAGCCGGCCTTCATCATGCTGCTGAATCTCGATGCTCAGGGCAATCTGACCGTGCTTTATCCGACGCGGGCCGCGGAGCGGCAAGTCATCGCCAGTGGCGCGGCGGTGGCCATCCCCGGCAAGGACCCCATGGATCGCATTCTCGTGGCGGCACCGTTCGGGACGGATCAGGTGGCCGTCCTGGCATTTGATCACCAACCGGCTTTCTTCGATGAACTGAACAGCGCGGAACGCTTTGCGGCGGACGGCCGCCGCGCCACCGCGCTGGGGAGGGGACTCGCCAGCGTGCGGGGCGCGGTGGCGGTGCAGCAAATTACCGTGCGGACGTATCCGGGCGGCGGCAGCGGCCTGTGCGGCTCTTGAGATAAGTTGTGACGGACCGGAGGAAGAGGATGAGCATCCGACAGCAAATTCACAGCGGCGGCATTTTCATTGGCGCCGCATTGACGATCGCCAGTCTCGCCCGCCCGCCCGCGGCGCTCGCGCAGAGCGGCGTCCATGCTCCCCTCTCGCCGGCGAATCATGCACTCATCATCACGGTCTCGGAATATCAGCGCAGCCCATTGCCCGGGGTGCTGACCGATCGGAAGCTGGCCAACGAGCTTGCCAGGCGGTTCGGCGTGCCACCGCAGAACATCGTCGAATTGTCCGAACAGCAGGTCACGCGCGACGGTTTGAGAGATGCGTTGGCCAGCATGAACCAGAGCATCATGCCGGGCGACAAGCTCTATGTGTATTTTTCTGGTCACGGCGCACGATTCTTCTCCAAGGCGACCAATCAATGCACGGAGAGCATCGTCATGCAGGACATGCACGTGGTCACCAACACCGAGTTCGCCGCCATGTTGAGACCGTTGAGCGCAAAGACAGACAAGACGATCGTGATGCTCGACTCCTGCCACTCCGGCGGAGTTGCCCAAGCCACCAACGCACGCAAACTCGCGGGGCTGCAATTGCGGGCGAAATTCAGTCCAGAGGCATCGAGCCCGCAGTGCTCGTTGGCCGTCAATCTCGGCAGTTTTTCGCAGGCTCGTGGAGTGGATTTCAGCACCACCGATCACAATCTGGTGATTCTTGCCGCGGCGAGAAACAACGAAGTGGCGTGGGACACCTCCAAGGGCGGCGCGCTGACCTACAACTTCGAACAATGCCTCGGTGGAGCCGCCACCGATTCGGATCATAGCGGTTCACTGTCGATGCAGGAACTCACCTCCTGTGTTCAGGCCCGGCTCGACAAGACGCAGGAGGACTCGGCCCGGCAACACGTGACCCTGGTCGGCAATTCGGCGTTGGTGCCCGCCTTCGCGGACGTTTCATCCGCCGCTGCGCAGCCCGCCGTCACTCCCGCCCCGGCGGCCGTGGATGCCGTGGCGACGCTGAGCGATATTTACAATCAACGAGACGATCGCTGGGAGGTGCAGGCGGTGACGGCGCCCGCGCTCAAGATCGGCGGCAATCTTGACCTGTCGATACGTTCGCAACGGGATGGTTTCGTCTATCTCTTCTATCAGGGCACCCAGCCGGGCAGCTTTTATCTGTTGTTCCCGAATCAGCTCGATGCGAATAATGCCATCGTGGCGAATCAGCCCCTGCAACTGCCGCGGCAGGACTGGAATGTAACCGCCCTCGGCCCGCGTGGGGTGGACCATTTGCTGGTGATGGTGACGGATACGGCGCGCGACTTCTCGACGTTGGCATTACCCGCCGAATACGTGAGCCAATCGGGACCGTTCGAGAAAATCCAGACCACGACGGTCGCGGCACAACGTATCGGGCAGATCGCCACGCTCTCCGCGGCAGCCGGCAAGGATGTCTGTCGGGGGGCGGGCGGCACGCGCGATCTCGGGATTGCCAAGCAGTGTTCGAACGCCTTCGGCGCCAGCTTGGTCAGCGTCGAGGAGAGGGATTAAATCAAGGAATGGTGACCATGGTGAGCGTGCGCTGCCCGAGGGCCGCATTCTCGCTGGGCTCGTCGATGACCACATAAAAACTTCTCGGATCGTGTCGCCCCGGGTTCGCGATGATGGGAATCATCAGATCGACCGTGCTTCGGCCCTCCGGAGCCTGCTCGACATGCGACATGACCGGCGTGAAGTCCCGGCCGGGCTTGGCGGTTCCCGACTCGGTCCACCACCGGAAGCTGACATCTCCTCGCAGCGTGCGGCTACGACGGATGGCGACATGGGCGACGGAATCGCCCGGCTGCAGTTCGACGTTGTCGGCCGCCAGTTCGAGACGCGCGTGGATGCCGGAGGCGGCGGCCGCGGTTCCGGCGCCGATGCCCGGGGCGGAAGCGGGAGATGTCGCGGCAGCGGCGCGCGGCGGGCTGATCGATGCCTTTGCGGGCGGGGCCGCGGCATGCGGAATCGTGGGCTCGGGTGCCGCAGCGGAAGCTGTCGGGTCCCCACCCGGCGGCGGCGACGCCGTAAGATCTTCATGCGCGTCTTGTTGCCCGTCCCAGAGCTGGCTCACCATGGTATTCGCAAAGGTCGCACGCAGTCTTTCTCCGACCATGGCCTTGATGTGCGCCACGTCATCGGGGTGCGACGTTGCCCACCATACCCAGGCGACGACGAGCGCGCCCACGGTTGCGAATACCGCGCTCCAGCCGAGGCTGCGCGTGCGCGTCGGACGCGGCGTCAACAGATTGGGCAACGCGGGAAGATGCGTCGCCGCCGCAGACCGGCAGCGGAGTTGATCGAGCCATGCTTGCATGTCGGTGGGTCGACGGTCACGGTCGAAGTCGAGCCCGGTCCGCAGCGCCTGCCATTGGCCTCGCGTCAGACCGTCAGGGCGCTCCGGTTTCAGGCCCAACGTGCGCGCCTTGAGGGCGCTGTGTTCCCGGAACGGTAGATTCCCCGTCAATAGCACATAGGTAATGCAGGCCAAGGCGTAGATGTCGTCGCGCGCGTCCGCGGTCTCGCCTTCGAGCAACTGGCAGCTGGCATAGCTCGGCGTCGCCACGTTGATCTGCTGCGACGTTTCGAAATCCGAAATCCACGGTGTGCGGCGCAGCGTATGCGCCGCACCGAAGTCCAGCACGCGCACGTCACCCCCGTCGGTGATGAAGATGTTGCCGGGATTGAGATCTCCGTGAACCACGCCGCGTGCGTGGGCATGGGTGACCGCCGCGCCCACATCCCGCACGATCGCCCAGGCGTAGGCGGGCTCCAGCGGCGATGAGACATGAACTGAAAGCACGCGGGTCAAGAGCAGCCCGCTGAGGTACTCCATCGTGAAGAACGCGAGATCGCCGTCGCGATCGAATTCGTGCACACGAACGATGTTCGGATGCGACAGGGACTGCAGGTGCTGGAATTCCCGGCGCAGTTCCGCGAACAATCGCGGGCGCTGGATGACCGCCGTGTGCAAGACCTTCAGGGCCACCTTTTGATCCCCATGGGTGCGGTCCAACCGGTACAGATCCGTGGCCTCGAACACTGTTCCCATGCCCCCCTGGCCGAGCAGTGCCTGGATACGATAGCGGCCGCGAAGCACGTCGCCGACTGCCAGCGATCGCTCGGCGTCCGGTCGCGACGCGGCGGCCGCGGTCTCGCGCACCACCGTCGGCGCGGCGCCCCGCGGCGTCGGTGCTGAGACTGGCTTTGGTGCGGCACCCGCGGTCGGCGGGGGCCGGATGCTGGTCAATGACGGCGGCAGGGCAATCGTCAACGCAATCGCTGCGTCCGTGGCGGGGACTGCTGCAGTGGGTGCGCTGCCGAGGGATGCCGGGGGCGTGGCACTCATGGGGCGGGGCAAGGGGACGCTGATGTCTCCCGCGCGACCCTTGCCCATCATCAAGTCCTGCAGGTGTGCCTTGACCTTGATGAACACGTCGGCGCTGATCTTGCCTCTGCGGTAATACTGGTCGACCAGCGCCAGCAGTTCCCACCCGACATCGGGTGCTCGCTTCAACAGCTCGCCGACCCCACGCAGAAAGGTGTCCTCGTTGCAGGCACCGCTCGAGAGCAAATCCAACCACTCAGTGGTTGTGTCGGCAGCTGCCACATGCCGGGGCTGCTTGGTCACAGGTTGGGTCACTAAATCCATATCAACCAACTCTCGCCCGATCCAAAGACTTACGCAAGGTGTATGGCACTGCCGGAATTAGGGTGCCAATTCAAGAGGGCGGCATACTGTGCTGATTCGACAAGGGAAAATCGCTAAAACATGATTCTTCCCCGGGGCGCGGAGCGGCGCGTCGGGCCGACAAAGCCAGCTATTTGAGCGGCGCGCCAGCACTCAGTTCGATGAACCAGTCAGGCCCCGAATCTATTTTATGTGCCGCCGCGTAGCTTCCCTGGTTGAGGGCCACGGCGAGGTTCAGCAAGCTGTTGACGTAGACCAAGGGCTTGCCGACCGGCACTTCGCCGAAGGTCCGTCGATAGGGCGCACTGGCGTCATCGACCAATTGATCGTTGTGGAAAATGCGCACGTGAACCGAGGCGCCGGACGCAATGTGCAATTCGTCGAAAAGGGCTTTAGGAATATTGGTCCAGACATTGCCGAACTGGACGTCCAATACCGGGATGATGCCTTTGACCTTGTCTCCCTGCCGTTCGGGCTTGCGGTAAGGGATGGATATCAACGTGCTCGCGGGTAGAGCGGGACCCACCTGTGCGAAGGTGATCACTCCCGATGCGAGACGCGCTCCGGTGTATGCAAACACGTCGCGGCCATGAAACGTGTGCGATTCGTCGGAGCCGGGACGGCGATTGACGCGTTCGTCGATCTGCCGCAGTTCGCTGATGCCATCGCGTTCAGCGACCAAGGACAGGAGACCATTATTGGGGCCCACGAAATAATGCCCCGTGCGCGTTTTGAGCACGATGGACAAGCGCTCGGTTCCCACGCCCGGATCCACGACCGCAACGAATACCGTGTTTGCCGGCCAGAACTGTTCGGCTTGATAGAGTCGATAGGCGCCGTCGAAGATGCTCGGATTTTCATGACTCAAGTCCGAGATGAGCAAGTCGGGCGATACGGTGTAGGCCACGCCCTTCATCGCCGATACCGCTCCGTCGCGAGTACCGAAATCAGTGAGTAGTACCAGCGGTGCGGCCGCCATGCCGACCGCCGACCAGCACGCCAGAAAAACGACGAGAACAATGTGGGTTCGGGTCATCATGAGGGGTGATAGCGCACAAACAGGGCGATTGTCAACGCAACGCCGAGCACCGTGACGGCGATCCGCATCACTTTCTCGTTCACCCGCTGCAGGGCGTACGCGCCGAGCTGGCCGCCGGCCACCGCCGCAATCGCAACGACGACGACCTGCTTCCAGGCCACGTCGTGGGAAAAAACGAAAATGACCACCGCAGATGAGTTCATCACGCCTGCCAACACGTTTTTCGTGGCGCCGGCGTTGCGCAGCGCCAATCCGGACAGCGTCAGTGCGGCGAGCATCAATATGCCGATGCCGCCGCCGAAGTATCCGCCGTAAATCGAGATCGCAAATTGCATGAGCCCGGCGGCGGCCGGACCCGCTTGTGTCGACGTCTCCTGGGGCCGACGAAAAAAGCTTCCCCACGCGAATACCACGGTGGCGAACAGCACGAGCCATGGCACCAGGGCTGCAAAAATCGAAACCGGGGTCACCAGCAACAGGATGGCGCCCAAGGCGCCGCCGATCAGGCTGATCGTAAAGAGCGCCTTCAGGGACAGGGACGGTGTTCCCGTCGCGGCGCGCCGGCCAGCCAATCCGGTGGTTACCTGACCAGGGAACAGGGCCACCGTCGAGGTGATGTTGGCCGCCCGTGGATCGAGTCCGGTCAGCAGCAGCGCCGGGAATGTCAGGAACGAGCCGCCCCCCGCGAGGGCGTTCTGTATGCCGGCGGCAAAGGCGGCTACCGCCAGAACGGCGTAGAGCAGTGTTATTTCTGATCTTCGAGCGGGTACGTGCGGGGAGCGTCGGGCGCCAGCGGCGGCGCCGCGCCTGGCGGCGGCGCTTGGACGGTCGAGGAGGCCGGGGTGTCCGCCTGCGGGGCCGGCGAGGTACGGACCGAGGTACGCGTCGCGAGCGCCAGCCGTTCGAGGAATCGTTGCGCGGTGGCGGGCGCGGCCGGCGCCTGGCCCGAAAAGATGTCCGTCGCCGTCACGCCGCTCTTCCCGTACAACGCAGCGTTCGCCGACTTGTCGATGGCGATGACACTGCCGTCGAGGGCAATGCCGCCGAACAAGCCGCGGGTGCGGGCATAGGAATAGATTTCCGCGTTGAAGTTGATGTCGGTGGCGGCGGAGCCCTGGCGACCGACGGGACCGGTCGCAACGGACGCATCGGCGCCCAAGGTGATCTTGCCCCCCGCGATTCCTTCAATGCCGTTCTTGGTCGTGAACACCAGAATGATGTCGGAGGACTGTGCGCCGGCCTGGAAGCCCCAACTGCCGCCGGTCAACGATACGAATACCGGATTGCTCCACGGTGCGTTGAGCTTGTCGCGCACCACGAGCACGCCATTGCCATGTCGACCGCCGAAAATGAACGCCACCTTGGTCACGTCGGGAATCACCGCAATCCCGTAGGCGCGAGACAGCAGGCTGTCCGGCAGGCGCGAATCGGGCATGCCTTGGATTTCTTCGAGTACCTCGGTTGCCACCAGGAGGCGGCCTTCTTCGCGGGCACCGGCATGGGCGCCCGGCGCGACGGCAAAGCCCAGCGCAGCGGTGACCAGCAGGGCGGGGAAAGCTTTTCTAGGGTTGATCATGGGGACTCCTCGGGTGTCGCTTGCGCGGTATGGTAGCGGCACGAGCCGCGGCCCGTTCGTTTAGTTGCGCAAGCTTAACCCTTGTGCATGCTGGCGAGAATCGTCGCCGCTTCCGCGTCACGATGGTGTGCGCGCAGATACTCGGCCAGATGCGCGCTTGCCCACAACGTCTCCGGATCCAACGCGCCGAGCGTCGCAATCAGGCGGTTGCGCGCCGCGACCAACATCGGTTCGCCCTTGGCCGCGTCGTTGCGGGCGATCAGCGACCAACCGAGACTCGCCTGGGCGCGCGCCGTATTCCAGCTGTCGGCGCCAGCGAGTGCAGCATCCAGATCCACGGCGGCGCGCAGCTCCGTATCGGCGGCGGCCAACGCGCCACGCTGCACCAGGATGTCACCGAGCAAGCGTCGACTCGAAGCTACATAGAGGTGGCGCGCCGGCAGCGCCCTGGCGTACACGTCGAGCGATTGACGCGCGGCTTTCTCCGCCAGCGCAAGCTCGTTGGACTTTAGGTACAGACTGGCAAGGTTCGCGAAATAATAGCCGGTCAGATAATGGCCGAGCCCGAGACGATCCGTGGCGATGTCGACGGCGCGCTGGGTCGCCTGAACCGCACGCGGCAAATCTCCCTCGCGCTCATACAGAACACCGAGATGGGACTCGATTTCGGCCACCCGCTGGTTCTCGGCGCCGAACACGTTGCTTTCGATTTCGAGCGCCTCGTTGAGCAATTGCTCCGCCTCGGCGTATTTGCCGCGTTGGGTCAGGATGTAGCCCAACGTTGCCAATGCGACGGCGTGGTCCGGATGATTCCGGCTGACGGTGGCTTGAAAAATGCTCATCGCCTCGCGCTGATAATGTTCCGCCAGGGGGAAATCGCCCTTCCAGATCGCCGCCGAGGCAAGGTCGGTCAAGACCGACGCGACGGATAGATTGTTGTTCCCGAGCGTATCTCGAAAAATGTCGAGCGCCTCCGTGAGCAGATCGCTGGAATACACCGGATTGCTCTTGGCATCCAATTCGAACTGGCCGAACTGCACCAGGATGTCGGCAGTCTCGACTGACGGCGTTTTATCGCCGTTCCGCGACATGTCGAGCGCCTGTCTCAGATAGCCTTCCGCCGAGGTCAGGTGGGCACCGTCGGTGAGCGCCTGTGCCAGATTGGCGATGGCCGCTGCGGTCCGATGATAATCGAAAGGTCGCTCTTCGCGGCGAATGCTGACGGCTTGTTCAAACAAAGGGACCGCCCGATCGCTCAAGCCTTGGCGCCGATAAGCGAGTCCGATGCTCTCCAGCAACTGGGCGCGGACCTCGGGCTGCAGGTTTGCGTTGCCCAGGATCTTCTTCGCGCCGCTATCCAGAAGATCCTTTGCCGTGGGTTCCCGGCCGAGCGCATTGAAGGGATCCGCCTGGGAGAAGACGTCGACCAGGAACGCAGAGACCTGTTGCGCATGGTCGCGTTCCTGGGCCGTGGCCTCGCGTGCCAGTTCGATGCGGTGGTTCTGCCACAACGTCACGCCGGCGACCGCGGCCAGGCCGAAAAAGGCGATCGCGACACCGAAAGCCGCAAGTGCATGGCGGCGCAAAAATTTGGCCGTGTTGTAGCGCCGATCGCCTTGGCGGGCGATCACGGGAAGGGCACGCAAGTGCCGGCCCACGTCCTCGGCGAGCGCCTCGACGGAAGGATAGCGCCGGTCCGGCTCCTTTCTCATGGCCTTGGCGATGATGGCGTCCAAATCGCCGCTGAGCCTCGCCCTCAGCCGTTGCGGACTCAGTCCGCGGCGGTCAGAAATGCGGCTTCGATCACTGTCACTTTCGCCGCTCAACCTGGCGACCACCATCTGACTGGGCCGCACCGGATCATCCATGCAGATGGCGCGCTCGAGTTGCAGCTGACTGTAGCTGGTCAATCGATAGGGTGAGCGGCCGGTCAATATCTGATAAAGCAACACGCCGAGAGAATAGATGTCGGTCGCCGTGGTGATCGGTCGGCCCAGCACCTGTTCGGGCGCCGCATTTTCCGGCGTCAGCAGACGTTCCTGCAGGCGGGTCACCGTGAGCGTGTGCGCCAGGGATTCGGGAGCCAGCAGTTTTGCGATGCCGAAGTCCAGCAGTTTCGGGGTGCCGTCCCCGGTCACCAGGATGTTCGCCGCCTTGATGTCCCGATGGACCACGAGGTTTCGATGGGCGTACTGGACGGCGATGCAGACTTGAACGAAGAGCTCAAGACGTTCGCGCACGAACAAGGTACGGCTGTCGCAATACGCGTCGATGGACTGACCCTCGACGTGCTCCATCACCAGATACGGCGTTCCGTCGTCGAGGTCACCACTGTCGATCAAGCGGGCGATCGACGTATGATCGAGCGTGGCCAAAATATGGCGCTCGCTGTGCAGGCGGCTGCGCAGGCGCGGGTGCAGCGTTGCGTGATGCAGGACCTTGATGGCCACCGTCTGCTGATACTGGCCGTCGTCCCGTTCAGCGCGATACACGGTGCTCATGCCGCCGTGTCCGAGAATGGAGACGACCCGGTAGGCACCGATCCGTGTACCGAGCAGCCGATCCTGATGCTCCTCGAGCAGCGACTCGGCGGCGGCGCCGATGGCATTGAGCAAGGGGTCCTGCGTTCGCTGATCCGAGGCCAAAAGTGCCTCCACGGAAGTCCGCAATTCGGCGTCATCCTTGCAGGAGTCGGCCAGCCGGGCTGCGCGCTCGGCCGGCTCCCTGTCGACCACGGCGTCGAACAGGGACTGGATTTTCTGCCAACGTGCCCGTGAAATCATGTGTGATGATCCGCGCCGATTTCATTGAGCAGCCAGGCACGGGCCAGGCGGATGTCTCGATGGACGGTGGCAGTCGACGCGCCGGCCGCCGCGGCGATCTGCTCATACGTCAGGCCGCCGAAATAATGCAATTCTATGACCTGGGCGAGTCGCGGCTCGAGCTGCACCAAGCTTTCCAACGCAGCGTCGAGCGCCACCACATCGAAATTGGCGCCGGTCGGAACCTCGTCATCCGCCAAAAGCATCTCGCGGACGCCACCGTTGCGCTTGGCGCGTGATCGCGATTTCGCATGATCCACCAGCACGCGACGCATCAGCCGTGAGGCGAGCGCAAAGAAGTGTGTCCGATCCTGCAACGGTACGTTGGCTTGAATGAGCCGCAAGAACGCTTCATGGACGACGGCGGTCGCCTGCAGCGTATGGCTGCTCCGTTCGGCGCGCATGTAGTTGCGGGCCAAGCGACGTAGCTCGTCGTAGACCAACGGCGTCAGCCGCTCGAGGGCCTGAGGATGGCCCGATCGCCATTCGGTCAGCAGCTGCGTGAAATTCGCGGGGACTTGCATCGCAGGTCTCTCGTCATCCTCGTTTTTCGTTCAAATATTTACCCGTGGGTGAGGGAATTCTCATGTGTCTGTCGCTGTTACCTGCAGGGAGCATGCCTTTTGCTCCTCTGGCCAGTAACCCGTTCTCGATACAAGGAGCCCTTTGACCATGAAGTTTAGTCTAATTGCTTTGGTTGTATGCTGCGCTTGCGCAGGTTCAGCTTTTGCGCTGGCCGATGCCCAGGGCACCCACC
>PLUE01000040.1 GCA_003164785.1 Gammaproteobacteria bacterium | reverse complement strand
CTTTCAACACCGCCAGATCGATCGTATCGTCATTGTCGGCCTGCGATGCCAGCGCGGCGTCAAGAATGACTTGAGCCGCGGTCACGCCTTCCACGCAGAACGGATCACCCAGCGTCAGCTTATCCTGGGTCAGTGTGCCGGTCTTGTCCGCGCACAGCACGTCAACTCCGGCCAATTCCTCGATCGCGACCAATCGGCTGACGACCGCTTGTCTCTTCGCGAGCAGGCGAGCCCCGACGGCCATCGTCACCGACAACACCGTCGGCATCGCGACCGGAATCGCGGCCACGGTTAGCACCAGGGCGAACTCCAAGGTGGTGAGGATCGGGTCGCCCCGGTAGAGCGCGAACCCGATGATCAGCGCCACCAGGCTCAACGCAAGGACGATCAGGTAATTGCCGATCCTCAGGACCGCTTTCTGGAAATGACTGACGGTCTGCGCCTGCTCGACCAGTTTTGCCGTCTTGCCGAAATAGGTGTTGGCGCCGGTGGCATAGACCAGCGCGTCGCTCTGACCGCGGCGCACAATCGAGCCGGAAAACACTGCCTCGCCGGCCTTGCGCGTGGCGGGGAGGCTTTCGCCCGTCAGCGCGGACTGATCGACCGACATCGGATCCCCGTCCAGCAGGCGGGCATCTGCCGGCACGATGTCGCCCTGCTTCAGTTGGATGACATCGCCCGGCACCAGTTCTCGCGCGGGCGGGGTTACCCACTTTCCGTCGCGTTTCACCCGGGTCTTGGTGGCGAGCTTCGCCTTCAGGGTGGCAATGGCATTGCCCGCGGAGCGTTCTTCCCAGAACCCCACGACGGCGTTGGTGCACAAGAGAACCAGAATAATGAAGAAATCAGGCCAATGTTTCACGACGCCCGACAGAATCACCGCGACTTCAATCATCCAGGGGATCGGACCCCAAAAATAAGAGAGGAACTTCAGCAGCGCATTCGTCTTCTTCACCGGCAGTTCATTCGGCCCATCCTTCGTGAGCCGTTTTGACGCTTCGGTTTGAGTGAGGCCGTCCGGGGAGGACTCGAGCCGCTTCTCAACCTCAGCAAGCGGCAGCGTTTTCAAATCATTCTTCGCTTCCGGTTTGTCCTTTGCGTCAGGCGTGGACTGCGCTTTGGCGTCCGGGGCTTTCGGTTGCTGAGATGGGGCGTTGGATTTCATGAGTGCGTCTCTTGGGCCGATGCAGAAATGGGGGATTGTCGAGTCATAGACAGCATGCTCAAGGCTGCCGGAGGACGGCGTCGACCGTGGCTTGCGCCTCTTTGAGGATCTGCCGTAGCTGCTCCTGACCGTGAAAGCTCTCCGCGTAGATCTTGTAGATGTCTTCGGTGCCCGAGGGTCTGGCGGCAAACCAGCCGCTTGCGGCACTGACTTTAATACCGCCGATCGGCGCATTGTCTCCGGGTGCGTGGTCGATGATGCTGTCGATCTTCTCTCCCGCGAGTTCCGTGGCTGCGACGTCATGCGCGGACAGCGCAGCCAGTTGCTGTTTCTGCTTTGCGGTCGCCGTCACCTGCACTCGATCGGCCACTGGGTTGCCGAATTCGTTTGCCAAATCAACGTACAGTGCACCCGGATCGCGGCCCATGCGCGCAGTGATCTCCGCCGAGAGGAGTGCCGCGATGATGCCGTCCTTGTCGGTGGTCCAGACCGACCCGTCGCGGCGCAGAAAGGTCGCACCCGCGCTTTCCTCGCCGCCAAAGCCCAAGCTGCCGTCGAGGAGGCCGGCAGAAAACCATTTGAAGCCGACGGGTACCTCGTAGAGACGGCGCTTAAGCTTCGCCGTGACCCGATCGATCAGCCCTGTGCTAACCACCGTTTTCCCGACCGCCGCATGCGCACCCCACTGCGGGCGGTGCCGGAAGAGGTAGTCGATGGCGACCGACAAGTAGTGGTTGGGAGGCAGCAAACCGGCCCCCGGCGTGACGATACCGTGGCGGTCGTGGTCGGTATCGCAGGCGAAGGCGATTTGAAAGCGGTCCTTGATGTTGATCAATCGCTGCATCGCATAAGGCGAGGACGGGTCCATGCGAATCTGACCGTCCCAGTCGAGCGTCATGAAGGCGAATCTCGAATCCACCGTCTCGCTCACCACCGTGAGATCCAATTTGTAATGTTCGGCAATCGCCGCCCAATAGTGAACGCCGGCGCCCCCTAAGGGATCGACGCCCATGCGGATTTTTGCATCCCGAATCGCGCCCATATCGATCACAGATGCAAGATCGGCCACGTAGGCATTGAGATAGTCGTGACGATGAATCGTCGCGGCATGGAGCGCCTTGGTGTAGGAAATCCGCTGGATCCCCCGTAACTCTGCCTCAAGATACCGGTTGGCCGCCGCCTCGATCCAGTCCGTGATCTCCTGATCCGCCGGGCCGCCATTGGGTGGGTTGTACTTGTAGCCGCCGTCGCGCGGCGGATTGTGCGACGGCGTGATGACGATGCCGTCGGCCAAGCTGGAGCTGCGCCCGCGGTTGTACGTTAAGATCGCGTGCGAAATCGCCGGAGTCGGCGTGTATTCGTCGTGCGTCGCGAGCATCACATTCACACCGTTGGCGGCAAGCACTTCGAGGCCACTGGCGCATGCGGATTCCGACAAGGCATGGCTGTCGATGCCGAGAAAGAGAGGCCCGCTGATATCGTGAGCCCGACGGTAGTCGCATATCGCCTGCGTGATTGCGAGCACGTGACATTCATTGAACGAGCCGTCGAAGGCGGAGCCGCGGTGGCCTGAAGTGCCGAACACGACGCGCTGCGCCGCGACCGTCGGGTCGGGCTTGATCTCATAATACGCGGTGACCAGTTTCGCTACGTCGATGAGCGAAGATTGGGGCGCCGGCTTGCCGGCAAGCGGGCTGATATGGGTCGTCATGCGGCTCGCTCAGCCGCCGACGAAGCGGACGCGCCCGGCGGGATGCGCACTTCGACCGCGTGCACGCGGTGATCGTTGACCACGGTGATCGCCGCACTGGGATCGAGCGCCGCACCGACGGCACCGGAGAGCTGCCTCTGTGCCATCGCGGCAGGATTTTGCAAGGTTCCGCAAGCCCCCAGGAACTCGCGACGATCGGCGCACCAACTCGATCCCGCCATCTCATCGGTATCGAAGATTTCTGTCATGTGCCCTCTCGTAAGCCTGATGACGTACTCGCGGCCGTCGGGCGTGAATTCGCCCAGCCCGTTATGAAACACCAAATCGCGCTCCGGTCGATGCTTCGGTCGCTCGGTCGGCGCACTTCCCCGTGTATTGTCGGGAAGCGCGGCACGTAACAATGGCATTGATGTGTAATACCCGCTCGACAGGCCGCGGATATAGCAGAACGCGCCCCAATTATCGCAGGTCGCATCTTCCCGCCAACGCGTGAGGGCAAGATTCTTCCATCGGCTATAGCCGGCGCCGGTGTTCGTCACCATCACGTGATAGTTACCGATGGACAGCAACTGCAGCGCCGTTAAGGAGGCGCTTGCTGGAGAATCTGACAGCGTCGCCGTACCCGAGGCACCCGCTGTGGACACTGGCCTATATGAACTCATGTGCGTGTCTTGTCTCCATGAGATGGATGAAAACCCACATGGGGCGCCGCAGAATCGCCACAACGACCCTACAGCACCTGGCTCGTACGTCTGTGCGCCAGCGCACTCAGCGAGTACGGACGATCAAGAAACAATGTCGGACCGCTTATAGTTCGATGGTCTGAACAACCGCGGACACCTCAGCACAAGGTCCACGCCTGGCGGGCAACCTGCTCGTCTTCCTGTGAAGGCAAGACACGTACCTGGCACCGCGACGCGTCGTCGCTGATCGGATCACCTGCGTCACGATTGCGGGCGGCGTCCAGGCGGACACCAAGCACACCAAGATGGCCGCATATGAGCGCGCGGACTTGTGCATCGTTTTCTCCGATGCCGCCCGTGAATACGATCGTATCGACACCGCCCAGCGCCGCGCTCATGGCCGCGAGTTGTTTCGCTGCAGAATAGCAAAATATATCGATGGCGAGGCGCGCATCGGGGTTTGAGTGGGCCACTTTATGCAAGTCCCGCAGGTCTGCGGAGATCCCGGAAACACCTAACAGACCGCTACGCCGGTCGACCAGCTCTTCGATCTGGGTCGCATCGAGCTTCTTCCGCCTTGCAAGGTAAACCAACACACCGGGGTCAAGGTCGCCGCTGCGCGTCCCCATGACGATTCCGCCGGTCGGCGTCAATCCCATGCTTGTGTCAATCGATTGACCGTCCTTCACGGCCGTGATGCTCGCGCCATTGCCGAGATGCGCAATGAGCAGCTTGCCCGGCAACGCACCTCCCAGCTGACGCACAATCGACTCGCAGGAGAGGCCGTGAAACCCGTAGCGCTCGACCCCTTCCGCTCGCAGCGCGCGGGGAATCGGCAAAACGCGTGCGATGTCCGGCATATGTGCATGAAAGCTTGTGTCGAAACACGCGACCTGCGGCAGGGTGGGGAAATGTGCCTCGGCAAATCGGATGACCGACAAGGCCGAGGGCATGTGCAGTGGGGCAAAGACTACGGCCGCGTTGAGCTCATCGAGGACCGAATCATCGATGATGCAGTGGTGCCTGAGCTTAGGTCCTCCGTGCACGATACGATGCCCGATGCTCTGCGGTGCGGGCATTTTCAAGTCGGTCAGCAGCCGAGCGATGCGGATAACCGCGTCCTTTTGGCTGGGCAGCGCAGCGCTCTCGCGGAGCAACGAGGTCCCTGTCGAGTCTTCCGCGTGGAAGACGGCCGCCGCCTTGCCGATCGACTCTGCCTCACCGGAGACCAGCCGTTGGGTGTGTAAAGAGCGAACTTGATAGAGGCCGAACTTGAGGGATGAGGAGCCGCTGTTCAGCGCGAGCACATGCAGTTCTCGCTGGGCATTCACTTGATGGGAGTTTGCGGCCCCTCACTCGAGGTCGGCGCGCTTGGCGATTCGATCGCAGGAGCTGAGGTCGGGGGTGTTTGTATCTTTTTGGGCGCCTGAAGGCTCCCCATCCACCACTGGCTCACCAACATAAAGATCACATAGGTCAAGACTGTCAATACAGTAGAAACGGCCGTGGGATGCTTTGTCGGCGCCGACTGCGCGAAGGCTTTGAGCATGAGAGGCGCACGATCACGGGGGCACGGCAAGAGGCCAATTAATGGGGCAGCGATGCGTGCGGGATCCAAGCCTGCCACGGGCGCATTTCGAAGCGCGCCGAGGAGCGATGCGAGTTGCGTCACGGCGCTCGCTCGCGGCAATTGCGTGAGTTTCGAGGCTTCCTCCCAGGGATCCACATCCACTCGTGCCAATGCCGAGAGAACCGTCAGCGGCATGCCATTGCTGTCCTCACCCACCGAAGCGTAGAGAAACCTATCGAACTGGCACCCGAGACGAGGTGTTGTAACGGCATTCATCATACGAGCCTCCAATCTAGTGCGCTTTGGATGGACAATAACCTGGCAAGCGCGCATTGTCGGCACGTTATCGCACAGAGGTGTACCCTCCAATCCAGTTGCCTCTTGGCCTCGCCGAGAAGTCACGCAGCCTCGAAGTCACACACCAATGAAAATCGAAGCGCTGTCCGTCGGCCACCGAACAGACGACGGCCCATCGGGATTGATACACGTAACGGAACCGCATCGCTGATCTGCTCAACTCGCACGCATTCAATTGGATCCGTGACCCCCTGGAGGCTTGATGAAGAACCCCCGTTCTCTCGCGCTACACGATGTTGGCCAGCGTCTTTGGCTTGACAACATCACACGGCAACTGTTGCCAAGCGGCACGCTAGCCAGCTACATCCGCGAACTGTCGGTGACCGGTCCGTTTCGCAACCAACTCGGCATCGCGATCGCGACGCTTACCTACAAGGCTTATCGCGAGTTGCTCTTATCCGACCGTTGGAGGAGGCTCGAGGCCGCAGGTGCCGGCCGGCAGCGCCTACTTTGGGCAAGCACCGGCACCAAGGACCCTGCGGCGCCAGACACCCTGTACGTTGAGGGCCTGGCAGCCGAAGCCACGATCGACACGATCCCGGAAAAGACGCTGTTGGCTTTTGCGGACCACCGGAAGGTGACCGCCCCGCTGCTGGCAGAAACAAGCTACGCCGAAGACATCATCGCGAAGCTGCGGCACGAAGGGCTCGATGACAATGCACTCTAACCTGTTTCCGATGTGGGACTGGGTTGGCGGCCGCTACTCGATGGATTCCGCGATTGGGCTATCGACCATGATCGCGATCGGGGATGCGCACTTTCGCGAATTACTTCGCGGTATGCGCGCCATGGACGAGCATTTTCGCTCAGCTCCGCTCGCAAGCAACATGCCGGCGCTGTTGGGCCTCCTGTCGATCTGGAACAATAACTTTCTCGGGGCGACGACGCTCGCGGTGCTGCCCTACGATCAATATATGAAGCGCTTTCCCGCCTACCTGCAGCAACTCACCATGGAAAGCAACGGCAAGCATGTGACTCTCCAGGGTCTTCCCGTGACAGAATCCACCTCGCCTATCGTATGGGGCGAGCAAGGAACCAACGGTCAGCATTCTTTCTACCAATTGCTGCATCAGGGTACCCGCCTGGTCGCCTGCGACTTCATCGGCTTTTGCCAAACGCTGAACCCCTTGGGAGCCCAGCATGATCTACTGATGGCGAATCTGTTCGCGCAAACCGAAGCGCTGGCCTTTGGCAAGACGGCCGCCGAGGTTCGAGCCGAAGGGACAGCAGAGGCCTTGATCCCGCACCGAGTCTTCGAGGGCAACCGCCCAACCAATACCGTGCTCGCGGAGCGTCTCACGCCGTTCACGCTGGGCGCACTGGTGGCGCTGTATGAACACAGCGTGTTCACCCAGGGCATCATCTGGAATATCGATTCATTCGACCAATGGGGCGTCGAGCTTGGCAAAGTCCTCGCGCAGCGTACGGCGGCGGAGCTTGCAAGCGTCCGCGAGCCGGCGCTCGCCCACGATAGCTCGACCAATGCACTGATACGTCGATACCGAGCGCTGCGTCATACGACCCCATCGTCGATGTCCGCCAAAAGCTCTGCATGAATTTTTTGACGATCGAGCAAAGTAAAGCCGCCTACTGGGCGGATTTCGCGATTTACGGCAGCATGATCGTGGTGTTGGCGATTGCCCTCGTGGTCGGCACACCGCACGCTCTATGGCCAAGGGTCGCGTTCTTGGGAATCACGGGAGTGGTTGGCTGGAGCGTCCTCGAGTACCTGGTGCATCGGTTCCTCTTTCATGGCGTGCAGCCCTTTCGGCGTTGGCATGCCGAACATCACGCGCGTCCCACGGCCTTCATCTGCGCGCCCACGCTCGTCACGGCCTCGGTACTCGGCACGTTCCTCTTTTTACCCGCCTGGCTGATGGGAGACGCCTGGAGTGCCTGCGCTTTAACGCTCGGCGTGTTGTGCGGTTACGTTGCGTACGCGACCACGCACCATGCCATTCACCATTGGCGTGCAAAAGGCGCATGGCTGCGACGCCGTCAGCGCTGGCATTTCATCCACCATCACGCGCAACGGCCGTGCTGCTATGGCGTCACGAGCGGCATTTGGGACACTGCCTGCCGCAGCGCTCGGCCAAACCGCAAATCCACAGCCGGCAAGGCTTCCGATTAGCGGCCCCGGCGATCAATCTGCACGGGCATTCCATAGCGCAATGACCGGGATCTTCGGGTGACCGGCTTCATGTGCGAGCATGCTGATCGATGCCGGACCTAGGGCCAAGTGTTGAGCTTCGATGACGGCCAATCCGATCCATCGCGCTGCAAGAGCTGAGCCAAATTGGCCGTGCGTAAAAAGCGCAACATTGCCGGCTAACTCGCGCAGACGGGCTAGAAGCCTGTCAGCGCGATCAGATACGTTGGCGGGTGTTTCGCCGTGAGGACACCCATCGCGCCACACATTCCAACCGGGTCGTTCCTCGTGAATATCCACGGTGCGCTTGCCTTCGTAATCGCCGTAGTTCCATTCCACCAGATCCGGGTCGATCTCCCCTGCGGCCCCAAACCCCGCCAACTCACACGTTTGTCGCGCCCGCAGCAACGGGCTCGTCAGGATTCGCGTGAACTGCACCGTCCGCAAGCGGGACGCCAATTCGCCCGCCTCGTCCTCCCCGTGCGGCGTCAATGCAATGTCCGTGAATCCTGTATGTTGGCCCGTGATCGACCAAGCGGTCTCACCGTGGCGCACCAGAAAAAGCCGCAGCGACCCGCTCAATTCCGTTCCATCGCAACGGTGTATTCGCCGCGAAGCGCGGCCCAATTGCAATGTGCGCGATGCAGCAGCGCTTGCTGCGCGGCGCTGCGGTGCGCCTCCTGGCCGCTCCAAATCCCCAGCGCGGGCTGCTGAATGGCGCGACCGAAGGAAAACGTCAGCGCCCAAGGGAGTGGCGATGGCATCGACTCGGATCTCGCGTGCATGGCGTTCAGACGAGCAGAGGCAAGTTTTCCGGATTGACCTCCCGATAAAAACGCTATCCCGGGAACGGCTGCTGGCACGACTTCGAGGAGGCATTTCACCGTGGCGAGCGCCACCTCGTTCGCTGATTCCTGGTGGGGACAGGTCAAACCCGGGAGCACCATGTTGGGCTTGAGAATCATCCCTTCCAATAGCACTCTCTGCACATGCAGTTGATCGAAAACGGCCCGCAGACACTCCGCGGTCACCTCGCGGCATCGCTCCAGGGTATGATCACCGTCCATCAACACTTCGGGTTCGACCACGGGAACGAGCCCCGCTTCTTGACATAGCGCGGCATAACGCGCGAGCGCATGCGCATTCGCCTCGATACAACCGCGGCTCGGTCGGTGATCGTCGATCGCAATGACGGCGCGCCACTTGGCAAAGCGCGCCCCCAGCACCAGCGTATCTTGGTGACCTTCGATTTCCCTTATACCGGCTTCCGCGACCTGTGGTCTGCACGGCAGCGTACAGAGTGCGTCGCCGGGCGAGCGCATAATCTTTATTGGCTATGATGTTAGCAGCGATGCCTTCCGTGGGCACCGGTGCAACGGGTGACCGACTCGCCGCACGGGCTGCGCGGGCGTTGATCGAGTCTTTGATCGTCAATAACTTGATAGTGTGAAGAGAAGGATAATCCAACAATGCCTCATGCTTATTGGAACGACTGGTATTTCGGTTGGGGCTGGTTTCTTTGGTTTGGTTTCGTGTTCCTGCTGTTTTCAAGCCTTGGAAACTGGGGCTATACCTACCGGGCTCACCAGAAATTCGGCAAGCCGCCACGCAAGGAGGCATTCAATATTCTCGACGCGCGGTACGCGAAGGGCGAGATAAACCGCGATGAGTACAATCAGATGAAATCTGAGATTGCCAAGGAATAACGAGAAGACACAGAGCGAATCGTCCACGGCTTAGGTTCTACGAAGTGAGCCTAGATTGAGTTCGCGGGCCACAGACCTCGCGATTATGAGTTCCTCGTCGGTGCGGATGACACGCACCTTGACGCGACCGACATCCACAAATATGTAGGTGAGTGCGGTCGCTTTCTTCATCGATTAGCCAGATGTTTGGGACGGGAGATTGAGTCAGGAAGTAGTCGGCAAGCCCTTTGGCCCATAGTGGCCCTCTCCCTATGCACATTCCTGCGCCCGTGCCAGAAGTATGGCGCTGGAGCGCTGTTGCAAGCGATAAGTCTGTGAATGATCCATAAGCGCTTCCGTCCCTGCGACGAACAGGTCTTGCGGCGTCAAGCCAGATGTATCGACTGCCAGGTACCAGCGCCACGCTTGCGGCAGAGGTGGCAAATCAAAAGTCGTATCACTCGCGCCAGCGTTGAACATCAGCAACAGCGCGGCGTGTTCGTTCTCCTGGATCAAGCAGGCGAGGCTTTGGGCCTTTGGGTCAAACCAGTCCGGTAAACCGCCAGCCGGGTTGAACCACCGGATCTCCGTGTCCGTATAGAATTGCTCCTTACTCAGTACCGGATGCGCGCCGCGAAAGGCAATCATGCCGCAGGCAAACCGGTAGATCTCTTGTTGCCGTTCAATATCGGTCCAGTCAAACCAACTGGTTTCATCGTCCTGGCAGTAGGCATTGTTGTTGCCACCCTGCGAGCGACGAGCCTCGTCCCCGCCGAGCAGCATCGGCACTCCGCGCGAGATCAGGAGAGTCAGGAGGAAGTTCTTGATCTGCCGCTTGCGCAAGGCCTCGATTCCGGCGTCCTCGGTCGCGCCTTCCGCGCCACAGTTCTGGCTGAAGTTAGCGTCGGTGCCGTCGTGGTTATTTTCTCCGTTGGCCTCATTGTGCTTGGTGCGATAGCTCACCAGGTCATTCAGGGTGAAGCCGTCGTGGCAGGTCACGAAGTTGATGCTGCCCTCGGGGCCTTTGCCGGACTTGCAATAGATGTCCGCACTGCCGCAGATGCGGTTGGCCAATAAACCCAGCATCCCCTCATCGCCCCGCCAGAAGCGTCGGACATCATCTCGGTACCGGCCGTTCCACTCCGCCCAGCGGCGCTCTGAAAAACTGCCCACCTGATAGGCACCGGCGGCATCCCACGCCTCAGCGATGATCTTGACGTCTCTCAGGATCGGATCCTCCGCGATCCGTTCGAGCAACGGTGCATTGGCTAGCAGTTTGCCGGTGCCGTCCCGGCCAAGAACCGATGCCAAGTCAAACCGGAATCCATCCACATGCATCTCGACCATCCAATAGCGCAGCGCGGCCAAAATATGGTCGCGCACTACTGGATGATTGGCGTTGATGGTGTTACCTGTGCCCGTGTAGTTCTTGTAATGGCGCTTGTCGTCCGCCAGCGTGTAGAAAATGGCGTTATCCATCCCGCGGAAGCAAAGCGTCGGACCCCGCTCGTCTCCCTCTGCCGTGTGATTGAAGACGACGTCCAGAATCACTTCGATACCGGCCTGGTGAAGGGTCCGGACCATCTCCTTGAACTCCAGCTTCTGCTGCCCCGAGCCTCCTGCACTGCTGTAGGACGCTTTGGGCGCACAGAACACCACCGGATCGTATCCCCAGTAATTCTTAAGCGGTTGACCGGTTCTGGGATTCATGCGCGTAACAGAGGCTTCATTGAACTCCTGCACGGGCATCAACTCCACCGCCGTCACACCCAGGCTCTTGAGATAAGGAATCTTCTCCATCAGACCTCGGTAGGTTCCCGGATGCTTCACGCCCGAGTTGGGATGAATAGTGAAGCCACGAACGTGGGCCTCGTAGATGAGGGTCTTCGACCACGGATGCCGGGGTGGTTGGTCTTCGCCCCAATCGAAGGGCTCATTGACATAGACGCATTTTGGCATCGAGGCGCAGTTGTCCTGCGTCGAGATCACCAGGTCTTGCTCTGGCGCCGAGGCGTCGTATCCACGCGCCGATGCGAAATCCCACGGCGGCAGCTGCGAAATCGCGGCCGCGAAGGGATCGAGGAGCAAACGGTTGAAATTGAATCGCTGGCCCTTGTTGGGCTCATAGGGTCCATCCGCGCGATACGCATACAACTGACCGGGATTGATTCCCGCCACCCAGACGTGCCAGACATCGCCGGTGCGGTGACGCACTGGATCGAGATCGATGCCCCGAACCGGCTTCGCGTCTTCTGGATGGTCGAACAACTCGAGTCGAACGCGGTTGGCGTGACGGCTGAGCAGAGCGAAATTGACCCCTCCTGCCCTTTCCTGCGTTCCCAACGGCAGCGGCGAACCCGCTCGAACGTCAGCGCGCTCGCAGGTCTCCGACAGGTATTCGTGCAACTCGCGTTGGGGCGTTGTCATCATCGTTGCCAAAGGATTCGAGCGTATTCCAACGGCACCGCCACCCCGGAGCGCTGCGCAATCACCCTCGGTGTGTAGTCGCTCGCCGGACGTGTCGTCGGTCGCGTTGCGTGATAGACGCTCCCCCGAGCGCCGCCAGGTAGCGTTCGCGCCCACTTCATCTCCTGGCGCACCGGATCGCCGCCGCCGATGCCATCGGCGTAAAGCTCGACTCGCACCGCATTCGGGTCGAGCCCATTCAGGCGTATTTCGACTTCAACCCTATGATGTTCCGCGTCCGTTTCGACCCGAACATCTCCGAAGCTCAGCGACTCCCACTGCTGGTCCAGCGTATGCCGCCAATCGACGATTTGCTTGCCGATGGCACCCTTATCGGCGGCACGCTGATGGTAGCCGGCGGCCGCGGGCAGGTAATGTAGCTCCGTATATTCGCGCACCGCGCGGTTGCTGGAAAATCGTGGCGTCAATCGCGCCATGCTTTCCCGCATCCGCCTGACCCATGCAGTGGGGATGCCGCTCTCGTCCCGGGTATAAAACTCCGAGATCGCCTCCCGCTCGAGCAAGTCGTATAGGGTGTTGGCTTCGTGCGCATCCCATGCCGGATCATCGCCGTGCTCCCGGCCATCGCCCAACGCCCACCCCACCTCGCTCGTGTAGGCCTCCGCCCACCAGCCGTCCAATTCCGACAGATTGATGCCGCCATTGACGAGCACTTTCATGCCGCTCGTGCCGCACGCCTCCCAGGGTCGCCGGGGCGTATTGATCCAGAGGTCCACGCCCTGCACCAGCTGCTCGGTGAGCAGCATGTCGTCGTCACTGAGGAAAATCACATGGGGACGCACGTCGGGCTGCCGGATGAAATGGATCCATTCCTCAATCAGCGCCTGTCCCGCCTGGTCGGCCGGATGCGCCTTGCCGGCGATGATGAGTTGTACCGGGCGCTGTGGATTGCTCAACAGGCGCAGGAGCCGCTCCCGGTCGTGCAGCAGCAGGTTCGGTCTCTTATAGGTTGCGAAGCGGCGCGCGAAGCCCAGTGTCAGAGCATTGGGATCGAATAAGTGCTTTGCTCTGTCCATCTCCTCGGGCGAGGCGCCCGACGCCTCCAATTGCTTGGCCAATCGTGTGCGAGCGTATTCGACCAGGGACTTTCTGGAGGCGGTGCGCAATTGCCAGAGCTTCGCGTCGGAGACTCCGCGAATGTTCCGCTCCAAGGCTTCCGTGGTCCCCAGCCAGCGGTCCTTTCCACAGGCCTGCGTCCACAGTTCGTCGGCCGGGGCCGAGTCCCAGGTTGGCGTGTGAACGCCGTTGGTTACGGACCCCACCGGGATGTCCTCCTGCGGCCAGTGCGGGAACAGCGGCTCAAAGAGCTGCCGACTCACCTGCCCGTGCAGGCGACTCACGCCATTGACTGCCCCGCTTCCCCGCACCGCGAGATACGCCATGTTGAAAGGTTCCGACGGGTCATTTGGGTTCGCTCGGCCGAGCGCTAACAGATCGTACAGCGGTATACCGAGCTGCTGCTGCGCATAGCCACCCAGATATTGCTCGATCAGAGCCGGCGGGAACCGGTCAAAGCCGGCGGCCACCGCCGTGTGAGTGGTGAAGAGATTTCCAGCTCGAGTGACGGTGAGCGCGACATCAAAAGGCTGCGCACTCTCTTGCATGAAACTGCGGGCGCGTTCCAATGTGGCAAAGGCCGCATGCCCCTCGTTCAGATGACAGACTTGCGGCTGGATGCCGAGCACCCGGAGCAGCCGCCATCCACCGATGCCAAGCAGCAGCTCTTGCGCCAGGCGCAACTCCGGACCGCCGCCATACAACTCGCTGGTGATGCCTCGATGTGCGGGGTAATTCGCTGCATCATTGCTATCGAGCAGGTAAAGCTTCACCCGACCGACCTGGACCTGCCAGGCGCGCAGCCAGACCGAGTAACCCGGCAAGGCGATTTCCAACCGCAACCACTCACCATTGGCTTGGCGTAACGGTGTAATCGGCAGCTGCCCGGGATCGTTATACGGAAAGAGGGCCCGTTGAGCCCCTTCCTTATCGATCACCTGGCGAAAATAACCTTGACTGTAGAGTAGGCCTACGCCAATGACCGGAACCCCCAAGTCGCTGGCGGCCTTGAGCTGATCACCGGCCACGTTTCCGAGCCCGCCCGAGTAGATGGGCAAGGCTTCGCTCAACATGAACTCCATACTGAAATACGCCACGCAGCTCAGCGCAGATTGCGGGTAGGTGTTCTGAAACCACGCGCTCGCCTGCGCAGCATCCCGCTGGCCTTGCACCAGATCGTCGACATTTTTGCGGAAAGCGGGCTCGGCTAAGGCACGCTCGAGCTTCTCCCGCGAGACCGTCTGCAGAACGACCCAAGGGTTATGCGTGAATTCCCACAGCACCGGATCGAGCTGCCGCCACACTTGGTCGGTGGCATGATTCCACGACCAACGCATATCCAGGGCAAGCGCGGCGAGGGAGTCGAACCCCGCTACGTCCGTGTGCCATAGGTGTTGCCCTGGAGGGTTGACTTGCGTGGGTGTGCTCATACCTTCGGACTCGCAATGGACATGGATGCATTCATCGCTTGCTGCGCGGGCGCGGTCAGCGCCGCATCGACGATCGTCTGTGCTTCTGCCAGGATGCGGCCCAGGTGATTGGCTCCTCGGAAGCTCTCGGCATAGATCTTATAGTGGCCAATCGCCCCATCGGTCGCGCGAATCGCGTAGCCCTCTAGATCCTGCACGCTGCGTAACATCTATCCTTTTCCTTTCAGAGCGGGCGTTGCGGCCGTCAGGCCGCGGCTGCAGGTCGGGATGGCTCTGCCACCTTGAGCGCATCATTTGGCTTGAGCACCTCGTTGCCCGCGAGCGCGAGCGCCAGCGTGTTCCCATAGGGATTCATGCTGTCGACCATCGAACTGGGCATCAAGATCGTCGCGCCTCGCTCCTTGGTGGTCTCATAGATAATGTTCATTGCTCGCAGTTGCAGCGCTTCGGGGTGCCCGGCGTAAATATTGGCCGCCTCGACAAACTTGCCGGCAATCGCCGCTTCGGCGGAGCCGAGAATCACCCGCGCCTGCTTCTCACGCTCAGCCTGTGCTTGGCGCGACATCGCATCTTGCAGGGCCA
>PLUE01000063.1 GCA_003164785.1 Gammaproteobacteria bacterium | reverse complement strand
TGATAACCTATTTTATCGGGGGTAAAAGGAAGGATGGCAAAAACCCTGAAGACCACTCTCGCCGTCCCGACCTCCTCCAGCCCCCGCCTCCTGACCGCCGCCGCGTTCCAGGGCTTGGCCGACGTGCCGCCCGAACTCGAGTGGTTCGCCAACCTCGGCACGAAGGCCACCCGCCGCGCCTACGAGACGGCCCTCAAGGATTTTGTTCGGTTCACCGGCATCGAGCGGCCGGAAGAATTCCGGACCGTCACCCGGGCGCATGTCATCGCCTGGCGCGACGAGCTCGCCGGCCGAAAGTTATCGGCGACAACCATCCGGCACCGGCTCTCGGCGCTCGCCTCCCTGTTCGATTACCTCTGCGACCAGAACGCCGTCACCCATAACCCAGTCAAGGGCGTGAAGCGGCCGGTGCCCGAAACCACCGAGGGCAAGACGCCGGCGCTCGGCGACCACCAAGCCCGGAAGCTACTGGCCGCGCCCGTAGGCGACACGCTCAAATCCAAGCGGGATCGGGCCATCCTGGCCACGCTGCTGTATCACGCGCTGCGCCGGGACGAGCTGTGCAAGCTGAAGGTCAAAGATTACCGGCAGGAGCGCCGCGGTGTGCCGCATCTGAAGGTGTCCGGCAAGGGCGGCAAGACGCGCTATGTGCCGCTGCACCCGGCGGCGAGTGGCTTGATTGGTGATTACCTCGAGGCGGCGGGCCACGGCGGCGTCGAGGCAAGCCCCCTCTTCCGCCCGCTTCACCATAGTCGCGACCTGTTATCCGACCAGGCCATCACGCCCGATGGGGTGTATCGGATGGTGCGGGAGTACTCGGCGGAGCTGGGATTTGAGATTGGGGCGCATTCGTTGCGCGCGACGGCGGCCACCAACGCGCTCGATCACCAGGCCGATATCGCCAAGGTGCAGGAGTGGCTGGGGCATGCGAACATCTCGACGACGCGAATTTATGATCACCGGAAGACGCGACCGGAGGATAGCCCGACGTTCAAGGTTAGCTATTAACGTGGAACCTGTTGCGATGATTACTGAATTTTCTACTCTAATTCCGAAGGGACTTCTTCAAAGGTCCGGGTCTGTTTTTTTATCTGGTAAAGCGGCCTTTGGCGCTCCGTCGAAACTATACATTCTTGGGCTAAATCCGGGTGGATGTCCGGATAAGCAGAGCTGCCAGACAGTGGAGTGGCACACAAAAAAGGTGCTTTCGAATGAATTGCTCGAATGGTCCGAATACGAGCATGAAAAGTGGAATGATCAAGATGCCGGCACTTGCGGCATGCAACCACGAGTGTTGCATATGCTTGATCAATTGAAACTTAAAGCCGGCCATGTTCCCTCGAGTAACTTGATTTTTGTACGCACTACGCGCGAGAAACATCTCAAAGCAGAATTTGAAAATCTGGCGACACAATGTTGGCCGTTTCACCAAGCGGTTATTGACAGGCTTAAAATCCGCGTAGTGCTTTGCTTTGGCCAAACAGCTGGAAAATGGGTTCGAAAACAACTGAAGACCTCTGACGATGTCGTCGATGAGTTCGTCGAAGTAAACAATCGACGTTGGCGAAGCAGTGTTTTTAAGAATGCGGCAGGAGTGGCGGTCGTGGTCGCAACACATCCAAGCATTGCCAGTTGGAACACACCGGCTGCTGATCCCACCCATTTGATAGCGCGATTGCTGGCAAACGAGCAGGACACGTGCGGAGTTCAAACAGATTCGTTTCCCTTATCGCGAAATGTCATCACCGGCGTGCCAACTGGGGGGAATGTGCCGCGGTAAGCGACACGAAAATTGGAATGTCGTTGTCGCTTGAATACGTCTCGGTACTCGACTCGCCCATGGACATAGATCATACGGATTCCCTGCTGAATGTCCGCGATTTCATTTGGAGTAAGGGGTCGCCCAAACCAAAGGGCTTTAGTGGTTACGCCGTTTGTGGGAAGAGTTTGCGACGAAATGTCGGCCAATTCCGGAACAAACAATTTATCCTCATTTATCGGCTCAATTACTTGGATCATCGCCCAACTCACAAATCTGTAAGCCGGTGTTTGACCAAAATTCTTCATTTCTATGATGACGCCTGGCTCGTTTTGACGGCTAAGATTAGGTGGCGTCATAGTCGATCCTTCGAAAAGCGCGAAGGAGTTCGCGAGTGCATAGGCGCGAAGTTGCTGTCGCCCCGTATTTCGCATTACCCAATATGTTGCAATCAGTGCAATAAATTGAAGAAAGGCGACAAGGCCGCCTATCGACGCAACCGTGTCGCTGACCGTCCATTTGCTGTGGTCCGGCTCTCTGAATGACGGAGGCGTCGGCGCCTGCTGCATGGGGGCTTGCTCTTTTTCCAGAGAACTTGCCGGTGCATGTAGGGGCGACACGACCGGCGTTTCCGCCACTATTGCCTCTTTGGACGTGAACGATGCAAATGCCGCGGCCGCCCCAACGATCCACAGCAGAAAAGCCAAATAGGCCAACGTGCTCGTCGCGTACATCCAGCGCAAGCTTATCGGTGGAGTATCCGCTGCTTCGACTGGAATCTCGCTGCGAAAAATTCGTCGCAGTCTTTTGGTTGCTCTGAGTAGCACAACTCGCGTCGTTTCAAAACTCGTGGCGTGAAGAAATCCGACGCAGATAAGCCCAACTAAAAAACTCGCGAGCGCGATCACAGACGAGCGCTGCGGTTTCGATTGTTCATGGATCATCAAAGACCCTAAGACCACGCCCAATAAAAGTATAACGCTCAGAAATGTCTGAGCCCTATTGCCAGCATCTAGAAACGTACCTCGCACAGCTTCCTGCTGTTTTAGGGATATTTCTACGAATTTGTCTCGGTTGGGCTCCGGTAATTCTCGAAATAACGTCATGCTTTTTCCCGTGGCCGGGTTCACTTCCGGATTCTATTTTTGCTGTCGTAAATGCGCCGCGGAATAGCTAAGTGCCGCCTTCAAGTCCTGCTGCAACAAGTCGATCTCGAATGGTTTGAGCATCCGTGGTTTGTTCGAGGTCGCGAGCTTCTGACCGGGTAATGCTATCGAATTGGGAGGCAACTTGTTGTCGGCACCATTCTTCGGGCCTCTATCCATGGGTACTCCCATCTCTACAGTCAAGGAAGGAAAAAGTCCTCCCGGATTTTAACCGGGGCTTGTTACTTGTTCCCCGTGGTCGTTGGTTGCGCCGCCGGCTTCGAAGCAGCCGGTTGCGACGTCTGGGTCTGGGTCGAGGCCGGCGGCGGTACGGCGGGTTTCATACTGGCTGCATTGTTAAAGCTCTTGGTGAGCGTCTCAGGTTGCGCCGGCAGCATATTTTTAATGCCGCTGAAACTGTCGTTCGCCATATGCCTACTTTTATCTCCGTTTGCCATGAGACTCTCCTGTGTTTGGAACGAATAAAATGCTGAAGAAATACCCATAATCGACGACAACACGACGGCGAGAAAGAAACAAAAGATAGCAGCATTGTCGAGAAGGTCGAGCACTAAATCGCTGCCCTCCTGCCCACGATTTATGTTTTCTAAATGAACCGCGTTACGTTTGAATATCCAGAGCACGGCAACCAGGGAGCAGATAAACGAAAAAAGTGCCGCCGCATACAGGATCAAGATCTCGACGGAATGAATGCCAATAGTGGAAAGTAAAGTAATTAATAGGCCAATGCCCCCGGCCGAAAGGGTGAGTAACGACTTATCGCGTTCTAATTTTGTGTCGAACCACGCGGCGGTGGCGGTGGCGTAGAATTCGATTTCTTTTTGGGCGGTTATTTCTTGTTCTGTCATGAGAGCTAAACTCCGGCAGGCGATGGAAGCTCGTAAAATACGAATATTGCTTCTTCACCTTCGAGGTCAATCTCGAGTACCTGGTTGATGGGTTCGCCGTAGTGAGCGAGCTGCTCAAGGGCACCCGTGAACAGGCGCTGCTGCATTTCACCATCCACATTGGGAATTAAAATCACCAGCCCGGCGTGTAGCGGCTGGGCCGCATAGAGCTGACGAAAATCGACGGCGTTGTTCGTGACCAGAACGAAATCCTCCTCGCGTGCGTGCTGCATCACATGCCAATCCTTCCAGCCGGCCTTGCCCACATGAGCGACGTGATGGGCCTCGTAGCCCGCTTGGCCTGCGATGGTCACTAACTGCACGGTAAGACACTCATCGATCAAAAATCTCACACCTTGAGCTCGGGTAGCGGCGCGCGAATACGCCGCAGTGGCGGATTGTCTTGCCAGGGTTGCTTGCGCGGCCTGCCTCGCAGCGGGTAAGCCTGGGCGTACACCGGCGCCAGCTGGATCATCTCAGGCGTGAGACGTGGATAGGCTTGGAGGATCTCGGCCGCCGGCGATGCTTGATCCAACCAGGTGGCGATCGAGTGCACGGGAATACGAGTGCCGCGAAACACGGGATCGCCGCTCAAGATATCTGGGTCGCTGACCACCAGTGACCGGGCACGCCGCAACGCCCGCAGGGAGGCCGCCAATGCGCGCCGCGGTTCACGGAGGTCAATCTTGACCAATCCCTCCTCGATCGAGAGCACTTTGCGCGAAGAAGCCGCCAGCGCCTCAAACACACGGCGTCGCAACTCGGGGAAGAACCCGCTCGTTAGCCGCTGCTCCAAGGCAAGCGCCAAGAGCGCTTGGCGATTCAGTAGCCGGGTTGAGTCGCTGGCGCGTGGCCGAACCGTCGTCGGAACTAGGTTCTTGTCGATCGCATTATTCACCGCTTTGAGTGAAAGCCGCGTCAGGACAGCCGCTTCAGTCGGCGTAAACAGAGCGTCATTGGACGTGCGCATGGGACACCTTGAATTAAATATTCTTTATTTGGAGATTATATAGGGGATTTAACGTCGATTCCTCTCCTTCGTGACTGTTTGGAGAAGTGCTCCGGGCATCATCGATGTTGAGTCGCTGGGGAAGTTTGATAAATCATCGTGTTATCACACACCGCCCTGCTCCCCCGGAATCGAGCGCAAGGGTTCGGCTACGTGGGAAAGCACTTGAACACACGCCTACTCACATGTTTAGGTGTGATATTGTTAGCATGTATATGTGTGTACACGTGGAGATTCCCACATGAAAATCATTGCAGTGATCTCGCAGAAAGGCGGCGCCGGCAAAACCACCCTCGCCGTCAATCTCGCCGTCGCGGCCGAATTGCAGGACGTGCCCACGGTACTGATCGACCTGGATCCGCAGTCGAGCGCGAAAACCTGGCATGACATCCGGGTGAGCAAGGAGGCGCCTTTCGTGGTCTCGTCCCAGGCGAGCCGGCTCGAGGAGGTGATCGGAGCGTCGCGCGCCAATGGCGCCGAGCTCGTGATCATTGATACCGCGCCCCACTCCGAATCCTCCGCGTTGGCGGCGGCGCGGGCGGCGGATCTAGTGCTGATCCCCTGCCGACCGGCGATTCTGGATCTCAAGGCCATCGGCACCTCGGGCGATTTGGCGGCGCTGGCGAAGAAGGAGGCCGTGGTGGTGCTCAACGCCGTGCCGCATCAAGGAAAGCTTGCGGAGGAGGCCGAGGAAGCCGTACGCAGCTATGGTTTGACGGTAGCGCCCGTGAAGCTCACCCAACGGGCCGCGTACGTGCATTCGTTAACCGGGGGCCAGGCGGCCCAAGAATTTGAGCCGGACGGTAAGGCCGCGCAGGAAATCGCGGAACTCTACAAGTGGGCATATACACGTGTACACGCGTCCACACTTGAGACTGTGAGAAAGAGCGCATGAAGCCGTCCGAAGCTGTACAGGTGCATCGCGCAGCCATTTGCCGCATCGTTGAATCCCACCGCGCTGGTAATGCCCGGGTGTTCGGCTCGGCGCTGCATGGCAATGACTCGGAGCAGAGCGATCTGGATCTCCTGATCGATCCGAGTTCGGAGACGACGCTGTTCGACATCGGCGCGATCCGTCGCGAATTACGAGAGCTGCTGGGGGTGACGGTGGACGTCCTCACACCCCGTGCGCTGCCCGACTCCATCCGGGCCGCCGTGCTGGCCGAGGCGCGACCGCTATGAACTCCCCCCGCGTTACGGCGCGCCAGATCGCGGCGACATCTAGGACCTGACCTGAATTCGAGGATTGAACCATGAACAAACGAGCGAATTTAGCCGCAGCCCTGCAAACCGCCACCCGGGGTGGCGAGGCGGCGGCCGCGCCCACCACAGTGACAGCCATCCGGACGAGCACGCCGAGCCGCATCGGGAAGAAAACCGTCGCGGCGCATTTCGACCCTGCCGTATCGCGCCAGCTCAAGCAGTTGGGCCTGGACCGCGACACCTCGACGCAGGCCCTACTGCGCGAAGCGCTCAACGATTTGTTCACAAAGTACGGCAAGCCGCCCATTGCTTGATGAACGCGTCAGATTTACATGTGGACAACTACACATGTCCACGTGTGAAATTGTGGGTCGATTGTCTGGATGGTTAGCGCGGCAGCGGCATAGGACGTAGGGATAGCATGGCCAACAAGACACGGGGCGAGGGGACCGACAGTCCGGCTGAATCGCACTCGAATTTGGAGTCGCGATTTGCACGCCTGCGGCAGGCGGCCCAGGAGCGCGAGGCGACCGAAGTCATTCAATTGCCGCTGTGGCCCGAGGCCAAGCGCGGCACCCCGAACAGCTTTATCCGCTCGGCGCTTTTTTCCGCGATCCAGAGCAAAGACCGCCAGTTTTTAAAGGAAGTCACGCTCGCGAGCCAGGACGGAATCACCGTCAAATACACCGGCCAGCAGCTCAATCAAGAAGATCTGACGCTGTGGGAAACTCTGGTGCACCTGGCCAAAGAACACCCCTTAGGCAACCTCTGTACGTTCACGGCACACAGCATTCTGAAGGCGCTGGGCCTGCCGACCGGGGGAGAGCAGCACAAGCAATTACACAGCGCATTGATCCGTCTGACAGCCTGTGCGGTGCAGGTGACGCACGAGGGCAAGACCTACTTCGGCCCACTCATCAAATCGGGTGCCAAAGACGAAGTCACGAGCCATTACGCCGTGGAGCTCAATCGCCAGCTGATCCGCCTGTACGGCGAAACGCAGTGGACGGCGATCGACTGGAAACAGCGCCGGCAGCTCGGCCGGCGGCCGCTCGCGCAAGCGCTGCACGCCTATTTCAGCAGTCACCGCACCCCGTTCCCGGTCACGCTCGCGTTTCTACGCAAAATTACTGGCAGTCGGAACGCGCAGCCGGCGGGCTTTAAACGACGCTGTCGCGCGGCGCTCGAGGAACTCGTCAGCCTCGGTTTTTTGACCTCGTACGTCATCGAAAAAGAGCGTGTCATGGTGTATCGAACTCGCACGGTGGATCGACCCGAGTAGGCACGGCTTTCGAGACACAAAGGC
>PLUE01000012.1 GCA_003164785.1 Gammaproteobacteria bacterium | reverse complement strand
GAGCGCCTGGCCATCCATCCGCGCAGTCGGCACAAAGAAGGCCGGCGCATCCGGATCGATGAGCACTTCCCGCCGAACACCGTGGCCTACTACGAAGCGACGCCGCAGAAGCTGCTCTCGCAATCGCGCTTCATCCATCTGGATCTGAACGCCCTGTTCGTCGAGCTGTTCAACGCCGACGTCTATGGGCATCTGCGCCGCGCTCAGGGCTTCGTGCGCGTCTGCACGAAGGAGATCAACACCGCCGGGCACGAGGCCGCCAGTGTCCGCATCGCCGCGGCCATCGCCACCATGCGCCGCTATAACCGATATCGCGTGCCGTACTTCCAAGATCTGCTCACGCAAGCACGCAAACAAACCGTATCCCCCGAGTCGGACCGCGAGATCGTGCGCCGGCCCGGTAATCCCATGCTGCGTTATGTCGGCGGCGCCGTTCAGGCCGTCGATGTGGATGTTGCTGTTCCCCCGATAATCAACCAGGAGAGTTTAAAGTTATGAGTACCGCAATCGCCAAGAATCTGATGGCCGACATGAAACTGCTCGGCATGTTCGCTGCGTTCGAGCAAGGCGTCGCTGATGCCACGCGCGATCAAACCAGCTATAGCGAGTTCCTTGATACGCTGCTGCAGGCAGAGGCCGATTACCGACAAGAGCGAAAAACTGGCTCGCGCATCAAAGCGGCCAAGTTCACGCTACGCCCGGCGTTCGAAGACATCGACTTCACCGCCAGCCGCTCGATCAGCAAGGCGCAGATCAAGGAGCTCTACGGTATGCAATGGCTGACGGACGCCCGCCCGGTGCTCCTGATCGGTCAAACCGGTGTCGGCAAGACGTTCCTTGCGCAGGCCACCGGCCTACATGCCTGTGCGTGCGGGAAATCTGTGATGTACATGACGGTCACGACGTGGCTCGAGAACGTCGCGCTCGCTCGGTCCAGCGGCACGTATCTACGTTATCGCGACAAACTCGCAAAGCCGGACGTACTGATCCTTGATGACATGGGGATGCGAAAAATGTCCTCCATCGAGGCGCAAGATCTCTGCGAAATCCTCGAGGAAAGATCCATCGCCAAGTCCACGATCTTCACCACGCAGCTGCCACTCGATCACTGGTCTGAGGTCATTGCCGATCCCGTCATCGCCGACGCGATCCGCGACCGACTCCAGCACTCCGCTCTGACAATCAACATCACCGGCGAGAGCTATCGCGGCGTCAAAGCCAGAAAACTTGCCAGCAAGAAAAAAGACGCGTAAGAATCGTCGCCTTCGGCTCCGCCGGTAACCCCTTCACGGTGGTACCCAACTTAGGAAATCAGCCGGTCCCCAACTGGGAAATCCTGCACGATGGTTAAAGTGAAGATAGCGATAAGCACCTGCTTCCATGACAGGAGCATCCCCCTGCTCATCGTCTGAAACGACCTTGACGACCGGACCGTACCGCTTCCAGAAATTTTCCAGCTCCTGTGCGCGTTCAGGTGCCACTCCGACAAAGAGTGCCTGCAGATGTTCTGTTACTTCGTCTGACATAAAGCTTCCATGTGTTAATCCGACAACGTCCTTACGTTACACGTAGAACTTCAGCGGCTGCTTTTCAGCATCTTTCGCCGAACCCATCGTGAGGACATCACCGACCTTTCCGGCGAACCTAACCGTTACCGGCAGGCCATCACTGTAATTGCATGCGTTGTAGTTGATTTTTGTCAGGCCCATAATGTCCGTGAGAACAGTCCTGATATCGGGCGGTTCGCCTGAACTTCTCAAGATCGTTATCAGAAGAGGATTTGGAGTTTCCGGCCCGATGTAAGTGTCGAGACGCGGCACAAAGCCGGTCGTCCACAGATAGGCGTTCTTGCTGTCAAGAATCACGGCGGTTCCCCTCAAGACTGGGTAGTCGCCGTCACGAAACAGCTTCGTGTCACCAGTCGTGGTCTTAATTCGTACCGCGACAATATTTGTTTCAGGCGGGGCCGCTTCAGAAAAGGCCTTCCATTCTTCGTCATTGAAAATGGTCTTTCCGTGGATAAAGAACTCCTTGGGCGGCGAGCCGTGCTTGTCCTTAAAAGTCTCCAGCACGCGAGATATGAGCTTCTTAGCTTCTGTCTCCTTCAAGTGAAAATCGTAATCGCCCGTCTTCCACGGACCATTCGCCCCGCGAAAGACGACAGCATCTCCCTCGTTCAGGAACATCTGGGCTGCACAGCAGGCATGTTCACGTTCATCATTCGGAATCATCTTGAATACCAGACCGATATAACAGACGCCAGGTCTGACGTTCGCCAGCTTCCATGGCGGCTCCGGCTGAGTTTTGTAATAAAGCCCGGTGGCCACATTCCACGCGACTGAGGCAGGTTCCTGCAATGTCCTTAGGGGATATCCGGCCTTGTTGGTAAACTGGTCCGGCGCAAGCGTCGTCTCTCGGAGCAACTGAGACGTGTGCGCGAGTCGTAGCAGCCTTGCTTTCACTTGTCGATGGAAGTCCGGGACGTCATCAAATATCGCTTCGTCTTCCTGATTAATGACATCCGCGAAAAGCGGGAGTACCGATTTCTTTTTTTGAGATTTCTTGAACTCTCCGGCTTTCAACTCAAGGCCCGACCGCCTCGAAAGTGGCTTGCATCTATCGAATACAAGTTCCGGAAGAATGAACATCCAGACATCTACAGTCCGTTCCTCATTCTTGTCGTGGTGCTCAATCTCATTGACGTAGAGATCAACAGCCTTCTTGACTGCCTCATGTTGATTTACAGTCTTGGTAGCATCATCGAGCTTTTGGAGATCGATTTGACGCTCTACAAATTCCGCCGGGTTGATGAGAAGCCCGAAGGCCTCTTCTAGTCCCGGAAAATTGGATAAATGGAGACGGTTCTCCTTGTCGAGTTTCCCTCTAGAAGGAATTGGGATAAATCCGCCGAGCTTTATAGCCCAATTGCGAAAGTAACTTAGGCCCGCCTTAGTGCCGACCACCCCGATTTTCACCTCCCGAGATCTTGCGGGTGCAGCATGGGGCCCGTAGAGAAACAAACCATCCTTCGGGTGATCGGTATTCTGTCCGTAACCAAACGAAAGCTCAGGCTCCGGGATATATACAACTTCAAGCGATTTGTCGGGCAGGTCCATTACTCGTCCTCCTCTTCGTGGAAGTTGCCGAGGGTCGTAACATCCTGTTCTTCATCGTCGTCCGACAATACGTCTGGAAGGGCGGTGCTAACAGATGACGTGAACAGGATCGGTGTCGCATCCAGCTTTATGGATGCGGAACCAGACAAAGGAAGCTCGATAAATTGGGAATCGCCAGATAGCAGCTCAAGAAAGGCCATCAGGCGGCCATGCCAAGCCTTGTTCCGCCAGCCTTTGCAACCGCTGCGGCGAAACTTGTGTTGCTGTGCAGGGTCGTCAAACACCTTGCCCGCGACTTTCCCTGCCAACTCTGCAAACAGAACGCGCGATTTGAGCTTGAAGTGGGGATATGGCCAGAAAGAGGGGCTCGCCGATACCCCGTACTGCCATACTTTTCCAGCAGCGTTGTTGCGCAGCATGGAGTTGCGTCGTTGTCCTTGCCGACCCCAAGAAACCCGCTTCCCCAAGGGCATTTGTTTCTCGCTGACGTGGAAGCCAAGCTGTTTAGAATACGGGTACTCATAAAGCTCGCGTGAGCGGCAATAGCTTTCCCAACTCTGCCGGAACATTGCGTTTACAAGTCTGTGCGCTTCGTTCTGCCGGATTGCAGGAGACGCACAGCCTGCTGCGATAAACTCCATCAAGTTGTGCTCTGAATGCACTTCGAATTTGGCGACGTTCGCCAACTCCTGATTCACCTCGTCGAGGCTGGCGAACGAGAAGAATCCACGTAAGTATGCCGCCGCCGGGTATCGGCCAGTCTTGCAAGCGGTTTCCATCAACGTATGGTTAACAGAGCCCGTTGGCTGAAAGTACCTGATGACATCGGGCACACTGGCAACTCTGAGCCAGTTAGACGTAAGCACTTCTGGTGCGTCTTCCAACTGAATCGACAATCGGGTTTTATAATTTTCCCAGTTCGGATTGATCTCGGCGGCGGGCTGCTTCGGTACACTCTGGCTTTCCAATGCCTCCAATACCTCATGAAGCCCATTGGCCCAGCTCCCAACGAAATTGATCCGCTGAATCTCGCCAATACCAAATATTTTCTGGAAGGGTTCGAGACGAAGAGGAAAGATAAAACGCGGGTCCGGAATTTGCTTCGCCAGGTCTAGAGCAATCCCGATCTCTTCCAGAACCCCATCTTTGTTAAGCGACGTGTCCCTGCAACAAAGAAGCATCTTGACTGCCTGCTCTTGGAGCGTCTTGGTTACAACTTTCCGCCAACGGTCGCCAGGTTCTAACGTAAGAATGTCAGCGAAGACCTTATATCCAGCAGCCTCTAATCGCGGGGCGAGCCAGAGCACGAATTCGTCGTCTTCGGGAGTCGCCTTACTGATGAAGACGACGTCTCGAGTCGCAGTTGGTGATGATGGGGACGTGATCAAATGAGCCATCCGGATGGTTTCGGCGCAACACTCATGGCGGCGCGTCGGTTGTACTAAAAGCTTTAGCTATACAACCCTCAAGCGAAAAGTAAATACAGAACGGCCGTAAGGATTGCGACTTTCGCACAGCTGCTATCTGATATTTCGCTTAAGCGAGGCAGAAGCCGGGTCATATGTATACTCGGTAATTGTCCCGTCTTTGATCCGGGTCACCGCCTCATCAATGATGAATAGCGGCACGAGAAACCATTCACGAGGGACAACAGGCAGGCCGAAGCGGTCCTTAATCTCGATGTTCAATCGCACTGGATCGAAGATTCGGTGGATGACGTTTTCCAGTCGCGTGCGATTAATGTTTGAAAGTTTGTAAGTTGCAACGATTTCCACGTCGGCGAGTAAAAACGTCGGGTCCAGTCGCGCATTGTCGACCCTGCGCTCCACGCTGCCACCCGTAACACCGATTTTGTGCAAGATTTCCTGATTAGCGACGACCGTCGGATTGTCCGACTTGCTGCGAAGGACATAGATGGTGCCGCTCGCAAGATCGTCAGCTTCGGGTTCGTCGCCGAAAAGAGGTCCCGCAGAAGGGTTGGTCACGAGGCGGGCAGACTCGTCGCGATGAAGTGCGCGCTGGAATGAGCGCTGCAATACGTCGCTTTCGGTGGCGTTGTCGTAAATAACACGAAGGCGGCTGTCTTTACGCTCGTACTGCGTGCGGATTTCCTCACCGCTTTCGGCAATATAGGCAACTTGTCCGCCAACGATGAAGAACTCGCCGCTCTGAATTTCGGACAGACGAATCTCGTCGAGCGCCTTGAACGGCAGCGTCTTGCGCACGCCGGATTTCAGTTCTCGCTTTACTTGCTCAAATAGCGGCTGAAACTTCTCGAAGTCCTCGCACACCTTGCGCTGTGCGATCTCCTCGGCGGCCCGCTTATCAGCGCTTGTACGCACATGACGGAGGGTGGTGATGTGCTCGGAACTATCTGCGCCAGCAAGCTCGGCCATAAGCTCATCATCGTCGATAGTCTCCTCGGGCGGAGGCGCAGTGACCTCATCGGTCAGGAGAGCCTGACGGTCAAGCGGCGCAAGCAACGCACGGCAATCTACAAGCGCGCGCAGGCGGTCCAGACGCACCGCGTAAAGCCTCTCGAATATATCGCGGTCTTCGCCGTGCAGCGGCGCGCGCCCTTGCGCGTCAACGAAGCGTTGAATCTCCTCGAATCCCGCGATGACGCGCTCATCACGCGGCGAGCGACTACCACCCCTTTCCGGCTCCGCGAATTCGGCTAGTTCTTCTGCCAGCTCGTCGAGGGTAAGGTCATTCATAACGTCCCTCCTTCTTGAAGCGCATGAAGGCTGCAGCGCCCTCGGCCATCCGGCGCTCCCAAGCGTCCTGCGCGTCAACAGCGGGTGTACGGCCCCGTTCCTTCTTAAACTTGACGGCCCGCACGGCCAGTTCCTTTGCCTCTTCCGGCGTCAGGCTGGTGCGCTTGGCCGAGATCGCCGCCGCGACCTGCTTCAGGCTTTCCTCGCTCATGGTCTTAGCGAGAATGGCATATGCCTCCCCGAAGGGATTAATGCTGTCGATCAGGTCAATGTCTAGTTCGCGGACGTGAAGCACATATCGACGCACGCCGTCGATGAGCGCGGTGTTGGCGGTGGGTTCCGTACCGTCATCACCACCCAATGAGAACTGCTTTGCCTGTTGGGTCAGAGTCAGCGCGGCGATGGCGTGCTGCCTCACTGCTTCCTGATCTTCGTCGTCCAGGTCCGGATACTTGTCCTTAATGATCTTGCCCATGCGAACTTGCGTCAGCTCCTCGGGGACGAGTTCTTCGTCGAACAGGCCCCGCTCAAGGGCAGTCTTGTCCTGAACGAAAGCGGCAATCACCTCGTTCAAGTCTTCCTGACAGATACGCGTCGCTTCTTTACTCTTCGGCTCGGCAACGCCGCGTATCTCGATCTCGAACTGACCCGACTGATGATTGAAGCCGACATTTGATTCACCCGGCTTATAACCTTCCGCTCCGTAGTCAAACCCCGGCGTCGGACCGTTGTCTGCGCGCTTCGGGCGGAACTCAAACCGGGGTGCGAGCACTTGCTCCATGAGGAGGCTTGCTGCAATGGCCTTCAGGGTGTCGTTGACGGCCTCCGTGACGACTTCCGAGGAAGCATCTGGCTCGGCAATCAAATTGGTGAAACGCGCGCGGGCCTTGCCCGGGGCGTCGCGCGTCGCGCGGCCAATGATCTGGACAATCTCGGTCAGACTTGAGCGGTAACCTACCGTGAGGGCATGTTCGCACCAAATCCAGTCAAAACCTTCCTTAGCCATTCCGAGCGCGATGATGATATCGACATGGTCCCGATTGTGCTTCTGCGCCGGGTCTCTCAACGCGGCGGACACACGGTCACGCTTGTTTTGGTCGTCGTCGACGAGGTCCGCGATGCGGAGCGTCTTTCCAGCGGGCGTCTTGACCAACTGGAACCCCGTAGCGGGGTCAATACCTTCCCACGACCCGAGCCCGCCGAGAATTTCTTCCACTTCCTTGATTTTGTCTTTCGTGCTCTCACGGGCGTTGACGTTCGGGATGTGAATGATAGTTTTCTCATTCGCGTCGAGAACGTCAAATATCGTTTTCTCTTCCGGCCCTTGCTTACGAATATAAGAGCCGGAGTAGAAGAAATATCCGATATCAAGCTGCTTAAGGTATTCGTAGCCGTTGAGCTGCTCGTAGTACGTAAAAGTGACGGTGTCAAATTTCGATTCATCATGCGGCGCTAGCACGGCCTCGGCGTCGCCACGAAAATACGAGCCCGTCATCGCAACGATGTGCGTCTTATCACGAGCTATGATCTGACCAAGGTGGCGTCCGAGTATATTGTCTTCATCCGCCGAAACATGGTGGAATTCGTCGACGGCAATCAGCCGATTGTCGAACTTCTCAAGGCCGAACTTCTCGACGGCGAACCGAAATGTTGCGTGCGTGCAAACTAGCACCTTGTCGGTACTATCGAGGAACACGCCTAGCGAGTTGACCTTTCCGCCGTTATCCGTGCCCGGTGCATCGCACAGATTCCACTTCGGCTCGACATGCCAGTCGGCCCAAAATCCATACGTAGACAACGGCTCATCATGAAAACTTGCACCGATGGACTTCTCGGGTACGACTATGATTGCCTGTTTAAGACCCTGGTTCTGCAATTTATCCAGCGCGATAAACATGAGAGCGCGGCTCTTTCCAGATGCAGGCGGTGACTTGATGAGTAAATACTGCTCGCCACGTCGTTCAAAAGCGCGCTCCTGCATTGGCCGCATGCCAAGCGCATTCGATTTGGTGGACGCACCGTTGCGAGCGTAAGTGACGGAAATAGATGGAACTGTCTTGTGGTCGTCGGTCATGCTCGTGCTACCTTTTTTGCCTTCTTGCCAGCAAGACCCGCTGACCTAGTCATTTTCGTGTACATCTCGAAGAGCTTTTCAAGTCTTTCAGTATCGTTCTTGAAGCGGCGACCAATATAGATACGTTCTAAGACCTCGTCGTTGCGCTCGTGTGCTTGCCGCAAGTCCAAGGGCATAGTTTCAGGGTCGTAGAGATCCGCAATGGTCCCAGGAAAATGGTGTTCACGCGCAAGCAGGATGTCTTCGGCGCAGCGAGTCAGGTCTGCCTTGTTCTTTTCCGTAAGAGACGGAGCTGGAAATGTGTTCCAACCGAGGGTGTTCGAGTACCGATAGCGGGTCTCAAGTTTTCCGCATACTGTAGCGATCCACACTAAGTGCAAGCGCGAACCGATTAGCGCTAAGTTCCATAGCGGTGCGTCATAGAGAGCAAAGGCAAGATTGCTTACAACTGCGTGGCTGCTGAGGAGACCAACGGGAAGGTATTCCCTAGATTCGGATGAAACACCCGCCAAGATGAGGGTACGGCTCATACCCACATACATCTCTCTAAATTGATGCGCACGAGCAGCTAGGTCACGGGTACCCGCATCCTTGCTGGCCATGCGCATCGTCTTGGTGCTTTCTATACGCGCAGCTATGGATTGAATCTTAAGCGCACGGGGAAGCAATTCGTCAGGTATCCAAAGGCAATACCGAACAAGTCCACGGATAAACTCAGCGGAACCATAGATGCGCCTCACAAGCGTGGCCTCATCTTCCTTGCCCAGCCCAAGAGCGCCTACGCCGTCTGCGGACATCAACAAATTTCCCCCGTCGACGGGCATGTTGCCAAATGACATATCTGGCAGCCCCGCGATGCTCTTACGCTCGCTCAGCGGTGGCCCGGGTAGTTCGGACAGAATTCTTTCTTCGATGAGTGGAAAGATCTGCTGATTGATTGAACCCTGCGAGGCGTTCTTCGTCAAGTCTTCGTCTTTGATCTTTTGCTATCGCTCCTGCCCAAGCGCAGTCTGATGCCGAAGGCAGCAGAAGCTCCTGGTTTTTTTCTTGGCCGAAAAATATTAATCGAATAGGAAGCCTCAGGAGCGGCGTTCGCGAGGTGCCTGCTACCCGAGCATCCCCTGATTTTCGATCTCTGCCGCCGTCTGCGTTCATGGCGATCCTTCAGGCCGCGATCGCCAGCGGCTCGCTGGCGTCGTTGACGTAGTAGATTTCGTCCGGAGTTTGATACTCATGCGATTGATGGATGCGCCGCCGATTGTAGAAGTCAAAATATCGGGTCAACCCGGCCTGGAGCTCTCGTCCATTTTCGTAGGCGCGCAGGTAAATGTCCTCGTATTTCACGCTGCGCCACAGTCGCTCGATGAACACATTGTCGATCCAGCGTCCCTTGCCATCCATGCTGATGCGAGCCCCAGCGGCATCGACCACGTCGGTCCACGCTTTGCTGGTGAACTGCGAGCCCTGATCGGTGTTGACGATCTCGGGCGCGCCGTACCGGGCGATTGCTTCGCTCAGCGCATCGACGCAGAAATCCGGCGTCATCGTGTTCGAGACCCGAAATGACAGTACCTTGCGACTCGCAACATCCAAGATCGCCACCAGGTACAAAAACCCATGCGCCATCGGCAAATACGTCAGGTCCGACGACCACACCTGATTGGGCCGCTCGATCGCCATTCCCTCGAGCAAATAGGGGTAGATCTTCGCATCCCGCGCCGGAATGCTGGTTCGTGGTCGGCGATACAGCGCCTCGATGCCCATGCGGCGCATCAGGGTCGTCACGTGGACCCGGCCGACCTCGAAACCGTCCCGCTCGAGTTGCTTGGCAAGCCGGCGTGCCCCGTAGAACGGGTGCTCCAAGTGCAGTTCGTCGATCCGGCGCATGATCCGCAAATCCTCCTCGCGCACCGGACGCGGCGTGTAGTACACGCCGGTCCGGTTCAGTTCGAGAAGCTCACACTGGCGCGTGACGCTCAACTTCGCCCCCTGGTCAATCATCGTCGTCCGCTCGGGCCGGGGAAGCGACCGAGCGCGGAGTCTAAAAAATCGCGTTCTACCGTGAGCTCGCCGATCTTCGCGTGCAACTCTCGGATCCGTTCGCGATCCGTCGTGCTCTCCAGGGCGCCGGCACCAAAAATCCCGGCGGCGTTCTCCAGCAGCTGCGCCTTCCAGCTGGTAATTTGGTTCGCGTGCACGTCATAATGCACTGCAAGTTGCGCGATCGTCTTCTCGCCTTTCAAGGCTTCCAAAGCCACCTTCGCCTTAAAGGCCGGCGAGTGGTTGCGTCTCGGTCGTTTCATCGGAATCTCTCCTGCTATCGTTGAAAAATATAGCAGTCATTCCACTTATCGACCTGTCTGAAAAACCCGAACCAGCTCTCTCTTAACGATGACGTACTCCCCGGTCGTTAAGTACGGGGTTATGTTAGCCGCCTCTCTTGCTGTCACTTCGCCATTGATATTTGCGACGTAGAGATATCGCTTGGTCCTCAGCAATCTCGATAGACCGACTATCACAACCGTGACGCCTGCGTTGTAACTCGCCAGATTGGCCCACTTGAAAGACGCGTGCGCGAAGTGAATAGTGCAACCGGTACGAAAAATCTCGGGCCAAAGGATGGGAACAATTCGACCCTGACAAATGGAGTTCGTGCTTACGAAGGCCACATCCGCAACTGTATGCTGAGCATAAGCAGCGGCCTTCATAAACCAACCACCAACATAGTCTATTTGCTTGGATGAAATTCCATACGACTCGAATACGAGCGCGAGATCAGATTTTTGCTCCTTTGTCTGCGTCTGACTTCCCTTGTAGGGAGGATTCCCGCATATGTACGTCTCGCCGCCCTCGTTTTCGAAATCAATCTCCGCCTGCTCCAGCCGCGTTTCAAATAGATCATCGCCACGAAGTCTTACACCAGTTCCAGTCGGTGGACAGATACTCAGCCAATTAAGGCGCAACGCATTGCCACAGGTGATCCAGTTGTCGGAACGTAACGGGAGAAACTCCGCGAGCGCGAGCTTCTGCCCACGATAAAGTACATCGCATTGGTATTCGGCAATGACGAGAGCAAGCCGCGCAATCTCTGCCGGAAAATCGCGTAATTCGATACCTCGAAAATTAGTCAGTGGAAGTTCGCTACGCAAATCTTTTTCGCTGCGCCGCAGATTGATCTGGGCTTCGATAGCCCGCATCTCCTTGTATGCAATGACAAGGAAGTTCCCTGACCCACAGGCGGGGTCAAAAACCCTAATCTTTGCCATGCGCTTGCGGAGATTGAGAAGCGAGCGAGGGTTGTCTCCAGCTTCGGCCAGTTTCGCGCGGAGGTCATCTAGGAAGAGTGGGTTGAGCACTTTTAGGATGTTCGGGACGCTCGTGTAGTGCATCCCGAGCGCGCCGCGCTCCTCGTCCTCAGCAACAGCCTGAATCATTGACCCGAAGATATCTGGATTAATCTTTGTCCAATCGAGGTTGCCAATATTCAGAAGGTAGGAGCGAGCGATTTTGCTGAACGTCGGAACATCCATGTTTCCCGAGAACAGCCCGCCATTCACATAGGGAAAGGCGTTGGCCCAGCGCGGCAAGTCGGCAGCGGTGCGCTCTGTCGAATTCATATTCATCGCGCGAAACAGCGTGCTGATCACCTCGTTCGTCACCGAGGAATCTGTTGCGCTCATCTTTGCGATGGTGTCGGTAAAGAGTCCTTTGCTTGCGAAGATGTCGGTGTCTTCCGCAAAGAAGCAAAATATAAGGCGCGCCATGAACTGGTTCATATCGTGGCGGCGTTCGGACGTCCCCCATTCTGGGTTGTCCTTCAGAAGCTGAACGTAAAGCCTGTTTAGTCGGCTTGTAGCGCGAATGTCAAAAGCGTTTTCGGCGATCTCGCGGACGGTGGAAATGCCCGCCAGGGGCAAGAAGTAGCCGAAGTGGTCAGGAAAATCCTTGTATGCGCAGACAACGGGTGGGTCTCCGCCGGTCAATTCTTCCGCTTCAAAGTCAATGCCATCGGTGGCGAGGATAAATTTCGCTTTGGCTTTGGAAGTCGCCGCACTTGCCCGGAGCGCCGTAAGCGTCTGGGTCACCTGGCCTGGGCCACAGGTCCGGATATGGATGTTGTTGGTCTGCAGGACACCGCCAAGGTCGGACTTGTTCGACGCGCCCGCGCGCAAGCGTTTTATCGTCGCGTCTTTGTTGCCGAAGGCTTCAAGGAACGCGAACGGAAACTCAGAGGCATCGAACGTCTGTTCAGCCAGCGTCGAAATTGCCTCTTCGATCTCAACAGCGTTCATTTTGCCCCTTCCCGTACAGTCCCCAAAGTAATGCCCGCTTTCCGTCTCCCAATCAACGGAAAACTGGCTGGTCTAGGAGGGTTGGCCCGGCTGTGACAGCCGCGCTGTATGGTAGCCGGCGTGATCGGTTTCCCTTCTCGGCGACCCGCAATGTGCATGTTCACCAGCAACGGACTGCGCGCTTGATTTGCTTTGGCTACCGTCATTTCGATGTCCCTGCACTGCCTTGTGCCAGCTCGGCAAGAAAGGTCGCGAACGGCCTTATATCACCATCCACACTGGCGCTTTCCAGCGCGGCCATGTAATCGGCGCGACGTTCGAGCGGCACGATAGTCCACGGATATCCGCCCGAGGCGAGCATGAGATTCATCATGAAGCGTCCTATACGCCCATTACCGTCCATGTAGGGATGGATGTAGACGAACATGAAGTGACCGAGAACGACGCGAACGGAGGCCTCCGCTTCCTGCTCCAACAGCTCAAAGAGCGCGGGCATGAGTTCCCGCACCGCCTCGATGTTCGGCGGCGTGTGCATCGAACGCCGGATGTAGACCGGGGCGTTACGGTATCCGGCAAGATCGGCGGGGCGCAGAATGCCCGCCGTCACGCTCGGGCCGAACAATTCGCGATACCAAGTGGAGTGGTCGCGGTCGGCGACACTTCCGGCGTTCTCGCCGCCCAAAACCTTCTTGATGCTCTGCTCGACCGACTGAAACGCCTGCCAGTAACCGCGCGCCGCGAGCGCGTTGCGGTCGTCCTGATCGGCCTTGTTGGAGTCGGGATTCCAGTTTCCGCTGCGGACCTTCTCGATAAGGGCCGCGCTAACCTTGTAACCTTCAATGGACAGAGAGTTATAGGCATCGTCGACGTAAATCTCTTCGACCTGTTTCAGGTACGCGGCGGCGCTTTCGGGACGGCCCGGAGCTTTTGGAAAGATGCTGAGGACCTCTTCCCGCATCCGCACCCAGTCCATGCGCATGCGGTTCACGTAAGGCGAGGTTTCGCGAGCGCCGAACGTGACGAGAGAGTGATCCTCAAACGGGTCGCTTTCGCTGATTGTGTAACCAGCAGTCTGCATCGTTTCGGTAATGTTATCGGCGATCCGAGGCCGCCCGATGTTTCTGAAGGCAGCGGCCAGCCGTCCGGCGATGGTGCTGTGGCCGCCCTCTAGTAATCGGCTGAGGAGATCAGAGGCATCCTGGACCATGGCCAGCGCCGCACGCATTTCGGTGGGACGGGCAGCGAAATGCGCCTGCGAGCAACCGAGCAGTGCGGCTGCGAGTTTATAAACCCGGACACCGTCTTTGACCTCGCAGTCGGCTGCGGGCGGCAAATCCAGCCGAATGTCGAATATCGACGTATCGTGAATAAGTCCAGTCGGTTTGTTATTCCCGCGCGGAGAGCGCACGAGCAGCTGGCGCGGCACGGTCCAATTGCCGGTGTGCAGGCTGATGGATTGCTCGGGGCTAACGCACCAATCATCCTCAAATCGGGATTCAAGATACGACGAGCAAAAGGCCCAGAATGAGGCGTACCAGGACGTGCTCTCACCTGCCGGTTCGTCTGGCCGCGAAGGGATGTACCAGCCCTTCATCACTTCCTTGAGGAATCCTGCTTTAACCAGTCGCTCGCGGTGCGTGCGGGTCATGTCGCTGGCGCGGAGCGCAACGCGGCCAGCGTCCTGAAGGTCTTTCAGGACGGCCAAGGATTCAGCCAGTTTGTCGGCGGGCGCCGCCATATTCGATGGTCCTAATTCTAGGTTTTCGCGTTGTGCGATTTCTAGGTTTTTATGTTATACAATTTTTAGGTTTTCGCGTCAAGTCATTTCTAGGTTATTACGTAAACGCGTATCCAACCCGCGCAGGGTTGGTCGTGCGTTGACGGCATCCAACCGGCGTACGGTTGGTCATGGGGGTGTCGGAGGGAGCACGAAGGCTCCCCTGACTGGTGTTCCTGAAAGACTTGGCCATCAAGACACGGCGCGGCCTCAGTGGGCGTGTCGAGAAAGGCAAGTCGGGCGGCGGCGTATCCTATGGCTACGATGTCGTAATTCAAAATGACGCCGCTGGAAATCCATTGCGCGGGGACAGGACGATTAATGCACTTCAGGCCGAGATCGTTCGCCGCATCTTCAAAGACTTCAATGCTGGAAAGTCGCCAAAATCCATCGCTGCCCAACTGAACCGAGACGGGATTCCCGGTCCTCGCGGCGGAGCATGGGGGCAGAGTACGATCAACGGAAACCGTCGTCGTGGGACCGGTATCCTCAACAACGATCTGTACGTCGGCGTCCTTGTCTGGAATCGCCAGCGGTTCGTCAAGGACCCGGATACCGGCAAGCGCGTCCCACGGTTTAACCCTGAATCCAAGTGGATCAGGAAGGATGTTCCCGACCTTCGGATTGTCGATCAGGCGTTATGGGAGGAAACCCGGGCACGCCAGAGCGTGCTCGACGCAAGGGGCGACAAATTTCATCAAAAGCAACGCCCGCGTAATCTGTTCTCCAATTTGCTGAAATGCGGCTGCTGTGGCAGCGGTTTTAGCAAGGTTTCGGAACACCATTACGGGTGTTCGGCTGCGCGAAATAAAGGAACGTGCGAGAACTTCCGAACAATACGGCAGGACGAGCTGGAGCAGGCAATTCTGAACGCGCTTCAGAACCATCTCATGAATCCGAAGGCTTGCGATGCCTTCTGCGAGGAATATCGCCGGTACACGAATGAGCTTTGCAAGCAGCGGAATTCAAGTGTTCGGCGCTGGCAGGAAGAGCTTCAGAACTGCATCCGCGAAAGAGACCGCCTTGTGCAAAGCATCAAGGACGGAGTACCTGGCTCGCTGGTCAAAGATGACTTGATCAGAATGGCCGCGCGTCGCGAAGAGCTTGAGAAGAGCTTGGCCAACAAGAGTGAAACGCCAGTTTTGATTCATCCGCGAATGGCGGACCGGTATAAACAGGAAGTGACCGCGCTTCGTACTGCCCTGAATGACGAAGGTAACAGGGTCGAGGCCGCTGACCTCATACGTTCTCTTGTCGAGAAGGTTGTGCTTACACCGAAAGCGGCTGAAAAGGGCCTATCGATTGATTTGTATGGTGATTTGGCAGGAATATTGACAATCGCCACAAAGAAGGCTGTTCCGTTAGTCCAGAGCGGGACCGGCCCCTATGTGCAGGATAAGTTGGTTGCGGGAGCACGCACTGAACTTAACCTGCTTTTTGAAACGAATCAGCAGGATAAGTTGGTAGCGGGGGCAGGATTTGAACCTGCGACCTTCGGGTTATGAGCCCGGCGATGCATCAATTATGTTCAATTCGCTATCATGCCTCAGGCAGCTATTCGAGGCAAAGACATTATTCCCCGCGCAACGACTTTATTCCGCGGGGAACGACACTAATTCCGACGCATAATTTCGACCTGGGTTGCGCCGGCGTCAATCGAATTCATGACCGCTTCCAAGACCGCGCGCCTGTTTTACGAGATTTGCTCACACGTATTATGTTTGGTGGGTTTGCTCGGCAATGCCGCGCCAGGGCCAAAAAAAGGGGACATACATTTCCCCAGAACAAGCTGCCTCTTCGGCAGCGAACGTGACACCCCCGGCTGCGTGCGCATACTCCCCCGATTAGCCCCAATGAGCTGCCTCCTCGGCAGGCGAATAGCGTAAAATGATATAAAAGCACTAAGGTTTCCCTGATAGCCGCGCGAGCTGGATAAAATGTGTCCCTATGCTGGGGATGGACACAACAGACCTGCCTTGGATGCCTCTAGCGGAATGCGCTCGCCAGCTTGGAATGACAGTGAAGAGCGCGCACAACTGCCTTCTGTTGGCGACATTTCCTGTGCCGACCTACAAGCTCGGCAAACGCCGGGTTGTTGACAAAGGCGTAATGGCCGAGTTCTTCCGCCTCAAGCGGGAGCAGGGGCTCGCGTATCTAGCGAAGCGTTGAACTCCTGGAGCAGCTTGACCTTCTCCTTCATTCGGTCCATTTCCGCTCGAAGCGTGATGAGTTCGAGTTGCTCCTTGGATTTCGTTTTCTTTCCACCGACCGGCCCACGGTGCAGATCTTCCGCCTGGATGTTCGTATAAATCCTTAAACTCGCCCAGTCGAAGTGACCCGAGACCAGCGCTACCTCTTGGATCTGGAAGCCTTTTTCGAACAGCCTACTTATCGCCTCGTGACGTAGGTCGTGTAAATGTAGGCCGATGATGCCGGCGGCCTTCGTGAGGCGGCGGAAGCATGCGCCGATAGATCCCGGGGACCACGGGAAAATGCGCGGCTCGCCGACCACCTTCTTTTGGCGCTTGATGATTGCGAGGCTGTCGCCAAGTAGTGGAACGTTCCAATCGTTGCCAATCTTCTCCGTCGGGTGCTTCCTATCACGCACCCAAATCATCGCGGTCTTGCCGTTGAACTGAAGGTCCTCCCACTTAAGTCGGCAGACCTCCGCCTCACGCATTCCTAGCTCTAGCATGAAATCCATGATGTCCAACATCGGCATCGTGACTCCTGGGCCAACGGCAGCTTTGAGTTTCTCCAGCTCTCCGGGTCTCAATCGTCTAACGCGCGCTTTGCTCTTTGCGACGACGCCGAGCTTAACCAGCAGCGCTCGCCCCTTCTTGTACGCCAGCCAGTCCACCTGGGTGTCCCATAGGGTCTCCGCGGACGAGAGCGCGCTGGTGATGACCGACATGTAGCGCTTACGACTCTGTGGCGAAACCTCCCAACTCTGCGCGGTGCTGACCCACCATTCGGCGGACATGTCCTTGAACTCGACATGCTCGAAGTCCGTGGCGAAGCGCTTCAAGTGGTGGTGGGTCTTCGTCTGAAAGGACCGCTTCTCGATGACCTCGGTCCGGTACTTGTCGAGGACGCTGCCTAGCGTTTGAGAGTTCGACAGGACCACCCGCCGCTCGAGGTTATTTTCGGTGGCGGTTATCCAAGTATTGGCGTGCGCCTTCTTCTTGAAGCTCTTGGTGCGGACCTTATGGCCCTTCTTGCGCACCACGGCCCGCCACCTTTCCCCGCGCTTGACTATCGTCCCCATACCCGCCCCCCCGCCAACTGTTACCACTTCCTATGAAAGTGTTACCAGCCTACCACTGTTACCAGTGGTATCAGTGCGAAAACGTCACAACGTAGAAATGCATGAAAAATAGGGCAAAGTGCGATACATCAAACTACCTAATAAATCACTTAAGTGCCTGATAAATAACAAATCCGTGTCTTCCCAATAGATGCGCTGGACTAGCTCAAAGTTTTTTACCATTTTAAATCAATGGGTTATATCATATGTCTTATGCAGCATACATGATAGTGCATATTTATAACTATGCATACGATGTGGTCAAACAGGCGCCCTTTCCGACCCGCACACTGACACGACGGCAGCGGAGCCAAACAGCAATTGTTTTGGGGCAGCAGATTGTGCGCAATGCAACCTCAAGTTCAGGCCATCTGCCCGATGGTCTTGCGGAAGCGATGCAGGGAAAAGACGAACAGTACGGTGCCTATCGCCGCCAGCGCCAGAAACTGCGGCCACACGGCGGCGATGCCGGCGCCGCGGAAGAGGATGGCCTGGCCGAGGGCGACGAAGTGCGTGCTGGGCGCGACGAGCATGAGATGCTGTACCAGCTGCGGCATGCTCTCGCGCGGCGTGATGCTGCCGGACAGCACCTGCAGTGGCAGCAGAATCAGCAGCGCCAGCATGCCGAACTGCGGCATCGAGCGCGCCAGCGTGGCCATGAAGATGCCCATCGACGTGGTGGCGAACAGGTCCAGCGCCGCACCGGTGAGGAACAGCGGCACCGAGCCCTCGATGGGCACGCGCAGCACGCCCTGCACGATGAACACGAGTGCGGCGGCGGCAGACAGCAGCACCACCAGTCCCATGGACCATGTCTTCGCCAGCATGATCTCCGCCGGGGTCACCGGCATCACCAGCAGGTGCTCGATCGTGCCATGCTCGCGCTCGCGGATCAGCGCGGCGCCGGTCAGGATGATCGACAGCATGGTGACAAGGTTGATGATTTCCATCAGCGCGCCGAACCAGGTTTGCTCGAGGTTGGGGTTGAAGCGCATACGCAGCGCCAGACTCACCGGCGGTGTTTTGCTGTCGCCGGAGCGCTGAACAAATCTGTCGACCTCGTCCAACACCATCTGCTGGACGTAACCGCTGCCGGTAAAGGCCTGGGTCATGCGCGTGGCGTCGACATTGAGCTGGATTGCCGGCGACTTGCCGGCCAGCACGTCGCGTTGAAAATTGGGCGGAATGTCCAGCGTAAAGGTGTAATCGCCGGCGTCCATCCCCGCATCGGCCGCCGCCGGCGGGATCATCGGCGGCGTCGTGAATTGTGGCGGATAGAAGGCCGACGCGATGGGCGCCGACAGCGGCGAGGCGTCCTCGTCGACGATGGCGATTGGTGCGTGATGCAGCGTCTCGGGCATCGCCGTGGCCGCGACGTAGATCTCCCCCGTGAAACAGTAGGCAATCAGGATCAGCATGATGGGATCTCGCGCCAGACTCCACAGCTCTTTGATGCCCAAGCGGTATATATTGGAGACACGCGGCATGTCAGGCCTCTTGTTTCTTCAAGAGCGCGATCGACAGGCCTAGGATCACCGGCAGCGACAGCAGCAGCGGCCAGAACGAGGCTTGCAGGCCGGAGAAGCCCAGCGCTTTGCTGAACACGCCGCGGCTGATGGTCAGAAAGTGCGTCGCCGGATAAATGCGGCCGATGAGCGAGCCCACGCCCTCCAGCGAGGACACGGGATCGATCATGCCGGCGAACTGAACGGCCGGTATCATGGTGCCGATCAGGGTCACCGCTATCGCCGCGATCTGGCTGCGGGTGAACGTGGAGATGAACAAACCGAAACCGGTCGAGAACACCATGAAGATCAGCGCCGCGGTCGCCAGCGTCAGGAAACTGCCCTTCACCGGCACGTCGAAGACGGTGACGGCGAGCAATGTCAATAAGGCAAAGTTGAACATCCCCAGGACGACGTAGGGCAGCTGCTTGCCGAACAAGAACTCGCTGCGGGTGACCGGAGTGACATAGAGATTGATGATCGAGCCCAGCTCCTTCTCGCGCACCACCGACAGCGCCGCCAGCATGGCCGGGATCATCAGGAGCAACAGCGGCACCACCGCCGGCACCATCGCCGGCAGGCTTCTGACATCGGGATTGTAGCGGAAGCGTGTCTCGATGGTCGCCGCACCGGCGCTCGCGTGTTCACCGAGGCGACGCGCCGCCATATCGAGCAGCCAGCCCATGTGCATGCCCTGTACATAGCCCTGCACGGTCTCGCCGCGCAGCGGCATGGCGCCATCCACCCACGCCCCGATCTGCACCGCATGGCCGCGTTCCAGATCGCGGGCGAAATCGGCGGGGATCTCGATGGCGAGCGCCAGCTCACCGCTGCGCATGCGCCGGTCCAAGTCGGCATAGTCGATGATCGGTGGGCGTTCTATGAAGTAGCGCGAACCGGCCAGGTTCAGGGCGTAGTTCTGGCTCAGCATGGTTTGGTCGCGATCAAGCACGGCGTAATTGAGGTTTTCCACGTCCAGGCTGATGCCATAGCCGACGATGAACATCAGGATGGCCGAGCCGAGCAGAGCCATGGTGGCGCGCACCGGATCGCGCCGCAGTTCCAGCGTCTCGCGCAGGGTATAGCTCCAGGCGCGGCCCAGGCTGAAGCGCCGCCGGGGCGCCGGGCTAACTGGTGCGCGGAGGGCAGCAGGCGCGGCCGGTGGCGCCCGCGATATCGTCGGCGCATCGGTCGGTGCCCTGGTGCCGCCCGCACCAGCATCCTCCAGGTAGGCGATGAACGCCTGTTCGAGCGTGGCGGTACCGCGGCGGCGCACCAGCACGCCCGGGGCGTCGCTCACCAGCACGCGGCCGGCGTGCATGAGGGAAATCCGGTCGCAGCGTTCGGCTTCGTTCATGAAGTGAGTGGAGATGAAGATGGTCACATGATCGCGGCGTGCCAGGTCGATCATCAATTGCCAGAAGATGTCGCGCGCAATCGGGTCCACTCCCGATGTCGGCTCGTCCAAAATCAGCAATTCCGGCTTGTGGATCATCGCCACGGCCAGTGACAGGCGCTGGCGCACGCCGAGCGGCAGCGCGTCGGGCAGCGCATCCAGATCCGCACTTAGACCGAAGCGAGTCACCATCTCCTCGACCCGCGCCGGCACGTCGGCCTCGGGCACCCGGTACAGGCGCGCGTGCAGCACCAGGTTCTGGCGTACCGTCAATTCCATGTACAGCGAAAACGCCTGCGACATGTAGCCCACGCGCCTGCGTGTGTCGATGTCCTCCGGGTTCACTTCGCGGCCGAATAGCCTGGCGTGCCCTTCGGTGGCCGGCAACAGGCCGGTCAGCATTTTCATCGTCGTCGATTTGCCGCAGCCATTGGAGCCCAGGAAGCCGAAGATCTCGCCGCGCCGGATCAGAAAGCTGACATGGTCCACGGCAACGAAATCACCGAAACGCATGGTCAGATCCTTGGCCTCGATGGCGATTTCGGCATGGTCGGCCGCCAGCGGCGGAATCGAGACGGCCCGATGGCCGCGCCGTTTCTCCTCCGGCAGCAGCGCAATGAACGCATTCTCCAGCGAAGCGCTGCCGGTGCGGGTGAGCAATTCCTGCGGCGAGCCGGCCGCCAGCACCCGGCCGCCATCCATCGCCATCAACCAATCGAACCGCTGCGCCTCGTCCATGTAGGCCGTGGCCACCATCACGCTCATTCCCGGTGAGGCAGCGCGGATGTGTCCGATAAGATCCCAGAACTGCGCACGCGCCAGCGGATCGACGCCGGTGGTCGGTTCATCCAGGATCAGCAGCGTCGGGTCGTGGATCAGCCCGCAACACAGCCCCAGTTTCTGCTTCATGCCGCCGGATAGCTGGCCGGCAGGCCGCGACAGGAATGCATACAGGCCGGTGCTGCGGGTCAGTTCGTCAATGCGCCGCCGACGTTCGGCGGCGGAGTGGCCGAACAGGCGACCGAAGAACTGCAGGTTTTCCTCGATCGAGAGAGTGGGATATAGGTTCTTGCCCAGGCCCTGCGGCATGTAGGCGATGTGCGGGCACACCGTATTGCGGTGGCTGATGCTCGCCATGTCGCCGCCCAGCACCTGCACGCTGCCCTGCTGCACCTGCCGGGCACCGGATAGCAGTGCCAAGAGGCTGGATTTGCCGACGCCGTCCGGTCCAATCAGGCCGGCCATGCAGCCGCCGGGGATGTTCTGCGTGATATCGTCGAGCGCCAGCGTTTTGCCGTATCGCAGAGTGACTCCGGCCAGACGGGCCACGGGGCCGGGAATGACCCGCGCGGGGACGGAGGTCTCCATCGCTACCCGCCGATACGGGTCGGGGCAATCATGGCCGGATCATTCCGGTACCTTGACGCTCAAGCTCGCCGGCCATTGCACCCGCTGGTCGAGCTTGAGCCAGGCCACGCCGGGCAGACCGGTTTTGACCACCGTCAGATGTTTCTCCAGCAATTCCCGGCTGATCCGTGCCTTGACGCGGAACATCAATTTCTGCCGCTCGCTCTCGGTCTCAACGGACTTGGGCGTGAACTGCGCGGTGCTCGCGACATAGGAGACGGTCGCTGGAATGACATACTGGGGCGCGGCGTCGAGTGTGATGCGGACCTCACTGCCCAGTGGCACTCTACCGACCACCGTCTCGGGCAGAAAAAAAGTCATGTAGACGTCGCCGAGATCGACGAGATTCAGCACTCTGCCACCGCTGCCCAACACTTCGCCGGGCTCGGCGATGCGGTATTGCACGCGGCCGTCGCGCGGCGACTTCAACTGACTGTCCGTGATGTCAGCCTCGATGCGGGCGACGGTAGCCTCGGCCGCCGCTACGCTGGAGCCTGCGCCGACGACTTGGGCCTGCGCGGCCTCGATCGCGGCCTGACCCGCGCTGACCTGAGCTTGCGCCGCGGTCAATGCGGCCTGTGCACTGCGCGCGCGGGCGCGATCATCATCGAGTTCTTGAATCGAGGCGGCGCCCTCCCGGGACAGTGTGTCGGAGCGGGCGAGCCGCCGCCGAGCCGCATCCAATTCACTCTCGCGCTGCCCCACGACGGCTTGCAGAGCGGCTTTATCGCTTTGGCGTACGGCGACTTGCGCCCTGGCACTCGCCACCCCGTTGATGGCTTCCCGATACCGGGCACGAGCTTCATCGCGCTGCGCATCGAGCACGTCGAGCTGCATTTGCGCCAAGGGTTCACCCGCGTGCACGAAATCCCCTTCGTTGACCATGATGTCCTGAACCCGACCGGGAAGCTTCGTCGCGACGTCGATCTCGGTGGCCTCGATACGGCCGTTACCGCTGACGAAGCCGGCGCCGGGACCTTTGGGACGCAGCAACATCCAAGCCACGATACCGGCCACCACAACGATGATCACAACAACGGCTGGAATCGACCATTTTTTCAATTTCTGCAATTTTGTGATAACCGGCGCCGCTATCGAGACGGCCGGGGCCGCCGGCGTCCTCGCGGGCGAAGCAGGTTGGTCAGTCGATCGAGTGTCGGTCGGATTCATGGAGTTCTTCTCGTGCGGGATCAGGGGGTATGGCTTGCCGTTACGGAGACAAATTCCATCGAACCGCCGCCGAGCGCCGCGTACAGGCTCACCCGGCTCGACAGCAGCGCGCTGCGCGTCTGTACCAACTGCTGCTCCGCCGACAACAGATCGCGCTGGGCATCGAGCACCTCCAAGAAAGCGGCAGCGCCGTTGTCGTAGCGCAGCGTGGCCAGCCGCGCGCGTTCGGTCTGCGCGGCGAGCGTGTTCTGCTGGATGCGGACTTGTTCTGTGAGCCATCGGCGCGCCGACAAGGCATCCGAGACGTCGCGGAACGCACTCTGGATGGTCTTCTCATAACTGGCGACCGCCAGGTCGTCGCGCACCTTGGCCAGATCGAGATTGGCGCGGTTACGCCCGGCGTCGAAGATCGGCAGCGAAATGCTGGGTAGGAAGGTCCAAGAGCGGCTGCCGGCCCCGAACAGGCCGTCAAGCTCTGCGCTGGCGCTGCCAAAGGCGCCGGTCAGCGTCACGCGCGGGAAGAACGCCGCCCGTGCCGCACCGATGTTGTCGTGCGCGGCCTTGAGTTGGTGCTCCGCCGCGGCGATGTCCGGGCGGCTGATCAAGAGGTCCGACGGCAGGCCAGCCCGCAGTTCACTCAGCACGGATTGATCATCGAAACCGCCCTGCTCCGGCGCCCAATCGACCGGGATTCCCACGAGCAGTGTTAGCGCGTGCGCCTGCATGGCACGCTGCTGCTCGAGTTGCGCAGTCAAGCTCTGCGCCTGCGTCAACAGGGTCTCGACCTGGGTCAGATCCAACTTCGAGGTCGAACCGACCTCGAAACGCCGTTTGAAAATGCGGAACGATTCCTCGCGGCTCGCCACGGTCTTGTGCGCCAGCACGAGGCGCTCGTCCAACTCGCGCAGGCTCAAGTAGCCCTGCGCCACCTGTCTCACCAAACTGATCGTCACGGCGCGTCGCGCGGCATCGGTGGCGAGAAAACTCTCCAGCGACGACTCCTTGAGACTGCGCACGCGCCCCCAGAAATCGACTTCCCACGACAACTCGCCGATGCCCACCTCGTATTCGCTGAGCAGCAGCGACTCGCCTGTCAACGTGCCCGCCGGCACGAGCGTGCGGATGCCGATGGCGTCGACACCGACGGCCGGCCAATCGGCGGAGCGTTGAATGCGGTACGCGGCGCGCGCTTCCGCGACATGCAGTACGGCGCTGCGCAAGTCGCGGTTGTTGTCGAGCGCCTGCGCGATCAACGTCCGGAGGCGTAAATCCGAAAAATAATCGCGCCAGCCAACGGCTGATGCTGCGGGCCCCTGTTCTGCGCCGGCATCGGCATAAAGCGGCGCGACCGGTAGTGTCGGTGGATCGTACCGCGGCGCCATCGAGGAGCAGCCGACCACGGCCAGCGCCACCGCCGCCGAGGTGCCGCCGAGAATTGACAGCGGCGCGCCTTGTTTAATGCCCATCACATCGTGATCGCAAAAGACTCAGGGAATACGTTTCGATCATTACGAACGAGCCAGAGTGATGCCAATCCGAATTATGCTGTACTTTGCCCGGTCGATGATCCGGAACCCATTAGCCATGTTTGGCTTTGCACACATTGAAGGCGATCCTGGACCACTCTGAATTGCTGCGACATTGCCAGTCGACGCTTCAGGCAGGAATAAGGAATATCCGCAGCACCATGAGGAAAATACGTTGATTCGGGCAGCGTGTGCCCGGCAATTCGGCGAACTTCTACTGTGATGATCTCGCCAACACCTCGCCGGTCGCGGTAATGCCTGCGGCTCCGCTGTCGACCGCCGATACGGCCTTCAGTTTAAACTGGACAATGGGACTCCAGGATGGCTGGGGTAAGCCGCTACTCGTTGATAGCCGTAGGATCCAATGCCAGACACCGCGTTTCGTGAATCCATCCGTCTGCTGTATACGCGACGTTTCGGCACGTTCTGGTTTGCAAGTCTGCTGTCGAACATCGGTACATGGGCTCAGCAGGTCGCCCAACCCTGGCTGCTGTTGAGCCTCGGCGCCTCCTCGCTTCTTGTCGGGGTCGATTCGTTCGCCATGAGCGCCCCGGTGTGGGTACTGACGCTCGCGGGCGGCATACTGGCAGACCGCGCCGATCGGCGCCGTGTGATCGCCGGGTTCCAGTCGCTCCAAATGCTGTGCCCGATAATCATCGTCGCGCTGCTCCTGACCGGCACGGTGCGGCCGTGGATGATTATCGTGCTTTCGCTCATCGTCGGGATTACCGATGCGCTGTCCATGCCCTCGTTTTCCTCCATTGTTCCCTCGATTGTCGAACGTAAGCAAATTGCGGCGGGACTCGCGTTGAATTCCACTCAGTTCAATATGTCGCGCATCGTCGGGCCCGCGCTGGCGGGACTTCTGATGGCCAGCGTCGGCGCGATCGGTTGCTTCGTGGTCAGCGCAGCGTCCTATCTGCCGTTCATCGGCGTTGCACTCTTGATTTTACCGCATGGGAAACCCGCGCCGACTGCGTCCCCGCCGTTCAACGCCCGTCATCCCTATGCCGGTATTGGCGTGATCGTTCGCACGCCGCACTTGCGCGACGCCCTGCTGACCACCTTCTTTTCCGGGTTGCTGTGCGCGCCGCTGCTTACCTTTTGCCCCGTGCTCGTGAAAAGCGCGTTTCACGGGAATGCAGCACAGTACAGCCTCACCGTCGGCGCCTTCGGTCTCGGTGGACTCCTCGGTGCCACCGGACTGCTCGCGGTCGACGCGACGCGCGATCGACGACGCTTGAGCTCCTGGTTTGCCGCTGGTTTCGGCTTGACGCTCGTGTTCGCGGCTCTCGTACCCTGGTTTTGGTCTTTGGTGGGTCTTTTGGTTCTGGCGGGAATGGCGATGAGCGTCACCAATACATCGACCAACACGGTGGTCCAAACCTCGGCATCATCACATCTGCGCGGCCAGGCGGTCAGCCTGTATATGCTAGCCGTGCGCGGCGGGGGCGCGCTCGGGAGCCTCTTGACAGGCCTTTCAGTGAGTCTGCTGGGCGTTCGCGAGGCGCTGTTGATTAACGGCACCCTGGCGATCCTCGCGCAGGTGCTGATCGGCCGACGGTGGCGTGATGCGCCGGTTCCGACAGCTCCCGATACCCAGTCATCCGTAGGCGACCCGTAACACACCCGGGTGCTGGGAATGCTCAGCGTGCTGCACGTCCATGTGGCACCGATCATCGCATCTTCGATTTCAGAGTAATCACCTCTCCATCCACCGCAAACTTCCCGTATCCCTGATGGTGGATGGTCTTGACGGGCACATGCGGTGAAGTGCGCCATGCTTTGAGCACTTCCAGGATGAATAGGTCATACTTGTTCACGAGACGCGTATCGATTACTTTGCATTCCAGATTGGCAAAGCACTCGGCAATCAGTGGCGGGGTCACATACTCAGCAGCCACAGGCGTCAACCCGAATCGCTCAAACTTCCGGACGTTACGGCCCGAGCAATTGCCGATTGCCACGACTGTAGGCGCCAGTTCCACCGCGGGAATCGCTATCACGCACTCCTTCGTCGCCCGCAGTGCGGTAAAGCTGAAATCGGCATCGCTCACCACACAGGCGACGAGCGGTGGTTCGAACTCAACCATCATATGCCAGGACATCGTCATCACATTCGCCCGGCCTCGATGGGCAGTCGTCAGCAGGACCACGGGTCCGGGTTCGAGCAGCTGATACGCTTTGGACAGCGGCAGATGTCTCATGCTACGGACTCCCTCGCGCTGGCCGATGCAGGCGCGCGATCTCCTCCTGATCGATGCTCTCGAGTTGCTCATCGACCATCTGCAAACTCGATTCGATCTCGGGCATCAGGACGTTCTCGATCGCCTTCGCCCTGCGCCCGGTGCGTACATAGTCTTGCGTGAGGCGGCGCAAGTTTACGCCGCAGGCGGCCAGTTCCACCGCCCGCAGCGCCCAGTCTCGGTGCGCCTTGGCGCAGCAACGAGCCTCCGGCGTCGGATTGACCGGCTGCTCACGAGTTGTCAACGGCGCAGAGATCTCCACATGCACCGCGAGCAGCTCCAGCCCCAGCAGGCGCGAGCTGCGTACGACTAGACGATCTTCGGCCAGTGATAGCGGCGGATACACGGAGAGCTCATCGAGCCCATGGCGGCTCACCGCAGAGAGCGTGCGGGCACGCGCGTCGTTCTCGAGCGCGGTGCACTCCCGCCGCAACGCATCGAGCCGCGCGAGTTGGCGCCGGATTTCATGCGCGAGCAGGATGCGCTTCTCATCGAGCAGCGAATAGCCTTCCTGCACCAACCGCTGCTCATCCTTGAGCTCGAGCAGCGCGATGCGCGTGGCCGTGATCTCACGTCCTGCCTCAGGCATGCGGCGATTCGCCCAGGTAGCTCGCGATCTGCTGCTTCGACAACCGTGTGAGTTCCGCGGACGGCAGATCGCGCAGCAGCGCCCAGCCTATCTCCATGCTTTCTTCCAGCGTGCGCCGGTCCTGTTGATTGATCAATCGCTCCTCGAGTTCGCGCCCGAAGACGAGAAAGCGGCGATCGACCTCGGGCAGGCTCTCCTCGCCCATCACGCTCGCAAGCACGCGCACATGCGCGGCCCGCGCATAACAGGCAAAGAGTTGGTTGGCGAGCGCCGGGTGGTCGACATGCGTGAATCCTGCGCCGGTGCCGGCATTCATGAGCCGCGACAGGCTGGGCAGCAGACGCACCGGCGGATAGATTCCGCGCCGATCGAGTTCGCGATCGAGCACGATCTGACCCTCGGTGATGTACCCGGTCAGATCCGCGATGGGGTGACTGATGTCGTCCGCGGGCATGGTGAGAATGGGCAGCTGTGTGAGCGTACCCGGCAAGCCGCGGATGCAGCCGGCGCGTTCGTACAGACTCGCGAGATCGGAGTACATGTATCCCGGATAACCCTTGCGGCTGGGCAACTCGCCGTGGGCGGCCGACACCTCGCGCAGCGCCTCGCAGTAGTTCGTCATGTCGGTCATGACGACGAGAACGTGCCGCCCTTCCACGAAGGCCAGGTATTCCGCGGCGGTCAGCGCATAGCGCGGCGTGAGCAGGCGTTGCGCGGACGGCTCGTCGGCGAGATTGAGGAATATGGCAGTGTGCTCGAGCGCGCCGCTTGATGCCATGGCGTCGCGGAAGGTCTCTGCGGTGTCGTGCGAGATGCCCATTCCGACGAACACCACCGCGAATGAATCCTCCGCCTGCCGCAATCTCGACTGCAGCACGATCTGCGTCGCCAGCCGATCGTGCGGCAAACCGGCGCCGGAAAACAGCGGCAATTTCTGGCCCCGTACCAGACTATTCATCAGATCGATGGCCGAAACGCCGGTTTCGATGAAGTCGCGCGGCAAGGCGCGGACCGCCGGATCGATGGCGAGGCCGTCGATGCGCATGCGCCGAACCGCGGCGATGGGGGCGCCGCCGTCCGTGGTCTGTCCTATGCTGTCATACGTTCGGCCGAGCATTCCCGGACCGACACCGAACAGCAGCGGCTCGTCCCAGACACGGATGCGCGTGTCGCGCACGCCGAGGCCGAGCGTCGATTCCAATACCTCGATGACCAAGGTACGGTCGTCCACGGCGGCCACGCGGCCGATACGACTGCGGCCGTCCTGTCCCAGTATTTCGACGCGGGCGTTGAGCCCGACTTGGGCCTTGCGTTCGAGAAAGAGCAGCGGTCCCTCGATACGCTGGACGCAATGCTCGAGCATGAGTTCAGCCCGCATCGGCTTGACTCTGCGGCAAGTCGGCGAATTCCGAGTCGAGCTGCTGCCAGAGAGCCCGAATGCCCGGGATCTGATCCTCCCCAAACTCCTCACCAATGCGCTGCAATGTGCGCCGCACCGGCAGATCGCGGATGCGATCCGGGTGTACGCCGTGGTCAACCGCAGCGCGCGCCAGCTCGATGAAGCGCATGATCACGCTCAGGATGGCCGTCTGCCGCTGCGGCGAACAATAGCGATCTACCGTGGAGAACGAGGACTGGCGCAGCACCGCGTCATTCACCAGATCCGCGCACGACAATATGAGCTGCTGGGCCGGCGGCAAGGCGTCCATGCCCACGATGCGCGCCATGCGCTCGAGCTGAACCTGTGCCTCGAGCAACTCGAGCAAACGCTTGCGCTGTACGGCCCAGTCCGGGTTGCCTTGCACCTGCCACCATCGCGCAAGCGCGTCCACATCGCCGCTGTACGATTGCAGCGGATGAATGGCGGGATAGAAGCGCGCCTGCGCCCGCGCGCGGTCGAGCGCCCAAAAACTGCGCACGCAACGCCGCGTGTGCATCGTGACGGGTTCGGAAAAATCGCCGGCCGGCGGGCTGATGGCGCCGATGATGGTGACCGAACCTTCAGTGCCCGCCAGCGTCGTCACGCGGCCTGCGCGCTCATAGAACTCCGCGAGCCGCGAACTCAAGTAAGCGGGATAGCCGGCTTCGCCGGGCAACTCCTCGAGACGGCCGGACACCTCGCGCAGGGCTTCCGCCCAGCGGCTCGTGGAATCGGCCATGAGCGCCACATGCAGTCCCTGATCGCGAAAATATTCCGCCACCGTGATGGCCGTGTAGATGCTTGCCTCACGTGCCGCCACCGGCATGTTGGACGTGTTGGCGATGATGACCGTGCGCTCCATGAGGGGCCGCCGGGTGCGCGGATCTTCCAGTTGGGGCAATTCATCGAGCACTTCCGCCATTTCGTTGCCGCGCTCGCCGCAGCCGACGTATACGATGATATCGGCATCGCACCACTTGGCCAGGGTTTCCTGCAATACGGTCTTGCCCGTGCCGAAGCCGCCGGGCAGCGCAGCCTTGCTGCCGCGTCCGACTGGAAAGAGCATGTCGAGGATGCGCTGTCCGGTGATCATCGGACCCGTGATCGGCAGGCGCCGAGCGATCGGACGAGGCCGGCGTACCGGCCAGGCATGCGTGAGCGCGAACTCATGACTCGTGCCGTCCTCTTGCTCCACCCGGCAGATCGACTCGTCATCGGAGTACTCGCCGGCCGCCGCCACCCAGCGCACGGTACCTGCACCGATGTTCGGCGGAATCAGACACAGCTGCTGCCGCGGTGTGGCAACCCGGCCGACCGGCTGGCCGGGCACCGCCCGATCTCCCGGATGCGCCGTGGGCTCGAAGCCGAAACGGCGCGGCTTCTCGAGCCTCGCACCCGGCCGGATGAAAGGCTCGTCCGAGCTGGCCAGCGGGCGCAGCAGTCCGTCGAAAATATGGCCGAGCATTCCCGGGCCGAGCGTGACGGACAGCGGCTGGCCGCTCCCGGTCACCCTATCGCCCGGCTTGAGCCCCGTGGTGTCCTCGTAGATCTGCGCCACGAATTCGTCCGGCCCCAGTTTGATGACCTCACCCAGCAACGCGCTCGGCCCGACGGCAATCGCCTCATACACGTGGAAGATATCCGACGTGCGGGCACGCAACACGGGCCCGCTGATCCAGTGTATTCGCGCCTCCGTCACGCGGATTTATCCTCGCGGTGTTCGGGGGCAGATGCAAGCGCCAGGTAGTACGCAAGAAATTCCGATTCGATCTGCGGGCGCGAGGCTAACAAGCCGGCGATGGTGGCGTCGAGACAAGCGCCCTCGATGCGAATTCTGATGCCGGCGCGAATGTCATTGGCACATACCATGTCGACGCCGTCCGCTGCAGGCCCATCCGCGCCGGATATGAGTTTTACCAGCTCGTCGACTTCTGCCTGCGGCCATTCGGCGCCGTGTTCGATGCGCCAAGCATGGGCGCTCAGCAGCGTCCGTCCCTGACGAACGGCCGCCCGAACCCACCTCTTACGCAGCAACGGATCGGCCCAGCGCAATTCGAGTGCGCTCGCGACCTCTGCCCACATTTCCTGCAGCAGGCTCAATATCTCTTGCTGAGCGCGCTGCCGCTGTTCGAGCAGCACGCTCGCCTGCGCCTGTCGCAGCACCCGCTCGCTGTCCGTGCGTTCACGCGCAACGGCCGCGCCGACGGCGGCGCGCGCCTCCTTGCGCGCGCCGCGCAGGACGCCCTGCGCTTGGCCCGACACGTCGGCGCGCAGCTGCGCACAACGCAGATCGCGGTCTTGAGTTACCCGCTGCAACAACGCCGCCACTTGCGCCTCGATGACACTCGCCGGTCCGTCGAACCCGGCACTGCCCATTGCCTGGTTCACGCCGGGATTCCAAGGGCGCGCCGCACCTCTTCCTCGATCTGCGGCGGCTCATGGCGGTGTCGCAGGTCGGCAATCACCAGCACGAGCGGTTTGCTTGCCAGCAGCGCCGCGTTCAGTTCCATTGCAGGAATCGCGCGAGCGTGTTCCGCCGTCATCAGCACCACATCGGCGCTGCCCCGCGCCTCGCGAAAGCAGCTCCGCGCCGTATCGGGACCCGGCACGTACACCTGCGCGCCGATCAGGCGCCAGCCGAGCGCGGTGAGTTCGTCTGCAACGACTGCCAGTTTCACATGCGCCTCAACACATCACGCGATGCGGTTCAGAATGAGTATGGAGA
>PLUE01000072.1 GCA_003164785.1 Gammaproteobacteria bacterium | reverse complement strand
ACGATGGCGGCCAAATAGAGCCAACCTTCATCCGTCAGCAAGTAGGTGATGTCACCGGTCCAGGCCTGGTTCGGTGACCAGTCCGTAAACCGCCGAGCCAACAGGTTCATCGCCACCGGCTTGCGATGATTGGAGTCCGTCGTGACCCGATAGGGCCGACGGTATACAGTGCGCAAGTGCTGGCGCAGAAGGCTTTGGCGCACTCTCTCGGCGCCGATCCGCATGCCTGCCTGACGCAGCCGACGAGTGACACGGATGCGCCCGTAGCCCTGCTTGCCTTCGGCATGGATGACGGCCACTTGCGCATCGAGAGATTGGTTCGCGAGGTCACGGTCGCTCGGTCCCCGACCACACCATTGCAGGAAGCCGCTGCGCGAGCCGCCCAGCACCTTGCATAGCCGCGCGATCGGCTGCCAGCCAGCCTGTGCTTCGATCCAGGCGTACTTCACGAGGACTCCCTTGCAAAGTACGCCGCCGCCTTTTTTTATATGGCGTTATCCGTTTTAGCCGACGCCAACTCGCGACGTAATCGATCTACCTCCGCCTCGAGCTCTTTCGCCGACCGCGGCGTCGCCGACACGATTCTCGTTGTGCCGAGCTTCCCGGCGCGTTCCAGTTTGATCCAGTTAAATAAACTCGATTCCGGCATGCCTAGCCGTCGGCCAGCTTCCGTACAACCCACGCTCTCGGCGAGCCGTACCGCTTCAATTTTGAATTTGCTCGTGTACCGACGGCTCGGTACCCCGACCTTCTTGTGACCCATATTCGTCTCCAGACATCATCAGATTATAATCTCCTGATGTATGCGGATACGAGGCAAGGTCAGTACCGGGTTAACTAGATTCGCGGACGGCAGTTGGCCCTCTTGACGCCAAGGTGGCGTGAGGACCACAATTTAATCCGACCTAGCAGGAGATCTCCAATGAAGCGCCTCTTGGCAACTTTGGTACTGGTATTTCCGTTCGCCGCTTTTGGTGCGGATTCGATCCCTGATTCCGCATTTTATAAAAATGCGGCGGAAGGCGGAATCTCAGAGGTGGAGTTGGGAAACCTCGCGACGAAAAAATCCAATAGCGAGAGCGTCAAGGATTTCGGCGCGATGATGGTGAAAGATCATACTGCGGCCAACAGTAAGCTCAAAGACGTAGCCGCATCAAAGAATATCTCGCTTCCGACGAGCGCAAGCATGGGACAGATGGCGACCAAGGCAAAGCTGGAAATTCTATCGGGAGATACTTTCGATAAATCATACATCAAAGGGATGATAAAAGATCACGAGGAGGACATCGCCATGTTCAAGAAGGAAGCGGCATCCGGCAAAGACCCAGACGCAAAGGCATTTGCCGTAGCGACGTTGCCCACGCTTCGAGCGCATCTAAAGAAGATCAAATCAATAGCGACCACCGCTGGAGTTAGCCTCGATTAGTTCTGATCATACCCGCGCCGGCACTCTGGTCGCGCAGTGTCGCATCGGAGCGCTTGGTTCCGAGCCGCGCAGCGGCGGCTTGGCACCGCACGCAGCAAATTAACAATGGCAAAGCTGCGACTAGTCTGGAAAAGAAAGCCCGAATCCGAGGATTACGACGGAGCACACAGGTACATGTCGCTCCTTTACTCCGACGCCGAGGCCGCAAAGTTATTGCGAGCACTGCGCGAAGCAAAAACCAGCGAATACCCCGCAAAGGACCTACTGCGCGCGAGTGATTTGCCGCTCCTTGCGCGGGATGAACCGCATGTCGACGCGGACCTGAGACGAATTCACAAGGGCAAGCCGTTGGCACCCATTCTCCTGATCCGCGGAGCCAAGTCGCAGGGTGTCGCCCTGACGGTGGCCGACGGCTATCATCGCATTTGTGCCATCTGCTATTACGATGAGAACGCTCCTATTCGTTGCAGAATGGTAAGTGCATCATTGTGTGCCGCTGTCTTTATTGATCGGGGCGTTTAGGCCTGGGCCTGGGCGTGCATTCGACGTCGAAAGTGCCGGATTGAGGTTGTCGAGATCCCTATCATTTTGATTCTATTGGCGTCGCGTTTTCGGCAAAATCGACCGTGTGTACACTCAAAAACCTTCGCAAAATCAATGGTCCAATTTTGAAAACGGCACAATTGACACCGAATGCACCCCCAGGTCGGATAGCCTCAAAAACACCGGGAAATAGCGGGTGCTTCTACCGTATGTTATTGCACTGAAAATGAGGGGACCCCTATATTGACGGCTTGGTGCTGCCCGATGGTAAGGGAGCGGTTCAACACTTCGCGAAGTCGGGACAAGCGCTCGAATTCTTGAAGAATCAATACCGGCATTGCAAGACCATTCTGGTACCCGCGGCGGCGCGCGAACTACCCGGGGGCACCTATTCGGGATCAGGCTCATTTGAGGAGTTTCCCGTTGTTCCGGATCGCCTCGATCGCACTGCGGCTGCCGGTGGAGAGCGGTCTGGTGACGCCGTCGGTACGCACGACATCGCCCACTTTGAGTTTCAACCGAGACCTCCCCTCAAGCTTGGTGTGGATGATATCGCCTGTGTCGAGCACGACCCCATTGGCAGCGCCGTGCCTTGCGTAGTTAAGCCGAGTCACAACACTGGAGAATACCGAGTCCGATGAGTTCTTTCGTTTCCATGCTTTACGCTCATCGATTGAAACCAATCACACGCGCTCAAAGCGCCCTGCGATAGTTGCGCGCCGGCTTTAATTCGACGCTCGTTGTGTTGAACTCGACGATTTGACGAGCATGACCGCGTTTCCCACTCCCAAGGAGTCGAAATACGCGGTAAATCGACGCGGCTCGTCAGCATTGTAGGGTTTCAGGTTGTTTGCCCATCGAAACCCAATGGGCTGATACCAAAGCTCGACGTCGATGCTAAATGGACCTACCGCATCTTTCACATCGATCGAGTAGCGCAATGTGTGCCCGCGGTCCGTGAAGGCCGGATCGGCCGACGCGTGGCCATGAACCGCAATATCAGCCGCCGCCGTATTCTTATCGAATCCGCGAGGCAGTAAGCGGTTGTCTTTCAGATAGTCGACCGCCGATAGCAGGCCCGTGGTCACGCGCCCTTCTTGATCCCCGAGAATGGCCTCATAGATTTGCACCTGATCGGATGTGCGAATCTCGGTGTAATGCGGTTCGTATTTGGCGGGATCTTCGTCATTGTCATTCCCGGCGATCGAGCCGTCGGCCTTCAAGCCACCGGATTCGAAAACGACGTGCTGCGCGCGGTCTCGAACGATGACATGCAGCCAGACGCGGCGCGCAGGAAATGCGGTGGGGAGCTTATGACCGCCTAGATTATTCACGGTTACATTTGTCTCAAGCCGGTTGGCGCGAATCTGCGGCGATGTGACAGCGAGTGTCGCAGCCTCGCTCTGTAGGTAGCGAATCGTGATATCGGCCGCATTGAACAACTCCTGCGGCTCGGCGGCGACGTCCAATTCGTCATGGTAGCGGCCGAGTATTCTTTGCATAACAAAATTCGCGGCGACGAATTGATGGCGCGCGGCGCCCGGCCGGGGGTCCCCTAAAATCCGCGTGATGGGAACCTGCTCGTTTACGGCCGGCATATGGCAGGACTGGCAGGTGCGTTCATTGCGAAAGTCGCTGTGTAACCACTCCTGGTAGGGTCTTTGCTCGGGTAGCGAGCCCACTACGGCACCGCTGGCGCCGCGCGCCTCCGTCGTCAAGGAATGGCAACTCGCGCAAAGTTCGGCGGTGCGAATCTGATCACCCTGCTGCGGTTGATAGCCCCCCGTCGATGTTTGCATGACGTGCTGCATTCCGGCCGCGATAGCGAAGGGGCCGTATTCAGGATGGACGCCGTCGGACGAAGCCGCATTCACGATGAAATTCCCGTTAAAACTCGCGGCAGTTCCTAAGTTCTGCGGCGTGATTTGATGGCATATCGAGCAGGTGACCCCATCCGCGGATTCTTTGTCGCCGGCATGCAAAGGCAGACGGGTAAAAACGGGATTCAACTGTCCGTTTTGTTTTGTCAGGTATTGCTGGATCGGCATGTGACATGAAGAACACTCGTTTTCGATGGATGCGGCCACCTCAGAATGTTCCATCGTCTCGCGGCGCAGACTCGCCTGCCAATAAGGATCACGAGAGGCGTTTGCCATCAAACTCGTGCTCCAATCGACACCAATCGAATAATCCTCTCCAGTCGTGGTCGTCATGCCGTTGTGACAGGCGACGCAGCGATCGGAGGTTTGAAATTGTGCTTCGGGCGAATCGGCCGCCACTACCGCCGCGCTGCTAACTATCGCAGCGGCGTAGACCCCCCATAGGCCTATCAATCGAATGCGACTGCTAGTTTTCACTCACCATCCCTCGAACAATCCGCCATCAAACCAATCCCAGATAAAATACGCGATCACCTGCTTCGGGCGCCCCGCTGTGTCGTTGAGCGGCAGGCGGTAACCCGCTGCGGCACGAATGTGCTGGCGACGATTGAGCGTCACTTGAAATTCCGGAACGATGTCCCAGTCGGTCTTGGTCCCCGGCGTCAGATCGCGATTGCCGATGACCTCGAGCATCGGCGACCACAAGCGCCCCAACTCGCCATCGCCGGCGAAGCTTCTGCCGACGGCGGTCCGCAGATAAGCCGTTCGCGGTCCGAACTCGGTGTGTCGGGGAATATCGATGCCGGGCTGCAATTGAATGAATACTTGACCCGGCAGGAGCTGATCGTAAGCGGCAAAGAATCCCAAGCTCGGCTCGCCTGCGCCTAACCCGCGCCGCTGATCCCCGGTGGCGAGAACCACTTCACCCTGCACGCTCAAGATTGATCCGGTGCTTTCATAGAGCGGCCCATCAGGGTTGTCGTTCAAGTGAGAATACAAAACGTGCTTGTCGCCGATCGCAATGTCGCCGAGGCCGCCGGTCATTCCCCCGGTCTCTTTTTGCACCCAACCGAACGGCACCGCCAGCTCCAACTGGTCGCGCTTGCCGAGAATTCGCTCATAGTCGAGTTCGTTGGACACCGCAGGCGCACCCTTGGCATTGACGGTGGTCGTCAGCACCGTCTCGCTTTCGGGGAAGGCCTTTTCGGTAACCAGCGCTCGCGGTACGTTGAGCTCCCCCAACGGCCAGCCTTTCTCCTTGCATAGACTCCGCAGATACACAATCACCTCATCCATTTGGGACGAGCTCAACACACCACTGAACGAGGGCATGATGGGGGAGAAACCCCGCGCGGGACCGCCGTCGCGAATTGAGGCTTTGTAATCGCGAGTGAACTCAGGGGTCGTCTCATCACATTTATTGAAATGCGGGAATGAGGTAGGTTTATCGAAACCTGCCAACGCCTTGGGTGTCCCCTCACCCGTGGTTCCGTGACACGCAGCGCACGCCGCCTTGTAGATGGCCTCGCCGCCATGGACGTTGAGTTGTTGGGGAAAATCATCGCCCGAAGCAAGACGCCAAATGCCTACGGTCAAGAGCAGCACCGACCCCCACCCGACGGCTCCGTGTAGCGTTGTGACCTGAAGTTGCACGGCGCTCAATCGTCGCACAGCCGATAGGCGCAATGGATTGTTGCACCGCGCAGAGGTGGATACGCGACGACCGAGTTGCGGTCGCTCGCTCCTCACGGTTCTTCGCGCTGGGTATCGTTCATTTCATGTCGAACTCGGCTGATATGGTCATAAATGACTTTCCGCAACCGATTCGTGACGCCGAGGGGCTTGTGCTCAGGCAGAGCATGCCAGGGAGTGAAGGACAGATTTTCGCAAAACTCGTTTTGCTGAGGCGTATCGAAAGTCTGCCGCGGGATACGAATCGTCGCTACCTTAGAGAACGGTGCTTGCGCCTCCTTCCACTCGATCCTCGAATCCTCAACGTCCATTCGGTCTGAGGTTCTCGCCTGCACCAGGAATTCCATACACGCATCATCGTTTTGTAGCGTATTGCGAAGGACATCACGCAAAAAATCATGGCTTGGTTCTTTTGGCATCGGATCGACAACATCTGAGCATGATCTGACGGAGTACCTCACCGCTTCGCGGTCGGGGCCTGTGCCTAACTGGTAAGGAACCATTGACCAATAGCGGGTTTGCAGTGGATTTGAAATCTTCGAGCTGCGCGTCTCCAGGGCGATCCGCGTGCCTTTGGCGCCCAGATCAAAAGGAATAAGAAGCTTCCGATAAAAGTGGTCGCTGTTCGCATCATTCATAAAAGACAGATAGCGCGCCGGGTCGGTCGCGAAGAAGACCGGATGATTGATCAGGATGAAATCTTGCGTCGCGGCGTCCGCTTCGTCCTCGAGGAGTTTCTTTCCGGGTACCCCCAAGACTTTAATCGCCATGCCCCGCGCGTCGCGTTTGATATCGGCACGGGTTGGATCCCCAGAACCATTCGAAAAGCGAATCCACGCCTGGTAGGTTTTACCGGGAACAAACATCCCTTTGGAAAGCGCCTCCGGTAGCGTGTCAACGATGTTGAATTCGGCTTTCACACACCCATGGGCTTTCGGATGTGCATCGCGGCGTGCGCTGCCTGCCGAGTATTGTTTACGAATGGATTCTTCGATCACGACCGACAATTTCTCAGCGATCGGCTTCTCGTCAGGGTACAGATGCTCCCCTAGTTTCTGGTCAACGCTCGGATAAGAATCGAGGTTGGCTGCCAATGTAGCGGGGTGTTCGGATTGTTTTGCGGGACTTACGCTGCAACCCACGATAGTAAGTGCCAAGGTGACCGCAACGCCTAAGTATGCTTCGTGCTTTCCATCTGAACAGACTCTTTTCTTCATGCTGGCTTTTGGACCGGAGGAGGGGATGTCCAAGCCTGATTTTTTCGCATCATGCACCGTGAAAGGTTACCTCATCTCCGGAACGTGTCAATGGGGTTGAGACACATTTGCTCACGAGTTTTCTTGGCAATGCGCACGTGCGCCCTCGATCGAACCGAAGCGCGCCGGGAAGTCGGGTCGGTACTTCAAGGTCTTGAACTGCGCTTCGGAATACGGATTGTCATCCGAGACGTACGGGCGGCTGTGAGTTTTGGTGACGTCGAGATCGACGAGCAGTTGGGCAACCGATTTGGAGCGCATGCTAGTGCCGCGATCGGCGTGCAGGGTGAGCGTGCCCGGCGCGATATTCTGTTTGTCGATCGTATCGGCAATCAGTTGCTCGGCGAGCTCCGCGGTTTCCCGGTAGGCGATCATCCGACCGACGACGTAGCGGCTAAAAATAACGAGAATCACGTACAGGTAACTATGCCGCATGCGGCATAGTCACTTACATGCCGAGCGGGCGATTATGCCGAGCGGGGTATGTTTTCGCCTTTCGCCACGCTGGTTTTCGCGCTTCCCGCTCGGCATAGTTTCGTGGCTTCTCCATTCATTCTGGAAGGGAGAAGCGAAGATGAGCAAGCCAGGATTTTTTGCATTTCCGGGCACCCGGCGTCGCATGTATGGCGGACCTCTGGGTCCGTATATCGATGATTTCATCGACTGCCTTCAAAAGCGCGGCTATGACCGTCATTCCATTCGCTGCAAAATCCGATCGGTGGCGGATTTTAGTCGTTGGACTGATCGGCGACAGCATGTATCGACGGATTTGGATTCTGATTTAGTGAGTCGCTTCATGGCGTGTCGTAAGCGAAGCGGACGCTACGATTGGGGTGACAACTCAGCAGTGCGGCAGATGATAGATCGGCTGCGCCCCGCGGCTGACACCGGGAAGAAAGTTCGTGAAGAGCTTTCCGTCCCGGGTCTGGGCACTCCGCGGTCTGAACGTAAAGCCGAGGAAGGTAAACTGCGTGACCGGATACTCGATCCGCCGGTTGCTGTCCCGGCAGTAGACGACCCGGGTCTTGTCTGGGTGCAGCTCCAGACCGCACGCCGCAAAGCGTTCGGCCAGTCGTTGCTTCACCCATTGGGCCATCTGCTCGCTCTGGCAATGCACGACTGCGTCGTCGGCGTACCGGGCAAACCGGCATTCCGGTATCTCGCGCCGTAACCACCGGTCGAAGGCTCTGGTGCATCGCGGGATATTTCGAACTCAATGAAGCTTTCTCGTGCGCCCAGCTCTTTCTTATGCGAGGGCCATCGCCCATTCGTCTTTTCGGGACCATCCGCGACGCCGACGGCCACGCCCGAACGAGAACTGTCCGTTACGAATGCGGTGAGCGAGCTCGATGCCGGCGATCGTGATCGTAGCATTCGCAAACGACTTGAACCCTGCCATCGATGCGCACCGCCGCTTGATCGCGCGGTGGTCTTGCTCGATGAGATTATTGAGATACTTGTTCGTGCGGACCTTGACGTTGCGCCAGCACGGGTGTTCTCGCCGCAGCCGCCACTGGGCGCGACAACTCGGCACATGGCCGTCGAGCGTCACCTTTCGTGGGACGCGTGGAAGCGTCGACGCGAGCGCTTTTCTAAAGAACGCCTGTGCCGCTGCGATGCCACGATCGCGGCGAAGCAGGAAGTCAACGGTCTTGCCGTGCTTGTCGACGGCGCGGTATAGGTAGTGCCACTTGGCCTTGATCGAAACGTACGTCTCATCGACTCGCCATGACGTGCCGACCGCCTTGGAGAATCGGTTCCACCGCTTCTCAAACTCCGGCACGTAGCGCGTCACCCATCGAAGGATCATCGAATGGGCGACCTTGATGCCACGCTCGGCCATCATCTCGACCAGGTCCCGGTACGAAAGCCGATATGTGATGTACCAGCGCACGCACAGATCAATGATGTCCGCGTCGAATGCCCGTTTGCGGTAGATCGGGTCACGGGCGATCGGCTTCGTCATTCAGCACCTCGGGCAATAAGATTCGGCAGTCTACCCGATGCCCCTAGATGCACCAGAGCCCCTGATCCGCTTTGAACGCCGGTTGGCCCATAACCTGGTCAATGGCCGCCGCTTGTTCACAGGGGAGGCGTCCTTTATCCCCACGAGATAGGCAGGGTCACGACTGCTCTAAATCTGCTCTACTTGGGCCCTTCGGTCTGCCATCGCACAGACGAAGCCGCGATCATCGCGTAGTGTTCGGTCAATGCTATTAGTTGGGTTGTGTGCTCACGAATTAGCAGCGTTATCATCCCCAGGATATGCACACCGGTTCGAGACCGAGCGATGCAATTATCAAGATTGAGGAGTTTTTCTATGACTGAAGTCACGTCAATTACATCCGGGTCTCTCATTGCAGCCGAAAAGGTTAAGGGAACGAATGTCTATAATCAGGCGGGAGAAAATCTCGGCACGGTTGATGACATCATGATCGATAAGGTTAGTGGTCGAGCGATCTACGCAGTCATGTCCTTCGGTGGTTTTCTCGGCATGGGCAAGAAACACAATCCACTGCCATGGGGGACATTGAAGTACGATGAAAACAAGGGCGGCTATGTGATCAACATGGATAAGAAGCAGTTGCAAGACTCGCCGAACTACGACATTGGATCGGATTTCAAATGGACGCCAGAGTACGGCCGCAAGGTCGATAGCTACTATAAGGCACCAAGTTACTGGAAATAGGTCGTTCTGGCGTGTGAAACGCTGCGACCGGTCATCATCGGTGCGGCTCGGGATTGGTGATATGCCAATCCCGAGCTTGTTGTGTATGCAATTTGCTGGTCCCGGAAAGCAGCCAGCCATTCGCGACCCGGTCGATTTGAGTCGGTCCGCCACCAGAGGTTTGGCGTCCGTTGTCCGCCGGCCAAAAGTGGGCAGTGATGGTACCGAAATAGCCGCCTCGAAACGGCCAGTCACGAATTGCGGTAGCCTATCAGGTGAAGCGTAGACGATATTCAGACGTAGATCTTTGAAGGGGACCTAGCCTGAATAATTCATGAAGTGAGAAAACACAAAGGCCTTGATCGTGATAGAAAAGCTTTACCAAGAGCATTTCCAGTCACAAAAAAGGCCTTTGCATGAATGACGATAGCACACGACAAAGTGTTCTGTTTTCGGATTTGGCGGGCAAGTCGGTAGTTGCTAAATTTGACCAAGAACATGCCAGTTCCGACGGCGGCGCAATCCTGCTGCAGGCTTGCGATCGGCGGCTCGGGCTGACCGACGCATTGATCGGCGGCATCGATGACCGCCGCCAGTCGGGCAAGATCCGGCACGCGATCGGAGATCTGGTGCGCCAGCGGCTGTATGCCATCGCCTGCGGTTATCCGGATGGCAACGATGCCGGCCGATTGGGCGCCGACCCGATCCAGAAGCTTCTGTGCGGTCGCGATCCGGTCAGGGGTGAGGATCTTGCTTCGCAGCCGACGCTCTCGCGCTTCGAGAATGCGTTTGATCGTGCGGATTTGTACCGAATGGGGATCGCACTCGCCGATGCCGTGATCGAGCGTCATCGCCGGCGGCTGAAGCGCAAAGCGAAACGGATCACGATCGATCTGGATCCGACGGACGATCCGACCCATGGTGCTCAGCAACTGACCTTCTTCAACGGCCACTATGACACCTGGTGCTATCTGCCGGTGGCTGGGTTCCTGACCTTCAACGAGGAGCCGGATCAGTATCTGTTCGCCTACGTGCTGCGCCCCGGCAATGCCAGCGCCGGGGTCGGCGCGATCGGCATCCTGTCGCGGCTGTTGCCGAGGTTGCGGGCGGCCTTCCCGCGCGCCCGGTTGCGAGTGCGCCTGGACGGCGGCTTCGCCGCCGCCGAGATGTTCGCCTTCCTCGAGCGCGAGGGGCTCGAGTACGTGGTCGCGATGGGGAAAAACAAGGTTCTGCAGCGTCGCGCCGCGCGCCTGATGGGTACCGCCCGGCGACTGTCGCGCGAATCGGGACAGACCGCTCATCTGTATAGCGAGACCCGCTATGCCGCCGGCACCTGGGATCAGCGGCGGCGCGTCATCATCAAGGCTGAGGTCGTGCGCCATCCCGGGCGCACGCCCAAAGACAACCCGCGCTTCGTGGTCACCAACCTCAAGCACTCGCCCCGGCATCTGTACGAGGCGATCTACTGCGCCCGAGGTGACATCGAAAACCGGATCAAAGAGTTGCACCACGGCTTGGAGGTCGACCGCACCAGTTGCAGCCGCTTCCTCGCCAATCAACTGCGGGGACTGCTGAGCGCCGCCGCCGACGTGCTGTACCAGGAGCTGCGTCTGCGGGCCGCGCGCACCGCCTTCCGGTCCGCCCAAGTCAGCACCCTGCGCGAACACCTCATGAAGCTCGGCGCCTGGGTGGAATCTTCGGTGCGGCGCATCGTGCTGCACCTGCCAGCGACTTGCCTGCATCGCAACGAATGGCAGATCATCGCCCGCAACCTCGGCGCTGCGCCCGCATAGCGCCGTCGGGCGCACGCCGCGCTCAATCGAATGCCGTCTGCCTGACTCAGGCCGAACGCCCGTGGCGGAAATCATGCACCGACAGCCTACCGCGATCGATAATCGATCGCAGACAACCAGCGCGCCGCCAAAATCACCGCCGCGCATCGACATCACGCCTCGACATCGCCAAACTTGCACGCATGACCATGAAAATCCGTTCCTTCACGCATAGTGCGGGCTAGGACAAACAAGACTAGAGGTTGACCCGTCCGCGGTTTCGTCCGACATTCCGGGGCTGACAGAGCGAGGTTGGAAGCAAGTGAACCCGGCCGCTTTTCAGACACGCGTTAAGTAAGTCGTTCCCGCCGCGATGGCATACGAGCGCTAAAATCAGTAGCTTGATTCGAATCGGTGATTCAGCCATGCCCATGTAGCCGCTGATGATCGATGGCCTCGTCTGTGAGAGTCTAGGGCTGGACTTGGTTAAAGAAACCCTGCGGTACGGAGACCGAGCAGGTGTTGAGCTTGACTCCCTTTTTACTGGTTTCGCATAATTGGACCTTATCGTTGTGGAAACGCCAGCAGCGGAATCCGAACACATCGGTCTTCGCCTCGTGCCAACCAGGCCCCGGCAAGCCACACCCGCCGAGCGATGATCCATGGTACAGCGCGATATTGACGCCGTAGTAACGGCCTGTTGCAAAGGGTAATTCGTGCTCCGGATCAGAGTTGAGCAATGGCCGGTAAGGATCTAAGGACTGAACTGCGGAATATTCAATGGCGTCGCAGGGAGGGCCGATTTTGCCGCCATGAACTGAGCACAATTTGACACAAGTATTGCCTCTTTTGCATTCTCTCGCATCTGCATGCCGCCAACACGCTGACCCTTCTTTAAAGTTTGCATCGTGCCATTTTTCATCGTGCGTCTTGCATCTGCCGGAACCTGCGGCGGCGTCCAGGGTGATGTCTCCAAGATTATCCGAATGAATGATGCCCCAATTCGAGCCAGGGGCCGTGGTATCCACGTCAGCAGTTGCCCGCGCGGCCCACACCAAGACCAACGCAAGACCGCAAATAGCTTTTACAGTCCTTCTCAATTTCATTACTCAGATACAAGGCACTGGAATCTACCGCGTAGTAAGTCAACTGTGCAATGCCGGTCAGCTTCGAGTCAGGGAGTGCCGCGAATTCGCTCCGAAGTATGGCGAGAAGTCCCTCGATGCAAACATCGCTCCGATCAAGGTTCGCTGCTTATGCGGTGGCCCGTCAACCGCCGTGGTTGCCCTGAGCACGTCGAGGAAGAGCAAGCTCCGCAGATTTGGCGGATCTTCGTCCGATATTGAGTCGGGTATCGAGGCGCCTTTGACGATCAAGGATCAATACTCCATGCTTCAAATGCGGGGCTGGCCGCTACGCTTGACGCCAATAGAAGTGCGTCGCGCTCTCGGAGTGAGGGACGACCAATCTGGCGCTACGTCGAATTTCCGCGCTGCCTTCATGGCGCAGTTTACTGCATCGTAAGTGGTCACCGGGTTTCCGTTGCTTGCACCATGAAGCATACGCGCCGCCTCAAATGGATCTCCAGCATTCCGTGTGAGGACGTCCGAAAGCCCAATTACAAAGTGAAAGCCCGCGCGTTCACGGGAATCGAGATCGCCACGCTGGCGAATTTTGCGGACGCCGCCGCCGTCCTGTTAATCCGCACCGCCGCGAGCACAGGCGTGCGCTTCGGTGAACTGGCAGGCCTCGAGTGGGATCGCGTCGACTTGGACGTCACAGCTTTCACGTGACGAAGCGTTTCACACGTGGCGCCTGGGCGGAGTTCAAGACTGGGAACAGCCGCCCGCGGATCGGCTCAACTGCGAATTAGTGAAGGCATTGAAGGTGTATCGCCTGCAGAGGAAGGGGACTCTCTTATTCCCCGGCCCGGCGGTAGGCCGATCTCGATCATCACATTTGGCACACAGGGTATGGTCGGCGCTGCATGAGGGCACGGGACCGAATTGGGACGTCCCGCGGAAGCTTGAGGAATCTAGCGAGCAGAGCCGGTCGTTCCTAATCAACTTTAAGTGCTTGGTCTCGTCCTAGAACGGCACCCTGGTCCGCATAAGTGATCGGAAAGTACCGATTCGGCTGCGGCAGGACTCTGGTTAGGGCCTCTCAAGTCGCCGCCAGGGCCCCAGACTCCAGTCCGCTATCACCGTTCCGCTCGTACTGATTGCACTTACCATGCACTTACGGAGAAATCACCTAAAAATCAGCGACCGGTAACTCATTGATTGTATCGGTGGTGAGGGAGGGATTATTCGGCGCTGCGCGCCTCACCCCTTCGGGGTCGCCGGCTCAAAGCCGCCGACGATCAACTTGGCCGAGGACGGCCAAGTTGTCGAACCCGACTCGTTTTATGTCGAGGGTTCGAATTCCGCGGCGCCGAACATCATGGCCCGAAGTGCGACGTCGAAGCTGGGAAAACAGTTTGGTGGTGAGGGAGGGATTCGAACCCTCGACCTCGGCATTATGAGTGCCACGCTCTAACCAGCTGAGCTACCTCACCACGGGGAGGGCGGATTGTCCGGAGGTGGGGCCGCCGTGTCAAGCGAGCCGACCGATCGGGCACTGCGAAATCAACGACTTATGCCAAACTGGCCGCGAATTTTCCCTTCAACCGGTCTAGGCTCGCCTCCCGCATGCCCCACGCCAGCAAAAAGCCCATCACCTTGGCTCCGCAGCGCAACCGCTCCCGCAGCCCCGCGTCCTCCTCGGACAACCCCGCCTTCCAAGCCATCTGGGACACGGTGAGCATTATCCCGCGCGGCCAGGTGTCCACCTACGGCGCCGTGGCACGAGCCGCCGGCCTGCCCGGTCGCGCGCGTCTCACCGGGCTCGCGCTGCGCTTGGCGCCCGACGGCATGCACCTCCCCTGGCATCGCGTACTCGGTGCCGGCGGCCGCATCGTGTTTCCCAAAGCCTCCCCGCGCTTCCGCGAGCAGGCGCGGCGCCTGAAAGCCGAGGGCGTCGCGGTTAAGGACGGCCGCGTCGACCCGACGCGCATCATGACGCCCGACGACTTCTAGGCCGCCGCCCTTGCCAGCCGCGCCTGTGCGCGCGCCTCCCAGTCCAGCGCCTCGAGCCTCGGCACCATGCCCAGCCACCCGATCAGTCCCACGAAACTCATCGCCGCAGCCAGCACGAACGCCAGCGTGAAATGTCCGGTCATGTCGATGATGACGCCCGTGAGCCACGGCGCCACCACGCCCGCCATGCTGCCCCCGGAATTCTGGATGCCCACCCAACGGCCCGTGGCCCGCGTGCCGCCGAGAATCTCCGGTATCGCATACAGCGCCGCCGCCGACGCCCCGTTCAAGGCCTGGTAGATGAAGATGCTGGCCAGTGCGACCGGTCGGGGCGCGAACGCCATCGCCAACATGCACAGCACCGCGCCCACGTGCACCACCGCCATGGTTCCCTTGTAGCCCCGGTTCGGCGAACCGCCGCGCCGGATGTAGCGATCGACACCCACGCCCCCCACCAAGGCGCACAGCGCCATCACCACGTAAGACGCGCTGGTCAGCGAGGCCATCTGCGACACGGAGAAGCCCCGCTCGCGCACCAGGTACACCGGCAGCCACGACATCATGAAGAAGAACACGTAATTCGCGCAGAACAATCCCAGTGTCGTACCCCACATCGCGCGGCATCTCAACACCAGCCCCATCGGCGCCACATCGACCGCCCGACGCGGGCCGCCGCCGCGTCCGCGATCCACCACCCGCAACCAGGGCCACAGCCACAGCAGAGACACCGCGCCGAACACGACGAAGGCACTGCGCCAGCCGAAGCGCACCATGAGAAGGCCGCCCAGCAACGTGCCGAACGCAGGCCCGAACGAATAGGCGGAGCCCACCACCCCATTCGCCACGCCGAGTTCGTCCACCGGCACCGACGCCGCCAACAGCTTCGCCACGCACGGAAACCCCGTGCTCTCCCCGATCCCGAGCAGCATGCGCAGCACGATCAACGTGAGGAACCCCGACGCCACGCCGACCAGCATCGTGGCCAACGCCCAGACGATCAGGCCGCCGGCCAATACCCGATGCGCACCATGGCGCTCCGCAATCCACCCCACCGGGATCTGCACGCAGGTATAGGTCCAGAAGAACGCCGAGAACAACATGCCCAGCTGCGGATCGGTCAGGTGCAGCTCCGACTGCATCAACGGCGCCGCGATCGACAACAACCCGCGGTCCGCATAGTTGATGAACAACACCGCCGCCAGCATCAACACCAACGTCGCATGTTTGTTCATAGCGGCCCCATCTTCAATTCGCTGCTGACCCGCTTGAACAGGGCATGCAGCCACCGCGCGAAGGCGCTGACCGCCGGGCTGGGCCGCTTCTGCCCGTGTCTCACCAGGTAGTAGCCCGCCGGGGATTTGACCTTCATCGGGAACGGCGCCACCAGCTGCCCGCCCGCCAGCGCCACCGCGCAGGTAATGCCATCCCCCATCATGACCCCCTGCCCGCCGATGGCCGCGGTCTGCACCATCATGAGATCGGAGAACCGAATCCCCGCCCCACGTCGGGGCAGCGCCACGCCGCTCATCGACAACCAATGCCGCCAATCGTCCCAGTTGTTCAGGTGCAGCAACGGAAACCGGATGAGGTCCGCGGGTTCGTTCAGCCCACCATTCATGTTGAGCAACGCCGGGCTGCACATCGGCAGGAACTCCACGTCGTACAGATGCTGCACGTGCTGCTTGGGCCAGCTCCCCTCGCCGAACACGATGAACAGGTCGACGTCGCGATCCTTGGTCTCATCGAGCTCCCGGTTCGCGACGATCTGCAGGTTCAAGTCCGGATGCTCCGCCTGGAACGACGCGATGTGATTGCACAGCCACATGGCCGCGAACCCCGGCGTGCTCGAGATGCGCAGGTTTCCTTCGATGGGCTTGGCGCCCTCCTCGTGCGCATCGTGCAGCAACGCCAGCGACTTCTGCACGTCCAGCGCGTAGCGCCGCCCGCGCGGCGTGAGCGCGATCCCTTTACCGCTGCGCACCGCCACCTCGAAGCCCAGCACGGTCTCCAACATGGCCAGACGATGACTCAACGCACTGCGGGTGATTCCCAGTTGTTCCGCCGCTTCCCACACCGTTCCGAGGCGCGCGAATGCATCCAGTGCACGCAAAGCGTGCATGGGCGGATACAGCGATTTTGTGGGGTGCAAAACTTTCACCTCATTTTCCAAAAACTTACACGCCAGTCGGGCTCGCGCTTGAGCATACTCAATCGGTCGGGCGTCGGAATAATAATTTGCAGGATGAACAGGGGGGAGTTGGACCGTCGGAAGCGATTCCGGCGTGCCATCAACATAAGCAGGGGATGTCGAGTGAATCAACCGCGTTGCGTGCCGCATGTATCCAGATCCGTTCCACAGTCACGACTCTCATTGGCCATCGGCGCGATCATCGCCGCCGCCCAAATGCACACGCCTGCCGCCGCCGCGGACCTCGAGGAAATCCAGGTCACTGCAACCCGTCGTAGCGAGTCCATCTCCGACGTCCCCTACAACATCTCCGCCATCGGCGGCGCCGACATTGCCGCCGCCGGCATCACGGACCTGCAGGGACTCACACACATGATCCCCGGCCTGGTCTCGCCGGATCTCGGCCCTCGCGCCAGCAGCATCAACAGCAACCTCACCATCCGCGGGCTCAATGCCAGCAGCGTGAACGCCGAGACGCAGCAGATCGCCGCGCCCCTCGTGTCCACATACGTCGACGAGACGCCGTTGTTCGCCAACCTCAAGATGACCGACATCGCACGCGTCGAGGTCCTGCGCGGCCCCCAGGGCACGCTCTACGGCTCCGGCTCGGTGGGCGGCACGGTGCGCATCATTCACAACGAACCCGATCTCACCACCACCGAATTCGACATCTCCACGCGCGCCTCGCACACCGCCAACGCCGCGAACCCGTCCGAAGCCTTCGACTTCATCGGCAATCTGCCGATCAACGACACCATGGCGTTCCGCGCCTCGGGCGGTTACGAGAAACTCGCCGGCTTCACCGACGCCCTCTCCGTCGCCGTGCTCGGTCCGAACGCCCAGCCCGTGCTCGCCGATCCCGCCGATCCCCTCACCAGCCCCGGCGTGTTCACCGAACACCGCGGCGTCGACAAGTCCGAGACCTGGTACGCGCGCGGCGCCCTGCTCTGGAAGCCCACGGACGCCTTCAAGGCGACGCTGTCCTATCAGCATCAAACCGATCAGTCGGACGGCTACTCGCAATCGCGTCCCGGCTATCGCTATGACCAGACCCTGTACATGGATCAACCCGGCTCGTTCCGCACCGATCTGGTTGCCCTGGAGGCCTCGTACGATCTCGGATTTGCCTCGCTGTCGTCGTCCACCTCGTACACCAGCCAGTCCGCGTACAGCCAGTACGACATCACCGGCCTCATCGAGGAACTCGCCGCGATCTACGACAACTATCCGCGCATCCTCTCGCCCATCCTCGATCACTCCACCGACAAGACGGAGACCGAGGAAGTCCGCCTGGTGTCGAAGAACACGGGGCCGTGGGATTGGGTGGTCGGGTCCTACTACAGTCATCGCGAGCAGACGCTGGCGCAGGTCGAACCCATCCTTGGCTTGGGCGACTGGAGCCAGCTGCCCGGTTCCGGTCGGCCCGCGGGCTGCACGGTCGAAAGCGCCGCCTGCCCCTATCCGACCTTCGGCGACTTCATCCAGTACTACAACGGTGGCATCCGACCCTCGCTCAATCCCTATCCCGATCTGGACTTCACCTTGAACCGCAAGGTCACCTTCCGTGACTTCGCCCTGTTCAACGAAACGTCGTATCACATCACCGACAAATGGCAGGTCACCGGCGGTGCACGCGTGTTCTGGCAGGACTACGATCAAGACCTCGACCAGACGCTGCCCGCCTGCGGACCGTTCTGCTCCGCCACCGGCACCGATCCCACCGGCCTGGTCGCCGTGTCCCAGGCCAAGAGTTTCCGCAACCATATATTCAAGGGCAACACCTCGTACGAGATCGCGCCGCACACGCTGATCTACGCCACCTGGTCCGAAGGGTTCCGGCGCGGCGGCGTGAACGCGCTGCCCACCGGCAACTGCTACTACTGCGAGAACACCGCCCTGCTCGAATACCGGCCGGACGAAGCCCGCAACACGGAGGTCGGCGTCAAGGGCTCCTTCTGGCACGGCGCCAGCTACACCTTCACGCTGTACAATATCGACTGGAAGAATCCACAGATCGAAGCCAACACCGTCAACGGCGGTTTCGGTTTCGTGACCAACGGCAAGTCCGCCCGGTCGCGTGGCGTCGAAACGGAGTTGACCATGCCCTTGTCCGACTCGACCCGTGTACAGCTGGGTTACAGCTATACCGACGCGATACTGACCTCCAGCTTCACCGCCGGAGTCGTACCCGACCTGATCGGCGTGTCCGGCAATCGGCTGCCCGGCGTCTCCCGCCAGCAAGCCACCGCCGCCATCGACTACGGCATCCCCTTCGGCACGGACCGCGAATTCCACGCGCACGCCGACGCCTCATACCGCAGCGACTTCTGGACCAGCCTGCCCAGCGCCTCCACCGCCGAGGACCTGCCCGGATTCCTGTTGTTGAATGCACGTGCCGGCGTCGGCTTCGCCAAGGCATGGCGCGTCGATGCCTTCATCAACAACATCACCAACCAGGAAGCCGCCACGTCCGTCTCCACGGAGCCCGGGCTCGCCCACAACCGCGCCGACTTCGTCGGCCGGCCGCGCACCGTCGGGCTGGAATTGAACTACTCCTTCAAGGACCACTGATCTTTCAGGATCAACGACAGGGACTACCGACATGCAAGGACCATTGACATGAACGACGCCACAGCAGAACGCACCGAAGCGCTCGGTGCCGCCACCTTCAAGGTGGACCCCACGAGCCGTCGCGGGCTCATCGACGGCGCGTCGCTGCGCAGTCTATCGGCCACCTCCAACCTCGCCGGTGCGTTGCAGACCGCATCGCAACTCGGCGCGGTCGGCATCAGCGGCACTCTGCTGTGGCTCTCATGGGGCACGTGGTGGGCGGTGCCCGCCTTCATGCTCCACGGCACGCTGCTCAATTTCCTGTACGCAGGCCAGCACGAGTTCAGCCACGGAACCGTGTTCCGCACCCGATGGCTCAACGAATGGTTCGGCCGCGCATTCGGTTTCGTGCTGTTCTACCCCCGGACCTTCGACCAGGTCCAGCACATGGCGCACCACCGCTACACCCAGGACTGGGTGCGCGATGGCGAACTCGCCCGCGACCCCTACACCCTGAAGTCCTATCTCTTCTGGATGAGCGGCATCACCTATTGGTACACCCGCTGGCGGCGCATCGCACGCTTCTCCGCCGGCATCGTCACCGAACCCTACCTGCCCGCCTACCGCCGTGCCGAGCTCGTGCGTGAAGCACGCTGGCATCTCGCCGGCTACACGCTGATCGCGGTCGTGTCCGTGCTCGCGCACAGCTGGGCCGCCGTCATTCTCTGGCTGGCGCCGATGTGCGCCATGAAGTTCACCCACCAGCTGCAGAACACCATCGAGCACCTCGGGCTGGCGCACGACGACGACATCTTCGTCAACACGCGCAGCACCCGCACCAACGCCGTGGTGCGCTGGCTGGCGTGGCAGATGCAATACCACACCGCCCACCACGCCTTCCCGGCCGTGCCGTTCTACAAGCTGCACAGACTTCACAAGATCCTGTTCACGGATCGCGGCACTCGAGCCCCCACCATGACCTACTGGGGATTCCAGGTCGCCGCGCTGCGCGCATTCGCCAAGGGCAAGACCGAAGCCGATTACCCCCAGGACCGCATGTGGCTGTTCGAACCCTCGCATGACTGACCTGCCACGACCAAGCTGCCCATGACCACCCGGACCGCGACCAACCGGTCCACGGCTGCCTTAGCATGTGCGACGTCTCCAAGAGCAACGTTCACATGAGCGGGCGTCTCCAGGTCTACCAAGCCCTCTGGGCCATGGACAAACTCGTCTCGCCCGAGTCCTCGACCGCCGAAAAATTCGACCGCGTCCGCGCTGCCGGCTTCGACGGCATGGCCATCGACCTGGGCGCCCTGACCATGGAAGAAGCGGAGGCCACCGTGCCGCACTTCGCGCGCACCGGCCTGCTCGGCGGCCTCACCGTGTTCCCGAAAACCGTCGAAGCACTCCGGCCCGCACTCGCCCTCGCGCATCGCATCGAAGCTCCCTTCGTCGTGGTCATCGGCCAGGAAATGCCCATCAAGGTGGCCGACATGATTCCCGCCATCGAAGGATGGCTGCGGGTGGCCGAGGAAGAAGGCATGCCCATCCAGTTCGAGACGCATCGCAACTGCATCACCAACGACCTGTTCGCCACGGTGCAATTGCTCGACGCAGTCCCCGCGATGCGCATGGCCGCCGACCTCTCGCATTACGTGGTCGATCGCGAAATGCCCTGCCCACCGACGCCCGAGCTTCAGGCACTGATTACGCAGGTACTCGAACGCTCCGACTCCTTCCAAGGACGGGTCGCCGCCCGCGGCCAGATTCAGCTGCAGTTGGATTTCCCGCAGAACGCCAAGTGGGTGACCCTGTTCCGCAGCTGGTGGCGCGAAGGTTTCGCCGCCTGGCACGCCCGCCACGCCGACGACGACCTGCCGCTGGTGTTTCTCAGCGAGCTCGGTCCCCCGGATTACGCCATCACCGGCGCCGATGGACGCGAACTCTCCGATCGCTGGACCGAAGCCCTGACCCTCGCCCAATGGGCGCGCGACATCTGGCGCGACGTCGCGGCAGCGTCTGTCGGCGACACTATACAAGTTGCATAGTTCGGCGTAACATGTTGGTATGTTGATGACCCGCCTTGGATGAAATCGCATGACTCGAGACGCACATGACTCCGTCGAACGGAGCGAGCAGCCCGTCACTGTTCGCCCGTCCCTATCACGAGCTGCCGTGCGTTTTGTCGAAACTCATCCGGATGAAGCGCAACGTATCGTCGCCAACGCACTGGAGACTGCCGCCGCACTTGACTCGACCGGCACGCCAGTAACACGGCGATTACCCGCGGCTCTACAACGTCTCGTCATCTCTGCTGGAGCCGACTCGGGCGCGGGGAGGGTCCTCAGCATTAGCGAAGCGGCCGAGCGGCTCAAGGTCACCCGCGTCACCGTGTATGCATGGATTGAAGCAAAGAGGCTCCTCGCATGGCGGGCCACGCGGCGCGGTATTCTCGTCCCCGCCGAACAAATCACGGGGTCCGGCGAGGTCGTGCCAGGTATTGATCGAGTCCTCGCGGTAATTTCAGAGCCCACAGAGGCTTGGGAATTTTTGACGGAAGAATCCCCCTACCTGTCGCCTGATGAATTGCGGCGCCCAATCGATGCGCTGAAGGCAGGGGAAGTTGACGTCGTCGTAGCCGCCGCCCATTCCTTCATCGACGCCTTCACCTAAATCGATCGACATGAGCGGCTATCCGCGCGAGCGTATCGAAGCTCGGCTGTTTTCGTTTGAACTCGCCAGTGCTCACCGCGTTTTTGCGGCGACCCGAATGCCATTGAGCGTTCAACCTTCACCCTCACGATTTTGTGATGGCACCTCAGGTTACGCCGTGCTGTATGCAGCGCTGTCATTCGAGACCTGCATCGCCGAGACGTTGTTTCGTGACCGGTTCGTGCGACGTACTCGACGTGAGCTTCCCTTGGCGGCCATCTTGATGCGCTCACATGCGCGCGTTGCCACTCAACCGCAACAAGAGCTGCACTTGCTCGATTTGCGAGATTCAGGCTGTTTGGACATCGGCGCACCAACGGATGCGGTGCGCGCCCGACACTTTGCGGCAGGTCAGGCGTTGGGTCGGTCGATTTACCAAAACCACCTGGACGTGGACGGTGTGATTTATTCCTCCCGGCTCACGGGCGAGGACTCGCTGGCAGTGTTCGATCGGGCCATCGGCAAGTTGATGGTGCTCGACGCTTGCGCATTGATGGACCATCCAGAGCTTCCGACACTCCTCGAGCAGGACCGAATTCGTCTCGTCGATGAGTGATGACAGCGTTCATAACCCGCGCAACGGCATCGCAAGCGCCGCAAGATCACATAGGCCGCCTAGGGCAGTCCGGCGCAAACCTGCTTTGCCCCAACCCTGGGCTGGAGCAGGGTCCGTCTAGCTGTAGGGTCCTCCTCCCCCGCCATGGACGTCAAGCGACCAATTTCACCCCTTCATCGAGAAATCTAACGGGCGAGCAGAACGCAGTGAGCGAGGGGCAGGCACCCCTATACAACCACCACTACCGTCCCTGCGACTCCTGATCCCGCTGTCCGTACTGCCGAATTGCCGGCAGCAACACGGTGTCCGCATACGCACACCCGGTCACCACGGGATCGACCTGACCCCGCGCATCGTCGGCCACGACACCGTATCCGCCACCCACCCCGAGCGCCGCCCGCATCGGTTCATAGCCTGGCTGCCAGGCGCCCAATCCCGCGAAGCGGCTGCGCAGGGCCTTCAGGATCTGCATGCCCGCGAAGTCCAAGTCGCCCCAGAAATACGCCGGCCCCGGCGCCGCTCCCTCGTCGTACCACCACGCCTCGAATCGCTCCGTGAACTCGGATCGGCCGGGCCCCGCATAATGCAGCAAAGACCCCGACCGGCTGCGTACCCGCGATGCGCTGCCCCGAAAGCCGGCCGCGTACACCAGTGCCAACGCCCGCGCTTCCGCGGGGACTCCGGATACCGCACGGGTGTAGGTGTCTTGATTTTCGATGAACAGAACGCCGTCGCAATGGGCCGGCAGATAGGCTGCGATCACCAGCGGCCGATCGAGAATCTCCAAGTGCGGCAACGACGCGGCCACGAGTGCCGCGCGATCGTCCAGAATCTTGGAATTACCCCAAAATATCGTGGCGCTCACTTGGCGCAGCGTCATGGGGACGGTGAATCGCGCGGCCGACGCCAGCGCCCCGACGACGTCATCGGCGCTGCGGTTCTCGATGACGATACGCTGCGTCGACAACGCCGCACCGCCGTCATGGAATGCCGCCGCGTGCCGCTCGATCGCCCGGCGCCAGATCCCCATCGCGGGCTCGCTCCACGCTCGTCCCAGCCACACGCGCAACACCTCTTCCACGTCGGGCGAAAAGGCGATCTTTGCCTGCCTCCACTCCACCTCCAACGGGCCGAGCGATGCCCTGCGGATGGCCAGCACGCCGCGGCGCTCGAGTTCTTTGACGAGACCCCACGTCTGATCCGCCGCCGCATCCGCCCGTGCCAGCGACGCCAGATGCGCCTCCGCGCTCACATGAATCCGCCGTTGCCGTTCGCTGCCCCGCTGCCGGTCGAACCGGTCCAACGCAGCGCCCAACAAGGTGCGTATGTCCTGCTCTTCGTCGAGCCAGAGCGGCCGCTCAACGGCCATCCGTTCTCGCGTCGTTGAATTCATCCATGAAATCGAGTTCCGCCTGCTGCCGCACCGTGCGACGGTGGCGCGTCCACAGATCCGCTATCCGTTCGCGATTGCACTCCTTGCGGTCGACCAGAACCCGGGTCAGCAGCTGGCCGCGCGGCGCGCTCGGCACCTTGGCAAACACGAACTCGTTGCTGATGAGATCCATGAAGGGGCCGCACTTGCTGGTGGGCATGATGAAAATGAGCTGCAGCCCGAGCGAACCGGTCAGGTAATCGATCACCTCGCGTGAGCGGCTCTCGTCCATTTTGGAGAACGCCTCGTCGACCAACACCATCCGCAGATGATTGTCGCCCTCGGCATAGCGCAGCGCCGACGTGATGCTGGCCGCGCGGATGATGTAAGCCGGCGTCTCCAACTGTCCGCCGCTGCCGGTGCCATATTCCGACAACGCGATGGGCTCCTTGCCCTCCACTTCCTTGTAGATCTCATAGCGATGATAATTGCGATAATCGGCGATCCGGTCGAGGTCGCTCAGCGATTTCTTCTCGTCGGCGCCCAGCAGCAACCCCATCAAGGCATCGCGAACCTGTGCGGATTTCACCGACAGCTTCGAATCGAACAAGGGCGATGTCGCGCCGAGGGTGGGACTGCGCACCACTTCCTCGAAGAAGCGCGCGTAGTCGCGGTACTCTGACACCCACTCCTGGGCGAACCGGAACTGCTCCCGGTCCGAGCCGAACCGATGATTCACCAGTTCCTTGTTCAACTGATCCAGCTGTCGCTTGCCGTCCTGGATCGATTGGTGAATCTCCTGACACAGGTGCGAAACGAAGGCGTCGTTGAAGCTGTCCTTCAGCACCTTCAGCTGCTCGTGCTTGCTCACCAGCACATTGTTCTTCAGGATGTTGAACACGCGGTCGATTTCGCGCCGCAATTCACAGATCCGCTCGAACAGCGCCGCATCGTGGCGGCCGTTGAACGCCGTGAACACGACGGCGTCGGCCGGCCGGCACTTCTGGTTGTGAACCAGGAGCCCTTCGGTCAGATCGTGCACGGACTTGGTCAAGCGCCGTGCCAGGTCCTCGGCAGCCGCCGCGGCGTGGGGCCGGGGCGATTTCGCCTCCAGCTCGGCAAACTCGAGCCGTTGCGCCAGGTCGAATTCCGGCCACTGTCGGTGCGCCTCCCGAAGTTCGTCCTGCGCGTTGGCCACCGCGTCGACGATCTCCGGCCTCTGCGCCCGCAAACCATCGAGCTCCGCCATCTGTCCGGCCTGACGCGTCCGCAAGGAACCGGTCAGTTCGTTGAGGCCACGCTCCAGCTCACGCAGTTCGTCCTCTTCCCGTCGCAGCGTCTCCAACTGCCCGCTCAGCGACTCGTATTGGCTGACATCCAATTGCCCCAGCAGCATTTCGATGCGCCGTAAATCCCGATGCAACGCCAGCAGTTCCGCCAGCGAGTCGGCGTAGGTCAGCGTGGCGAGGTCATCCACGGCCTCGAGCACACGGGCAATCTCCTGTACCCGCAGATTCGCCTCATTGCGCTCGGTCTCGAGCCGGGTAACCTCCGCCCGTCGCGCCCTGATGGCACGCTCGCGCGCGACGGCGCCGAACACGAGGTCGGCATCCTGCATGTCGCAGCGGAACATCGAGTAGTTCGCGCTACCCTTGCCGTCCGCCGTGATGCCGCGCGCGGTCTGCGGTAGATCCTCGTCGGACTTGACGCGAACCACGGTGCCGAAGCTCGCCATGACGAAAGCTTCGGCGATTTTATGGGTGAAGCTGAGGACATGCACGATGGACTCAGGTAACGGCTTGCTGCGGGCCGCGTCGCGCAGCGCCTTGCCGCCCTGGATCACCCGTGCCCGGTTGTCGCGGCCCGGTAGATTGCGCACGATGCGGATGGCCTGGGCTTCGTAGTCCGGATCGACGATGACATTGAAACGCGCCCCGCCCATGAAGCCCTCGATGGCCGATTGCCAGCGCTCGTCCGTCACGTCGACGTAGTCGCACAGAACCCGCGCGTCCGCCTGCGGACATTGGGCGCGAATGGCCGCGAGCGCGCGCTCCACGTAGCTCGGATAGACGATCTGCTTCGCCTCCAAGCGCCCGATTTCCTGCTTCTTGGTGTCCAGCTGCGCGCTGATCGACCCATACCGCTGCCGACGCAGCTGGCTGACACTGGCGACCACGTCGCGCCGGCATTCGCTGACAGTACGCCGCCGCCAGAATTCGTGGAGTTCGTTGTGCGTGCTCTGCGCGATCCGCGCGAGATCCAGATGGCCCTCGAGCATGGCCACATCGTTGGTGAGATCCATCTGCAGGTAGCGCGGCAGATCCAGATCCCCGATTCGCGCCGTCTCCAGCACCTTGCGCACCAGCGTCAGCGATTCCAAGGTGGCCGCATCCGGCAGGTCCGCGCTCAATGATGGCTGGGCCAGCAGCTCCGACAGCGCTTGTGCCGAACGCAAATTGCGCTGCACCTTTTGATCTTGTCCCAGCAACACCGCCGCGGTAACGGTGAATTTGCCGTTGACGCCGTCGCGCTCCTTCTCCAATGCATCCTTGCGCTGCAGGGCCGGAATTCCCTGGCGCTGCGCCTCCAGGCTGACGACGGTGTCGCGCAATTGGCCATACCGTTGAGCGGCGAGCTCCAACCTCCCCGAGGTCGACTCGAGCTCCCGCTCGGTTGCGTCGCGCTCCGCAGTCTTCCTCTGCTGCTGGTCCTCCCAGCCGAGCAGCGCCGCAACCGCCGTGGTGCAGGCCTGAGTGCGTTGCTCGATCCACGACTCGATATAGCTCTGCGCGTGATGCCCCGACTTCTCCAGGAGCCCGGCGCTGTCTTTCAGATCCTGCGCTTCGCGTTCCATCCCGTGAATGGTCTTGAGCTGACTCGACACGGAACGCACCGCCTCACCCAGATCCTTCCGATCCAGCACCTCGTCGGCCACGAATTGATTGATGCTGCTGATGGGCTTGTAGGCCATGAAGCGCGAGAACGCCCGGGCCGCGGCCAGCGCCTCGCGCTCGGTCACCGAGTCGTTCTTGCCCCGCAACGCGCCGTATAGACGGCGCAGGTACGCGCGTTTTTGCGGGTAGAGCTCGACCGACCGCTTGCCGAGCTTCGCGATCAGCTGCTCCTGGACATCGTCGAGCTGGGTGATATGCGACCCACCGTCCCGCTTCTTGACGAAGTCGCCGAGCCCCAGCTCGACCCCGGGCAGGATCAGGAATAATGACTGGTCTTCCTGGGCCAAGGCCTGCTTGCCGGACCGATCCAGCCACGCCCGTACCCCCACCACGGCCGTGAACGCATCGGCGGTCTCCTGCTGCGTGGGGTGAAAGATCGCAGCGATGTAGCCGTCGGTGGGCTCGGTGCGCGCATAGCTGCCATCGTCGCAACCCAGCACATAGGACGCGAGCGTGCGCACGCGCTTGCCGCCCCGCCCGCGCTGCGTGCTCTCGTCCTGGCCCGGGTTGTAGTGGAACAGATTCTCGTGCGCAGCCGTCATCACGGTTTGAATCGCATCCGCCGCCGTGGTCTTGCCCGACCCATTGGCGCCCGAGAACAGGCTGACCGGGCCGATATCGAACTCGCCGTTGGGCACATTGCCCCAGTTGACGAAGATGAATTTCTTAAGGAACATCGCCACCCTCATTTCGCGTCAAAGCACCCGTGCCCGCGCCATCGACCACGGCCGTGCCGGCCGCAGTCCCCGCCGCTCGCGCCGCCTCGATCGCATCCGAACTGACGAAATCCACGATCATGGGATGAATGCGCAGCCAAGCCTCCGTGGTTTCGAGTTCCTCGTCACTGCGATAATCGATCAGGCGCAGCTGCTTCAGCCGCTGGAATATCCGCCGCCGTTCCGTGGCCTTGTCGGGCAGGCTGCGATTCAACCAATTCTTCATGGCCAGCGATAACGCCTCCATGGGCTCCGTGGCAAAGCCGTTCTCGTCGATCTTCGCTTCGCGCAGGGCCTTGTCGTACTGCGCACGCAACACCAAGATCACCGCCACTTCGTTCTGGCTGAGCCGCGCCCGCAGGCTGCCGTTGAAGGATTCGTCTTCGGCCTGCTCCATGCCCGGCGTGCGGCTGCCCGGCGGGTACAATCGGACGTACTCGAAGCGTCGGTCGTGGTGGGCCGCGATGCCGTACAACGACAGCGTCTCGCCGATCAGGTCCTCCACCCGCACGAAACGGTCGTACAGCTCCTGCTCGGTCTGCGACTGCGTGCGCTCCAAAACGCCGTAGTTGACGAGACGGATCAGCAGCGCGCGAAACTCGTCGAGAGCGATCCCGGTCGTCGCCAACCGCTCTTCGATGAAATCACTCAGCCGCATGCGAGGTCTCCTCCACCAGACGCACTGTGAACTCGTCGGTCATCGCAAAAAACTCCGTCGCGACGCGGCGCTCTGTTTCCAGCACCTCGAACTTGAAGCCCATCCCCTCCCATCCGGACGCGCCCACCTCCAGGGCATGTGCCGCATACAGCAGCTCGCGCGCATCGCGGATCGGCAACGAGGTCGTGCGAATTTCGTGGCCGCCGGCCAGTGTCGTCACCAGATAGTCGTACAGCTGACGATTGTTCATGGCAAAGGCGCGCTCGAGAGCCTGTTCCACGAACAGGCGCCGCCGCGCGGCCGGATCGTCCAATCCCTCGACTTCCGCCCGCGTATCCACCCGCCGCTTCCGATCCGTATTGAGCAGACGCAGCTGTCCCGGATCGACGAAACCCATGTCGAGTCCGGCCAGATGCTCGGCCGCGGCCGCCAATCGAAGGTCCTGTTCCGCCTCGGTCATCGGCGCCAGCGACTCGAAGGTTTCCAGCAGGGCGTGCTGACTCGCCTCGGAAAAACTCAGCTGCCGCAGAAGAATGTCGGCGCGGCGCGTGAAGCCGTGCAGCGAACGGCGCAGGGCCGGCAGCATCAGGTCCGCGGCGCTGTGCAGCCGGCTCTCGATTTGATCCAGGATGCTCATGTAGAGCGATCGCGCGCCCTGCGGCACCAGTTCCGGAGCCACGCGCCGCAGTTCGCGCTCGGCCTCGAGCTTGGTTTCCTTGCGCTGCGCCCGCGCCTTCTTCAGCAGGTTGTCGAGTTCATCACGATATTTGACGACACTGTCCTCGGAGAAGCGCAGCGCGAGATCCGGCATGAAGCGCTTCTCCATGAATTCGAAGAACTCGTCGCTGGCCCGGTGGACCAATTGCTGGGCCTCCACCTCCCGCACCAGCTGGCGCTTCCTTTCGTCCAGCTCCGCAATGACGTCGGAGAAGTCCGCCACGATCCGCTCGGAATACTCGTAGGCATCCAACAGGTCGTAGACCTCGCGTTTCTCCTTTTCCAGGAACGAACGCAGGGCACTGCAGGTATTGCGGGTGTTTCGATGGCGGGTTCGAAAGCGTCCGCCGCTCAATTCCGCCATCGGCTGGGTGAACACTCGCCCGATCCGCGAGAAGCTGTAGGTGCTGGTCAGTGAAATCTCGTCCGCGTGCAGCTCGATCCAGCCATGATCGATCAGCACCTTCAGAACGAAAATCGCCTGTTCGCGCTCGTCGCGCACCGCCGGCGTCTTGTCGTCCTCGGCATCATCGAGGACGGGACTGCGCGTGATGGCCTCCTGGAACACCTCGAGCACCAGTTCCCGGCCGATCACACGACTGTAATCGGCCAGGGAGCTGTAAAGGCGCGCATAGAGTTCGCGCAGGCAGGCGGCGATCTGCTCGCGGTATTTGCCGGTCAGCGGGCGGAAGAAATTCAGCCGTTCATTGGCAAACAACATGACGAACGTGTCACCTCACGATTGGGGCATCGAGCCTGTCAGACACCAACCCGGTCAGACATTGAACCGGAAATGCATCACATCCCCCTCGCGGACGATGTATTCCTTGCCCTCGAGGCGCAGCTTGCCGGCTTCCTTCGCCCCCGCCTCGCCCTTGTTGGCGATGAAATCTTCATAGGCGATGACCTCGGCCCGGATGAACCCATGTTCAAAGTCCGTGTGGATCACGCCAGCCGCCTGCGGCGCCGTCGACCCCGCGTGGATGGTCCACGCCCGCACCTCTTTCACACCCGCGGTGAAATAGGTCTGCAGGCCCAGCAATGCATAGGCGCCGCGGATGACACGATCGAGCCCGGGCTCATCCAGATTCAATTCCTTCAGGAAATCCGCGCGGTCCGCCTCGTCCAACTGAGAGATCTCCGCCTCCATGGCCGCGCACACCGGCACCACCACCGCGCCCTCCGCCGCCGCGAGTTCCCGCACGCGGTCCAGCCGCGGGTTGTTCGTGAACCCTGTCTCATCGACGTTTGCCACGTACATTACCGGCTTGTCGGTCAGCAGATGAAAGTCGCGCAGCAACAGCTTTTCGTTGGCGTCCAAGCCCATCGCGCGCACCGGCTTGGCGAGGTTCAGCTGGTCGCGAACCCTGCCCAGCAGATCCCGCGCCTTGATCGCCTCCTTGTCAGCCGCCTTCGCCGCCTTGACGGCCTTCTGGTACGCGCGGTCGATGCTATCCAGGTCCGCCAGCGCCAGTTCAGTGTTGATCACCTCGATGTCGTTCGCCGGATCGATCTTGCCCGCGACATGGATGATGTCGTCGTTTTCGAAACAACGCACCACGTGCGCGATCGCGTCGACCTCACGAATGTGCGCCAGAAACTTGTTACCCAAGCCCTCGCCCGTCGATGCGCCTGCCACCAAGCCCGCAATGTCCACGAATTCCACGGTGGTGGGCAGGATGCGCTCCGGATGCACGATCTCCGCCAGCTTCTCGAGGCGCGGATCCGGCACCGGCACCACGCCGACGTTCGGATCGATGGTGCAGAACGGATAGTTCTCCGCCGCGATCTGCGCGCGCGTGAGCGCATTGAACAACGTGGATTTCCCCACGTTGGGTAAGCCGACGATTCCACAACGAATTGGCATTAGGTCTTTCCCGCGCGGCTGTGCAATTTGGTCATCGCACGCTCCGCGCCTTGTTCGAGTAAAAGCGGCATGCAATCAGCCGCCGTGTTGACGGCATCATAAATCAAGTCTTCCTCGGCACGCGGCGCGCGCGTCAGCACATAGTCGATCACCTCGGCCTTGTTGCCCGGATGACCGATGCCCAACCGCAGGCGCCAGAAGCTCTCGCCGATTTGCGCGATGGTGTCGCGCAGCCCGTTGTGGCCGCCATGACCCCCGCCGTGCTTCAGGCGCAGGCTCCCCACCGGCAGATCCAGCTCATCGTGCGCCACCAGAATGTCGTCGGGAGCGATCTTGAAGAAGTCGCTGATCTGCCGAATCGACAGCCCGCTGCGATTCATGTAGGTCGTCGGTTTCAACAGGATGATTTCTCGGCCACTGATCGTGACCCGGGCGGTCTCGCCCGAATATTTGCGATAGTCGCGAAACTCGCCGCCATGACGTTTGGCCAGCAGATCCACGAACCAGAAACCCGCGTTGTGCCGGGTGTTCAGGTGTTCCGGTCCCGGATTGCCGAGACCGACGATGACACGCAATGGTAATCCCGCCATAAAAAAGCAAGGGCCGCCCTTTCAGACGGCCCTCCTCCTAGCAACGCGTGAGAGAAGACTACTTCTTGGCGTCTTTCTTCGCGGCCGGGGCCGCCTTCGCGGCCGGGGCCGCCTTCGCGCCTGCCGCCGCCGGAGCCGCCTTGGCGCCCGCCGCTGCCGGAGCTGCTGCCACCGCCGCCGCACCCTCCGCCGCTGCCGTCTTGGCCAGATCGGGCTCTTCCGCACGCGGGCTATGAATGGCCACCACCGCGGCATCTTCCTTTGCCAGCGCGATCAGTTCGACGCCCTCGGATAGCTTGAGCTGCGACAAATGGATGCTCTCATTGATGGACAACCCGGACAGGTCGACCTCGATGAATTCCGGCAAATCCTTCGGCAGACAGGACACTTCGACTTCAGTGCGCAGGTGCGACACGATGCCACCCTGCGTCTTGACGCCCGGCGATACCGCCGCGCCCGTGAAGTGCAGCGGAATGCTCATGCGAATCAGCTGGTTGTCTTCGACACGCTGAAAATCGATGTGCACGATCGCGTTCTTGTACGGGTGCCGTTGCACGTCCTTCAAGATCGCGTTCTGGGTCTCTTCGCCCACCTTCAAGCTGAGAATGGTCGAATAGAAGCGCTCGTTGTCGAGCATGATCAAGAGCTTTTGATGGCTCAAGGACAGCTTGCGCGCCTCCGAATGACCGCCGTAAAGAATTGCCGGCACTTTTCCTTCGTGACGCAGGCGGCGGCTCGCACCTTTGCCTTGCGTCTCGCGGAACTCGGCAACGAGTTCGAATGAGGTTTTCATAAACATCTCCAGTTACATCACAACACAGCGCCCCCGCACCGCGACCAGTTTGCGGGACCGCCGACCAAATCTTGCCTAATCGACGTACAGCGAGCTCACCGACTCCTCGTCACTGATGCGCCGTATGGTCTCCGCCAGCAATCCGCCGACGCTCAATTGACGTATCCGCTTGCACGCCCTTCCGGCTTCCGACAACGGGATCGTGTCGGTCACCACCAGCTCATCCAACACCGATTTCGATATGCGCTCGATGGCGGCGCCCGACAACACGGCATGCGTGATGTACGCCACCACGCGCGTCGCGCCTTCGTCCTTGAGCGCCTGCGCCGCCTGACACAGCGTGCCCGCGGTATCCACCATGTCGTCGATCAGGACGCAAACCTTTCCCTTCACTTCGCCGATGATGTTCATCACCTTCGACTCGTTGGGTCGCGGCCGGCGCTTGTCGATGATGGCGAGTTCCGCATCGTCGAGGCGCTTCGCCAGCGCCCGCGCTCGCACCACGCCGCCCACGTCGGGCGAGACCACGATCATCTTCTCGTGCTTCTGGTTCCACGCATCGCCCAACAGCACCGGCGAGGCGTAGACGTTGTCCACCGGGATGTCGAAAAAGCCCTGGATCTGCTCCGCGTGCAAATCGATGGTCAGCAGGCGATCGACGCCCGCGGTGACCATCATGTTCGCCACCAATTTCGCGCCGATGGCCACGCGCATGGCGCGCGGCCGCCGATCCTGGCGCGCATAGCCGAAGTACGGCACCACCGCCGTGACCCGCTTCGCCGAGGCACGCCGACAGGCATCCGTCATCATCAACAATTCCATCAAGTTGTCGTTCGCCGGAGGACACGTGGGCTGCACGATGAACACATCGCGGCCGCGGACGTTCTCCATCAATTCGGCATTCACCTCACCGTCGCTGAAGCGTCCGACGTGCGAGCGGCCCATCGGCACGTGCAGATGACGCGTAATCTCCTGCGCCAACGTGGGATTCGCATTGCCCGCGAACACCGAGATGGTGGATGAATCGAACTCATTACTTCGCGACATAAAAAAACCAGCAATAACCCAGGAGCAGATTGGCTGGGGTGGAAGGATTATTCGGCCCTGCGGGCCTCCCCCCTTTGGGGGCCGCCCTTTGGGCGTTATCCTTCCGTTCCCAACTCATCATCTAGGGCCGTTTCGAACCAACGAATCGTCCCTACCGTAAAAATATGGCTGGGGTGGAAGGATTCGAACCTCCGAATGGCGGGATCAAAACCCGCTGCCTTACCACTTGGCGACACCCCAACTTGGAAATCAAACAGTCGACGACCTTTCAAGCAAGGGAGAGTCGTTCAATCCGCGTACCAGAAACCCATCGAACGCGGCCGGCAGCATACGCACTATTTCGCGGCCGCGATCCATCGTTTCGACGTTCGCGAACACGCAAGCCCCCGTACCCGTCAAGCGCGCCGGTCCGAAGGACGACAGCCAATCGAGCGCTCGCGCGACCTCAGGGTATCTGCGCCGCACAACGCCCAAGCAATCGTTCCTACCACCGGACGCCAGGAAACCGTGAATTGTGATGGCCGGAGAATTTCTTGTCAATTCAGGATCGCGAAACACATCGGCCGTGCTCACGAACACATTCGGCTTTATTATCAGATAGTTAGCCTCCGCCGGGGCCTCCGGAGGATACAACGGCCACAGCTTCTCCCCGACGCCTTCCGCCCATGCCGCCCGGCCATGGACGAACACCGGCACATCCGCGCCCAGTTTCAGGCCGATCGCCGCCAGCTCCGGGAGCGGCCGATCGAGCCCCCACAGGCGGTTGAGCGCCACCAAACACGTCGCTGCATCGGAGCTCCCGCCGCCCAGGCCAGCTCCCATGGGAATCCGCTTGACCACGTCGATGTCCGCACCCAGCGCGCATCCCGTGGCGCTTTTCAGCGCGTGAGCCGCGCGCACGCAGAGGTCGGACTCTTCCGCCACCCCTGCCGCGCCGCGCGCGCGGTGAATCTCGCCGTCCTCGCGCACCTGGATATGAATGTCGTCGCACAAGTCGACGAACTGAAAACACGTTTGCAGCTCGTGATAACCATCCGCCCGGCGACCCAGAATATGCAGGAACAGGTTGAGCTTCGCCGGCGCCGGCCACGCCGCGCCCGGCGCCGTCTCGAGTGTGCTCATCGCAATCCCTCCCAATGGTCCACCACGATCCGCACCCGCACCCCCTCGCGGCTCAATACCAGAAGGGCGGGGAGCAGGTCCCCGGCGACGGGCATATACCGGTCGTAGACGACCCTCCAACCCGCCTGCGTCAGTTGCTGCGCGCGATCATGATCGTCGCGTGTCAGGTCGGCGGGCGAGCCCGGGTCCGGCACACCCAACAGCCAATAGCGCAGATTATCCAGTGGCAGCTCGAAGCCGAGGCGCTCCTGCACTTGAGCCACGGCATCGCCGGGGGGAGCGCCGTTCAACGACAGGCCCTCCACGGTTCGCTTGAGCGTCAATGCACCGACGCCGAAGGGCCCCGCCAAATGCACCTCGGCCAAGGCTCCGTCCTCCCGCCAGTTCAAGCTTGCCTGCCATCCCTGCGAGCCGACGGCCACGGCCGCACGGCCGTCGAGCTTCCACGAGGTGAGCTGCCGCAGGAACGTCACACGTTGATCCCAGGCTGCGGGCGGCGCGAGCGGCGTCGGCGCATGCCGCATGGTCATGCACGCACTCAGAGTCAAGCAATAGGTCACCAGCAATACGAGTCTGCGCATGGCGGCTAGTTTGACGCGTGCAGGCGCAGGCGCGTGGCTTTCAGCAATGAATTGTCGGCATCGATGTTCTCACCCTCGGACCACACCCGCTCCGCATCCGCCTGCCTGCCGACCCGCCACAGCACCTCGCCCAGATGGGCGGCCATGTCGCCGCCATGATCGTCCGCATAGGCCTGATTCAAGTAGTCGAGTGCCTGTTCGGCATGCCCCTGGCGAAACAATACCCAGCCGAAACTATCCAGAATTGCCGCGTTCTTCGGCGCCGACGCATAGGCCTGTTCGATGAGTCTGCGCGCCAGTCCAAGGCTGCGGGAATGGTCGGCCAACGTATAGCCGTAGGCATTGAGGGCGGCGGGATCGTCGGGACGCTGCTTCGCGACCGCCTTCAGTTCGCGCAGCGCGCCGGCGATGTCGCCCCGATCCTCGTGGAGGGAGGCTTGGGCATATCGCAGCTCCACGCTGTCCGGAAATTGCAGCAGCGCTTCGTCCAACGTCACCGCCGCCCGCGCCATGTCGCCGGCCTGACTGTAGATGCGGGCTCGGCTCGCCAGGATCTCCGGGGCGCGTGCCGGCGCCTCCTCGACGAGCCGGTCCAACAGTTCCTCCGCGGCCGGGGCGGCGCCATGCGCGCGCAGGATCGCCGCCGCACGCAGCAACGCTGGCACGACGTTGTCGCCGGTCTGCACCTGGGCGTACCAACGCATCGCACGCTCCCAGTCCCCATGGCGCTCCGCGATCAAGCCCAGATAGTACAGCGCATCGTCGAGAAACTTGCCCGTGGTCGCCAATTCCGCGAAGCGCAGCTGCGCCTCGTCGTACTTGCCATCTTGGAAGTCGATGAGGCCCAGCAGCCGCAGGGCTGCGGGCGCGGAGTCCGGATCACGCGCCAATTCGACCAGCTGCACCCGCGCCCCCGGCGCCTGCTGCGCGGCCAGCAGCAACAGCGCGTAGTTCAACCGATTGAGGCTCGACGCATCATGGTCCAGGACGCTTTGCGCCTCCGCGAGCGGCGCCTCGTCATCGCCGGACAAGATCCGGGCGCGCTGCAACGCCAGCTCCAGCTCGCGGCGCGCGCCCTCGTCGGTGGTCGACGCCAACGCCGCGGTGAAGCTGCGCACCGCCGCGGCAGGGTCGTCGGCGCGCATCGCGGCGAAGCCCTGCAGACGCAGGGCAGCCACGGACGAGGGGAACGCCCCCGCCAACCGGTCCGCGAGTTGCCGCGCCCCGTAGACGTTGTCGGTCGTGCCGAGTTCGGTCTCGAGCGCCGCGAACTCCGGGTCTACGCCGAGCGGCGAGGCGGATAGAACCACCCGATAATCCGCAGCGGCGCGCTCGATCTGCTGCAGGGCGAGTTCGGCGGCGGCCGCGGCGCGGTGCGCCTCCACGGATCGAGGATCCACGTCGATCCACCGGTTGGCGATGCCGACGGTGAGCGATGGCTGCAAACATTCGGCACTGACCTGCGCCGCCCGCTGCAGCAGACCCGCATCCCGGGCGTTTTCAGCGGCGGCGGCGTATTCCAGAGCGGCCACACGCGGCTGATGCCGGGACAGCGCTATCTCACCCGTGACGGTATAAAATGCCTGGGACGCGTCCCCTGCTTCGGGCTGGGGCGCCACGTGGACGCATGCAGCGCTGGCAATGAGGCCAAGCCCGGCGAGCGCCCTTGCGAAGAATGGAATCGAGAACACGACCGCAGTATAGCGAGATATCTTTAAGCCAATGGCATTCAACATCCTGGGGATCAACCACAAGACTGCGCCGGTTGCCTTGCGCGAAAAGGTGGCGTTCAACGAAGATCGTCTCGTGGCAGCACTGCGTACCTTGCGCCTCGAGAGCGGCGTCGCCGAGGTGGTCATCCTGTCGACCTGCAACCGCACCGAGGTCTATTGGTCGGGATCGGCGAGCGGCGCGGAGCTGACCCAGTGGCTCGAGCGTCATCATGGCGACAACCTGGACCTCGCCTCGAGCTTGTACGTGCATCAAGAACAGCGTGCGGTGGAACACGCGTTCAGCGTGGCCTCCGGGCTCGACTCCATGGTCCTGGGCGAGGCTCAGATCCTGGGGCAGCTCAAGGACGCTTATCGCGTCGCGCACCAGACCGGCAGCACCGGCCCTACCCTCAATAAACTGTTTCAGGCGGCCTTTTCGGCGGCCAAGCGCGTCCGGTCCGAAACCCAGATAGGCGCCAACGCCGTCTCCTTGGCCTCCGCCACGGTCAAACTGACGCGTCGCATGTATTCGGACCTGAGCGTGCAGAACACGCTGCTCATCGGCGCCGGCGAGATGATCGCCCTGACCGCCCGCCATTTCGCCACGGCCGGCGTGAAGCGCATGGTGATCGCCAACCGCACCTTGAGCCGGGCACAGAGCCTGGCCGCCGAGGTCAAGGGCTATGCCGTCGATCTCGCTCAATTGGACAAGGAACTCGCCCAGGCGGACATTGTCATCAGCTGCACCGCGAGCCCGGATCCTATGATCACCAAGGCAATGGCCGTGGCCGCCTTGAAGGCCCGCCGCCGCCGGCCCATTTTCATGGTGGATCTCGCCGTGCCCCGGGATATCGACCCGGCGGTCGCCGAACTGGAGGACATCTACCTGTTCTCCATCGACGACCTGCAGCAACTGGTGGACGAAAATCGCCAATCGCGCGAGATCGCGGCTGGCGGCGCGCGACTGCTGATCGAAGAGGAAGTCGCGCGCTTTCTGGCCGAGTCCCGGGCGAAAGGCGCCGGACCCGCGATTCGTGCACTGCGTCAACAGGCGGACACCCTACGCCAGCAGACCCTCGAACAGGCCCGCCGCCTTGCGGCATCGGGAAAACCGACGGACGAAGTGCTGGAATATCTCGCCAATACCCTGACCAACCGCTTGTTGCACGCGCCCACGCAGGCGCTCAAACAAGCCTCCGAATCCGCCGACACCGCGCTCGCCGAGGCCCTCACGCGCCTGTCGCTCGAAGAACCCGCCCGGCAATAAATTTCTGTGCCGCTATAATTCGCGGCCATGAAAGACTCCATCCGGCGCAAGCTCGAGAAACTCGACGAGCGATTCGAAGAAATTAGCCGACTCCTCTCGGACCCGGGCGTGATCTCCAATCGGAACCAATTCCGTGAATTGTCCATGGAATATGACAAGCTGGGCACCGTGGTGGAACGATATCGCGGTTATGTCGCCCTCGAGGGCGACGTCCAGACGGCCGTGGAACTCGACATGGATGAAGAACTGCGGGACCTCAACGTGCGCCTCGCCGCCGAGGAACGCGAGCTCCAGAGCCTGCTGGTCCCCAAGGATCCCCACGACGACAGCAACATCTTCCTCGAGGTTCGCGCCGGCACGGGCGGCGATGAAGCCGCCATCTTCGCCGGCGACTTGTTCCGCATGTACGCCAAGTACGCCGAGTCCAAGCGCTGGGAGGTCGAAATCCTGAGCGAGAGTCCCGGCGAGCACGGCGGGTACAAGGAGATCATCAGCCGCATCATCGGCCGCGGCGCGTTTTCGCTGCTGAAGTTCGAATCGGGCACGCACCGGGTGCAGCGTGTCCCGGCCACCGAAGCCCAGGGCCGCATTCACACCTCGGCCTGCACGGTCGCCATTCTTCCCGAACTGGACGAGGTCGAATCCATCGAGTTGAATCCCGCCGACCTGCGCGTGGACACCTTCCGATCGTCGGGCGCCGGCGGTCAACACGTCAACAAAACCGATTCCGCGATCCGCATCACCCACATCCCCACGGGCACCGTCGTGGAATGTCAGGACGAACGCTCGCAGCACAAGAATCGTTCGCGCGCCATGTCGCTGCTCAAGTCGCGGCTGCTCGCGAGCGAGCGCGAGAAGCAGCAGAGCGCGCAGGCCCAGTCGCGCAAGCTGCAGGTCGGATCCGGCGATCGCTCCGAACGCATCCGTACGTACAATTTTCCGCAGGGTCGCGTGACCGATCATCGCATCAATCTCACGCTCTACAAGCTCGACGCCGTCATGCATGGCGATCTCGACGAACTGATCCGGGCGCTCAATCAGGAACATCAAGCCGAAGAGCTGGCGCAGCAGGTCGACTGATGTCGCTGGATATCGCCCAAGTTTTGCAGGCAGCCGCCAGTTCGCTGTCCGGCCACAGCGAATCGCCGCGGCTCGACGCGGAGCTCCTGCTGAGCAAGATTCTCGGAATGTCGCGCTCCGGATTGGTCGTCCATGGCGCCGAGCCGATTGCCGCCGCACGACGTGTCGCCTACGAGCAACTGCTGCAACGACGCATCGACGGAGCCCCGATCGCCTATCTGACCGGCACGCGCGAGTTCTGGTCCCTGAACTTGTCGGTCACCCCCGATGTGCTCGTGCCGCGCCCCGAGACCGAGGTCCTCGTGGAGCTCGCGCTCGGGCGAATGCCGGCCGACTCGATGACGACGGTGCTGGATTTGGGCACCGGCAGCGGCGCCATCGCGTTGGCGATCGCCTCGGAGCGCCCGCTCGCCCGCATCACCGCCGTCGATGTCTCGCCGGCCGCCCTGGCCGTGGCGGCCGGCAACGCCCGCAGCCTGGCGGCCGGCAACGCCCGCATCGACTGGCGGTTGGGCTCGTGGTTCGAACCGGTATCCGACTTGCGCTTCGACGTCATCGTCTCGAACCCGCCCTATGTCGCTTCGACGGATCCTGCCCTCCGCTCACTCACCTCCGAGCCGCTGCTCGCGCTGGCCCCCGGGCCGTCGGGCCTCGAGGCGCTGAGCGCCATCGTCGCCGGCGCCGCACGCCACTTGAATTCAGAAGGCTGGCTGCTGTTGGAGCACGGCAGCACGCAGGCCGATGAAGTCGCCGGCCTGCTCGACCGGCATGGCTTCCGCAACATCCGTTCGCACACCGATTACGCAGGAAAACCCCGGGTCACCCTGGGATCCCATCATTCGCAACCTTAGGAATAGCACATGATCCTTTTCGAGACCACACTGGGCGATTTCAAAATAGAGTTCTTCGAGAAGGAGGCCCCCATATCGGTGGCTAATTTCCAAAAGTACGTCGAGGATGGTTTCTTCGACGGTACGATTTTTCATCGCATCGTCCCCGGCTTCGTCATTCAGGGCGGCGGCTTCACCGAGGACATGACCCAGAAGAAGAACCAGCCGCCGATCAAGAACGAGGCCGACAACGGCCTGAAGAACGAGCGAGGCAGCCTGTCGATGGCGCGCACCAACGACATCAACAGCGCCACGTCGCAGTTCTTCGTGAATTTGAAGGACAACGAATTCCTGGACCATAGCCGCGGCAATTTCGGCTATGCGGTGTTCGCACGCGTCACCGAGGGCATGGATGTGATCGACAAGATTGCCGCGGTCGAAACCGGTCGCCGCAAAGGCATGGACGACGTGCCGGTCGAAGCCGTCGTGATGAAGAGCGTCCGCACGGTCGAGGCATAACGAGGCAGGCGCGGAGCGGCGCATGGCGGTAAACACCTCCTGGTTCGGACGGATCGCGCGTGCGATTCTGGGGGTCGTGTTGCTGTTCGTGGCGCTCTCGGTGGGCATGGTGCTGCTGTTGCGGTGGGTCAACCCACCCTACAGCGCCTTCATGCTCGAATCGCAGGTCGCGGCATGGGCCGACCACGACTCATCGTATGTCTTCCGCCGCTCGTGGGCGGATCTGACGCGGATCTCGCCCAATCTGGCGCTGGCGGTGGTGGCCTCCGAGGATCAGAAATTCCCGGAGCACTCCGGCTTCGACGTGGAGGCCATCGAAAAGGCCTACGCCCTCAACCAGCACAGCCACCACGTGCGCGGTGCGAGCACCATCAGTCAACAGGTCGCCAAGAACCTGTTTCTCTGGTCCGGGCGCAGCTATTTTCGCAAGGGGCTGGAAGCCTACTTCACCGTATTGATCGAAAAGTGCTGGCCGAAGCGGCGCATTCTCGAGATTTATCTCAACACCGCGGAGTTCGGTCACGGCACGTATGGCGCCGAGGCCGCCGCGCAGCAGTTTTTCCATAAGAGCGCCGCACGCCTGACGCGCAGCGACGCGGCGGTGCTGGCCGCCGTGCTGCCGAACCCCCAGCGATTCTCCGCCGCCGCACCGTCGCCCTACATCCTCAAGCGGCGCGAATGGATCCTGGGCCAGATGCAGGCGCTGGGCGGTCCGGAGATGCTCGACGAAATCGACGCCTATCCGAACTCGGGCCACTAGCATGATGACGGGCGACATGGACGACCTGACGGACCGCATCATCGGGCCGTTCCGCGTCGTGCGATCCTTGGGGGTGGGCAGTACCGGCGAGGTTCTTCTCGCCGAACGCATGGCATCCTTTCCGCAGCGGGTCGCCATCAAAGTCTTGGCCGCGTCCGAGGACGTGACCTCCGATGGCGTGGCCGCCGCCGGCAATGCACACGAAGCCAGCGTGCTCGTCGCTCTCGATCATCCACACATCGTCAAGCTCGTCGACCGGGGCACGTTGCCGCGGGGTCGGCGCTATCTCGTCATGGAATACGTCGACGGCGAACCCATCGACGTCTACTGCGCGAGGCACCAATGCACGTCGCAGGAACGGGCGCGGTTGCTCGTAAAAGTGATGGATGCGCTCGCCCATGCCCATGCCCATCTCGTCATTCACACCGATCTGAAGCCGCCGAACATCCTGGTGGCGGCGGACGGCGAGCCCAAGCTGCTCGACTTCGGCGTGGCGCAATGGCAGGGCCGGCGCGGACCGGCGGGGCTCACGCCGGCGTTTGCGAGCCCGGAGCAGAGGGCCGGCGAGCCGCTGACGGCGGCGAGCGACATCTACTCGCTTGGCTTGATCGCGGGCGGCCTGCTGTCCGGCGACCGCGGCCGCGATCTCGACTCGATCGTCGCGACCGCCACCGCCCCCGTCGCGGACGACCGGTATGCCAGCATCGACGCATTCAAGGCCGATTTGCTGCGGTATCTGGACGGTCGGGATGTCAGCGTACGGCCTCTGAGTCCCATGGGCAGCGCCCTTCGCTGGGTGCAACGCCACCGGCTGGCAGCGGCGACGGTTTTTAGCGTCCTGCTGATGCTCGCCGTCGCGGCGGGCGGAGTCATCCGAAACGCAGCGCAGGCAGCGCGCCAGCGCGCGCTGGCGGAAAGCCAATTGCATGAACTCGTATCCCTGACGGGCACGCTCGAAGGCGACCTCTACGAGTCGGTGCGGCGGTTGCCGCAATCGCAGGAAGCGAAACGCATCCTTCTCCAAGGCGCCGGCGCGACGCTGGCGGTCCTGGCAACGCGCGACGACAAGGACTCGATTCTGGCTCTGGAACTGGCGCGTCAATATTCGACGCTCGCGCGACTGGAACTCGCCGAGGCGGGTGGCGCGGACGCTCCGGTTGCCGCCAGGCAGACCGCGCTCGGCGCGGTCGACAGCGGCATCCGGCTGCTGCTGGCCGTCGACCGCGGCGATCCCCAATACGCCGAGGCACAGCGGGAGCTGGACGTCATGCGCCGGTGGCGCGCAGCCGCCTTCCGCTAGGGACCATCCGCTAGGAGCCCTGCAGAACGCGAGCTTGCGCGGTTTGCTCCGCGTTGCCGAGGCTTTTGGGATGACTGGCCAGCACCGTCAGCGCCGCCTCGGCGGACGCCCGCGATTCGTCGGCATGGCCCATCGACCGCTGCGCGCGCGCGAGCGTGAGCAACGCGTCCGGCGACGGCCGTTTGGCGCCCGCGACCGCACGCTGCGCAAATGCCAGCGCCAGCTGCGGATCGCGCCGCGCGTCGTACAACGCGCTCGCCGCGATGCTCAAGATGTTGGCGTCGGAGTCCGCGGACCTCGCCAGCTCGGTGAGCTCGCTTAAGCCCTGGTCGAGCACCTTCCGGCCGGCGATCTCATCCCTCAATTTCAGCTGGGTGAGACCGACGCGCGTTAGAGCATCGGCGCGGTGGAATCGCCACGACGTATTCTTGGGATCCTGCGCGACGAGAAAATTCATGGCATCGACATATTCGTGATTGGCGGCCAGGGCATCCGACTCGCGCCCGAGGCGGTCAAAGCCGTCGGCCAGACTGGCATCGAGCGCGGCCAGATCGAATCGAGCCCGGGCATCCGTCGGATCGGCCTGCACCGCGCCCAGAAACCGGCGTTGCACGTCGCTCAACATCGCGATGCCTTCATCGGCACGTCCGTCCGCCAACAACACGGTTCCGAGCCGTTGGCGCAGCACGGTGTCCATGCGTCGCACCCGCGTCGTGGCTTGTTCGGCGGCCGATGAATGCGCCAGCGTGTCGAGCCCGTCGTTGTAGAGATCCGCCGCATGCTGCTCGTCGATCGCCTCGGTCAGCATGCCAATCTTCCAGTACTCCAGCGCAACCCCCCGGCGGCAGCGCGCGCACGCCGCATCCAGCCGCAACCCGAGCGCATCGATCGACTGGGCCGTTTCGTAGGTCGTGATGGCCGTCGCAGGGTCGTCCAGCGTCACCGCCCCCTCCTGGCCGTACACGTCCCCAAGGCTGTCGACCACCGATGCCGCCTGCGCAATCGTCGCCGAGTCCACACCCACGGTATTCGCGATCCTGCGGCTGCTCTCCGCCGCGGGCCTCAAGTGTTCGACCGCGCGCTGCGGATCGCCTGCGCCAAAGTACACGCGGCCGAGGGATTGCTCCGCCGCCGCCGAACTCTGCAACGAATGCAGGTCGGCGGGATTTTGGGCGAGCAGCTGCCGCGCCAGCGCCACCGCCTTCGCCAACGTCTCGAGCGCGCCCGCGCTGTCGCCGATATTTTCCTCGTAGGGATTGCCCAGCAAATTGCCCATCTTGGTGTAGGCGTCGATGCGGTCCTGCGTCAATGCGGTCAGCGCTTCGTCGCGTACCAAGCCGTCGAGATACGCGAGCGCCTGGGAGACCGCCTTGCGCTGCGCCTCGGTCGATCCTGGAATGGCCTTCAGCTGTTCGAAGTAGTCGAACAACAACAGATGCGCCAGTTTGCGCTCATCTTCGACACCCTCGCGAGCGCGGGCGGTTTCGATCCTGGCCACGCTGCCTTCGTGCATCACGGCCAGCACACCGATCGTCAGCGTGATGGCGATCGCTGCGGCCCCGAGAAGCGCCGTCCGGTGGCGCAGATAGAACCGTCCGGCACGATAGCGCATGCCGCCGGCGCGCGCCGCCACCGGACGATTGGCGAGCGCGTTGCGCAAATCCTGCGCCAGTGCATCCACGCTCGAATAGCGCAGCTCCGGTTCCGGGCGCATCGCCTTCGAGACGATGGCGTCCAGATCACGCCCCAAACGCGCCGGCGCGGAGATTTCCGCGCCGGACGCCGCCGGATCAGCGAAGTCTGGCAGCTTTCCCGACAGCACGCGCCGCAGGATGACGCCCAGGGAATAAATGTCGGTCGCGGTGGAAACGGTGCGGCCGGCGAGATGTTCCGGACTGGCGTAACGCAGCGTGACCGAACGCATGCCGGCCCGCGTCATCAGCGAGTCGGCGGCCTCGACGTCCATTCTTTTCAGCGTGCCGAAGTCCAGCAATTTGACGCGGCCGGCGCCCGTCACCATGACGTTGCCCGGCTTGAGGTCACGATGCAGAATCAGGTTGCCGTGAACGTAGGAGACCGCTTCGCACAGCTGCAGCATGAGCGCAATTTTCGTGAGCACGGGCGTCGATGGATCATCGCAAACCTCATCGAGCCGCCTGCCGTCCACATATTCCATCACGACATACGGGGCACCGTCCTCCACCCCGCCGGCGATCAGACGTGCGATGTACTCATGCTCGAGCCGGCCGAGCGCATGCCGCTCAGCCAGGAACTGGCTGACGGCGGGGGAGGCACGCAGGTGCCGGGCGATCACCTTGATGGCCACCGTCTGGGCCAAATCGTCGCCGCGGCGTTGGCCGAGATAAACCACCCCCATGCCGCCCCGACCGAGCACACGCACCAGAAAATACGGTCCCAAGCTTCGTCCCACCCAGGGGTCGGCGTCAGCCCCCTCGGACGCCACCGGCGGGTCGCGCCGCAAGAGACCGTCCGGTACGACGGAATCGGCCGCCATGAGTTGTTCGACCACGGAGTCGGACGCGAGCAACGCCAGCACCTCGTTGCACATCGCGCGGTCCCCCTGGCACCACGCGAGTATCGATTGCACCCGGTCGGCCGCGGACAGGCTCGACGCCCGATGGAAGATCTCCTCGATCCGTTGCCAGTGTGCGTCGCTCATCGTCCAGCCGCGCCGCTCAGCGCTCCTGCTGCAGCTCGGTCCAAGTGCCGGCCCCCACTTTGCCGTTGGGGTCATACGAGGCCGAATCGGTGAGCACATAGTCGCTCGAGTTGCCGGTGCTGCTCGCCCACGCATGCCCATACGCGCTGCTCATCTGCACCTGCTCACCGGTCGTCGGATTCTTGTAGATCGCCTGATCTCCCATGTAGAGGCTGAATTGCTGAGCGCTATGATCGAGCGCGGCGGCACGGTCGCTCGCCACGTTCGAATGGACCTTGCGCGCATAGTCCGCCGTTCCCTGCCGGATGGCCGCGATCTTGCGCTGCGTCTGCAGGTTGTCCTGCATCATCTGGTTGTGGATGTCGGCCACGCGCGCGTAGGCCTGCTGCATCATCTGTTGCACCTGCACGGCATCCTGCGCCGCATAACGCTGCCAGTTTGGATCCACCTGGATGGTGCCGAGAATGGCACTCAGCATTTTCTCGTTCCCGTCGAGCTGCCCGGGAGCCGCATACATCTCGCAAATGAGCGGCGCGTCGATCAAGGAAACAGAACCCTGCCCGTTGGGCAGCGGCGTCGTGCGGATCGTGATGACCAGGATGAGCCAGCCTTCGACGCTCTTGCTGTTGTTCGTGGCAGTGAAGCGGATCCGGCCGCCTTCCGCGCTAAGGGTGCCCGACCCGGGATGTTGCGCCAGTTCCTGATTCACCCGCTGCACGTCGGCGCGCAGTTCCGCGTTCAATCCCGGCACCTCCTGGGTGCTTCCGACCGGCTGTGCACCGAGTTGCCCGAGTGCCTCGTGCAGGGCGACATCGATGGAGCGCGGGGCTTTGACGTTGCACCGCTTGGTCTTGGCGAATTCCGCGTAGCCGGTGCGATACATCTGCATCACCTGGGGATTGTCCGACCAGGCGTCGACCACGCCCGGAAATATGTTGAGGCCCAGAGTATCGTCCGGGCGTCCCGCCTGGATCACCAATCGAACCGGACTGAACACGCAATCCATGATGTAGTTGCCGGTCGCCCTGACCTTCCAGTCCGGCGGCATCAGCAGACTGCCGGCCACCAGGTTGGGCTGCGACGCTCCCACATCGATCAAGCTCACTTTACGCATCTGCCAGACATGGCCGGGAGCGGACTTGGCGCTGTCGGCCGCCTGACCGCATCCCATCATCGATCCGAGCATGAACAGGGCAATGACGCCGACGGCAAGCTTCATGGAGGGCTCCCAGAATGGATTGTCACGAGTATTGCGCAGGCGCACCGAAAAATCCCTCAAGCGAAGCCAAGTTTGGACAAATTTGTGGCATCGAAGCACTTTCGCCGTCCGGCCGGCTAATGCATACTGAATTCTGGGGCGAGACAAGGATGAATTCCTCGCGCTTTCGTGGGTCCGGCGCGGTGGAAGATAACAACGGCGATGTGACCGTCTTGCTGCAGCGGTGGCGGGAAGGCGAAGCTTCGGCCCTGGAAGATCTGATACCCCTCGTATATTCGCAATTGCACGCCATTGCCAGCGGCTACATGCAGCGCGAGCGCTACGACCACACCCTGCAACCCACCGCCCTGGTCAACGAAGTCTACATTCGCCTGCTCAAGCAGCGGAAGGTCACCTGGTTCGACCGCGTGCATTTCTTCGTGTTCGCCGCCAAGATGATGCGCAATATTCTGAAGGACCACGCCCGCGCCCACGTCGCGGAGCGCCGCGGGGGCGTCGGCATGCTGAAGGTTCCACTCTCGGAGGAACTGGCCTGGGTCGGCACATCACCTGATCAGATGCTCGACCTGAATCACGCGCTCGACAAGCTGGAGGCGATCGACACGCGCAAGGCGCAGCTGGTCGAGCTGAGGTTTTTCCTGGCGCTCACCATGGACGAGGCGGCCGACGTGCTCGGCGTGTCCGTGGCGACGGCAGAACGCGACCTGAAGTTCGCCCGCAGCTGGCTGCATCGCGAACTCAATCCGGCCGGAGCGCCGCCCTGATTACCGGCGCCGCGCACCGCGTCGGCACCTTCGACCGCTAGAGGTCCTTCACCAATCGCAAGGCGTCGTAGATGGCCGCGTGGGTGTTGCGCGCCGCGACCGCGTCGCCGATGCGGAACAGCTGATAGGCACCCCGAGGATTGCCGGCCGCATTCTGCGGCAGCCCTGCGATGAGGCGGTCCTGGTCCACGGCGCCCAAATTGCGCGAATTCGCCTTCAGGGAGAAATAGAGCTCATCGTTCGGCCGCGTCCCATGATTGACCACGATGTGATCGACGCGTCGCTCCTTGCGCACGCCGCCATAGTCACTGCCGACGACCGCCACCAATTCCCGGCCGTCGCGGCTCACGCTCGACAAGCGAAACGTCACCGTGAAGGTCACGTCCTGCTTTTGCAGGCTGCGCATGTACGGCACCAGATTCATCGCCATGACTTCCGGCGCGAACGCCCGGTCGGGCGTCATGATTTCCAATGTCGCGCCCGTGGCGGCGATGAACTCCGCGGCCTGCAGACCGGCATGATCGCCCGCATCGTCGAACAGCAGCACGCGACCGCTCAGTTTGAGGGCGCCCGAAATCACGTCCCAGGTCGAAACCACCAGATCGTTGCCCGACTCGAGCACCTCGATGTGCGGGAAACCGCCGGTCGCGATGATGACGACGTCCGGCTGTTCCGCCAGGATCTGCGCCTCCTCGGCAACCACATCGAAATGAAACTCGACCCCGCGCGCAGCGCACTGGTCCATGCGCCAGTCGATGATGCCCAACATTTCCTGTCGGCGCTGGCTGCGTGCCGTCAGGCGGATCTGGCCGCCGGGTTTGCTGCCGGCTTCGAATACGATCACTTTGTGGCCGCGATCCGCAGCCACCCGCGCCGCCTCCAATCCCGCGGGCCCCGCACCCACGACGACGACCGTCCGCTTGACCGCCGCCGGTTCGATCTCGTGGGGCATGAACAACTCGCGACCGGTGGCCGCGTTGTGGATGCAATAAGCGGCTCCGCCTTGATAGATTCGATCCAGGCAATAATTGGCGCCGACGCACGGGCGAATCTGATCCTCCCTGCCCGCCATGATCTTGCGCACGATGTGCGGATCGGTCATGTGTGCCCGGGTCATGCCGATCATGTCGACCTTGCCCGCCGCGATAGCGTGACGCGCCGAGGCGACATCCTGGATTCGCGCCGCGTGGAAGGTGGGGAATTGCGTCGCTGCGCGGATCTCGCCCGAGAAATCGAGGTGCGGCGAGCTCGGCATGCCCTGGATCGGGATCAGATCCGTCAGCCCCGCGTCCGTATCGATATGGCCACGCACCACGTTGAGGAAGTCCACCATGCCGCTGTCCTTGAAGCGGCACGAGATGCTGAGGCCATCTTGCTTGGTCAGGCCGCCTTCGAGGACCTCATCGCCCGTATAACGGATGCCGACGATGAACTCCATGCCGACGCGCTTGCGAATGGCGGTGAGCACATCGAGGGTGAATTGCAATCGCTGGTCGAGTGAACCGCCGTACGGCGCATCCAAGGTATTGGTCAACGGCGACCAGAATTGATCCATCAAATGCCCATACGCCTGCAGTTCGATGCCATCGAGACCGGCCGCATGCATTCTCTCGGCGGCATCCGCGTAATCCCGGATGACCCGTTCGATGTCCCAGTCCTCGATTTTCTTCGGGAACGCACGATGTGCCGCTTCCTTGTTGTGGGACGGCGAGACGACCGGCAACCAGAAGTTCTTGTCCCACCGTGTACGGCGGCCGAGATGGGTCAATTGAATCATCACCGCGGTGCCATGCTCGTGGCATGCGTGGGCCAGGTCCTTCATCCAGGGCACGACCTCATCCTTGAACGCGAGGATGTTGTTGAAGACGGGTGGGCTGTCTCGCGAGACCGCGGCCGAACCTGCCGTCATGGTCAGCGCGATGCCGGCCTTGGCGCGCTCGACGTGATAGGCGCGATAGCGCTCCTTGGGCATGCCGTCTTCCGGATATGCGGGCTCATGCGATGTCGTCATGATCCGGTTTTTGAAGGTCAGGTGTTTGAGCCGGTAGGGCTGCAGGAGCGGATCGTTGGACATCATGTACTCTGAGATCTGGTAGCGCGGGAATCCGAGCACAATAGCCCGAAGGCATCGCCGAAACCTTCGCGCCCACCCGCATTTGCTAGGAGTTTCACCGCCAGTGCCTAGCTTCCTTTCTCGCGCGACTTTACCCGCCGCACGTCGATCGGACGCATGCCGAAATGACGCCGGAACGCGGTCGTGAACGAGGTGGGATGGGCATAACCCACCGCCTCGCTCGCCTTCGCCACCGACCACGCCTGGTCGCGCATCAAGGCCATCGCATGCCGCATCCGGCATCCCAGACTGAAGTCGAGGATGGTCTCGCCGAAAACCGCCTTGAAACCCTTCGTCAGGGTGGATTTCGCCATGCCGACGGAGCGCGCGAGCTTGGTGATGGTCGGCGGCGGCGCCAGCTGGCGGGTGAGGATTTCGCGGGCGGCGTGCAGGCATTTGAGTTCGCGCTCGGAATACTGTTCGGTCGCGCCGCCGGACGCCGAGGTGAGGCTCAGCACGGCGCAGCATAAAAGCTCCAACGCCAGCGCTTCGGTGTAAACCAGCGCGAGCGTGCCGGTGAACGGATTATTGATGAGGCGCGTCGTCACGTCGAAGGCCTGGGAGGACAAGGGACGTTGCGTGTAGATCAGCTTTTCGCGTTTGTTCGACACGAAGGCCTGAAGTTGTTCGGGCGCAGCATCGTGGAGGTCCAGAAAATGTTCGGCCAGGAATTCGGGACGGATGCTGATGATGATGAATCGCTCGCGCGAACTGGCCGCCGTCCACTCGTTGATGTCGATGCCGGTCGGCTGTGCCCACACCAGCATCGAGGGGCGGTTCCACCGCAACGGCTCCGCGCGGCTGATGGCGAGCGACATGTCGCCGGACAGCTTGAAATTGAACTGCACGAGCCCATCGCCGGGGACGAGTTCGACGCGCAGGTCCTTGTAGGCGAAATTGGCGACGACCACGTAAATGTCGTCGCGAATTCGGGTGAGGTCCCAGTACCCCTCGCCCTCGTCCGGTGGCACCGTGATCCGCGCTCCCAGCAACCCGCGCTTCGGGTGCCGGGCCATGCGCTCGACTTCGGGCGCGTGCTCGAGGTTGGCGAAGGCATCGGCCAGCGTGTGTCCGGCGCCGGCCAGGATCGCCCTGAACAGCCCATGGCGCGTGCGCGCTTCGTCTTTGGGGTCCGCTCGGCGGGCTGTGGGACTCATCCCACGCAGCCTACCAGCTATCCGGGCGGCCCGACAAAGATCTCCCCCTGGGCCATGTCAGAACTTATAGGCCGCACGCACGCCGATTTCGCGGGGCATGTTCACGACCTGATCGTTCGACAACCCATCGACCCGGTTCGGGTTGGTGGCCGGCACGAGGATCTCCTGCTTGCCGGCCAGATTCTGGACATAGCCGGTAAAGCGCCAGGAATCATGCGAAACCGTCGCCGCGAAGTTCATGACCAGGAAGGACTCGGACTGCGGCGGCGTCGTGTATCCCAGCGCCGGCGCGATGCCCATCTTGATGTCGCTGCGATAGGTGCCGTTCAGCAACAGGGACAGATCATATCCCGGCATCAGGCCGCGGTCGTAGGTCAGATTGACGGTCGCACTGTTCTTGGGGCTGCCCGGCAGCTGCTGCCCGGACTTGCCGACGAGTTCCCCCGCGACGATGGTGCCGCTGCCGTTGTTTGCCGGCAGCGAGAAGTCACTCGTCAGCTTGGCATCGGCATAGGACCAACCGATCGAGTAACCCAATCCCGGCAGGAACAGCGGGCCGCTGGTCTCGATCTCCACACCCTTCGAGTCCGCGGTGTTGCCATTGAACACCGCGAGGTTGCCCGACGGCAGGCTCTGCGAGATCTGCGGTTTGTCCCACTCGCCAACGTCCATCGGATCGCGGACCGCATCGCCGTGATGCTCCATGGGTCGATCGTGGTCGAGGGGCCGACCGCGGAGGTGCTGCGCAACCCGACCCATCCCTACCTCGTCAAGCTCCTGGCATCGTTGCCCGAAATGCGGCCGGGATGGCTCGAAGAAGTGCTGCGGACGCGCTGACGGACGGTGGCATACTGGGAGTCCGTTTTTCCCAAGGTGCCCACTTTTGAAACATCCACGCGCGACATCGCGTTTTGCCTTGGCGGCCATCGCCTTGGCGGTCGTCGCCGCCGTGCTGGGAGGCGTCATTTACCGGGTGAGATCCTCTCACCCAGCGGCACTGCCGACCGCGGCGTCAGTTTGGACTCCGGTCACCGAGCAGCAACTGAGCCACGGACGTTTCGAGAACTTCACCGTCTACGCGCCCCCCACCACACCTCGAGGTTTCGTGGTGTTGCTGTCCGGCGCGCAGGGATGGAACGACGGCATGGCCGCCCTGGCGCGGCGCATCGCCGAGAGCGGGGCAATGGTCGCCGGACTCGACGTGGCAAGATTCAACGCCTCGCTCGAGACCGATGGCGGCCAATGCGTTTTCCCCGACGGGGATCTGGAGAACCTGAGCCACTTTGTTCAGGCCTATTTCCGCCTCCCCACCTATCTGACTCCGATTCTGGGCGGCGCATCCGCCGGCGCCACTCTCGCCTACGCGAGCCTGGTCCAGTCCCCGACAGGCACCTTCGCGGGCGCCGTGAGCATGGACTTCTGCCCCGCCTATGTGCTGGGCAAACCGTTGTGCAAGGGCTCCGGCGTCGAGTTCACGGCACTGCCGCAGGGCAAGGGCATGGATTTTCTCCCCACGAAATCGAGAATCGACTGGCAGGTGCTGCAGACCGGGAACGAACAGGTCTGCGATGTTGCAGCGGTGCGCAACTTCGTCGCCCAGGTGCCGGGCGCGACATACAAACTGCTGGCCCCGGACGGCAACGACGCCGTCGCGGCGTTCGACAGTCTCATGTCCCAGCACCCGCCGGCGGTCGCGACGCCGGTCCCGGGCGTCCTCGGCGATCTTCCCATCGTCACCGTTCCCGCCGTTCCGGGGAGCACGCCCTCCAATACCTTTGCCATCATCTTGTCGGGCGACGGCGGCTGGGCCGGACTCGACAAGGATGTTGCGGGCGCGTTGGCCGCGGCCGGCATTCCGGTCATCGGTCTCGATTCGTTACGCTATTTCTGGAGCGCGCGAACGCCGGCGGGTCTCGCCGCGGACATCGACCGAATGACGCGGTACTACCTCCAGCAGCTCGGCAAGCAGCGGGTGCTGTTGATCGGTTATTCCCAGGGTGCGGATGTGCTGCCGTTTGCCGTCAACAGGCTGGATGCCGAAACCCGCTCACACGTTGCCCTGACCGCTGTCATGGGCATGTCGGAACACGCGCTGTTCGAGTTCCACATGACCAGTTGGATCTCGGACGACAACTCGGGGCCGGCGACGCTGCCGGAGGTCGACCGGATCAGCGGCATGCCGGTGCTGTGCATCTATGGCGACGAGGAGGACGATACGCTATGTCCCAAACTCGATCCTCGCAAGGCGATCGTCGTGAAGCTCAAAGGCGGTCATCATTTCGACGGGGACTACCCGGGCCTGGCGCGAATCATCCTGGCCGCCGCCAAACCTCATTGACTCGGTCGGTGCGCTGTTGGTAACTTCATGTGAACCATGGAGTACGGCCAAAGCTCAAGCACACGTATCGGTCGCGGACGGGCGCGATTGGTTTATGCGGCGTCGACATCTATGAATGTTTCGACAGTTTGACCGTCGTGCTCACAGAACTCAACGGCAATCGCGGCATCGCCGTGACGGATTGCTTTCCCGAACTCGCCACCGACATCGCCTCCGGACTGGTGGAGGTGGGCATCGTCGCGGACCCGCGAAGTATTCTCTGGATCGAGCGCACAGAAGGTGCTTATTCGCCCAAGGCGCCGTGGAACGGAGAGACGTGGGACGAGGTCACGATGCAATGGGACGGAAGGAGATTTCGTGCGCCTGTCTGGAAGCCCTGCGCGGGCGACCGCTTCAAACGACCAGCCCTCGGCAAGTCGATCAGGCCGCACGAAATCTCGATTCGACTCTAACGCCGGCTGCCGCGACGGTTACACATGCTCGTCGCGTAGTCGCCCACCCAGTGCGGCCGATACGCTCGCGATGAATGCCCCGATCAACAGTGCAAGCGCCGTGTAGATCGCCACTTCCGCCGCATCCTTGCGCGCCGCGTCGGCAGCCGCCTTGGCATTGGCTTCAGCCTCATTGGCGCTCGCAATGAACTCATCCACACGCTTCTGCGCATCGGCATCGCTCATACCCGAGCGCGCAGCCACCAAGCTCGCCAGGTAGGTGCGGTCGGCGTCCGGCACGCTGCCGGTCGCCAGCGCATTGACGGCGATGTGCGCCGCTTCCGCACGAACGTCCGTGCCCGGCTGACCAGCACCGCCGGCGGCTCCCGCACCGGCAGCGCCCTGAGACCGGAACAGCTTGTCGATGCCGTAGCTGAAATTGGGCGTCGCGCCCGTCATGGCGCCATGCGCTGCACCCTCCGCTCCGGCCGAGGCGACACCCGCCGCCGCCTTCACGCCGCCGCTGATGCCGGACACGATCGATGACCCCAGGATGGTCGCCATGATCAATGTCGCCACCGCCCAGGTGACGAGACCGTTCGCCGTATCGCGAAAGAAAATCTCGTGTACGTGAGTTCCTATCCACCGTGTGCGCAACCGGCCGGTGATGTAACCGCCGAAAAGCGAAGCCACCCATTGCATGACGATGAACCAGATGACCGCCGCGACGGAAAATGTCTTGACGGAGACGCCCTGATTGGACCAAGGCGAGATCGATGCAAAGCCCAGCCCGGTTCCCAGTGCCGCGAGAATCAGCGTCACCGATACGGCCACCAGAGCGCCGGCAATGATGGCGCCCCAGGAGGCGGCGGATTTGGGTCGTGATGAATTGAATGCCGAACCGGCATCAGCGGAGCGCGCGTCTAGTGTACGTTCCATGTTGTTCAGCTTAACGATGCGAGCACATGGCCAGCAGCAAAATGACCGGCAACGGCACGCCCAGCATCCAAAGCAGTATTCCTCGGCCCATGATGAATCCCCCAACGTTGTAAGAAGTTTGTCCGGCAGCACACCCATGCTGCGCTGCCTGAACTTTGCTAAAACCCGCGCAGCGGGACAAGGCCGCGTGGCAGTCAAGCGCTGTAAGGGGTTTCTGACGCGCGCGATCGGACGGTGCAAGCAACAACACGAATTCTTTGACCGGCTTCTTATTCGTGCTCGCAGCACTGACCTACAATTCGTGCTCGCATCGGGACGCGCAACTGTTAAGTCACGTGCGCACGACCAACCTGAAGATATGTGGACTCCGTGTCATCTGCGTTATGTGGAAAGCGTATGGTGAATTGCCTCGAATCCCCTACAGCCAAGCTCATGGCCGGTTGCTAGCGTGTTTTGCACCGGCGACGACGCAGCCATCGAAGTCGACCCGGTGCGCGTTTCACCCCGCGACGTTTAATGGAGCATTTGGATGAAGGATAAATCGCCGCCCAGCACCATGTCCCTCGGGTTCGGGATCACGCAAAAGCTCAAAGCGTACAAGCCTGGCTCCGAGGACAGCCCGCCTGAAGTCGAGCGCAAGGCGCGCATCATGGTCGTCGACAACGACCCCGAATCGCGCCGCTTCATGAACGCCCGTTTGAGCACGGCGAATTATTCCGTCGAACTGGTCGAGAGCGCCCATGCCGCCTTGGATGCCTGTGTACGTTCCCGCCCGAACCTCGTCGTAACCGATCTGCACTTGGAGGACATGGGCGGCCTCGCGCTGCTGAAGGAGTTGAAGAGCCGCTGGCCGTCCCTGATCGTCATCATCGTCACGGCGCATGGCACGATCGCCCAGGCGGTCGAAGCGACGCAATCCGGCGCATTCGGCTTCCTGGTCAAGCCCGTCGAAAAGGCCGAACTCCTGGGTCAGGTCGAACGGGCCGTGGCCGAATCCACCTTTACCCTGGTCGAAAGCGATTGGCGCTCCCAGATCGTCTCCCGCAGCCAGCTCATGGAGGATCGTCTCGAACTCGCCAACCGGGCGGCGTGTTCCGACGTCCCTGTGCTGCTGACGGGCGAGAACGGGACCGGCAAGGAGTTGCTCGCCCGCGCGATTCACGCGGCCAGCAAACGCCGCGACAAGTTGTTCGTGTCGGTGAGCTGTCAAAACTCGACGGAAGAAGGACTGGAGACGGAACTGTTCGGTCGGCGCGCCGACGGGTTCGACGATGGCGCGGAGTCGAGCACGGGCGCGTTGGAGGCGGCGCGGGGGGGCACCTTGTTGCTCGATGAAATCGGCGATCTGCCGCTGCGCCTGCAGGTGGAGTTCATGGCGGCACTCAACAGGAATCCCGGTGTCCGGCTGATCAGCACGACGTCTCGCGACCTCAAGGCGCTGATCGAAGCAGGCACATTCCGCCAGGAACTCTTTTATGCAATTAACATAATGCCCATCGAGATTCCCCCGCTGGGCCGTCGTCGCGAGGACATCCCGCTGCTGGTGTCGCATTTCCTGGAGCAAGCCAAGGACGACGGAGACGCCAAGATTTATTCCCCGGAAGCCATCGAGTTACTCGCGACCACTGACTGGCCGGGCAACGTCCGCCAGCTCTTCGATCTCGTGAAGCAAAACGTCGCCCTGTCGCACGGCAAGGTCATGACCAAGGAATTCGTGCAGAAGTCGCTGGGCAAGGATTCGACCAGCGTGCCCACGTACGACGAAGCGCGCGAGGAGTTCGCGGTCGCGTACCTGAAGACGAATTTGCAGACCACGGCGGGAAACGTCATGCAATCGGCCCGCCTGGCAAAGCGCAATCGCACGGATTTCTACAAGCTTCTGGCGCGGTATCGTTTGCAGCCCGACGATTTCAAGGGCAACGCCGGTAACCGACAGGACGCACGCTCCGGGCAGAAGAAACAGGCTGCCGATCCGGGATAAGGCGCGCTCATCGCAACCGGCCGAATGCGCAACCGTTGGGCGCGAAGGGGCGGTGTCTTCTGCTATTATCGATCGAATAAGACAGCGACTGGGGGTACGCCTGGATCCCGGTGGTAGGCCCGTTCCTGGGCGCCGCACTGGCGGCGGCCCTCTATCTGCTGCTGCGCGGAAACATCTCCGTGCTCTCGCCCTAGAGGACGCGACATCGTGAAACTGCGTGGAAGCAACCTCGCCAAGCTGCGGCAGCAGCAATTCGACGTGCTGGTGGTGGGCGGCGGCATCAACGGCGCGGTCAGCGCGGCCGCGCTGGCCGGCAAGGGCGCCCAGGTCGCGCTCATCGATCGCGGGGACTTCGCCGGCCTGACCAGCATGAACACCTCCAACCTCGCCTGGGGCGGGATCAAGTACATGGAGACGTGGGACTTCGCCCTGGTCCGCAAGCTCTGCGTGAGCCGCAATCATCTGATGCGCAGCTACCCGTCGACCGTTCAGGAAATTCGCTTCTTCACCACGTTGACGAGAGGCTTTCGGTACCGCCCGAGCTATCTGCTCCTCGGCGCATGGCTGTACTGGTTCATCGGCAGCTGCTTCACCCGCACACCCCGGTTTCTGGCGCGCAAGCGCATCCGCCAGGAGGAACCCCTCGTCGATACCGACAACGCAACCGGCGGTTTCGAATACTCCGACGCCTACCTGCATGACAATGATGCGCGATTCGTTTTCAACTTTGTACGGACCGCCCTGGACCATGGCTGCGTCGCCGCCAATTATGTGGAGTCGCTCGGCGCGAAGCGCGAGGGCGGGTGGTGGGTCGCACGTGCCCGCGACGTCGTCGACGGAGGGGCCGAGTTCGAGATCCGGGCGCGGGTGTTGATCAACGCCGCGGGTCCTTACGTCGATGCACACAACGTCCTGACGGGCGAAAAAACGCTGCACCATCACGCGCTGTCGAAGGGCATCCATTTGATCGTCAGGCGCCTGGTGGCCGAACGCCGTGTTTTGGCGTTCTTTGCGGATGACGGACGGCTCTTCTTCGTGATACCGATGGGCAACCGAACCTGCATCGGCACGACCGACACGCCGGTGAGCGACCCGAATGTCGGCGTCACGGACGAAGACGTGGCGTTCGTCCTCGACAACATCAACAAGCGGTTGAAGCTGGAGCACCCGCTCACGAAGGCGGACATCATCGCAACCCGTTGCGGAGTCCGACCTCTGGCGGTCAAGAGCGAGCCGGGCAAGGGCCGCGATTTTCTGCAACTGTCGCGAAAACACGCGGTCGAGATGCAGCGCGAGGACGCTCATATCAGCATCTTCGGCGGCAAGCTGACCGATTGCCTGAATGTGGGCAACGAAATCAGCGGCCTGGTGCGCTCCCTCGGCATCGCGCTGCCGCATCCGGACTACAAGTGGTACGGCGAGCCCCCTGCCGCCGTTCGCGATGAATTCTTCCATCAGGCGCGCCTGCTCGGCCTCGACGACTACACGTCGCCGGAATCCTCCGAGCCATTGAGCACACGCCTGTGGCGTCGCTATGCGGCCGAGGCGATCGGCCTTCTCGAGAACATCCGCGAAGATCCCCGGCAGGCCGACGTGCTCATCAAGGGAACGGAATATTTGCGCTGCGAGGTCGCCCAGGCGGCGCGCCGAGAAATGATCACCAAGCTCGAGGACTTTTTACGACGCCGGTCGAAAATCGCCTTGGTCGAGCGCGCCGACGACATACGGCGCTCGCCGGGCTTGACGGAAGCCTGCGAGTTGCTGTTCGGGGACCAGGCCGACGGAAAACTGGCCGAGTACTTCGCCGCGCATGCCTGACGGCACGCATGCCTGACGGCACTCTTACTGGAGATGCATAATGGACCAGCAATACATCCTCGCCCTCGATCAGGGTACGACCAGTTCCCGGGCGATGCTGTTCGACCGCGCCGGACATGTCGCGGGCAAGGCGCAACGAGAATTTCCACAAATCTTCCCGAAGCCCGGCTGGGTCGAACACAACCCGCTCGAAATCCTGTCTTCGGTGCTCACCACCGTCACCGAATTGCTTACCGAGGGCCGGGTGGACCCGGGACAGATCGCTGCGATCGGCATCACCAATCAACGCGAGACGGCGGTCGTCTGGGACAGGAACACCGGGAAACCCGTTTACAACGCGATCGTGTGGCAGTCGCGTCAGAGCGCCGACATCTGCGCCGACCTGGGGGCACGAGGCTACGCCGACACGGTGCGCGCGAAAACCGGACTGCTGATCGATCCTTATTTTTCCGGCACCAAAGTACGATGGATTTTGGACAACGTACCCGGCGCGAAGCAGCGTGCCGAACACGGCGACCTGTTGTTCGGCACCGTCGACAGCTGGCTCGTCTGGAATTTGACCGACCGACGCGTGCATGTCACCGACTATTCGAATGCGTCGCGCACCTTGATGTACGATATTCATCACAGACGCTGGGACGACGAACTGCTCGAGATGCTCGGCGTGCCGCGTTCCATGCTTGCGGAGGTCCGCCCGTCGAGTGAAGTCTATGGGGCCACCGCCGAACACCAATTTTTCGGCAAGGCGGTTCCGATCGCGGGCATTGCCGGCGACCAACAGGCCGCTCTCTTCGGCCAGGCATGCTTCGAGGCCGGCATGGCGAAAAACACCTATGGCACCGGCTGCTTCATGCTGATGAACACGGGTGAACACGCGGTGACGTCCAACCATGGCCTCTTGACCACCATCGCATGGGGCATCGACGACAAGGTTGAATATGCCCTGGAGGGCAGCATCTTCGTCGCGGGCTCCGCGGTGCAATGGCTGCGCGACGGCATGCAAATGATCACTCACGCCGAGGAAACCGAAACGCTGGCGATGAGCGTGGCCTCCACGGAGGGTGTGTACTTCGTACCGGCATTCGTCGGATTGGGAGCGCCTTACTGGCGCAGCGATGCGCGCGGCGCGGTGTTCGGGCTCACGCGCGGCACGGGGCGGGGTCACCTGGCGCGCGCCGTGCTCGAGTCGCTCGCGTACCAGACCCGGGACGTGCTGTCGGCCATGGAAGCCGATTCCGGAATCGCGCTCAAGTCGTTGCGCGTCGACGGCGGAGCCGTCGCGAACAACTTCCTGCTGCAGTTTCAAAGCGACATTCTCGGCGTGCGCGTGGAGCGTCCCGAAGTCGCGGAAACGACCGCGCTCGGCGCTGCCTATCTGGCCGGCCTGGCGGTCGGCTTTTGGTCCAGCCGGGAGGAAATCGCGCAGCACTGGGCCATCGGACGCACGTTCACGCCCGACATGTCGCCGGACACGAATGCGGCGCTCTATGCCGGCTGGCAGCGTGCCGTGAAGGCGACGCTGAGCCTGGCCGACAACCCATGAGGAAGCTCGCGCCCGCGCGCCGGTTCCGCTAGGCCGCGTTCGCCGCCGCCAACATCTCCGGGTCGTATCCCAGGTTCGGTGCGAGCCACCGCTCGGCCTCCACCAGGGTGATCCCCTTGCGCTGCGCGTAGCTGGCCACCTGATCCCGATCGATCTTGCCGACGCCGAAATAGTGGGCTTGCGGATGCGAAAAGTAGAACCCGCTGACCGCGGCGGTGGGAAACATCGCGAACGATTCGGTCAGCCGGATCCCCGCGTTGCGCTGCGGATCGAGCATGGCCCACAACGTCGCCTTTTCAGTATGATCGGGGCAGGCCGGATATCCAGGAGCCGGCCGGATGCCGCGATACTCCTCGCGAATCAAGCCCGCGCCGTCGAGCGTTTCATCCGCGGCATAACCCCACCATTCGCGCCGCACGCGCTCGTGCATGCGCTCGGCCAGCGCCTCGGCGAGCCGGTCAGCCAACGCCTTCAACATGATGCTGCTGTAGTCATCGTGCGCGGCCTCGAAGGCCGCCACCCGCGCATCGATGCCGACCCCCGCGGTCACGGCGAACGCGCCGATGTAGTCGGGCCGCCCGTTGTGCGCAGGTGCGACAAAGTCCGCCAGGCACAATTGCGCTTGATCCTGCGCCTTCCCTTTCTGCTGCCGCAAGTGGTGCAGTCGAAACGTCACCGACCGGCGGCTGTCGTCGGCATAAACGTTGATGTCGTCATCACCCACCATGTCCGCGGGAAAGAATCCCACCACCGCGCGCGCCCCGAGCCACTTCTCGGAGACGATCTGGCTGAGCATGCGCTTCGCATCCTCGTACAAACCGGTCGCCGCCTCCCCGATGACCGGATCGGTCATGATGTCGGGAAACTTCCCGGCGAATTCCCAGGCGTTGAAGAACGGCATCCAGTCGATATACGGCACCAGTTCCTCGAGCGGATACGCGTCATATGAGCGCACTCCCAGGAACGTCGGGGTCGGCGGCGTATAGGTCGACCAATCGATCTTGAACTTCTTGTTGCGTGCCGCCGCCAGCGACAATTGCGGCGTCTTCGCGCTCTTGTTGCGATGCTGCTCCCGCTTCACCTCGTAATCCGACTTGATGTCGGCGATGTACGCCGCGCGCGTGTCCGGGGTGACGAGCTGTTGACACACACCGACCGCCCGCGACGCGTCCTTTACGTAGATGACGGCACCGGCATATTGCGGGTCGATCTTGACGGCGGTGTGCGCCGGCGACGTCGTTGCGCCGCCGATCAACAACGGCTGCTTGTAGCCCAGACGCTGCATCTCCTTCGCCACATGCACCATTTCGTCGAGCGAGGGCGTGATGAGCCCCGACAGTCCGATGAAATCGGCGCCTTCCCGCGTGGCCGCCTCGAGAATTTTCGCGCAGGACGCCATCACGCCCAAATCGATGACCTCGAAATTATTGCATTGAAGCACGACGCCCACGATGTTCTTGCCGATGTCGTGCACATCGCCCTTCACGGTCGCGATGACCACCTTGCCGTTCGAGCGGCTCGCACCGGACTTTTCCTTTTCGATGTACGGAATCAAGACCGAGACCGCCTTTTTCATGACGCGCGCCGATTTCACCACCTGGGGCAGGAACATCTTTCCGGAACCGAACAGGTCTCCGACCACGTTCATGCCATCCATCAGCGGCCCTTCGATGACATCGAGCGGCCGCTTGGTTTTCAGACGCGCTTCCTCGGTGTCGGCCAGAACGAATTCATCGAGCCCCTTGACCAGCGCGTGCTGCAGCCGTTCCTCCACGGGCAACTTGCGCCACTCCAGATCGTCGCCCCGCTTCACCGAACCGCCGCCCTTGAAGCGCTCGGCGATCTCGAGCAGCCGCTCGGTCGCGTCTTCGCGTCGAGCCAGGATGACATCCTCCACCCGCTCGCGCAGGTCCGCGGGGATGTCCTCGTAGATCGCCAACTGGCCCGCATTGACGATGCCCATGGTCAATCCGGCGCGGATTGCGTGATAGAGGAACGCGGAATGCATCGCCTCCCGCACCGGCTCGTTGCCGCGGAAGGAGAAGGATACGTTGCTGACGCCCCCGCTGACGTGCACGAGCGGCATGCGCTCCTTGATCGCAGCCGTCGCCTCGATGAAATCCAGGCTGTAACGGTTGTGCTCCTCGATGCCGGTCGCCACCGCGAAGATGTTCGGATCGAAAATGATGTCCTCGGGCGGAAAGTTCAGCTCCTCGGTGAGCAGCTTGTAGGCCCGCTCGCAAATCTCCACCTTGCGCTTGAGGGTATCGGCCTGCCCGAGCTCATCGAACGCCATGACCACGACGGCGGCGCCGTAGCAAAGGACCTGGCGGGCATGCAGCAGGAAGGCTTCCTCGCCCTCCTTCAGGCTGATCGAGTTGACGATCGACTTGCCCTGCACGCACTTCAGGCCCGCCTCGATCACCGACCACTTCGACGAGTCGATCATCACCGGCACCCGGGCGATGTCGGGTTCGCCTGCGATAAGGCTCAGGAACTTGGTCATCGCCGCCTGCGAGTCGAGCATGCCCTCGTCCATGTTGACGTCGATGATCTGCGCACCGTTGGCCACCTGCTGGCGCGCGATGTCCACGGCCGCCGCATAATCGTTCGCTTCGATCAGCTTGCGGAATTTTGCCGAGCCCGTGACATTGGTCCGCTCGCCCACGTTGACGAACAGGCTCTGGGAGTCGATGGTCAGAGGCTCCAATCCGCTCAATCGGCAGGCCCTCGGTATCGCCGGCACGACGCGTGTCGGCAGTCCCGCCACAGCCTCCGCCATCGCGCGTATGTGCTCGGGCGTGGTGCCGCAACAGCCGCCCAGCATGTTGAGAAACCCGCTGGTCGCGAATTCGCGCAGGATGTCGGCCGTCTGCCGCGGGGTCTCGTCATATTCACCGAAGGCATTGGGCAGTCCGGCGTTGGGATAAGCACAAACGTAGGTGTCCGCAATCCTCGCCAGTTCCTCGACGTAGGGCCGCAGCTGCCTGCCGCCGAGCGCGCAATTGAGGCCCACCACCGTGGGCCGGGCATGCCGGATGGAGTTCCAGAACGCCTCGGTGGTCTGTCCCGACAGCGTCCGTCCCGAGGCATCCGTGATGGTGCCGGAGACGATGATGGGCAGTTCGACGCCGGCCTCATCCAGCATCTCGCGGGTAGCGAACAGCGCCGCCTTGGCGTTCA
>PLUE01000046.1 GCA_003164785.1 Gammaproteobacteria bacterium | reverse complement strand
GTATTCCGGGAGGAATCTTTGCCCCATCACTGGCGGTCGGCGCCGGCCTAGGTGGCACATTGAGCGTGTATTTGCCGTACGCCCCGGGAGGCGCCATTGTACTTCTCACCATGGCCGCTTACTTCGCCGGCGTCGTGCAGGCCCCGCTTACCGCGCTGGTCATCGTGAGCGAGATGACCGGCAATCGAGAACTGACCTTGCCGCTGATGGCGGTGACTCTGATTGGCCGAGGGGCAAGCGCCCTGGTATGCCACGAGAGTCTCTATCGGGCGCTGGCAGTTGCATTCATCGACACCGTGTCTAAGCCTGCGGCCGACGTCACGCCGCAGACGGCTGACAGACCGCAAGCCTGATCCTGAGCGTTGCCGGCAGATGTGCAGGCGAGCCCCGCGTTCCCTATCCGACTATTTGTCATTCGAGCCCCTATACTTAAGTTGCATCCCATTCAAAAGGTCCAGCGTGTCCGTGCCCGACGTATCTATTGCTCAGAAGATTGCGCGATACACGCTGATCGGCTTGCTGGTCGTGTTAGGCGCGTGGATGCTGCAGCGTTTCCTTCCCGCGCTGTGCTGGGCAGTGGTGCTCGCGATCGGAACATCCTCGTTATACGACCGCTGGCTCGCGATATTTCAGGGTAAACGGCGCCATATCTGGGCGGCGCTCACGTTCACCAGTATCGTCGGAATCGTTGTGATCGTGCCCCTCGTGTACGGCGGCATCGTGGCGCTGCGAGAGGCGATCTCTCTCGATTCGACGAACAGGCTGTGGTCGATCTGGTAGCATTATTGGGTAACTACAGCACGATCGCAAGGATGATGAACGCCAATCGCATGCCGCTCAACCCGGTACAACGCCCTTGCTCAAACCGCTGGCGAAGCCGCTGCCTTGACGGCCGGCCCGGAGGAAACCATGCCCTTTGAAGTTCTCCAGGTATCGCAGTTTTCTCCGTCCGTTTCCAGAGGCTTACAGGATCGCTTTTCGGTGCATCGTTGGTTCGAGATTCCGGATCAGGAACGCTGGCTGCACGAACGAGGCGCTGAAATTCGGGGAATCGTCACCGCCGGCAATATGGGCGTGACGAACGAGCTCGTCGCGCGGCTACCGAATCTAGGGATCATCGCCATCAGCGGAGTCGGCTTTGATAAAGTCGATTTGGAATTTGCCAGAACTCGCGGAATTCGCGTCACCAACACCCCCGATGTGGTGACCGACGACGTCGCTGATCTTGCGCTGGGACTCATCATCAGCGTATTGCGCGGGATACCCGCGGCACACCGGCACGTCGCGGAAGGACGGTGGCCGGCGTCACCCATGCCATTGGGACGATCGGTGTCCGGGCGGCGCTTTGGGATCATCGGGCTCGGCCGGATCGGCAGGGCGATTGCGGCGCGACTGTCGGTGATCGGTCACGTGTCGTATAGCGCACCCGCGCCGAAGAATAGCCCATACCCTTATGTAGCGGATCTGCATCAGTTGGCTCGCGACAGCGACGTATTGATTCTGGCCTGCTCGGCGAATGCATCCACCTACCATCTGATCGGCCGAAGCATCCTCGATGCGCTGGGCCCAGATGGGGTACTCATCAACGTCGGACGCGGCTCTTTGGTCGACGAGAGCGAACTGATCGCGGCGTTGGCGCAGAAAAGGATCGCCGCCACCGGCCTCGACGTGTTCGAGGACGAACCGAACGTCCCGCAGGCGCTGAGCGCGCTGCCCAATGTCGTTCTCACACCGCATATCGGAACCGCTACTCGAGAAACGCGGGAGAACATGGGGCGGATGATGTTAGCCAGTCTCGGCGCCTTCGCCAACGGCGCGCCCCTTCCCAACGCATTGGTCTAGGCCGCCCCATAGGCGTCGGGCGGTCCCGTCGCGGGCCTGGGCTTTGGCGTTCTGGCGGTGCTCTGGATCGGCACCACGTTGGGCGGCTGGTAGGCCACCATACGGCGTAGTTCGAGATCCACCGTCTGTTCATGCGCTTGAGCTACGCGTTGAGTTTCGGCGCGGTCATCCTGAGTTTGCAAATCCCGATCGGGTTTGCGCTAGGCTATACCAGCTATTGGAAACGACGACAAAGCGGGGCTGACGGCCGCAGGGGATCTCGCGTGCGCCCCGGCAGTGCCCTCGGGTGGAAGCGGCGGTCGTCTATCGGTTCCACATTGCGTTGTGGGGTGTCACTCCGAAGACTTGGCGCCGGGCGGAGCTGACAGCCGGCGGCTCGTCGGCCGACCTGCAGTGCGTCGTCCAGATATCCGTCGGGCGGTCCGACGAATATCAGCACCGATTCTGCAGATGCACTTGACGCCGCCTTCAGCCGCCCGCGTTGGCAACCCCAGGAGCAAGGTCATGGAGATTCGAATTCAATTGGTCGCTGATAATGACGAACGGACCCGCCAAGATATCGCGCGATGGGACCGCAAGTCACTCACTTCAGACACCCTCGGCCTGCAGATCGATGAAGCAAAAGCGCTTCTCCAGACCAGTCAGGAGGCCATGGTCAGCACTCAGATGGAAGCCTACCTGACCAAATAGGCAACTGCCACCACTGCGGTCGGGTACACCGCCTGATCGTGACACCGGAGGGCTTGCCGCTGACCTACGAAATGTTGTCCGGCAACACCGCCGATGCGACTCCTCCCGCATCAAACAGCTCTATGGCAGCGCGCGGTGCGCAATAGCTGCTGGCGTATCGCTGAGCTTCGGTCGTGTTCTCGTTGCCGGATCGGCCGAAGTTGTCAGCGCTTCTCCCGTCGCTATCGGTACGAACGCCGCTACTGCGTTGACCCTGTATACGAACACGGTGGCCCGCGTTGTCGTTGGGGCTGCGGGGAATGTCTCGATCGCTTTACCGTCGTCCGGTTTCCCCCTGAGCCTAACAGGTCCAGCAGGCAGCCTGTTTCAGGCGACTGATGGGACGAACACCATACAACTGACTTCTTCGGCGAGCACGGCGTATTTCGGCTCCAGCACTAACACAGCATTTGCACTATTTACGGACAACACTCCGCGTCTCACCATTGCAGCCGGCGGTGCTATTACCGTAGCCGGCAACATGGGAGTCAACGGCGTATCGCCGCCAGCGCAATTGACGGGGTGGGGAACTCCGGCTGGTCCGGCGGTCGTCGCTGCTTTTCCGGCTACACCAACTCTTGCTCAATGCGGGCAAGCAATCGGCGAGATAATCGTCGCTCTCAAAAACTTCGGACTATTTGGAGCTTGAGCCATGACAGAAGATCAGCAAATCGCAACGTTCGTGCTCGCGGCGCTCGCGACCCTCGGTGTTCGGGCGGATGACGCCTCGCTAAACGCGATGCAACGCGCGCGGCAGTGGCTTGGAAAAATAGCACTCGGCGAAACGGTGCTGGTGAGCGCAACGGAGCCGCCGACCAATGGCGGCGAGCGCCGGCCTTTGCTGGCATTGGTAAAGGCGGCATAGCGCGTGACAGTCGGCACGCCATCGTCTTTGCGCATGCTCGTCATACAGTCAATTATTGGTGCTGATGCCGTTATCGGGTCTCAACACTGAAGGGCGCTGATGATCCGCGTCGGTGCAGGTGAACTGAACAACTACGTTACTCGGCGGAGCTAAGAATGGCACTTGGCGTGTTGCGCTAGTTTCCGCAATGGTGGCGGCCTGTCCTTTATCCGAACAAAATCGGTTCACTTTCACTACGGCGGCTTCCAGTCCGTTTTGGCTGAAAGGGCCGTTTGCGCCGACAGCAGTCACCATGTAGGTGTCCTTGCCCGTAGGAAGGACTTGACCCACAGAAGTGCAGCCCGCAACCAACGCAAGAAGGCCCAGAAACTTGTATTTCACGATGCACGCTCCCGGATGACCTTCGAATTAGATTCCTTCCCGGCGGCGCATACGCGAGATTGGGACACACATGTTCTACAGAGATTGTGATCGCCGGAGCGGTTCACAGTCATGGCGCCGATCAGTGACTCGTGTGTCTCCGTGGCGCGGTCTCGCGCATCGGCGGATTCTCGCCAGCAATTGCCGGTACGTCCATCCAGTGTGCGAGCGGCTTCAGTACTGTATAAACCGAGCATGGGAATATTAAGCCGCCTGCTGAACCGTGCCCCCAAAGCGCCCCCGATGGATGTCCGCGAGATCGCCCGTGCGTATGGCGCAGTCTTGGCATCTCGCAAGTCGATGTATGCAGACGCATCCGCGCTGCCATACCCCAAGCGCACTATCAAGTCTGCGTTGATCGCGGCGTTATCGGTTATCGAGGATGCGCAAACGCGCGAGGATTTGAAGGCTGCCTACGTGATGCTTGCCGAATTCCAAGAGGGGATCGGAGCCGGTCCCTATCCTTGGGAATTGAGCGCGACAGATTCGGAGGGCGTGGACGCTATTAAGCGGATTGTAGACGCAGGCTCATCATTCACAGAGATGCCGGGAAAGGTGGCTGCTGAGAGCCAAGCGCTTCTCGACGAATTGAAGGCTTTAGGGTTTTGAACAGCGGCGACCACTCGGGACGCGGCTGCGGCCATGCGGACCGGGCTGTCGGCACTGTCCCCCGGATCGTTTCTTGGGTGTTCGAGCACTGAGGGTCGGTCGCCCGCCCGCCGTGCGGCGCAGCTCGATCAGGATTTGAGGGCAGCAGCCGCGCCAACGATAACAAAGAGCACAACGAATAAGGTGAGATGGGTGAGAGGGTGGAGTTTGCGGCGGTACCAGGGAAGGGCGCGCTGCCGTTCGGTCTCGGCGCCGGTGACCACTTTGGCGGGCGTACTTGCGGGTCCGCCGAAGATGTAGATCGCCAAGCCGATGAAGAACGCTTCGATAATCATGGATCCCCACCTTTGAAAAGCTCAGGCGCCCCCACTAAAAGGCACCTGAGCGAAGCCGTGACCGTACGCCTGCCGTGATCTGACCCTGCCCCGATTCCACGTACATCAGACTCATGCAGCTTTTAGGCTGCGCTCGACGTCCGCGGGCGATTGATAGTCGATCGCGGAGTGCAAACGTTTTTCATTGTAAAACCCTTCGATCCAATTCACGATATCAAGTCTTGCCTCAGCTCGCGAGCTATATTGAAGGCGATAGGTGCGTTCGACTTTGAGCGTCTTGAAGAAGCTCTCCATCGGCGCGTTATCCCAGCAATTTCCCTTCCGGCTCATCGATTGCGTCATCTGGAACTGACCGATCAGCTTGCGATACTCTTCGCTCGCATATTGGGCGGATTCAATCGGTCG
>PLUE01000066.1 GCA_003164785.1 Gammaproteobacteria bacterium | reverse complement strand
ACTCATTCGGCCCGCGGTCAGTCTCTTTGCTCTGATGACGGTCCTTCTCGGCATCGTGTATCCGCTCGTCATCACCGGTGTGGCGAAAGTAGCCTTCTCGCGCCAAGCCGAAGGCAGCCTCATCTATCAGAACGGCAAGCTCATCGGATCGACCTTGATCGGCCAAAGTTTCTCGGATCCCAAGTATTTCTGGGGGCGGCCGTCCGCCACCACCCCTCAGCCCTACAACGGCCTCGCCTCAACGGGCTCGAACTTAGGGCCGCTCAACCCCGCATTGCTCGATGCGGTCAAGGCGAACGCCAAAGCGCTGCATGACGCCGACCCGGACAACCGGCAGCCGATTCCGGTCGATCTCGTGACCGCATCGGCAAGCGGTCTCGATCCGGACATCAGCCCCGCAGCAGCGCTCTATCAGGCCGCTCGTGTGGCTCGTGCTCGGAATCTTGCGCTCGCGCCGGTCGAGACACTGATTGAGTCGCACGAGCGGGGGCGTCTCTTCGGCTTGATCGGCGAACGGCGGATCAACGTCTTGGAACTCAACCTCGCACTGGATCGGATGCATTGAGTATGCCGGTCGGCTCGTAAAAAAAAGGGAAGATATCGATGAATAAACAATATTCGGCGACGGCGCTTTTGGGCGCCATGCTGGCGGTGGCACCGATGCTGCCTGTCGTGGCAGCGGAATCCAGCATCGCGGTGAGCAAGGCGCCATACGGAACCCTCGTGGGGACCGTGACCAATTCGGCCAAGCTGCCCGTGGCGGGAGCGACCGTGACGGCCACCCGGGTGGGCGGCGGCATTCGGGCAACGATATCGGGAAGCGATGGCATCTACTCGTTCGCCGATCTTCCGCCGGGCTCATGGTATCTCACGACCCAGATCGAGGGTGCGCCCGAGGCGGTGGCCCCGCCGCTCGAAGTGGTCGCCAGCAAGGCGACTCGCTACGACGTCGTCATGAACGTCCCGGTGAGGCCTGCCGCCGTGCCTGCCGCACCCGTCGTGGCTGCGGCGGCCGCTGCGGCGACGGTAGCCGAGGCGCTCCAGGCGCCCGAACCCGGCCCGGATGTCGACCTGCAAACACCGTTTGCAGTCGGCGATATTGGCTGGATGAACGGCAACACGCGTGAAAAGGCGCCGATATTCGACACGAAGTTTTTCACGCCTGAAATCCGCTTCGACATGAACTACTTGCAAAGCGGCAACCACCCGCAGGACCACACGATAGTGGGTTCGACCGAGGAGTTTCGCTCCGGGGAGTTCCAGATCGAGCAGGTGAGCTTCGGTGGTGACTTCCACTGGGAAGGTGTCAAAGCCCGTTTTCTCTCGATGTTTGGCATGTTCGCAACCACCACACCGCGCAATGACGCGAGCTCTGCGGTTGGCCAGTGGGACCTCTCGGATGCTTACCGATACTTCTCGGAAGCGAATGCCGGGTATCACTTCGACGTGAACCACGGACTCAATGTCGACCTGGGTATTTTCGTCTCGTACATCGGCCTGTTCAGCTACTACAACTTCGATAACTGGACCTACCAGCCCTCGTTCGTGTCATCCAACACACCTTGGTTTTTCAACGGACTGCGCGTCCAGTGGTGGCCGACGCAGACTCTGAAGATCGAGCCCTGGCTCATCAACGGCTGGCAATCCTATGCCAAGTTCAACAGCAAGCCGGGCTTCGGCGGCCAGATCCTGTGGATCCCGAACGACTCGTTCAAATTGGTGCTCAACAGCTATTCCATCGGGCAGGACAACTTGAACTGCCAGGCCAATAGCACCACAGGAGCCGGGACCACCGACACGTTGTGCCAACCGCAAAACGGCGGTAACCCCAATGCGTCGGTTGGGTCGTATGTGGGGGCGGGGCCACCGGTTGACTGGTCGCGGGTGAAGCGTATTCACGAAGACGATAGCGTCTTGGTGAAATACTACGACGCGCATGGCAAGGGCGGCGCCGGCGTATCCAAAATGGCCTTCAGCTTGACGGCGGATCTCGGCTGCGAATACGGCGGCGGCGTCACCTGCTCGAGCGGGCCAAACAAGGAGAATTTTTTCGGCATGATGCTCTATGACCGTACGTGGTTCCATAGCGATCTGTACGCGGTGACACTGGGCGGCGGCTTCATGAACAATCCGGGTCGCTATCTGGCCCTGACCCCGCCCATCAACGGAGCCACGGCCGCCAGCGGTTCGCCGTACTTCACCCAGCAGCCGGGACAAAAGCTCTACCAATGGGACTCGCAGCTCAATTTCCAGTACATGCCGAAGGACTGGATTACCTGGTGGACCGAAGCGACGTTTCGGCATTCGAGCGTGCCCTACTGGTCAGGATCAGGCGGCGTGACGCCTCCCGGCGGCAATAACGGCTCGCCGGGAAGCTGCGTGGGTGCTGCTGCCAATGCCACCACTGGTCAGTGCAGCGCGGCAGACTGGTTTCCGGATCTGCGCACGCGAGAGGTCATCTGGGGCGCGGGCGTTCTGGTCAAATTCTAGGAGCCGGTGCCCCTGAAGCGGTGGTACGCTGACCTGCCAGAGGGTGACGATAGTCGTGTCACGTGTGGCGTTGAACGTCGCGCGTGGCGCGATGAATTTTCAGGACCTGTAGGTAAGCGATGGTCGAGACCGAGCGCCGCAATCCGGATGAACTGCTGGCTGACGTTCAGCGGGAGGCCGCGCGAGCGCGGCGCGGACGGCTGCGCGTCTTCTTCGGCGCCTCGGCCGGGGTAGGTAAGACCTATTCGATGTTGGAAGCGGCCCGGGCGGCACGCGCGGGTGGCGCGGATATCGTCGTCGGCTACGTCGAACCCCATGGACGCGTCGAGACCGAGCGCCTGCTGGAGGGTCTCGAGCAACTGCCGTTCCTCGAGGTGCGTTACCGCGGCATTACTCGGCGCGAATTCGATCTCGACGCTGCCCTGCGACGCGCGCCCGCGATCATACTGGTCGATGAGCTTGCGCACTCGAATATTGCCGAGGGCGAGCCGCTACCACGGCATGCCAAGCGTTGGCAGGACGTGGAGGAATTACTGGACGCCGGTATCGGCGTCTGGACAACGCTCAACGTTCAGCACCTCGAGAGCTTGAACGATGTCGTCGCCGGTATCACGGGGGTCCGTCAGCAGGAGACGCTGCCGGACCGGATATTCGACGAAGCGGATGAAGTGGAACTGATCGACCTGCCGCCGGACGATCTGCTGGCGCGCCTGAAGGCTGGCAAGGTGTATACCGCCGACCGGGTGGTTACCGCCACCGAGGGGTTCTTCCGTAAGCCCAACCTCCTGGCGTTGCGCGAACTCGCGCTGCGGCGCACGGCGGACCGGGTGGATGCCGCCGCGCTGGAGTTTGCGGGCCAGTCGCCCACGTCGCGTCCCTGGCTGGCGCGCGATCGATTCCTGATCGCCGTCACACTCGACGACCAGGCGGAACAACTGGTGCGCATCGGCAAGCGCTTTGCGGATGCGCTCGATGCGGAGTGGCTCGTGGTCTCGGTCGAGACACCGCAGCTTCTGAAGCTTTCCGAGAGCGAACGGAACCGGCGAATCGATGTGTTGCGCCTTGCGGAATCGCTGGGCGCCGAGACGGTGACGCTTGACGGCCCGTCGGCCGCCTATACGCTGCTCGACTATGCGCGCCTCCGCAATGTCACGCGGATCGTCATCGGCGAGGCGAAGCGAACGGGAATTCGCGCGTGGCTGCGTCGCTCAACGACAACCGAACTCGTGCGCCGGGGACGCGGCTTCGACGTGTCGGTGATTGCGCGGAGCGAGCTGCATGCTCCGAGGCGACAGGTAATGTTCGACGGTGCGCCGGCCGCGATTCGGTGGGAGCGTTACTGGGCGGCACTCCTGATCTGCGCATGTTGCACAGGGATCGCCGCAATCATGTATCCCTATTTCGAGCTGACCAACCTCGTCATGGTGTACCTGCTTGGGGCGACCGTCGCCGCCTTGAGACTCGGACGGGGTCCGGCCAGCCTCGCTGCGGTCGCTAACGTCGCTGCACTCGATTTCTGCTTCGTACCGCCGCGGTTCAGCTTTGCAGTCAGCGACTTTCAGTACGTCGTGACGTTTGTCGTGATGCTGGTGATGGCGCTCGTCATCGCCAACCTCGTCGCGAACGTCCGCTCGCAGACGCGAGTCGCCGGCGCGCGCGAACGGCGGACCTCGTTGCTCTACGCGATGAGCCGGGAACTCGCCGCGACCCGCAGCTTTGCCAATCTGGCGCGGGTCGCCATCAAACACGTGGCGGAGAGCTTTGCAAGCCGCGCGACCGTGCTGTTGCCGGACGCGGACGGGCGCTTGCATCATCTGCGGGGGGTCGAACTCGCGGGGTCGCTCGAAGGAGCCGATCTTTCCGTCGCCCAATGGGTTTTCGACCATGGCCGGCCCGCGGGGCTCGGGACCGACACGCTTCCTGCCGCCGGTGCGCAATACCTGCCGCTGACGGGCACGCACCAGACGCTCGGTGTGCTCGCCGTCCAACCAATCCAGCGTCGCCGGTTGTTGCTTCCGGAGCAGCGCCACCTCCTCGAGACCTTCGCCGGCCAGATTGCGCTGGCGATCGAACGGGCCCAGCGGGCCGAGGAGGCCGAGGCGGCACGCGTCGCGGTGGAAACCGAAAGTCTGCGCAATACCCTCCTGGCGTCCATCTCGCACGACCTGCGTGCTCCGCTGGCGGCGATCGCGGAGGCGAGCCGCGCGCTCAATGACCCGGACGTGAGACCCGATGCCGAATCGCGGGCGCAACTCGCCCGGACCATAGATGCCAAGACGCGGGAAATGTCCGAGCTCATCTCCAACGTACTCGACCTGATGAGTTTCGAGGTGGGCCGAGTGCACCTGCGCCGCGACTGGCAAAGCGTCGAAGAACTCGTGCGTACCGCGCTCGGACGACTCGAGGGTCGTTTCGGCAAGCGCCCGGTCGATGTCGCCTTGCCGGCCGGGCTGCCTTCCGTGAACGTCGACGCACCGCTGGTCACGCGCGTCCTCGTCAATCTGCTCGAGAACGCCATGAAGCATACGCCGCCAGGGACACGGATCACCGTTTCTGCGGGACTCGAGGGTGAGACGGTACGCATGGTGATCGACGACACCGGTCCGGGACTGCCGCCGGGTGATCCGGAGCGGCTATTTGCGAAGTTCCAGCGCGGCCGCGACGACGTGGATGTCGGCGGCGCCGGCTTGGGACTCGCGATCTGCAGAGCCATCGTCAATGCGCATGGCGGGCATATCTCCGCCATGCAGCGGCCGGGAGGCGGCGCGCGGTTCATGTTCACCTTGCCGACCACGGTGCCCGTCAACTCATCGGAATAGAAGCAAGCAATCTTGATCGGCACCGCCAGCATTGTGGTCGCGGCCGCATGCTGACCGCGTGGAGCAATGACGCCGTGGATGCGCCGGGGTTGGCGTTCAACGAGACGCGTCCATCCACATTCCGCAAAAAATTCCGCAGCTTTTTTATGCGGTGAGTGTGCATCATCGGCGCCGGAAGTATCGTAAAGCAGGGCAGTGGCTCACAGATAGGGCCGCGATCGTGCTGCAGGCATGTTTGGAGTTGGTCAAGATGCGTGTCCTTCTCGCCGTGTATCTCGCGGTCGCACAGTCAGTGGGGGGCGCCATGGCGTTTGCGCCCCCGCCCAATATCGCCGAGGTATTCACGGCGCAGTTGGCCGCTCAACTCATGGAGGGCGAGAATGCCTCGTGGTCTGCGCTTCAACGACGCGACCGCGGCGCGTGGCTGGCGCTTCTGCCGAACGATTACTCTCACGTCAATGGCGAAGGGGCATTGACCAATCGTGAGGGGGCATTCCATATGTTGGCGGATCCGGCGATCGAAGAGTACACGACCCATTACCTGCGGGGCACGTTGGTATCTGCGGACGTGTTCGTGCTGACCTACTCGATTGCACGAAGGCTCGATGGCACAGTTCACTCGTCCGCCGCGCTGTTCACGTCATGTTCGATATGGGCAAAGCGCAACGGGACCTGGTTGAGGATCCGATATCAGGAAACTCCCGTGATGCAGGCGGCGCGTTGATCCTGCCATGACGATTATGCCTAAGTCGCGCGCTCCATCGCCACGCCGGTACAGCCAACGCCTTGCAGGCATATTCGTGCTGCTGCCGGGCCATTTTGCGTGCGCTATTCCCCTGGCACCGCACAGGCTAGCGTGCCGGCCGCAAGGTATCGAATGCCCTTGGCACGACAGGACGGCAGTGGTCACCTATTACGCAGTGTTGGCGGCGGTGATTGCGGCCGTCGTCGTCGTCCTCTGGCTTCGAGCGGCTTCGTGCAAGCCGAGGAACAAAGCCCGGCGTAGCTGGATGCCGTAGAAATTCCGGGATTCGTGTCGACCAGAGGGTTGGAGAGTCCCCGGATCCTGCACCGAGGTTCTCGGTGGCGCCGCAGGCTACGAGGTCGACGGCGTGGTCGCGCACGATGTCACCCCGCCGTCGTTGGTGCGGCTGGCGACCGCGGACGGGTTCGATCCGTCGTTCCAGATGCCGCCAGCATTGGCGGGCACTTTGGACACTGCGGAACTCGCCGGTTTGCGACGCGCCGACATGGCCGCGTATCGCCACGACGGGGGAGGGCTGGTATTCTCGGTCGGATCGGTCGCGTGGTGCGGCGCGCTGCCGCCGGGTTCGCACAATGCGGTCGGCGCAATTACCTCGAACATCGCCAAGCGCCTGGCCGAGAGTCCGAGCCCAAGTACCGTGAACGAGCACATGTATGAGTGAAGACACGCAGCGGGACCCGAGATGAAGCGCCGCGCTGAGTTGGTCAATTTATATCAATAGTGACTAACTCCGTCACCCTATTTCTGGCATCGACCGCGTCCTCGTTACGGGTCTCGTGTACCAGATGGCTGACTTCCCGGAACACAATCAGAGCCTTGCCAGCGATTGTACAAATGTCCAGTCACTGAAGAATTTGGACGGCGAATACTGACGTCGACAGCCGCGGTGGTCTACGGCGAGCCCTGACGGGCCTCGCGGGGAGGCCCCGGCGATCCCCAGGAACCGGCGGCCCGATTTTCCCGCGGATGGCTTATGATGCACGCATCCACCGTTCCCTCGGAGTCGCCGAAATGTCTCGCACCCTCGATCAGTCCACTCGTGCGGTGAGCCGCCGCGAGTTCGTTCGCTCCGCCGCTACCATGGGAGGCGGATTGATCCTGGCCATTCACCTCCCGACGCGGGAAGCACGTGCGCAGGAGGGTCCGGCCAAGCCCATTCCGATCGGGCCGAGACCCCCGGCCGCGTTCGTGCAGATCGCGCCTGACGACACCATTACCATCGTCACCCCGGCGGTCGAAATGGGGCAGGGCGGGCATACCTCCATGCCCATGATCCTCATGGAGGAGCTCGACGGAAATTGGCGGCATCTGACGGTCAAGGATGCGCCGGCCGCGGCCATGTACAACAACCCGATGTTCGGCATGCAGTCGACGGTGGGCAGCTTTTCCGTCCGAGGCTGGTACACCGAATTACGGCGCATCGGCGCGGCCGGGCGCGAAATGCTGGTGCAGGCCGCCGCCACCGACTGGGGCGTGCCGGCCGGCGAATGCACCACGGCCAACAGCGTGATCACGCACCAGCCCACCGGCCGCACGCGAAGCTTCGGCAGTGTCGCCACGGCGGCGGGGCAGTTGCCCGTCCCGGCGCAGCCGGTGCTGAAGAAGGAGGCGACCTTCGCGGTGATCGGCAAGTCACCGCAGCGGGTGGACGTGGCGGACAAAGTCGACGGCAGCGCCCGCTACGGCATCGACGTGGCGCTTCCCGGGATGCTCTACGGCGCCGTCAAAATGTGTCCCACGCTCACCGGCAAGCTCAAGTCCTTCGACGATACGAAGGCCAAGCAGAGTCCCGGCTACCACGCCACCGTGGCGCTGCCCGACGGCGTGATCGTCGTCGGGCGCTCGTATTGGCAGGCAAAGAAGGCGCTGGCGCTGGTCACCGTCGACTACGACCTGGGGGCCCTTGCCGGCGTGGACAGCAAAAAAGTCTCGGAGCTGCTGCACGAGGGCTTCAGCGAGCCGGGCGCGGTGGGGCGCAATGACGGCGACACGGCGTCCGCGCTCGCGGCCGCCGCGCATACCCTCGAAGCGGTGTACGAAGTGCCCTACCTGGCGCATGCCTGCATGGAGCCCATGAATTGCACCGTTCGGGTGAACGACGGCGGCTGCGAGGTGTGGTGCGGGACCCAGTCGCCGCAGGCGGTGCAACAGGCCGCCGCCGCGGTGGTCGGCATTCCCGCGGACCGGGTGCAGGTCAACACTATGTATCTGGGCGGCGGCTTCGGCCGGCGCGGCGAGTCGGATTACGCGGCGCAGGCGGCCGCGGCCGCCAAGGCCGTCGGCAAGCCGGTCAAGCTGGTGTGGAGCCGCGAGGAAGACATTCAGCACGATTTCTATCGCCCCGCCGCGGCCATCCGCTTCCGCGCCGGTATCGACGCCGCGGCCAAATTGACGGCGCTCGAGTGCAGCGTCGTCACCGCGTCCAAGCCGGCGTTCGCCAATGGCGGCGGCCCGCCGTTCTACACGGAAGGGGTGTACGACATGAATTACGCCGTGCCGAACATCCGGGTGACCGGCGTCGACAAGAACATCGGCGTGCGGTTTGGGTTCTGGCGCTCGGTCAACGATTCGCACAACCCGTTCATGCTCGAAGGATTCATCGACGAGATCGCTCGCCAGGTGAACCAGGATCCCTATCAGTTCCGCCGCGCGCTGCTGCAGCACCCGCGCGGCCAGCGCCAGCTCGGTGTGCTCGACCTCGCCGCCGAGAAGGCCGGCTGGCAGCATCCACGGCCGGGGCACGCGCTCGGCATCGCGGCCTTCGAGGGGTTCGGGAGCTTCATCGCCACCGTCGTCGACATCTCGATGAAGGACAAGGCCATCACGCTGCACCGGGTGGTCACGGCGATCGATTGCGGCGTGGCCGTGCATCCGGACAACATCCGTGCGCAGCTCGAAGGCGGTATGGTCTATGGGCTCGCAGCGGTCCTGCGCGGTGAGATCACGCTGGAGAACGGCGCGGTTCAGCAGAGCAACTTCACCGACTATCCCATGCTCATGATGTCCGAAATGCCCCTGGTGGAGGCTCACATCGTGCCGAGCACGGCGGCGCCCGGCGGAATCGGCGAACCGGGTACGGGACCCATCGCCCCCGCGCTCGCCAATGCCATCTATGCCGCCATGGGCGAGCGAGTCCGCTCGCTGCCCCTGTCGAAACACGATTTCACTTTTTCAGTAGCGAGAAGCTGAACATGATCAATCTCAAGATCAACGGCAAGTCGCATTCCGTCGATGTCGATGCGGACACGCCCCTGCTCTGGGTGCTGCGCGACGAAGTCGGCCTCACCGGCACGAAATTCGGATGCGGGGTCGGCGCGTGCGGGGCTTGCTCGGTGCTGCTCGAAGGGTCGGTGACCCGGTCGTGCGTGCTGCCCATCAGTGCGCTGGACGGAAAGTCCATCACCACCATCGAGGGCCTGTCGAAGGACAAATCGCATGCCGTGCAGCAGGCGTGGATTGCCGAAAGCGTACCGCAATGCGGCTACTGCCAGTCGGGCATGATTCTCGCCGTGGTCTCGCTGTTGAAGCAAAAGCCGCATCCGACGGATGCCGACATCGACGGCGCCATCACCAACATTTGCCGGTGCGGTACCTACAATCGCGTGCGCAAGGCCATCCATCGAGTCGCCAAGCAAACCGCCGACCCAGGCGTCAAGAGCTGACGCCCGCATAAAGTTGCACCCGTGGCTAACGGGCATAGGGTCATAACGGATTTCCCCATGTGTTAAGTAACGTAGGAATCCGACTGCGGACGTGATTCGCCGATATTTCCAAGGAACAGTGGCACATGAAGTCATGGTGGAAGTACACCGCGAGCGGCGGCAAGACTACCAGCATTGTGACCCGGCGGCCGCGGTACTGAAATGTCAGCCTGCCGTCGAATACCGGAGCCGCTTAATAATCAACATTGTGGAGCCGTGTACCATCTTGCGAATTCCGCTACGGTTGCCATATATGTACTTACCCGGAGTTCACTTTTCTCTACAAAGTAATTTAGAATGACATGGTGAAGTGAAATGGTTGACGGCGCAGAGTGAAGCCGCTTGCCCAATGCCCGCAAGATCAGCTCTCAAGATATAAAAGCGTCGCAGGCATAAAATCAACAGCGGTAATGGCGCGAAAAATATCTTGCGCCGGCAGAGAATGAACTCAATGACCGACAAAAATAAGTTGACGACGAGTCGGCAGCGGTGCTGCATACGGTGACCGCCTTTGAGCAGGGCCGATGGGACGAAATGCCCATCGAGAATGTCGTCGGCGCCCGGTTGCAGGCGGCTTACGCCCATGCGATTTCGTGGGCTCAGGAGGCGTGCACGCTCCTGACCCGTTAGAATCATTGGATTGCCGGCGGCGCTCCCGGCCAGGACTGCAGTTGATAATAAATGGAAGGGGTTTGGGTTTATGGGTCGGGACAGGTGGGTCGTATTTCGTCGCTTGGCGCCTTTTGCGACCATCATTCTCCTTGCGGAGGCGGTCGTCGCCGGCGCGCTTTCGCGGCTCTCCATCGGCGGTTCCTGGCGGATCGGGCTCGACGCCGCACTGATGGCGTTCGTGTGCGCACCCACGATTGGGTGGCGTGTCCGAGCACTTTTGCGTGAATCGGTGAGCGCGGAGGCGACGAAGTTCCGCGCCCTCGTGGATGCGGCCCCGGAGGGAATCATCGGTGTCGGCAAGGACGGCCGCATTCAGTTCGCCAATGCGGAATCGCAGCGACTGTTTCAATACGCCGAATCCGAGCTGCTGCGGCGGCCCGTGGAGGTACTCATCCCCGATCGGTTCCTCGGGAAGCACGTTCATACGAGAACGGCGTACGTCGTCAACCCAAAAAGGCGCCGGATGAGTTCGGGATTCGAAGTCATGGCCCGGCGCAAGGACGGCAGCGAGTTTCCGGCTGACATCAGTCTGAGCCACGTCAATACGGCTGCGGGCGCACTGGTTATCAGCATCATTCGCGACGTAACCGCTGAGCGTCAGGCGCACAAGGACCTCATCGAGACCAACCAAAAGCTGGAACTCGGCCTGGCCCAGCACATGCGCCGTACCGAAGAATTGCGGCAGCTGAGTCGGATGGCGGAGGATATTCAGGGATGCAGCTCGGAACACGAGTCGCTCGAGGTCGTTTCGTTCTGCACCGGTCGCCTCTTCCCCGACTACACGGGCGCGCTGTACATGATCGGCGCGTCCGGCGATCCGGTCGCGGCTGTAAAGGCGTGGGGTCCCGAGGCAAGCGGACCGGTACCTTTCTGCATGCCAAAGAAATGTGCGGCCCTGCACAGCCGACGGCCGTGCGCCGCAGCGTCCGGCACGGTATCGGGCTGTGAGCACGCGACGCCGGAACGAGATCTCTCATACTTTTGCGTGCCGATATTGGCCCGAGGCGAGGTGCTCGGTATGTTGCGACTCTCGAGGAAGCGAGGCGCCGCTTCGAGCAGGGATCTCGTTGAACCTCACCTGGAGATACTGCAAGCGATCGCGGATCAAGTCGGGCTGTCGATAGCGAACCTCAGGCTGCGTGATGCTCTGCGACTGCAGTCGATCAGCGATCCGCTGACCGACCTGTACAACCGCCGTTTCATGGACGAGTGGCTCAGTTGCGAACTGCCGCATTGCACCCGAAAAGATCGGCCGATATCGCTGTTGATCCTCGATATCGATCATTTCAAGCGCTTCAACGACACCTACGGACACGAATGCGGCGACCTTGTGTTGCGCGAAATCGGTGCCCTGTTGCGCGGTTCGGTACGGCAAAGCGACATTGCTTGTCGGATTGGCGGCGAGGAGCTCGTGCTACTGCTGCCCGACACGGCGCTTTCGGAGGCGCTGGCGACGGCCGAGAAGCTGCGCATGTTGGTCGAGGCGCTCAGGGTAACCTATCGAGGTCAACCGCTGGCTCCAATAACCGTGTCGATCGGCGTGGCGGAATCCCCAAGGCACGGTAGTTCGGCTTCACTGTTGCTGCGCGCAGCGGACGGCGCTCTATACGAGGTAAAAACGACGGGGCGCAACCGTGTCGCAGCGGCGGTTGACGGAAAGTGCGAGTCGATCGCAAACCGTCATTCGGCATTTCCGGCTTCGCACGCGCGTGAGAGATCGAATATGTGACCTGGAGCAACTTTTGCTTCAGGGGAAGCCGTTAAGAACAGATTGCTTTGCCTGACGCTGTGCCAACCAATGACGACCCGCCGGAGCGGATACGCCGAAGAGGAATGCAACCTTGTTGCAAAGGGAATTCATGAAGGTAGCGTTCATCGGCGTCGGCACCATGGGCAAACCCATGGCCGCGAACATTGTGAAGGCCGGCCATCAAGTGTCGGTTTTCGACGCAAGCCTCGATACCGCCAGGGAGGTCGCGGCGGAGATCGGCGCCGCGGTGTTGACGGATCTATCCGGTACCGTGGACTGTGAGTTCATCGTCACCATGCTTCCCGATGGGCATGTCGTACGGGCTGTCGCGCTGGGCGAAGGCGGGGTTGGTTCATGGGCACGTGCCGGCACTATTTTCATCGACATGAGTTCCAGCCAGCCGCTGGTCACACAGTCGACGGGCGCCGAGCGGGATGCCTTGGGTTCCGGGGCCGACATGTCGAAGGCTCTGTTGGCGTGGCGGTAAGGGGTGCCGAGGGGCCGCCCACTTCGCGGATCATTCACAGCATGAATTACCGGAGGGTTGGTGAGCGAGGAAAACAGTAAATTCGATCGGGGCATGGCCTTGCGCCATGAGATGTTCGGTGCGGCGGGTGCGGAGGAGGCGTTCGCCAACGCGAGCGACTTTTCGCGACCGCTTCAAGAGGCGACCACGCGGTTTTGCTTCGGCGAGATCTGGCAGCGGCCGGGACTCGATCACAAGACACGGAGCATGCTTACCATTGCAATGCTCATCGCGTCCGGGCGCTTTATGCAGTTGTCCGTGCACATGCGCGGCGCCGTGGCCAACGGCGTTTCCGAGATAGAGATCCGTGAGTTGATACTGCATGCGCTGCTCTACTGCGGAATTCCGTCAGCCGTCGAGGCAACCGCGATCTACGAATCCACCTTAAAGAAATCGTAGCGACCGCATGCAACGGACATTCTGCGGCGCGTTGATCGGCATCGTGTCATGTGCCGTCTACAGGCCGGCATTGCCGGCCGCGCAGGGCGAGTGGCCGTACGTGGGCGGCAATAATCACTTTGGCGCCAATGACGGTCTGTATCTGCAGGCATATGCGCTGCCGCAGGCTCCCTGATGACAGTGGTTCTGCATACGCCGTGAGCGACTCAGCCGAGTCATCCAGCATGGAAGCCGAAGGCGAGGACCCCCAGGCGTTGCTTGCCCGCGGGCCCATGTCGAATCGCCAGATCGGCATCATCGGAATTCTGTTTTTATTGAACGCACTGGACGGCTTCGACGTGCTCGCCATCGCCTTTGCGGCGCCTGGCATCGTCCAGGCTTGGACACTCCCGGCGTCCTCGCTCGGCATCGTCATCTCGCTGGGTCTCGTCGCCACCGGGCTGGGTTCACTATTCGTCGCACCGCTCGCAGACAGTTATGGGCGCCGGCCGCTGATGCTGTCGATGCTCGCGTGCATGGCGGCAGGCATGCTGGTCTGCGCAACGTCGAACGGCATCGTAACCCTCGCCATCGGTCGGGTGCTGACCGGCATCGGTGTCGGCGCACTGGTACCCACCATCAGCGCACTCACCGCCGAATACGCCAACACGCGCTATCGGGACCTGTCCGTCATGGTGGTCGCCGTCGGGTTTCCGGCCGGAGGACTGATCGGCGGCGCGATCGCTTCCGCACTGTTGCGGCACGGGGAGTGGTGGACGGTTTTTGCCGCAGGCGGCGTGCTGACGTCGGCACTTGCGATTGCCCCTTGGCTCTTCGTGCCGGAGTCCCTCGGCTTTCTGTCGGCGAAGGGCAAAAGCGACGCCGTCGTCCGCATCAATGAGATACTCGACACCATTGCTCTTCCGCCCATATCGCGGTTATCGCAATTCGCCGGCAAGTCCAAAGGCTCAGCGCGCGAAATCTTTAGACGCCCAGCCCTCCTCGCGGTGGCCACCCTCGTCACGGTGGTCTACGCCGCGCACAACGCCACCGTGTATTACGCGCTCAACTGGATGCCGAAAATAGTGGTCGACAAGTCTCTGAGCCAATCGCAGGCCGCCACCGTTGCTGCCTGGTGCGGTGCCGGCGGCGTTGTCGGTTCGTTCATCGTTGCCTGGATCGCGACGCGGGTGGACGTCAAGGCGCTGACCACGGTGCTTTTGGTCGCAGCCGCCTTTGCCGTGTGGGCCTTTGCACGCACTCCCGCCGACCTCGTGCTGCTGACCTCGATTGCCGCGCTCTCGGGCGCCGCTCTCTACGGTGCCCAGGTAGCGCTATATGCGTTGATGGCGCGCTCATTCCCGGTGAACGTCAGGGCTACGGGCATCGGCTTCGTGACGGGCTTGGGCCGCATCGGCGGCGTCGTCGCACCGCTCGTATCGGGACAACTTCTGACCGCGGGCTTTCAATATCCTCAGGTCTCGGGCGTCATGGCAGCCGGGTCGCTCTTTGGCGCGCTGGCACTGTTGACCACTTACTTCACCCCACGCGGGCGCCTGGCGCCGGTGGAATGATCGTCGTAAAGCCAAGGGCTCTATATGAAATTAGTCTTCATCGGCACGGGAAACATGGGTAAGCCGATGGCGGCCAACCTCGTCAAGGGGGGGCACGATGTCCGTGTTTACGACGCGAATGGCGCGGTTGCGCAATCCGTGGCACGCGATATCGGCGCGCGGCCAGTCGCCGGGCTTCAATCTGGCGACCCGTTTGCAACAGTATTGCATCAACGCAATTATAGTTGCATGCGTCTGCGTCGGTCAACGAACAAGGTGAACTCAGGCGCCGATTTGAGCGCCGGTCATTTCAGACACGCTATTGGCGCATTCGATAGTCATCCGTACAAGATCCTCCTTTTTCTTGTGGGGACGATTCGTGCGGTACACGAGTGTGAGTACGAAACGCAGCCGCCGGGTCGTATCGAAGATCGGCGCAGCGATCGCGGCATAGCCCGACAACGTCACACCGGATGAATAGGCAATGGGATCGGTCTCCGTATAGCCGCGGGCACGTGCGCCGTCCGCCAGTTCTTTGAGCGCCTGGGATTTCTTTTTCTGCTCGGCTTTCGACAGGCCGATCTCGACAAGCTCCTCGGCCAGATGGCTCCAGGTTTGCTCTCGGTGTCCGTAGGCGAGGAACATGTGTCCGGTCGCCGTGCTCGCCAGCGAGGCCGAGCCGCCAATCGGAAATTGAAGAGGTTGCGGCTTGTTTCCCTCGCTGCGCGAAACGATCATGATGCCCTTGGCCTCCCACGTCGAGAGCAGCACCAGCGCATTGGTTTGTTGTTGGAGACCGCGCATGGCTTCACTGGCGACCGTCATCAATTCCATTCGCTGCAACGCCCGCGTGCCCAGGTAGAGAGCATAAGGCCCGAGCGCATAGAAGCCAGTCGCCTCGTTTTGCACGATCAACCCGGTCTCGATCAGGCTGATGAGGTACATGCGCGCCTTGCTCGGCGACATGCCACCGGCTTCGGCGATGCCTTTCAGGGAAACCGGCGTGTCGGAGTCGGTGATCGCTTGCAGCAGCCTAAAGCCCAATAGTATCGACCCAATGCCCTTTGCCATGCACCGCCTCCCCGACCTTGATTGCCAAACGTTGGATCATGCAAGGTTACCTCAAAGGGGACGGCAGGATTGCGCTTGACCACATCGCGCCCAGCACCATAATATTGCGCGAGCACAACAATGTTGATCGACGGCTCTCGACAGCGCTTCGTCCACCCCTCCGTCAGAGGCTTCGCGGGACCCTCGTATGTACACAATGCACGATCGACAATCGGACAGGCAGGCCATCGAGCTGCTGAACCAGGAGTTTTGCCACCAGTTGGATCGCGGCAGTGCGGACGGTTTCGTCGACCTGTTTGCCGAGGACGCCCTTTATACGAGTGGAAGCCGAATTTTTCGGGGGCGCCAGCAGATTCGGGAGTTCTATCTCGGGCGCACCCAGCATGGTCCCCGCACGTCCCGTCATTTCTTGAGTTTCCTGCGCGTCGAGTTTTTGGATACGACTCACGCCCGTGGTTTGAGCGCGGGCTTCACCTTTGCCGCAGACGGCTGCCCGCCCTTCGAGTCCACGATCCCCGCGATGGTGGCCGATTTCGAGGACCTTTACGTCGCCCACGGATCGTGCTGGCGATTTGTGGAACGCCGCATCATCCCGCTGTTTCGCGCCATATTGCCCCGCTGACCATGCAGACGGAGCGCGGCGTGGTGAGTGTCGAAGGGGGCGAACTCGAGTGGGATGCGATGGGTGCCGGGGATCCCATCGTGTTGCTGCACGGCTTCAGCGTCGATCGGCGATCCTGGAAATCGGAGTTCTCCGTGCTTGCCGCCAGACATCGCGTCGTGCGATACGACCTGAGGGGATTCGGAGCGTCATCGGTTCCCTCCGGGCCCGGGTACCGGGAAATAGCGGCGCAGATCGCCGGAACGGCGCCGAAGGCGGCGTTGTTCCGCATGGACAATGCTGGACACATGATGAATTTGGAGAGGCCGGCGGAGTTCCACTCGGTGATGACACAGTGTATGGATCACGTGCAGAGGAGCTCATGACGGAATCCCTCGCGCCCCCAAGTTTCGATCTGGATCCCCCGGGAACTTATTTGTTCGACGGCCCGCGGTCGACACAGGGCCTCCTGCTCAACCAGTGTGCTCTCAGCCTGAAGCAGCCGGTCAACCGCGAGGCCTTCCACGACGATGAAGAGGAATATCTGTCGAGGTACCATTTGAGCCCCGAGTGCCGGGAGCTTATCCGGCGCCGTGATTGGACCGGCCTATTGCAGGAGGGAGGGCATCTTCAAGCCTTGCTCAAGTTGGCTGCGACCGTCGGCCAGAATCTTTATCACATCGGTGCCCACAACTGCGGCATCGACGCCGAGAGCATGCGCGCCGCATGCCCCCGGCGCGTGGTTGGGCTGGAAGACCTGGCGGAAAAAAAGGACTAAACGGGATCCGGCTGCGGATTCTTCGGGAGGCGCCACTCATTCAGTGTCATGGATCTGCGGCGCACGGGCGTGCGCAGCGTGCCCAAGCCGCTGATGGTCACCGACACGGGGCCCTCCACGCGCTGCAGGTCGGCGCTGTGGATGGTCCGCTGCGCACCGGGCTTCGCACGGAAGGCGGTGCCCATGGAAACCACATCGCCGGGTTCAAGTGTCTGAAACCGCGAGAGAAATGCCAAAACTTCCGCAACGCCATAGGTGAGGTAGCGAGTACTGTCCGCGGCGACGATGTCGGAGCCCACCTGGCACACGACGTCGAGATTGGACGGATCGGGAATTTCGTCACGCGTAACCAGCCACGGGCCCATGGGACCGAACCCATCGGTGCCCTTGTACCGGGCGGCATAGGACAGATGCTGCTCCCGTCGTTCCAGAGTCTTCGAGTCCGCCGCGCTGGCATACATCGCATAGTAATGAACCATGTCCTCGCCGCGCATGGCATTGCCCGTCATGTCGTTCATGATGCTGTATCCGAACACCGCGTCGAGTGCCGTGTGCGGGTCGAGATCCCTCGAGCGCCGGCCGATCACGACGGCAAGCTCCGGTTCGGGGTGCACGCTTCCGTAGTAGGAGCGGATCTCCAGCTCGTTCAGGTGGCCCAAGAGACTCGTCTGCGGTTTCATGAAGAACATGGGATGACTCGGCGCGCTGATCTTGCGGGCGTCTGCTGCCGAATTGTTCATGGCCACACCGATGATCTTGCCCGGTTTGCGCACCGGCGGATGCCATCGGATGTCCTCGAGCGAAAGGGCGGTGAATTCCTTCGGCAACGTGGGCAGCGCCGCGATTCCGGCGAGCATCGCCAATGTCTGCGGCGCGCCGATCAAGGAAATCATCTCGCATTGCAGTCTCCCGGCCGGCCGGGGCAGGAATGACTCCGGAATCGGAACCACGTGATCGTCGCGCCAACGGAAGCCGATGTGGTCCCGTCCCTCGAAATCAAAGCTGGCCAGATACACGTTTAAACTCCGATGCGGCACGCCCGCGGTGAGAAGAGTGGACGCACGAGTCGGTCGTGATCTGCAACAGCAGGCGATCCTCGATGCGCTGTTGAATGGCATCGATTGCGCCACGGCAGACGTCGGACGCGAGGGTGGATTTGCGGGCGCCATTGGGGGCGACCAATATCGCCAACCCATCGTTGGTGGCGGGGAAACTAGCCATGGGAGCCTTGATCTCCGTTGTAAACGCGGTGGGCGGATATTTGCGAACGGGCACAGAGTCCGCGGCAGTGAGGAGGGGCAGTCACGGTGCCGGTTCCGAGTACACGACGACGCCGCAACCCGTGATCTTGGGAAAGGCGTGGAAGGAATAGATCTGTTCCAGGCGATCGGAGAGGGCGCCTCTCATGGCGAACCAAATGGACAGCTCCGCCGCCTCGCTTCCTCCCAACCGCATGAGTTCTTTTTGGGGGATGCGCATCAGCCGCTCGGGATCGCGGTGAAGGTGCTCGAGAAAAAAATGGTCAAGGTCAGAATTGGCAATTCCGAAACGTGTGCCGCTGATTTGATGCGACATCCCGCCGGTGGCGATGACGAGAACCCGGTGATCCGCCGGATCGGCGGCGATCGCAGCCTTCAGGGCCCGGCCGAGCTTCCAGAGTCGTGTCGAACTCGGAAATGGCTGGCGGATCATATTGGCAGCGATCGGCAACACGGGCGCCGGCCATGGAGGGTCGGCAAGATAGGGAAGCCACGAATAAATGCCGTGGTCGATCGACATTTCCTGGCAGACGGTCATATCGAACTCCTGTTCGATCAATGACTGGGTGACGTGCCAGCCGAACGTCGTATCGCCCGGCAGCTCCGGGTATTGCCGTCGGCCCCATCCCTCATCGGCCTGCGCAAATCGATCGGCGACGCCGATCGCCAGCGTCGGATAGGCATCGAACTCGAAGAAATTCAGGTGATCGTTGTAGATGATGACTATCTGGTCCGGACGCAAGGCTTCGAGCCATCGTTTGACCGGCCTCGTTCCGTCGAACCAGGGCTGCCAGACCGGATCGAATCCGTCCTTCATCCCGCGGTCGAATTCCATCCCCATGGACGGCGTATGCGAGATGCCGATCCCGCCGACGATCCTGCTCATATCGTGCCCGTGAACCGCGGGCGATCACTCCGGGGTATCGAATGGCATGGCATGGAGAAGGCAATGACCGTACGCATACACTTCAAATAGGTTCAAAAGATGGAGCTCACAGCGCATCGTCGCCGGGAACGGCGACCCGCCTAATTCGTGCAACATTATTGCACACGTATAATATAGTTACAAAACACGACACGTCAAGGTACGGCAAAAGCGACCCCGGGGCCGGGCGATCGTTAATGAGTCACTCGTTTTAACCGTTCGACCGAGCACTTCCAGCGCGGTCCCTTCACGTCTCGCCCGCCAAGCGGATCGGGTCTCCCCACCCATTGCGGAACACGAAATCCGGTAACTCGCGACGAACTCGCAACGGCAAGACTGTCGGTAGTCTTGGAGAACCGAGCCTGCATGCGAAGGCGACGCTTCGGGTTTCCGGTATCCGAAGAATAGGCCTCAATTCATGCTGAACGGGTGCGGCGCCAAAGGCGCTCAGGATCTGCATGCTGATCCCAAGACTCTGTGCCGCGAGCCACAGGTTCTGCATCACGCAGCCGAGACTCATGATTCCAAGAAAGTCACCCTCCGATCCCGGGGCGCGAATTTCAGGATCATAGAGCACGAGCAGAAGCGTTTGTGCACCCTGCAAAGAGTCGCGAAGGAAATCGGGCTTCATCGAGATGATATCCGCATCGGGCCGTTGCCACGACGGTGGAAACGTGCTCGCGAGCACACCCGTCTTCCTGCGCCGAAGCTCCTCCTCCGAGAACGACAACTGCCGATAGTTCTCCCGAAGAAAAACGTCGGAGACGTTGCGCCGCACAGAGCCTAGGGAGGCGAGCATTGCGGGGTCGTCAACGACCAAGATCTCGAAGTTCTGCATATTGTGCGCGGTGGGAGCCCAGCGCGCGGCTTCCAATAAAATACTAAGCGCCTCATCGGGCACTGGCCTCTCCGGCGCATAGGCAGACCGGTCCGTGTGTCTAGCTCGGATCGCCGACATGACCTCATTCATACGCGTGTCATCCCCATGACGATTAGACATGTTCGATTCAGCCGGCCCACCGGATCTCGGGCTCCTTCCGTGAGACTGGGGCTGGCGATGCACTCGGAAGCCCGAGGATGATCGGAGCGACGGGAACCCACGAGTCAGGCAGCCTCAGGGCCTGCTTTCCTGCCGGCGTGTTCAAATAGCTCTGTGCAAAGCCGATCCAGCAACTTCCGAGTCCGAAGGAGTATGCCATGAGCATCAAATTTTCCGCTGCGAGCGCGCAGTCCTCGATGATCCAGGGCCCCGGTGCGTTGCCAGAGATCAAAATCAGCAGCGGCGCGTGATAGAAAATCTGGAATGCGGGATCGCCGAGCATTGTCTGGAAGTGCTCTCCGCGCGCTCCGGCAATGTCAGCGGCCATCGTCGCCAGCATGTGTGCCTTGGCGTCGCGGGACACCTGATTCAGAAGTGCCTGATCGCGAACGACGGTAAACGTCCAAGGCTGCTGGTTGACCGCGCTCGGCGCCTGTGTGGCAGCCTCGATGAGGCGCCGGATGGTTTTCTCATCAATAGACTGGCTCTTGTACTCACGGGTTGAGCGACGTCCCGAGATAGCTTCAACGATGTCCATAATCGATACCTCGCGTGCAAATGACGGGCAATCGCCCGAATAACTTATAACTATCTAACGGTATAGCCGCGGCCCTCGAGACAGGCGACTTGGCTCCGAAAATAGCCCACGCGCTTCGCCGGACCAGTCATCATGACCGAACGTTGCAGACGGCTATCTTGTCTTCTCATCGCGTCACTCCTAGGCTACGTTCCACTGACAACCGCACAGCATCGGTTGGCATCTGCGCCAGCAGCGCCGTAATACACCGATAGCACGCGATGTGCGGGGGAAGCCTAACTGAGCGGCGCGAAATAGCGATCCGCGGATATACGTAGCGGCGCTAGATGGTTCGCTGGAAAAATATACACCCGGGATGCCGAAAATGTCGGCGGTGGCGTATACCAGCCGGCGCGAGCGAATCCGCAGCCGTAGGCGCTGGAGGACGGCGCGATAAGTACATTCACTGATCGCGTAATTGACCGGCTGCTACCTGGGATTTTCTGGAGCTTCCGTCTTACGCGAGGACTCCCGGCAGTCGGGGCCTGCGCGTGCTGATGCCAAGGCACCAGTTCCGGGGTCACTTCGGGTCATCACCATGCGCGATTTGAAAATTCGCACCAATACGTACGCCGTTACGTAAGAGCCTTTGGCGCTGCCACGGGTAGAATGTTCATAGCCGAGCGAGCCGGCGGCCGGCATCTTCCAGCGATTGGTGCTGCTCGAAGAAATCATGCCAGGGATCGGAACGCCCGGACCAAGTCGTGAAATTCCCCAGGTTGAAATCGGAAGGGACCAATGCCGGGGTTACTTCCGACCAGAGCAAGGGTATCGAGACGGGTGCCTTTTCGCGGCGCCGCACGGAATAGGGCGCGACCAAGGTCTGACCGAAGCCATTGCGAAAGGGCTCGAGATACACGCGGCCGCGCCGCGCTGCGATGGAATGCTCAACGGTCAACTCATCGGGGTGCGAGTTCCGGCATGAGCACGTCTTGCGGATTTTTGTCGTCGCGCAGGCCGAGAAACACGGGCTGCCGCAGCTTTCGGTCCGCGGTCCACTCCTGGAACGAGATCTGAGCGATGAGTTCGGGGGCTACAAAGACTGATCCCTTCTCGTGCGGGGGGTCGATCAGCGCGGACTGTGACGTCGCGAGCAGTTGCAGCCGGTGGTGCAGCGCAGAGAGCGTTGCCTCATCAAAACCCGTTCCGACCTTCCCCACATACTGCAGGCGGCCCTTCTCATAGGCGCCGAGGAGAAGCGCGCCAAAATGCTGCCGCGCGCCAGCGGGCCTCGTGTATCCGCAAATCAGGAATTCGTCCTCTTGATGGACTTTGACTTTGAGCCATTTGCTGGAGCGCGCCTCGATATAGGGCGAGGAGTCGTCCTTCGCGACCAATCCCTCATATCCCCGGTTTTGCGCGACGCGGAACGCCTTGAGGCCGTTGGCGGCGAGTCGACGGGAGAGCACGAGCAGGCGGTGGGAGCCGATCGCGTCCTCCATCGCCGTGCGCCGCACGGAAAGCGGTTCGCGGCGCAGATCCTTGCCATCCTGAAAAAGACAGTCGAAGACGGCATAGAGGGGTTCGCCTTTCCCCCGCTGCAGGAGCTGAAATCGAGAAACGCCCTCGCTATCAAATGCCACAACTTCCCCATCGAGAAGAAGAGTGTGGGGCGAGAGGGCTGAGAGGATTGCCGCGATCCGGGGAAATTGGTCCGTGCGATCTATTCCGTTCCTGGATAACAACCGAACGTGATCGCCTTCTTTATAGGCGAGTATCCGGTCGCCGTCATATTTCTCCTCAAAGACCCAGCCGGGCCTCTCGAACGGCTCTGAGACGAGCGTCGCAAGCATGGGCTGAACATGAAACGGTATCCGATCGGACACCTGTCTCGGTGCTTTTGGCTCACTATGCATATTCAACGCCCTGCGTATCAGCCCCCGGCCATATCGAAGCGGTAGCGAACTCTTGTAATGTATCGAATATCTGCGCGGACGCCGGAATCTTGACCGGCGGGCTTCGCCAACCCCTTGTGCCGCGACATCAACTGCCGCGCCGGCTTTCCAGTCGAATATTGCGTTGCTTGATGGTCCCACGCCGCTGGGAGTGCGTCCATGCGCATCATCCCTTAGAGCATTGCGGCTGGTCCGATTGGCATGCTCAGCGTGGTGATCGCGCCGGCCAACTGCACATACTCGGGAATGCAGGAAACTCCATGAAACATCTCGTGATCGTTGCCCATCCCGCGGCGGGCAGTTTTACCATGGCGCTGGCCCGCCCCTTCACCGCTCAAGTGGAACAACTCGGGCACAGCCAGTGCATATACGACCTGTATCGCATGGGATTCAATCCCATGTTGACCGCAGAGCAACTGTCGCGTACGACGCGCGGTCACTGGTCCAAAGCGGCCGCGAACGGGGCAGGCGGAGCACTGCGGGCTACGTACATATCCCGATTCTCTCCGGCCCGACTGCGTCACATACTTTCCCGCAATCACGGTCGCGGGAGACGTAAATGGCGCTTCATAGCAGAAAGAATCACGAACAGGTATCCCCGGCAATCAAGCATTCATCCGCGGGGCCGGTTCAGTCGATTCTCCGGTTCGATCAACCCGAATCCAACGACATAAGCCGCGTCGGCGGAAAAAACGCTGGTCTGGCCGAGGTGGCTCGCGCACTTGCGAGCGTCGGTATTCGCGTACCAGCAGGCTTTGCCGCCGCTCACGCGCCTGCTTGAACTCGCGCATGTGCTGGCGATGTGAGATCGGATACCAATCTTCATGTGGAGGAATTTACGATGTTATTGAAAGAAGTGTGCACGGCAAGCGTGGTCACTTGCGGGCCCCAGACCACCATTCTTCAGGCGGCGAGTCTCATGCGTCACCGGCATGTAGGCGATCTGGTCGTGGTGGATGATCCACAGGACCAAGGCGTACCCCTCGGAATCGTCACGGATCGCGACATCGTGATCGAGGTATTGGGAAATGGGCTCGATCCGGCGAAAACGACTGTGGGAAGCTTGATGCGCAAGCCGGTGGTTATCGCGAATGAGTCCGAAGACACGACTCAGGTGATCCAGCGCATGCAGGCGAACGGTGTTCGCCGGCTGCCGGTGGTGGCGCATGAGGGCGAAGTCGTGGGAATCATCACCCTCAATGACTTGCTCAGGCTTTTCGTTGCGGATGCCAACTCACTGCTCGGCGTCATGACCAAGGGCCAAATCAACGAGCAGCATTCGCGCCGCTAGTCGGCATTGAAGTGTAACGCGAGAGGGGGATCGCCTTCGGCGAAAATCTTGACGGAACATTGAATGTCGAATCACGAGGAGTACAAAGACAGTGGCCATTAAAATAGGTATCAACGGCTATGGACGTATCGGCCGGAATGTTCTGCGCGCGCTGTATGAGGGCATACATGCGGATGAAATCAAGATTGTCGCGATCAATGATCTGGGCGACGCCAATACGAATGCCCATCTGACTCGCTTCGATACTGTACACGGGCGCTTTGGTGGCGAGGTTGGTGTCGACGGCGACGCGATGATAGTCAACGGAGATCGCATTCGCGTGGTTGCGCAGCGAGACCCGGCGAAATTGCCGTGGGGTGAATTGGGTGCGGAAATTGTGCTGGAATGCACCGGATTGTTCACGAGTAAGGCGAAGGCGGCGGCGCACCTCACGGCCGGCGCCAAGAAGGTGCTGATTTCGGCGCCGGGTGGCAGCGACGTCGATGCGACGATCGTTTATGGTGTGAATCACGGCGGACTCAAGTCCAGCCAATCGGTCGTTTCCAATGCCTCCTGTACCACCAACTGCCTCGCACCGCTTGCGAAAGTGCTGAACGATGCGATGGGCATCACGGCGGGAGTCATGACCACGGTGCATTCCTACACCAACGATCAGGTGTTGACGGACGTCTACCATAAGGATCTGCGGCGGGCGCGCTCGGCGACGCACTCCATGATTCCGACCAAGACTGGCGCGGCTGCTTCCATGGGGCTGGTGCTGCCGGAACTCAAGGGCAAACTTGACGGCTTTGCGATTCGGGTTCCCACGATCAACGTATCGCTGGTGGACTTGAGCTTCATCGCGTCTCGCTCGACCAGCGTCGAGGAAATCAACGCGCTGATGAAGGCAGCGGCCGAACGAGGGCCCCTGAAGGATATTCTCGCTTACGCGGTCGAGCTCCTCGTCTCAGTCGACTATAACCACGATCCGCATTCCTCGATTTATGACGCTACCCTGAGCAAGGTGATCGGCGGTACGTTGGTCAAGGTGTGCGCGTGGTACGACAACGAATGGGGATTTTCAAACCGCATGCTCGACACGACACTGGCTTGGTCACGGGCTGCGTGAGACTGGAGACATCGATGACATTGCTATACATGTCTGATTTTGATCTATCCGGCAAGCGGGTAATGATCCGCGAAGATTTGAACGTGCCGATGCAGAATGGGCGGATCACGAGCGATATGCGCATCCGCGCCGCGCTGCCGACGCTGCGCTCAGCGATGCAGCAAGGTGCGCATGTGATCGTCCTGTCTCACCTCGGTCGACCGGAGGAGGGCAAATACGACCCCGAACTGTCGCTCTCGCCCGTGGCCGCAAAGCTCTCCGAACTCCTCGGTGTGCCTGTGCCTCTGTGCAAGGACTGGCTCGGCGGCGTCGACTGCGCTGCCGGCTCGGTGGTGCTTTGCGAGAACGTGCGTTTCAACAAGGGCGAAAAGCAAGACAGCGAGGCTTTGGCGCGGCAAATGGCTGCGTTGTGTGACGTCTTCGTGATGGACGCCTTCGCAACCGCACACCGTGCGGAGGCAAGCACGCACGGCATCGCCAAATTTGCACCCGTGGCATGCGCCGGTCCGCTGTTGGCTGCTGAGCTCAATGCGCTCGAGCGTGCGCTGGCCAATCCGGCGCGGCCGCTGGTAGCCATCGTTGGGGGCTCAAAAGTCTCGACCAAACTGACGATACTCGAAGCGCTGCTCGAAAAGGTGGACAAGCTCATTCTCGGCGGCGGAATCGCCAACACCTTTCTCGCAGCCGCCGGCATCGGGGTCGGCACCTCGCTGTGCGAGACAGAGATGATTGCGACAGCGCGCGGGCTGCTCGACAGGGCACATGCCCGCGGCGCGGATATCGCGTTGCCGATGGATGTCACCGTGGCGCATGAGCGTGCCGGCGCTGGTGCCAGAGGACGCTGGGCGGTGGAGGTGGCCGAGGATGAAATGATTCTCGACATCGGTCCCGCCACCATCCAGCGGTACGCCAGGATCCTGGCATCCGCCAAGACCATCCTTTGGAATGGGCCGGTCGGCGTATTTGAAATCGATCCATTCGGTGAAGGCACCAAGGCCATCGCCAATGCGATTGCCAGCAGCGAAGCATTCTCGCTCGTGGGCGGTGGCGACACACTGGCCGCGGTCGAGAAATACGGTGTCGCGAACCGCATCTCGTATATGTCGACCGGCGGCGGTGCGTTTCTCGAATTCGTGGAGGGCAAGACGCTACCGGCGGTTGCCGTATTGGAAGATCGGGCCCGGGATATGCCGCTGCCGGCATCTACGTATGCCACAGCCAGCATTACGGGTGGTGCAATACATCGCGACCACTCATAGTAGCTTCGCGCGCGATTGCCATTTCTTTTAAACTGCGCGTCAACGTCTTGGGCTGAAATACGGGGATATACGGACGCGGCAAGTAAACGAGGCAAGCTCGCGGCGCAGCGCCTACAGATCCGCCGGACACGATGGTGCGGATCCGCGTCTCGAAAAACACGGACGGCATCGCAGCGGAATGTCGGCGGATACTTCCGGCCGGAGGTCGCAACGAGCCGGGCTATGGGTTAGACAGCAACTGAATAGAGAGAATCCGTTTATGGAGCGTAATAAAGTGCACCAGCTACTGCGCGACATGCCTCGCGAACCCAGATCGTCTCGCCGAACTGCCGCGAGCCAGGTAGATGGTCGACAATAACTCGCGCGAAGCGGCAGCGACGCAGTTCATCGAAAATAGGATTTTTGATGAACTGCACATCGGAGAGTCGGCCGAATTGACGCGCGTACTTCGATCCCAGGATATTGAACCGCTGGGTTTGGGGGGCGGCTTCATAGCGGAATTGCTGTCGACCGAATTGCCAGGACCCGGCACCAACCAAGTCGAACTGTCGCTGCACGTCCTGCGCCCCGCAAATATCGGCGAGACGGTAACGGCTCGTATTCGCATTCGCGACATGGTGCCCGAGACAAGGTGCGTGACGTTCCAATGCAAATATGTGGCGGAATCCGGAGAGATTCTCCTGGAGGGTGAAGCACGCGTCATTGCACCCGAGATGAAGCTACGGCGGCCGCGCGCCACACCCGCAGTCTCGCCGCATGCCGTGGGCGCCCGACACCGGCAGCTGCTCGATGCGGCCCGCAGATTCCAGCCCCTGCGTACGGCGATCGTGCATCCCTGCGACAGCGGGTCGGTCGCCGCAGCGATGGCGGCGAGGGAAGCTGGGCTCATCGTGCCGGTGTTCATCGGTCCAGCGGCAAAAATTCGCCAGGCGGCGGCGGACGCCGGGCGCGGTCTCGAGGACGTGGAGATCGTCGACGTGCCGCACAGCCATGCGGCCGCGGAGCGTGCGGTGGCTTTGGGACGCGAGGCGAAGATCGATGCCATCATGAAGGGCGCCCTCCACACGGATGAACTCATGGCGGCGGTGGTGGACAAAACCGCGGGATTGCGCACGGAGCGACGCATGAGCCATGTGTTCGCAATGGACGTACCCTACTATCCGAAACCACTCTTCATTACGGATGCGGCCGTCAACATTGCCCCGGACCTCGACACGAAGCGCGACATCATTCAGAACGCGATTGAACTGGTGCAGGCGCTCGGCATTCGGTCCCCGAAGGTCGCAATTCTGTCTGCGGTGGAGACCGTGAGCAGCAAAATCCCATCGACGCTCGATGCCGCCGCGCTTTGCAAGATGGCCGACAGGAAGCAGATCGTGGGCGCGACGCTCGACGGGCCGCTGGCCTTCGACAATGCCATCTCGAGCGAAGCCGCACGCATCAAGGGCATCTCGAGTCTCGTGGCCGGCCACGCCGATATTCTCGTGGTACCTGATCTTGAGGCGGGTAACATGTTGGTCAAACAACTCGTCTATCTCGCCGGTGCGGAGGCAGCCGGAATCGTGCTCGGCGCGCGCCTTCCGATCATACTGACCAGCCGAGCCGACAGTGACGCGGCGCGTCTCGCTTCATGTGCTCTCGCGCAACTCTTGGTTCACGGGCGAGGGGGCAACCGGTCATGATCCGCATGAGTACGCGCTCGAAGCTCAGGTGATTCCTCTCGGGGGACTTGTACCACTGCGGGTGCGGCAATTGCCTATCGACGCCCGCCTCACGACGGTCCGAGAATCGTTGCGTCCACATCGTCGGTTTATTCAAATCTGGAACTTCGTTATGACGCAAACAATGAAAGCTGCCGTAGTGCGTCAATTCGGCAAACCGCTGACCATCGATGAGGTGGCAATTCCGACGCCGGGACCGGGTGAAGTCTTGGTCAAGATCAAGGCCACCGGGGTCTGTCACACCGACCTTCACGCAGCCGACGGCGATTGGCCGGTGAAGCCTACGCCTCCATTCATTCCAGGCCACGAGGGCGCCGGCATCGTCGCTGGCGTCGGTGCCGGCGTCAAAAGCTTGAAGGAGGGCGATAACGTCGGCATCGCCTGGGTGCATGATGCCTGCGGCGCCTGTGATTACTGCATCACCGGCTGGGAAACCCTGTGCGAGTCGCAGAACGACAGCGGCTACAGCGTCAACGGCACCTTTGCGGACTATGCCATCGGGTCGGCCGCGTATGTCGCCCGGCTGCCCCAGGGCATCGACTATGCAGCAATGGCCCCTCAAGGCGGCACTCGAAGACATCAACGGCGTCTTCACCGACCTGAAGATGGGCCGCGTGGATGGGCGAATCGTGCTCGAGCTAGAATAGCAATCGAGCACTCGTGGGATGGCGGGTCCCCTTCCCTGCGAGCCAGGTAAGACCCGAGGCGCAGTAAGGAACAGAAAAAAATGGACAGCCGGATTCAAACGCTTCATGCCCGGGAAATATTGGACTCCCGGGGTAACCCGACGGTTGAGGTGGACGTCACGCTGACCGGAGGTGCCCAGGGTCGCGCCGCGGTTCCCTCAGGCGCCTCCACCGGCGTCCACGAAGCCGTTGAACTGCGCGACCAGGATACTCATCGCTACGGCGGCAAAGGGGTGCGGCAGGCCGTTGCCCATGTGAATGGCGCCTTGGCCGCAGCCGCCCAGGGTTTGGACGCGCTCGACCAAGGCGCCGTCGATCGCGCTCTGAACGCAGCCGATGGAACAGTGAACAAGGCGAAGCTCGGCGCCAATGCTATTTTGGGCGTGAGCCTCGCGGTCGCCCGTGCTGCAGCGGTTGCGACGCAGCTGCCGTTGTTTCGCTATTTGGGCGGCGCGGCGGCTAACTGTCTGCCAGTACCGATGTTCAATATCTTGAACGGCGGCGCCCATGCGAATTGGCAGGGCACGGACTTTCAGGAATTCATGATCGCGCCGGTCGGAGCGCCTAGTTTCGCCGAAGCTCTACGCTGGGGGGCGGAGATCTATCACCAACTCAAAAAAGTGCTCAAGGATGCGGGTCTCTCGACCGGCGTCGGCGACGAAGGGGGGTTTGCGCCCACCCTGAAACGCAATGCGGATGCGGTTGATCTGATCCTGCGTGCGATCGAAGCAGCGGGATATCGGCCTGGCGACGACGTAGTCCTCGCCCTCGATCCAGCCTCGAGTGGCTTTTTCGAGAATGGGCTCTATCAATTGCGCACCGAGGGCCGTTCCATCGGTGCACAAGAGATGGTGGCGCTGTATACGCAGTGGATCAACAAGTATCCAATCGCGGTGCTCGAGGACGGCCTTGCCGAGGATGATTGGGCAGGATGGAAAATCCTCAATCGGGATCTCGGCGACAAGATCGAGTTGGTCGGCGATGATCTGTTCGTTACCAACGTTACCCGCATTGCACGCGGTATCGCCGAGCATGCGGCGAATGCCGTGCTCATCAAGCTTAACCAAATTGGCACACTCACAGAGACGATCGCGGCAGTTCATTTGGCCTATGACGCAGGCTGGGGCGCGATGGTATCTCACCGCAGCGGCGAGACCGTGGATTCGTTCATCGCAGATCTGACCGTGGCGCTCGGCACCGGTCACCTCAAAGCGGGCGCGCCGTGCCGGGGTGAGCGGGTGGAGAAATACAATCAGCTACTTCGTATCGAGGAACATCTTGGACGATCGGCGACCTATGCGGGACGAACCGCGTTTGTGCGCCCACTCGCGCCGACCGTCACCACCCGCCCGGCGTGATTCGGTCCGCCACAGGACAGCCAGAGTGTGAGAGAGGGCCGCCAATGCTCGAGCCCGGGCATGGGGATTTGTCGCGCTCAGGGGTCGAAATTCCTCGTGACGACAATGGATTGCGATCCAAATCGGGGTTGCGCAACACTGGACTATACGTAAGGGACGCGCCACAAGAGTCCCGGCGGATTCGGGACACCCTTAGATGCTGCGTGGAAACTCGGATGTGACCGCGGTCACATTTCCGACATCATCCAACAAAGAGGAGGGGACTATCATGCTTACCGGCACTGTTAGCGATTTCGACAACGATGGCCTATTCGGTGTCATCGACGCAGATGACGGGCGGCTGCTGCTTTTCAATCTGCGCGGCACGCCGCCACCGCTTCACGAACTATTCAGGATCGGTACACGAGTGCAATTCGTCGAGCGAGCGGCGCCTCCCGTGCCACGGGCGGTTTCTCTCGTCCCGCTCGGCGTCGAGGACGAACTTGCCAGCACTTCTCACCGATCGATTTCCGCCGCCGCGCGTTCGCGTGGCGTGAATACAAGGTAGACACTTTATGAGCGTGAATCATTCGAATGAACTTGACACGACGATCGTCATTGGCGAGGGGAGGCAATTCTGATGCGCCAGCAGACCAGGATAGACTTTCAGAAACTTCGCGCGGAAATGATCGAACGGCACATCGCGCACCGTGGCGTGCGGTCTGCGTTGGTGCTTTCGGCCATGCGCAGCGTGCCGCGCGAAGAGTTCCTGCCGGAGGATATGCGGGAATTCGCCTATGAGGATGCGCCGCTTCCCATAGCCGAAGGGCAGACCATCTCCCAGCCGTATATCGTCGCCATGATGACCGAGGCGCTGGGCCTCGAAGGCGGCGAGAAGGTGCTCGAGATCGGCACGGGCTCGGGCTACGCGGCGGCGGTGCTGTCAAAAATTGCAAAGGACGTCTACACGGTCGAGCGTATCGGGCAGCTTGCGGAAAAATCAGCTGCGACACTCTCGCACCTTGGGTACAACAATGTCCATGTACTCCATGGCGATGGAACGCGCGGCTGGCCCGATCACGCGCCCTATGATGCGATCATCGTCGCGGCGGGCGGACCTGAGGTCCCAGAATCGCTGAAGGCACAGCTCAAGGTCGGTGGTCGTCTGGTGATTCCCGTGGGAACCCTTCGGCGTCTGCAGGAATTGGTGCGGGTGACCCGCGTCGCCGAACATGAGTACACCACGACGGAGCTCGCGGATGTGCGTTTCGTTCCCTTGGTGGGAGCGGAAGGTTGGGCCGAGGTGGGTGGGCGAACCGCAAAAGCGCCCGATGGCACACTGGCAGAGGCGATTGCAGCTGCCGGCGAGAAATTTACATCGATCGACTCCGTGAATCTGCAACCGCTGCTGCGCAGAATAGGCGATGCGCGAGTGGTGCTTCTCGGAGAAGCAACGCATGGGACATCTGAATTCTATCGCATGCGCGAACGGATCTCGCGCGAGCTCATCGAGAAGAAGGGCTTTTCCTTTGTCGCCATCGAAGGGGACTGGCCGGATGCGGCCAGGATCGATCACTATGTTCGACACCGCAAGGTGCCGCCTTCCGAGTGGACGGCATTCGCCCGGTTTCCGGTGTGGATGTGGCGCAATCGGGAGGTGCGCGAGTTTGTGGATTGGCTACATACCCACAATTCGCGAGTCGAGCCGGACGACCGAGTGGCATTCCACGGTCTCGATCTCTATAGCCTGTATAACTCGATTCGCTCAGTCCTGGATTACCTCGACAGGGTCGATCCGAAAACTGCCGAGATAGCGCGGCGCCGCTACGGATGCCTGACTCCGTGGCAGTCGGATCCCGCGGTATACGGCCAGGCGACTCTGAGCGGCCAGTACCAGACCTGCGAGCCCGAGGTCACCTCCATGCTGACGGATCTTCTGCAAAAGCGCCGTGCCTATGCCGAACACGATGGCGAACGGTTCTTGGACGCGGTGCAGAACGCCCGCTTGGTCGCCAACGCCGAACGCTATTATCGGACCATGTATTACGGATCTCGCGCGTCATGGAACCTACGCGACAGTCATATGTTCGAGACGCTGAAGAATCTCCTGACTTTTCATGGGCCGCAAGCTAAGGGAATCGTGTGGGCGCACAATTCTCACGTAGGCGACTCCGCCGCGACGGAGATGTCGACTCGCGACGAATACAACATTGGCCATCTCTGTCGGCAGGAGTTCGGCGATCTCAGTTATTCGATCGGCTTTGGGACGAATAGCGGCACAGTCGCGGCTGCCTCGAACTGGGACGAACCGATGCAGGTCAAGACTGTGCGTCCAGGCTTGGCGGGAAGCTACGAGCGCCTATGCCACGAAACCGGCAATCCGCGCTTCTTCCTGCCCCTGCGGGGGTTGGCTTCGACGATGCCGCTAGGCGGATTGTTGCAGCCGAGACTAGAACGGGCGATCGGCGTGATCTACCGGCCGGAGACCGAACTTCAAAGCCACTATTTTGAGGCGGTTCTGCCGCGCCAGTTCGACGAATATATTTGGCTCGACGAGACAAAGGCCGTCACACCGCTGAACACCAAGGAACTCAAAGGCCTTCCCGATACCTATCCGTTCGGTCTTTGAGCATGGGCACCTGCAATGACCCGCACTATGCCATTGCCAAATTGGCCTGGATGCGCGAGCAAGGTATCTGGCCGAACGGCCTGCGATATTTGTGGACCGATGCATTTGGTTTGGTTCTTCTCGTTTCGCTGTACGCCGAGTCGGGAGAGCGCCGATTTCTCGACCAGGCGGAATCCTTGGTCGCCGAGGTACTTCGCGTGCTTGGACGTCCGCGCGGCATCCGCATCGGCGAGGCGCCGGACCGTGACGGCCAGTATTTCCACTACCTTGCCATGTGGCTCTATGCCTTGAGCATCCTCGGTCGGCATATTCCCGATTACCGGAAAATGGGGGTCGAGTTGGTGAGGCAAATTCATGAGGCATTCGTAGTGCCCGGCCGCGGTGTCATCTGGAAGATGAAGGAGGACTTGAGCGGTCCGTACCCTGGATACGGTTTCGGGGCGCTCGATGCCTTCGATGGCTATGTTTCTTACCGTCTTCTCGATGAGACCGCTCTGGCCGATCAAATCGGGGATATGCATCGGCTCATCGAGCGTACTGCCCCCGAGTTGATCATTACGCAGGATCTTGGGATCGGCATGATGTTGTGGATGGCGCAGTTCTTTCCGACGGAAGACTGGGCAACGGTGCAAAAGGCGCGCGGCCTGCAAGTGTTGGATCATATGTGGGTCGAAGACAGTTACTTTTGCCGCGAGCCTGGAGCTCGCGATGTGAGGTTTGCCTTCACAAACTATGGGGTCTCGGTGGGCTTGCAGGCGATGGATGCCATGCCAGGCCGGGTTCTGAGCCTCAATGCGTATTTCGAGACGTACCGTTCCGGTGACGAATACGATCGCGAGGCGATCACGCATGTGATGGCATGCAGTTCACACTTTCCCGGCTATCTACTCCGAGGATTCGGTCAATGACGGTCCGGGTAAGTGACCTTGCGGTGCCCTCGCGCATCAGCTGATGCGCGAGGGCCATGCGATCAAAACTTCTTCTTGAACTCGGCCCACACGGTTCGCGGCTCCGCCGGGATGCCGTATGCCTGGCCTTGGGTGGCGGTCAGGTCGAACGTTTGGTTGTACCACAGCTTGTTGGTGAGATTGGTAGCAGCCACCGATGCCTCCCAACTGCCCCCATTGGGCTTGTACGTCAATCTGCCGTTCAACTCGTGGTATCCGAACTGGTAGCTGTTGGGATCGTTGCTTGCATTGGTGAAGTAACCTGCACTCCAAATATAGTCGAGCCGCGGCGTGATGGTAGCTCCGTTCGGAACGGCAAAATCATACTGCGCACCGATGCTCCACTTGGAAGGCTGGAAACCCTGTCCCGTTGCATCGACCGGAATGCCCGCCAAGGGATTGACGGTCTGGTACTGAAACTGTTGATGACTGTAAGCGCCATCCACGGTCAAACCCGCGTAGTGATACGACGCTTCGAGTTCTGCACCGTAAATGAGGGCATTGCCGCCGTTGACCGGCGCAGCGCATGGTTCCGTTGTACTTCCACCCGAGTAGGCGGGGCAGCTCAGTAACGTCACCTGAATATTGTGGTACCTGTTGTAAAAGAGGGCCACATTGACCCGCAACGCGCGGTCCAACCAATCTGTTTTCGCACCGACTTCATAAGCGATGAGATTTTCGATCGCGAACGGTTGGACCTGCGAGGCGATAAATGGCCGCGGATTCGTGCCGCCGCTCTTGAACCCTGTGGAGACTTCGGCATAGGTCAGCAAGTCCTCGTTCCATCGGTAGTCGACGTTGACTCGATAATCGAACTTGTCGCCCGAGTATCGCCCGACCGTACCTGAGAAGCCGGGAGCGAAAAAAATGCTGTCGCCGCCGCCGATGCTCGATGGATTGTAGCGATTATAGTCGTAATCCTTGCGCACTTTGGTGTAACGGGCGCCAGCGTTTAAATTGAGCGCGTCCGTGATGTGCCATGTCGCATTCGCGAAGCCCGCATAATCTTGCTCGGCCACCGGGTCGTCCTGGATGAATTCGAAGGAAGTCCCCGGAATCACGTAGTCCAGGATTTGGTGTGAGGCATACGTGGTGACTTGGTCAAGAAGGAAGCCGCCGACGGAGTAATCGATGAGTTTGGCGACCGCGCCGTTCAACCGCAGCTCCTGCGTCAATGTATGGTTCTTGATCTCCGAATAGCCGAGCGAGCTGCCAATCGGCGAAGCATCGTCATCATTGGTCCATTGAGAATCGAGCTCGCGGTAGCCGGTGATGGACTTCAAGGCCAGCGCGTCGTTCAATTTCCAGTCTAGAGTGAGATTCACGCCGGTGGATTTCGTGTATTGATACGGCGTGTAACATTCCTGGTTTCCCGCAAACCCTTTGGCACAGAAGTTGGCATACGTCACGTAGGGATTCGGCGAAATGAAGCGATCGTCGTATGCGACGCCCGCTGCGTTGCCCGGCGGATAGCCTGAATTGCCTGCGGCGATGATCGCACCCGGCGCCGTGGGGTCTACCCTCAGCAACGTGACCGGTGACACTTGCGAATTGTCCACGGTGATGTCGCCCGCCAAATTCACCTCGAAATTGTCGCTGGCAACCCAGCGCAACGCCAGTCGGCCGCCGTGGTAATCCTTCCCGCCTTCATGGCCCGCCACGCAACCCTGATCGCCAGCACTGCTGGCCGGAATTCCCGATGTCGGGAATTGGCAACCATAATCGATTCGAGTCACGAAGCCGTCTTGTTGGTGTGAAACGCCCGAGATTCGCATGAACAAGGTGTCTTTGATCAAAGAGACGTCAGCCATGGCTTGGACGTCAACCAAGCTTCGCTCGCCGCCGCTCACTTTGACGGATCCCGTATTGTCCCCTTGCGGTTTCACCGTATAAAGCTTGATCGCGCCCCCTTCCGAATTGGCCCCGGCCAATGTTCCCTGCGGGCCGCGTAAAATCTCGACGCGATCGAGGTCGAGCAGTGCGAAGTTCGAGCCGGTAAGGCTGGTGTAGTACACGTCATCGATGTAAATGCCGACGCCGGGCGATACGGCGGGATCAAAATCCGACTGCCCAACGCCGCGAATCGAGGCGGTCATGCCGGGCCCGAACGCGCCACCGGTTTCGACAAGAGTCACGTTGGGCGCCTGCTGACCCAAATCGTGCAGCGAGGTTTGTCCGCGTTCCTCCATCATGGCGGCATTGACCGCCGTGATCGCGATCGGCGTGTCCTGAAGGTTCTGTTGCCGGAATTGTGCAGTAACGACGATCTCGGCGAGGCTCGTGTCGGAAGCACCCGCACTATTGGGGGTCGCTGCAGAGGTCGTCCCGGTCTGTTGTGCCATCGCCTGACCAGCCCATCCTGCTACGCAAAGCGCAGCTCCTGCCCAAGGTCGCAGGAAGCTGCTACCAGTCAAATGAACTGCTCTGCTCATTAATGCCACTCCCGTAATTGTCGTTTTTTTTGCTCGAACCGGCTTCGACTCGGTATACCGTCAAGGAAGCGCCAGGTTGACAATCGCTCTACGCAAAGCGGATGCGTAGCCCAATGTAACGTCCGTGACACCCCCGCCATTGGCCGTTATACCCTCTTTTGTGGGAAAATCCACACATTTGATGGTGGCGATCAATACAGGAGTGTTCTTAACCTGCGCGACACCGCAGGGCTCGGCCTCGAGCGACCGGCACGCGGTCTGGGTTCCGCACGACTAAACCAGGCCCGTTCGCAGAGCATTTAACTCATGTACTTACCTCATGTCAGTGGTCGGATTGCCATTCTTGTTTTACTGGCAGCATGCACACCCCACATGGTCCAGTTGTAATGCTTGGGTCACGCCATCCCGGACGCTTCGTAACGATCGGCCTTGCGCGGATACGCGAAACGGTTGATTCTGGCGCGACATTCCGCGACCGACGACATCGGGTCATTTGTAATTAAAGGGAAAACTCAAGGAAAACGCCATGCCTAAGCCCGATCGACGAATCCTTTTCTTGATGCTTCTCGGTATCTTCTGCCAGCGCGCATTACCGGCGGACACCGCGGAGCCGATATTGCCGCTGACCTACGTGCATGTTTACGCCGACGCCGCAGGCGCGTCGCACTTTCGCGAGGAGTATTTCGAGTTCACCCGAGGCCGCGAGAGCGAGACCTCCATTCATGTTCTGGGGGCGAAGGGCGGGGCGACACTGTTGCGCCTGAAGGCCGGCGCCGTCGAGGACTGGCACAACGCTCCGCAAGCATGGTTTTTGATCGTGTTGCAGGGGGCATCGGAGGTCACCACATCAGACGGGCAGGTGCGCCGTTTTGGCCCGGGGTCCGTGGTGCTTCTGGACGATACGACGGGCAAGGGACATCGAACGCGGGCCGTCGGAAAGACCGATCACATTGCCGCTGTCATTCCCATGGCTGATGCACCGGTAACCGGCGCGAAGTAATCGATCGCCGCGGGAGGTTCGAAAATCGTGATGTCGGCGTTCTGTCCTTCGCTGCCGTATCCGTAGCTGATCCGCTCCACCCGAGACTAAACTGCCACTGGCGCTTGAATATGGCTTGACGCTCCCGTTCGTGAAGAGCGGGGTCCGTATAAAAGTGGGTATCGAGGTTCAGCTGGGGCACGGCCCCAGAGCATGCCGTCAGACGAGCTTCAGGTCGACCGGAGCGATCTGCTGAAACACGTAAGAGCTTTGCTTCGGCGAGAGGCCCCACATCCCACGGAACAAGCCGCCCAACGCCGCGCGATAATCGTTGAGCACCGGATAGTCGCGGTCTTGGAACAGCTTGCCACGATCCAGTCGCTGTTGTTCGCCCAGAATATTGCCGCCCTTCACGGATCCGCCGAGTACCCAGTACACGGTGCCGTGTCCATGATCGGTGCCGCGATTGCCATTCTCGCGGAAGGTGCGCCCGAACTCCGATAACACGACCACCACGGTATTGCTCCACTCGGCCCCCATGGTCTGCGAGAACACTTGCAGGCCGCGTCCCAAGCTGCCGAGATTTGTGGCCAAGGTCCCTTGAGCTGCGCCCTCACCCACATGGGTGTCCCAGCCCCCTACATCGATGAAGCCGATGCGATATTTGTCGCGCATCAGGCGGCCCATGCGCTCGGCCTCGAGTTCGAAGCCTTTGGTATTGATGGCATTGCGGTTCGCGGCGGTCATCTCGTCCGCCATTTCCTGCGCGACTTCGTGACGCAACTCCAGCCCATTGCTGACGGCCGCCTCCAAATGATGCCCCGTGTACATGTCGCTCAGGATTTTCGATTGGCGATCATCGAACGTGGGCTTGCCGACCTTCTTGAGGGAAAGATTCGGTACCGTTGCCGTTCCCTCGAAGGACAGGGGCAGCGCGTCGGTGAAGGCAATCGAGGAGTTCCCGCCGGCGTTGCCGGTGAGGGTATCGGAAAGCCGCCCGAGAAAACCAGAGCGGTAGTTCCGGGCGCCGCCAGTGGGTTGACCCAGCTCGATGCTGTCCTGGGTTTCGAAATGACTGCGCGACAAATCGTCCGTGCCGGCAAACGGCACGAATGCCACCTGACGCTGCGCATACAGCGCACCCATGGTTTCGCGTACCGCCGGCGCAAGCGCCCAGTCGGAATTCAGCGCCAACGCTCCCATGTTCGATGCCGGGTCGGGCCTAGGGACGGCAATATTCGGCCGCGCTTCGTAGTAGAAGCTGCTGGAATAGGGAATCAGGAGATTGCACGAATCGTAGCCGCCGCGCAGAAACACCAAGAGAAAGCGCGGCCCTGACGGCGGTGCGGCATAGAGGCGACCCGATAATCCGGCGGTGAGCAACGTGGCGCCGCCCAGTCGAAGGAGATGACGACGATTCATAATTGATCCTCGCAATGAAAACCATCACTCATAGCCGAAGTCCGGCGATGAGAGCAGGAAGGTGTTCCACTCTTGTTGAGAATTCGCGCGATTCAGCGCGTCTTTCGTACGCGAGACGAGGAACGGTTCGACCGCCTCAAAATACAGACGATTGGAGAGCTGTGGGAAGCCCGTGGCAGCGGACGCACCGCCGCTCTCGGCATTGAACAACCCGGCGTTGCCGGCGCCGATCAGGCGTGCAATATCGAAGCGGCGGCTCATTTGCCCAGAACTTGCCCAATTGATTTCGGTGAGCGAGTAGCCATCCGGAGTCTGATGGCCGTAAGTGCCTTCGCCCAAACCGTTCAGCCAATTGACCATCGGCCTGGTGTTGCTGATAGGCCTGCCGTCATAGGCAAAGCGTACCGCCGACACCACGAAGCGCATCGGATCCTTGAACTTGCCCCCCAGGGAGGCATTGAATTCTCGCGACAGGAACATGGTGCGCAACACCGCGGCCAGGTCGCCGTCGGTATGCATGAAGGTGTGCGACATGCGATCCACCAGGGCCGCCGGTGGATTGTCCGCGACGAAGTACAGCGCCAATTGCGTGGAAATAAACCTCGCGCAGGCCGGCTGAGCGACGATGAGCTTGACGGCATCCTCGACTTCGCCGAAGCCCTTACCGTCGATGGTGTGCCCGAGTAACATCTTGCTTCCGAAATCGTGACGTGCCGGATTGAACTCGAAGGCGCCGTCGCGGCGGTACAGCCGTTGCAGGTCGGGCTTGACGTGCGGCGCATCGCCGGAATTGACGCCGACGCCCGTGAGCACCCGTGCCAGGTTCTGCACATCCTGTTGCGAATAACCTGAGCCCACTCCCAGCGTATGCAACTCCATGAGTTCGCGAGCGTAGTTCTCATTGATGTGACCGGCCGCGTTCTGGTTGTTGTCCAGATACTGCAGCATGGCGGGATGCTCCAAGGTCGCCAGCACCAGATCCTTGAAATGCCCGAAGACATGGGGCCGAATTGCGTGCTCTTCGTAGTCGCCCACCAACCAGCGCAAATTCGCCTTGCCCTGGAAGACGCTGAAATGATTCAGCCAGAACCACACCATTTCTTCCTGTAACTGCGCCGGCGAGTAAACCGCGCGCAACAAGTCGCGGCGTACCGCCTCGTAGGCCAACTTGTTGCCGTTGTCGTTGAGAGCTTTGCGCTTCGCCTCCTTGTCGGGTCCGTCGGCAATGGTATTGATGACCTTGTACTGCGCACTGACATCGGCCAGCTCGCGCAAAGGATCCACATGAGTCACGTCGAGAGCGGCTATTTCCGCAGCGATGCGCGGCGGGAGCGGGGCGTCCAGCGGGCGCAGCTCACGGTCCAGATATTGTTCGCGCCCGAGTCGGCGATACTCCGCCACAGTGGCCGTGTCGAGTCCGAACGACACCCGCTCCAGCCACAACATATCCTCGCGATGCAGCACGGGCAGCGGTGCCGTTGCTCTCTGTGCGGATTGCGACGCACAGCCAGCCATTACCGCGCCGACCACCGCGGCGGCGATGGACAGCACTCGATTGAATCGGCGGCGGCGTCGCACCACAGGGCCTCCCATGAGCATGTATCGAGGATACACGGGATTGTTCCTCGCTAAAGAAAACGGCCACCACCGGACCGGGTTGACGCGTCTCTTTGTGACGCGGTTGGCCTAAAAATGGCGAAAACTTAATCCAGCGTGGAATTGCCTGTCCGCCGCCATACTGCATGCCGGCGGCTTCGGCGCCATGCGACTGCACCTGCCGGCAGGGTTCTTCTCATTGACGCATATCGGCGGCGCGAAAATCCTCTCTTTCTTCATTCTGTATTTCTTCGGCATCATTATCGGCCAGGATGTGTGGCAGCGCGTGTTCACGGCCAGAAGCATCCCGGTGGCGCGCGGTGGCGGCATTGCGGTGGGTCTTTATTGCCTGGTTTATGCCATCGCTGGCGCGCTGATCGGGACGGCCGGACGGGCCTTCCTGCCCGCACTGGCGGACCCCGATTCAGCCTTTGCGAACATCGTGAACGTAGTGCTTCCGGTCGGCCTGCGCGGCCTCGTGCTCGCGGCTTCACTCGCCGCCATGATGTCGACCGCGAGCGCCTGCCTCCTCGCGTCCTCCACGGTCCTCCTCGAGGACGTGTATCTGCGGCTGCGTCGCGTGAGGTCAACGGGATCCGTGACCCAAAGCCGCATCGTCACCTTCGCCTTCGGCGTGCTCATGACGGCGGTCGCCTCCACCACCACGGACGTGATCGCCGCCATCACCGTAGCCTATGACCTGTTGGTCGGCGCCCTTTTCACGCCGGTGCTCGGGGCGATGCTGTGGCGGCGTGGCACGTCTCATGGCGCGCTGGCCTCGATCGCAGTGGGCGGCATCGCGGTGGTTGTCCTGCTGTTCGCCCGGGGCATCGATTCCGATCTGCCGATCTATGGCGGACTGTTCCTCAGCATCGCGACTTACATCATTGTCAGTGTTTCATCGCAGCCGGGCGTGAAACTCACCACCGCGCCTGAATAAGGGGTATCCATGAATTACAAGAAACGCGGCACCGTCGACGGCGTCGAATACGAGCCAATGAAGGAGCCGCGCTATGCGGAGATTGCGACATTCATGCGGGCACCGCTCGCGGATTCGCTCGATGGACTCGACATCGGCCTGATCGGCGTGCCCACTGATCTCGGTGTGACCAACCGCCCGGGGGCGCGCCACGGACCCCGGGAAATTCGGAATTCCTCGAGCCTGATGCGGGGGTTCAACTTAGGCATGCGGATGAATCCCTACGAACTCTGCCGGATCGCCGATGTGGGCGACGTGCGCTTCTCCAGCCGCTATGACCTCGAAACGCAGGTGGCGGAGATTGCCAACTTCTACCGCCTCGTGCACGAGGCCGGCGTTCTGCCGGTCAGCGCCGGCGGGGATCATTTCATCACGTATCCCATATTCAAGGGTATTGCCGCCGAACGGCCCGTCGGCATGATCCACATCGACGCTCATACCGACACCTGGGGCGAGGTGTATGGCTCGAAATTCACGCATGCCGCGCCGTTTCGACTCGCGGTCGAGAACGGCCTGCTCGACCCGGAGCGCACGATTCAAATCGGCATCCGTGGCGGACAGAATCAGATGGACGGCATCAACTTCTCCGAGAAGCATGGAATGCGGGTGGTGTTCATGGAAGAGTTTGCCAAAGCGGGCGTCGAGGCCATCATCGCGGAAGCGCGACGCGTGGTCGGCAACGGACCCACGTATATTTCCTTCGACGTCGACGGACTCGATCCCGTGTACACGCCAGGGACGGGCACGCCCGAAATAGGCGGTATCTCCACCCTCGATGCGCAGCGATTTCTCTACGGCCTGCGCGGGCTCAACCTGGTGGGCGGCGACGTCGTCGAAGTTGCGCCTCCCTATGATCCGACCGGCAACACCGCCTTGGTTGGCGCGAGCATGATGTTCGAGATCCTTTGTCTGATCGCCGACAGCCAATTCGGGGCAGGCCGGTCGCGGACCAGCCGCGCCTAGCCGGCGGAAGGTGTTGACATTCCGGGCGCTCCGAGCGCCATCAAGGAAGATTTCTCGAACAGCAGTTGCGCAGTCAATTGAAGCGGACGTGCCGTGTCCGCCGACGCCGGGCCGCCGATTCCAGGTCGTGTGTGCGATGAGGGACAGACGGCATCGCGTGACTCGCTCAATGTCAGGGTGCCTCGTGAGCGGAAATGGACAGCTTCACGCACGTAGTCCATCATTGAGGGGTGCTGTTCATTATGCGAGAGGTTCCCGTGGGCGAAATCGACGAATCCATTCCAGGCTGGGCGACGGGCGAGTCAGCATGACCGTTCACCTTCATCACAAGCTCTCAGTTCTTCATGAGAGTTTGCTTCACGGCAAGTTGCCCAGAAACCTGCACTGGACCGATGTCATCGAACTCGTTGGACACCTGGGGCAGGTACAGCCGCACGGTGGGGAGGAGTTCGCATTTGTCGTCGGCGCGCAGCGCGAAATCTTCAAGAAGCCACATACGTCGGAGTGCGCGGTCGATGAAGTGTCGCGCCTCAGGCGGTTTCTCAAGGCAGCCGCATCCGAATTGCCGCCCTCGGGAGTCGCGCAATCCGCTCGAATGGTCGTCGTCATCGATCATCACGCAGCACATATCTTCCACGACCTCGGCGGCAGCCAGCCTCAGGATGAGGTCAAAATAGAACCCTATGATCCCCACCACTTCCATCACCATCTGGTTCACCGCAAGGAGGCGCATTACCGCGGAGATCGCGTTCCCGAAGAGGCCTCCTTCTACGAGGAGGTGGCCATTACCCTGGTGCCGGCGACGCAGATTGTCCTGATCGGGAGCGGGACCGGAAAGAGCAGCGCGGTCGAGGCCCTCGTGGAGTATCTGAAAATGCATCGTCCCGACATCTTCCGACGAGTGATGGCCACCGAGATCGTCGATCTTTCAGCGCTGACGGAACCGGGTATCGAAGCGATCGCGAAGCAGCACATGAATTCGGTCGACTAGACACGGCGGCGCTTCATATGCAAACGACCATGATCAGCGTCAACGGAATGCAATGCGGCGCGGCCATCGACGGCGCTATAGGTATTGACACGACGACTGGCGCGGCGTTTACTTCCTAAAAATCAATAGACTCGGACAAACTTGTTGCCGTCCGTGAGCACGATATTACCGATTTGGCTCGATCCTTCTCCCTTTTGGAATAGGCTAACGCCGATCAGCCATACTCTTACAATCCTTTTTGGAATATCTCCCCCAACCGCTTTCGCATAGTAATCCTGGATATTCTTTTTCTCGTCAATCCATTTGCCGAGTTCGGCGGTCCCAGAGCGGGCGACGACATGGGTTTCGCGATGATTCCAGCCTGGCAGGGGACAAGAGAAGCTCTGGTCGACGGCCATTTCATGGCTCCAAAAGAACGTGAGGTCGCGACCATTGTCGAATTCCACGGCAATGCTCATGTAGTCATGCGTTGGCAGTGTGTCCTCAGCGACTGTGGATGGCAGGCGGTCGGCCTTCCATGTCCAGAGCAGTTCAGTCGTGGGCGTCAACTCGATTGATACGTCCTTCTGCAATATGGCCGTGTCGTTGCAGGTATGAAGATCGATCGCGCGGGCCGGTGCGCCCGAACTGCGTGCCGGTGTCACCTCTGCATAAACCGGTGATGAGCCTAATTCCCACAAATAGTGCCATCCAACGGGGGGCTGTCTGGCATCGCGTGTTTGTCGTTCCAATTCGCCGGCGGCCCACCACGCCGTAGCGTCGGAATCGATTAGCTGTCTTAGAACCGTCCGCACGTCGGCGTCGTGACGCCAGAGGATCAGCGCCACGGATACGCCGCCCCCGGCATCGGGATTGATCGAGGCGGGTTCGCCCAGATAATGACCCTTCGCGTCCAGCCATCGCTCTCCCGGATACAGCTTGAGGTACAGTGATCCGGCAGTCGTTGCGACGCAGGTATTGGTCGCCTGCACGCCGCGAAAGACCTCCCCGTCTTCGCCGATCCGGGCCCAAACGGCCATGGGAGCCTCGAATGACAGATTGAGGGCGCGCGAAAGCCATACTTTTCCGTCCAATACCAGCGTGACCCGGTCCCCGGCGGCCAACGCCAGCCCGGTATCGAGCCACGGCCCGATATCGCTGCTCAGAAAGAGGACCTTCACGCCTTGGATCTCCTGGCCGGCCAAGGGCGCCAGGCCTTCCTTGATCTGCCGCTCAAACTGCTCCAGCGTCATGGTCACATCGAACTCCTCTGTATGAAAATGCCGACGACGACTGTTGCCGTCGCAGATGCACGAACCATATCCACTAACCAGTGACACGGGCAGGGCGATTTGCCTCGCGCGAGGCGGGCAAAACGCCCGTCATATGGCGACAACCGCCGCGCGCGCACGGTGCCCGTGGGATCGCTATAATGTCACCGTCCGAGCCGATGCCGATCATTCGGCATGCACTCGGAAAGTTCACCTTCTGTACCTTCAAACTACAATCCTATGGAGTTCACCATGAGCACATTGATCCGCAGTCGGAGCCTTCATGCGTTAGTTGCGTCAGCGGCATTCCTGGCGTTCAACGCGTCGGCCTGGGCAGTAGACGTAAAAGTCAAACTGACCGGGGCCGAAGAGACGCCGCCGGTGACGACTTCCGCATCCGGGACAGGCACAATTACAATCAACGCGGACAAGTCCGTCAGCGGTACCCTCAAAACAACCGGTATCGACGGGACGGTCGCGCACATCCATGTCGGTGCCCCGGGCCAAAGCGGTCCTCCCATCATTACCCTGAGCAAGGGCGGGGACGGCGCGTGGTCCGTCCCGGCGGGCTCTATACTCACGGATGAACAGTACGCTAGCTTCAAGGCCGGCAATCTGTATGTGAACGTCCACAGCGCCGAGCACAAGCCCGGCGAGATTCGCGATCAGCTCAAACCTTGAACTGACCAGCGGGCACGCAGTAAGACGATCGAGGACACGTGCAGTCGAAATCCCTCGAGAGAGTAGGGCGCCTCGAACGCGAGGCGCCCAGCGCGCAGTTTGCTCATGCCGACGCAGCCGAGTTCGGTGAGGAGCCGGGTGCATTGGGCACCGGGCGTGAAGAGCTTGACGAGGGTTTTAAGTAGATTCGGGCGAGAGGCAGCGAAGGGCGCTGCAAAACGAGGAGGTACGTATTTGCTAATCCTGAAGACATTCGGACTCTACGTCATCACGGCCGTCGCGGAAATCGTCGGCTGCTATTTACCGTACCTCTGGCTCAAAAAGAACGGCTCGTCTTGGCTGCTCGTCCCGGCAGCAGTCAGTCTTGCGTTATTCGCGTGGCTACTCACGTTGCATCCCACGGCATCGGGGCGCGTGTATGCTGCGTACGGGGGAGTGTATATCGCGGTTGCGATGATCTGGCTCTGGAAGGTCGACGGGGTTCCTCCGACGGTGTGGGATTTGACGGGCGCCGCCGTGGCCGTCGCTGGTATGGGCATCATCGTTGTCGGGAGTTGGCGGTCGTAGTGGCCCGAGCCAGCGGGCATGCCGCGGAGCGGGATGATTACTCGGCGGAGAAAATCGCTTAAGATCAGCAAATGGCGAAGAAAAACGCGCGTGAACCCGTCGACGAACTCCTCGACGCGATGGTGTGGATGCGTCGCAAGAAGAAGAAGCGTCAACCCGTGGACGATCTGATCGACGCGCTCTTGACTATGCGACGCAAGGCAAAGAAGAAAGCGGCGAAGAAAAAGCGCACGAAGGCAAGTAACCGGGGCTAGCGGACCGGACGTGCATGGCGGCGCCCGAATTGAACTCATCTGGCCCCGATGATTGGACTTTGGGCGCTTTAGCGCCGGCTTACATATCGATCGCCAATCTCCATGACAGCCGGTGCGGCCGCATTAAAGGTTTGCCAATGCGGCAGTCCCGGGCCATTGGGATTTCCTGTTTTGACAAAATTGACCCAGAAGCTCGTCATGCGTCGGGCGACCTCATGATCCGCGGTGCTGTAGGGTCGTTGTGGCGCGGCCTCGAGAGTACCAAAGACATAGGGTATCTCGGCCGAATGGAACGCGCCCCAGCGTGCTGATTCCGCCCCGGGCTCAATATGATCGTATAAATAAAGATACAGCGGCGTCCGGCATTGCGCGGCCCGGCGGCGCGCCCACCCGAGCAGCGTGGTGCGAGCCGCTTTGCTCGCGCCCAGCCGTGCTGAAGCACTCTTTGTAGCGACATACGAGCCATTTTCATCGGCATTCAGACCCGTGAGTGTGGCAACGTCGGCGAGTTGACCGGCGGACGTTGCACCGCTATCGCGTGGCAGCGTGACGACGTCCGCAATGGGCGGGAAATTCCTATCCGGTGCAGCATCGCCGTCGTTGCCCGCGGCATATAGCTGCGACGCCGGCACCTGACGCAACATGTCGATCGATGACAGCGTTCGCGCCTGCAGATAGCGCGCGCCGCGACGCTCAGCGTCGCTCAGACTGCGCCAACTTGGGGGACGGCCGGCGGAGCCACTCTCGACAATGACTTGGTGGAACAATCCGCGCGCCACGGAGGAGGTCTCGAGGAACTCCACCGCAAAGGCGCCAGCCGATTGCCCGGCGATCGTCACGCGCTGCGCATCCCCGCCGAATGCGGCAATGTTTCGCTGCAGCCACTGCAGAGCCGCGTTCATGTCCATGAGGCCGTAATTACCCGAGAATTGCCGCTCAGACTCCGCCGTCAGTTGCGGGTGTGCCAGGAAACCCAGGACGCCCAGTCGATAGTTCAGCGTCACGACGATGATCCCGCTGGCGGCGAGCGTGCGGCCGTCGTAGATCGGCACGGAGCCGGATCCGGACATGAATGCGCCGCCGTGTATCCAGACCAAGGTCGCGAGGCGCTCCCTACCGGTCTTCGCCGGCGTCCAGATGTTGACCGTCAAGCAGTCTTCGCTGATCGGCCCCGGGATCCGATACTCATGCGTCCAAGGTCCGCCGGCTCCCGGGCGCTGCATGCAGGACGGTGAAAAGTGATCGGCGGCAAGCGTGCCATCCCACGATGCCGGCGGCTGCGGAGCGCGCCAGCGGAGCGGACCGAGCGGCGGGGCGGCGTAGGGAACCCCGAGAAATGCCTGCACTGCCCCTTCATTGAGACCGGATAGAACGCCACCCTCCACCCGCACCTCGGAGAATGGTTGAGGCAACGCGGCGGCGCTTCCCGTTGGCGCCAGGCTAGCGCCGGCAACCACCGCGGCGATCATCGATACTAGATATTGCCTTGATCGGCGACGGCTCACTTGCCGAGCTTGCTCCGCATCTCTGCCGCGGTGAGCTGACCGGTGGCGAGCGGCTGGCCCAGATGGAATTCGCGCGTGCGCGCGAGCGAACCGACGACCACGGGATCAAAGCCGGCGTCGCGCACCAGCCTCTGCGCGATCTCGAGCGCTTCGTGATCGTCCCCGCCGATCGGGATCGCTATGCGCTCGGGTTGTCGATTGGCATCGTTCGCGAGCGATGCGGCCGGAATGCAATTGAACGCGCGCACGACGCGGCGATTGTGCAGAAACTCCGCGGTGGCAACGCCTGCGCCCCTTTTTTGGGCGTCGACCGCCATCGCACCGTCCCGGCGCTCGTTGGGGTTACTCGTGTCGAGAATGACCTTACCGGCGAGTTCCGTCCGCAAGTCCTCGCCGATTTGCGGCATCGCAGCGTATGGTACGGAGATGAGAATGACCGTGCCGAATACGGCCGCATCGTGTGGCGTGCCCGCGTGCGCACGCGAGCCGAGTTCGGCGACAAGACCCTGGAGTTCCTCGGGGTGGCGAGACGATACGAATACCTCATATCCCGCCTTGACCCAATGACGCGCCAGCGCGCCGCCGATCCGCCCCGTGCCGATGATGCCGATCTTGAGCGACCCCTTTGACGCTTCGGCATGAGCGGGCGACATGTCGAGCCTCAGGAATAGGCCGAGCGCCAGGCCTGTCAGGAGCAACGTGCGGCGGTCGATGGCGTGAGTGAACAGAAGTCGACGCATTTTTATCCCCAGAGCGTGGTTATCTCCAGTGTACCCCGGCGATAATACGCGCCCATGCTTCGACGTGCCACGCTGCTGCGCTCCATTCAATAGCCGACGGTGAAGCGCTTGTTCTTGTAATGGGGTTTCTCGATCTCGTCCATCATGGCGACTGCATAGTCCTCGTAGGAAATACGACTCTCGCCGTTCTGGTCTTTGATGAGCTGCTCACCGCCCACTCGGAATTTCCCGGTCCGTGTGCCCGCCGATATGTTTTGCGCGGGGCTAAAGAACGTCCACGACGTATCGCGGACGGTGCGTAAGTAGTCAAGTGCATCGACCATCGACAGGATCTCGTTTTTGACCCCCTCGGGGAGGGTCGGCGGCAACGTATCGACCAAACGTTTGCCCGGGGCGATCTCGAGGCTGCTGGCGCCGCCGACGATGAGGTAGCGCGGCTTCGCGCCCTTCAGTGAGCGCTGCGCGTCGACCACCGACTTGACCAGCCGCACGTAGAAATCGCGCGTCGGCGTTGGCCTGACGGCCACGGAGGTCACCACGACGTCCTGGCCTGCGATGTTTTTGGCAACATCGGACGTATCGAACACGTCGCCTTTTATCAGCTTGACGCCGGCCGGGGCACTGCCGTCCTTCGGGTTGCGGTCGACAATAGTGACTTGATGGCCGCGTGCTACGGCCTCTGCCACAATACAGCTGCCGATGTTGCCGCTACCGCCGTAGACGATAATCTTCAGAGGCTTGGTGGCCCGGTCCTCGCCAATTGCGGGGCCGCCCAGGGCGACGGTTAGGAGCGCGATACCCAAGAGAAAACGGCGATTCAACATGATGTGAGAACTCCAAAAATGGCAACGCCCGCCGGACAGGCTTGCATGCGGATACCCCGATCGGCATTGTCTTTCTCTTCTCGGGAGAATAGCACCGCGCGCCGCTCGGGCAAATGCTACTTAAGGTCAGCGAGAGCGCCAGCCGATGTGTTGGACCGCCGAAGGGGCGCACCTGCTGCTTCAGGTACGCTGCGCAGTGCTCGACGGCAGACTGGACGCCCTGTTGCGCGGGCGGTATCCGACATTTCGACTAACATCGCCGGCGTTCCTCTCGGTGGACGGCGACTATTTGGCGATCTGACGCGGGGCCTGCGGCTGCGTACCAGCCACGGCGCCGTCCTCGGTCTGCCAGCCGCCGCCCAACGCCCGATACAGCCGGACGAGATCGGTCGCGACCGCCGTCTCGTTGTCGAGCAGAAAGGCCTGATTCTGCTGCAGGGTGCGCTGCACGTTCAGCACGTCGGTGAAATTCGCGACGCCGCCCTCATAGCGCTGGCGAGACAGATCGAGCGCCACGGCGTTCTGTGCCACGGCGGCCTCGAGCAGGGCGCGGCGCTGCTGATCGGCGCCGTAAGCCGCCAGGGCGTTCTCGACTTCGTGCAGGGCGTTGAGCACCGTTCGCTGGTAGGCCAGCGCGGATTCCTGCGCCCGCACGTTCTGCAGCCGCACCGTCTTCCACTTGCCGCGATCGAACACCGGCAAATCCAAGGTCGGTCCGATCGAGCCGAACCGGCTGGCCCACTCGAGCAGACGGCCGGCAGAGTCCGACTGGTAGCCGCCGGTACCCGACAGCGTCAGCCGCGGAAACAGATCTCCGACCGCCACGCCGATCTGCGCCGTGGCGGCATGCAGATTCGCCTCCGCTTCCCGGATGTCCGGGCGCCGCCGCGCCATCTCTGCCGGCAGACCGACGGGCACGACGGACGGTACGGAGGGAAGCGGGGCCGCGGGCTGCAATTCGGCGCGCAGCGCCCCGGGCTCGAGACCGAGCAGCTGACTGAGCTGATTGACGTTCTGCGTGATCTGCAGCTCGAAGGTGGGTACGTCGGCGAGCGTTGCATCGTGCTGCGCCAGGGCGTTGCTCACATCGATGTGCGTGGTCAGGCCCGCCGCCCGTCGCTCACGCGTCAACTCCAGGAGTTCGTCGATGGTCGCGAGATTCTCGTGCGCCAGCTCGAGGCGCGCCTGCGCACCCCGCAGCGCCATGTAACTCTGACCGACGTCCGCCAGCAACGAGACCTGCACCGCATGCTGATCCTCGAGGGACGCCTGCACGCCGGCGTCCGCCGCTTCGACCGAACGGCGTACCCGTCCGAACAGATCGATCTCCCACGACGCATCGGCGCTCAGCTGATATTGGCTGTAGGGATTCGGAATGCTGATGCCCGCGGCACCCGGCAGCTTGATGCTACCGACCGAATTGAGCAGCGATCCGGTGGGCGTGGTTTCGCTGATGCGATTGCGGCTGTAGGAGGCATCCAGCGACAGGCTGGGCCACCCGGCCGCGGCCGTCACTTCCCGCTGCGCCCGCGATTCCTGCATGCGCAGCACTGCCGCCCGCAGATCCAGATTCGACGTGACGGAGCGCTCGATCAGCGCACTCAAGTGCGGATCGTTGAAGGCGCTCCACCACGCACGCTGTTCGGCTTGTTCGGTCGCCGTGCTGCCTGGCGGGGCCGGGGCTGCCGCCGCGGCGCTCTCGGGTGCAGGTGCGAGGCTAAGCGTTTGCGACCAGTGCGGCGGCACCTGCGCCGTGGGTCGTACGAAATCGGGCCCCACCGTGCAGCCGGCGAGCAGCGCCGCGAGCACGATGGCGGCGGCGCGGGGGAGGGTCGAATGGCGATGGAAGCGGATCGTAGTCATTGCATGCGGTGGCTGAACAGCCAGGAAGCGGCGGACAACGTGAGCAGCGCGATCACTCCGAGCGGCCACAGATCGGCCTCCAGCAGGCCGATGCCGGCGCCTTCCAGGTACACGCGGCGGGCGATGTCGATGGCGTAGCGCAGCGGATTGATGGCGGTCAGGTACTGCACGGCGCTCGGCATGCTGCTGATCGGCGTCGTGAGTCCGGAGAGCAGCGAAAACGGCATGATGAGCAGCATGGAGTACAGCATCGCCTGCTGCATGGTCGCCGCCACCGCCGAGAGCAGCAGGCCGATGCCCACGGCGGCCAGCAAGAACAGCAGCAAACCGACATACAGCGTCATATACGAGCCCGCGAACGGAATCCGAAACCAGAGTTGGGCGACCAGCAGCACGCCCGTGGCCTGCACCACGCCGATCAGCATGGACGGCAGCGCCTTGCCGGCCATGATCTCGTAGGGCCGGAAGGGAGTCACCAGCAATTGATCGAACGTCCCCTGTTCCCGCTCGCGCGCCACCGACATCGCGGTGAGCATCATCGTCTGGATCAAGGTCAGCGTGCCGATCATGCCGGGAATCATGAACCATCGCGTTTCCAGGTTGGGGTTGTACCAGGCGCGCGTGACGATCTGCACCGCTGCCGGCGCGACGCTGTGCACGCCGCCCCAGTCCGCGTTGAACTGATCCACGATGCCGGTGATGTAGCCCATGGCGGTGCCGGCGGTGTTGGAATTGCGCCCGTCGGCGATGACCTGCACATCGGCGCTGCCGCCGGCGAGCAGCCGCCGCTCGAAGTCCGGATCGATCTGCACCACCAGCAGCGCCCGCCGCGCGTCGATGAAGGAGGCCACGTCGCTCGCATGCTGCAGATCTCCGACGCGCTCGAAGACGCCGGACCCGTCGAGTCCCGCCAGCAATTGCCGCGAGGTCGCCGTGTGATCCTGATCCAAGGCGGCGTAGGTGACGTGATTCAGATCGTAGGTCGCGGCGTACCCGAAGATCAGCGCCTGCACCAGCGGCGGGATCAGCAGACTCATGCGGCTGCGCGGGTCCTTGAGCACCGCCAGCAATTCCTTGCGCGTCAGAGCCAGGATACGCAGGATGGAGTCGAGCATGACCTTCAATCCAGGCTCTTGCGCATGGCGGCGCGGCTGGCCAGCGCCAGCGCGGCGCCCATCCCCGCGAGCACCAGGGAATTCGGCACGATCACCGACCATACGTCGCCGGCGAGGAACACGCTTTGCAGGAGCGCCACGTAGTAGCGGGCCGGCAGCACATAGGTGATGAGGCGGACCACCGTCGGCATGCTGCGCAGATCGAACAGGAATCCGGACAGCATGAACGCCGGCATGAAGGTGACCAGCATGGTCAGCTGGCTCGCCACCAGCTGATTCTTCACCCACGAGGAGATCAGCAGCCCGATGCCGAGCGCCACGAACAAATACAGGGTGGAGGCGGTCAGCAGCACCCATAAAGAGCCGCGCAGCGGCACGTGAAACAGGAACTTGGCCGACAGCACGCACAGCACGAAGCCGATCAGACCGAGCACGAAGTAGGGCAAGGTCTTGCCGAGCAGAATCTCCTCGCTGCGCACCGGCGTCACCAGCAGCGCCTCGAGGGTTCCCCGCTCCCATTCGCGCGCCATGACCATGGTGGTGAGCAGCGCGCCGATCAAGGTCATGACCAGCACAACCAGGCCCGGCACGAGGAAATAGCTGCTGTCGTTCGCCTCGTTGAACCACAGCCGTTCCACCACATTCACCGGTGCCGCGGCCCCGGCACGTCCGTCCGCCGCCTGCCGCGCGGCCCAGACGCCGACGACGCCCTGCACGTAGCCTTCGATGATCCGCGCCCGGTTGGCGTCTCCGCCGTGCACGATGAGCTGCAGCTGCGCATCGCCGGCCGCCACGTGCCGGCTGAAGTCGGCCGGGATGCGCACGATGCCGTCGACGCGGTGCTCGAGCAGCAGCTGCTGCGCGGGCGGCATCGAGCGGGTGATGCGTGGATGAAAATACGACGAGAGCTGGAATCCAGCGACCAGTTCCATCGCCTCGGGCGTCGGTTCCTCGATCACCAGTGCAACCGGCACGTTCTTGACGTCGAGCGACAACCCGTAGCCGAAGAGGAGGATGAGGATCAGCGGCAGCACCACGCCGATCGCGATGCTCGAGGGGTCGCGCGCCACTTGATGGGCCTCCTTGCGCACCAGCGCCCGTACCCGGCGCACCTTCGAGCGCCAGGCATCGGAGGCGGACGGCGGGGGACGCGGCGTCATGGCGCGCACTCGATCATACCGCGACCTGTTGGCGACGCGCCCGTTCGACGATTGCGATGAAGGCCTCTTCCATGTCGGGCTCCGGCGCGGCCGTCGACCGGGCGGACTCGCGCACGGCCGCCGGCGAGCCCTGCGCCAGCACCTGGCCGGCGTCCATGATGGCGATCCGGTCGCAGTACTCCGCCTCCTGCATGAAATGGGTGGTGACGATGACGGTCACCCCTTGTTCCGCCAGCGTGGTGATGCGCCGCCAGAAGGCGCGGCGCGCCAGCGGGTCGGCACCGCTGGTCGGCTCGTCGAGGAACAGAATCTCCGGTTCGTGCAGCAGCGCGGCAGCCATGGCGAGGCGCTGTTTGTAGCCGCCCGGCAGCTGGGAACTCGTCGCATCGGCGTGCGCGCCGAGTTCGAACTGCTCCATGGCCCAGGCGATGCGGGTCCGCTTGCGCTCCCGGCGCAGCCCGTAGGCGCTCGCGAAGAACTCGAGATTCTCCATCACGCTCAAGGGCCCGTAGAGCGAGAACTTCTGCGCCACGTAGCCGAATCGCTCGCGCGCCGCGGCCGGCGCATGGCGCACGTCGACGCCCGCCACCTTGAGCTCGCCCGCGCTGGGTGCGAGCAGGCCGCACAGCATGCGGAACGTGGTGGTCTTGCCGGCCCCATTGGGCCCGAGCAGCCCGAAGATCTCGCCGCGGCGGACCTCGAAGCTGACGCGATCGACCGCGGTGAAGCGTCCGAAGGTCTTGGTCAACTGCCGCACCTGCACGGCTGCGGCGTCGGTCATGCCGCCGACCGGACGCGCGACCACGATGCTCTTAGGCGGTTCGCGGTCGGCGTTGTCGTGCAGCAACAGCATGAATCCGTCCTCGTAGCGCGGCGGTACCGGCTGGACGGTCAGGCCCTGCAGCACATCGGGCCCCGACGGGCCGCCCGGGGCTTGGGGGGCATCGCGGACGAAGCGCACCCGCCCGCCGTCCGGTACCGCATCGATGATGTCGCTGCGATCGAGCAGCCGGGCTTGCAGCGCGCGAGCCGACTGGTTCGCCGCGGGCGTCGCCACGAAGCTGCGTCCGGCGGCGCGCGCCGCGAGTTCGGCCGGCGGCCCCTGCGACAGAACCTTCCCCTGATGCAGAACGATGGCCCGGCTGCAGCGCTCCGCTTCATCCAGATAAGCGGTGCTGAGCAACACCGTCAGGCCCTGTTCGGCGACCAGCCGGCGCACGATGTCCCACAGCTCGCGGCGCGACAGGGGATCGACGCCGACCGTGGGCTCATCGAGCAGCAACAGCTCCGGCGAACGCACCAGCGTGCAGGCCAGGCCGAGCTTCTGCTTCATGCCGCCGGACAACTGGCCCGCCAGCCGCGACCGGAACGGCGCGAGCGCCGTCATCTCCATCAGTCCGGGGTAGCGCTGCGCGCGCTCGGCGGCGCTCACGCCGTGCAGATCCGCGTACAGATCGAGGTTCTCCGCGACGCTCAGATCTTCGTACAGGCCGAAGCGCTGCGGCATGTAGCTGATGCGATCCTGCACCTGCTGGGGATCGGCCGCCACGTCGACGCCGAGCACCGTGAGCACGCCGCCGTCGGCCCGCATCAGGCCTGCCGCCAAGCGCAGCAACGTCGTTTTGCCCGCGCCGTCGGGACCGACCAGCGCCGTGAGTTCGCCATGGTGTGCCTCGAGCGCGACGCCGTCGAGCGCGCGGACCGCAGGCTCGTTCGGACGTGCGAAGAGTTTGCGCAGATCCCGCGCGATCAAGGCGGGTGCGGGCGCGGCGCCGCTCACGGTCCGCCGTGCAGCGGGATATGCACGGTCGCCGGCATCCCGAGGCGCAGCGCATCGGCCGGATCCTTGACGAATACGCGGATCTGATAGACCAAGCTGGACCGCAGGTCGGTGGTCTCCACCGATTTCGGCGTGAATTCCGCGACGGGGGAGATGAAGCCGATCCATCCGGGAAAGCTTCGCCCGGGAAAGCCGTCGACCGTCACGGCGGCCTGCATGCCTTCGTGCACGGCGCCCAGGTCCGTCTCCGCGACGTAGGCCCTCACCCATTTCGGATCGGTGATCGCCAGCGTGAAGGCGGACTTCTGCGGCGAGGCCATTTCGCCGGGCTCGACGATGCGCGAGCGCACCACGGCATCGAGCGGCGCGAGCAGATCCGCATCCTTGAGCTGCTGGCGCAGCAGGGCGAACTGCGCCTGGTCGGATCGCAACTGCGCCTCCGCCTGTGCGATATCCTCGACGCGGGGCCCGATCGTCTCCAGCACCAGCGCTTGGCCGTTGAGGGCGACTTTCGCCTCCGCCGAATCGAGCGCGGCCTTGGCCGCGTCGAGGTCCTGGCGGCTCACCGCACGGCCGGACGAGCTGTCCGTCAGCGTGCGCAGCCGCGCATATTGCGCGCGCGCATTGACCGCATCCGCGGTCGCTGCGTCGACGTTCGCTCTCGCCTGCGCGATTTCTTCCGGCCGGTTGCCATGATGCAGCCGCGCCACGACCTGCTGCTGTGCGGCCGCGTCGGCTTCCGCCTTCGCGACCTCGGGCTCCAAGCGGCTGGTGTCGAGTTGCGCCAGCAGCTGCCCGCGGGAAACGTGGTCGCCTTCCTGCGCCAGCACCTGCGCAATGCGTTCGCTGCCGTTGAAGGGCAGCTCCACCTGGCGCAGGTCGACGTTGCCGTAGAGGAGCAGTTCCGTGCCCCCGCGCGCTCTTCCCAGCCACCACCACAGCGCTCCCGCGCCCAAGATGACGAGCACGAGCACAAACACGACCGCGGCACGCATGAACTTCGACATCGGGGCCCCTGCTTTCGCGGCAGTTAAGGGCAGCCGGGTCTTTTAGTCAAGTAAATTCAAATTGGAATTTGAATTTCAATTTGAATCCGGGGTTCGAAGGTGCTTAAGTGGGGCGTATGCTGAATCTCAATCTAACCGGGCGATTGCGGTCCCCTTGAAGCGGCCCACCGGCGCGCCCGCCGCCAAACCGCCCGCCGCGCGGCGGCCGGACGCTGCACGCAGCCAACGGACCCGCTCACGGCTGATCGAAACGGCCGGCCGCATGTTCGCCGCCCGGGGATTCGACGGCGTCAAGGGGCAAGCGATCTGTCGCAAAGCCAGGGTCAACGCCGCGGCTATCGTCTACCACTTCGGGGGCATGGGGGGGCTGTATCGGGCCGTGTTGAACGAAGCGCTGCGCCGTCTCGTCACCACCGACGAGCTGGTCGGGGCGGTGGAATCCGCGAGCGATCCGCGGCAGCAACTCGAAGCCTTCCTCGGGCTAATCGTGCAGACGCTGACCAGCCCGGCGTCGCAGTCCTGGCCCGGGAAATTGTTCGGCCGGGAGTTCATCTCCCCGTCCCGTGTCTACGGCAAGGCCCACGATGCAGCCCTCGCCGCCAGAGCGGCCCTGCTCAAATCGATCGTGAGCCCGCTGGCGGGCAAGCCTGCCGACGACCCGCAGGTGGCCCGCAGTTGCGTCAGCATCATGGCCCCCTGCGCGCTGCTGTTACTGGTGGATCGACGCAAATTGCAGCGCTTGATCCCGGAGTTGGATCTCACGCCGGCATCGCGGCCGCAGCTCACCCAGCATCTGGTGAATTTCGCGCTGGCCGGGCTCATGGCGACCGCCACGCCGCCCGCCGAGGTCGAGGAACCGCAGCCGTGATGAGCCGGGCATATAATGGGACATTGCGGCGCGTCCTAATCGCCGATGACAACCGCGCTCGACGACATCGGCTCCGGAGCGTGATCTTCCCCGGCAGATTAATCGACAGGCACCGAAGGCGGATGAAAAACCAAAGTCATCCCCTTGCACTGCGGGCAGAGGTTCCCGGTGGCGTCGGCCGCCAATGAAAACTCCCGTGGTGCCGAATATTTATGGGAGTGAACTACCGACACCGGTGGCTGGCCGTACTGAGCAATGTCGGCGGTTCCGCAATTCGGGCACACCGGCGTCGTGAGCGCGGTATTGACCTCGACCAGACCACAATGCCTGCAATAAAAGGGGAACCGAGAGTCCTGTAGTTGGGTGGACATGTCGCCCCCGACGGTGATCTCTGTAAGGTAACCACATTGGCAAGTCGCCTTATGCTTGCTACGCATATTGCTGTCCTCTAAAAGTTGGTATTTCTACATATTCAAGTCTACTCACCATCGCCGAATCTATCACGTCAGTTATGCAACCGGTTGGCACGTAGCAGCCAACAATGATTTACGAATCGACGCCTCGTCTGCGCGCGCGCATCGTACCCGCCCATGCGAAGCGGACCGCGCTGGAGGCAGGGTAGGGCGCTAGTGACTAACTTCGCTTTCGTAGGCCGTCAGAACGTGTCGTAAAAGCGCCAGTCACCAGGAACCTGTACTCGGCTTCATCCATGATCTTGACGATGTTCCGGCCTTTCATCTTGGCCTCGTAGAGCGCTTGATCGGCGAGCTGCAGTACACCGCGTGAATTTCGCTCCCTGCTCGGCTCGATCACGGCAACGCCCACGCTGATCGTCACCGCAGCGGAGGTCCCAGATCCAAGGTGCTCAATGGCCAACGCCTCCACGGCGCTGCGTACTTGGTCCGCGATATGCTGCGCCTGGCTCTCATTGACATCGTAAAGGATGGCCGCGAACTCCTCGCCCCCGTAGCGTGCGAAAACGTCGAGGGGACGGCGAATGAACGCCTGTGCTGTCTGGGCGACCCGGCGCAGCGCTCGATCGCCGGCCTGGTGTCCGTAGCGGTCGTTGTACGCTTTGAAATGATCGACATCGAGCAAGAGGACCGCAATGGTGCGGCGATCCCCAGCGGCTTGCTGCCAGAGCTTGCCGAGACGTTCGTCAAATACGCGCCGGTTCTTCGCGCCGGTCAACGCATCAACTTGTGCCAGTTCTGCCGTGAGGCCGTTCTTCAGATAGCAGGTACGTGACCACATTTCCATTTGTCGGGCGGCAATGGCACACGCGATGAGGGCAACGAGCAGGAATGTGCAGGAGCGCAGCAAAACCGGGAGTGCCAACCCGAAGAAAAATGCCGAGGCGCCATAGGACGCAACGGTGAGCGCGCCGGAAATCAGCGCCGCACGGAATTTCAGCCCCAAAAAGAAAAACGGCCCGATCAACATGATCGGCAAGATCATGAGCAATTCCATCTGGCCGCGCGCTGCAATTTCGGCGATATTAACCGCCACGATCGAGTTTCTGATCGGCACGATGATTTGCGCCCACGGTAGATAAAATCGCTCGAAAAACGCACTCCAGGCGGTCCAGGTCAGCACGGCTGAAATCGCCAGGACCAACCCGAGCGGACCAAGGAGAGACTCGTACCAAGGGACTGTTACGGCCTGCTCCACCCCGCGCAAGACCATGAGCAGAAGGGCGAATGCACACGCCGTGCGGATGAGCTTTTGGCTGTATACCAGGTGGCTACGAACATATTCAGCCTCCAGTTGGGGGGCGAAGGGCATGGCCGGGCTGGCTCGTTGCAGCTCGGCCGCATAGCGCGAATCCGGAAAATCAGCGAGGTTTAGTCGGGACGCAATTACCATGCCTTGACCATAGGCCTGTTAAACTTCGCCCGATGTGATCCGCTCGGAGATTTCGGCACCTGTGTGGGCTACAAGGTCGGCACGGTCCAGATACCTGGACAATTCACCCACCCACTTGCGCGATGCATCCGTGTCTATGCTTATGGCCGCCTGCTCAAGGGCGGCGCCGATGTCGGTGATGGCTTGGAATCCAAACATGCCGCCGGCGCCTCGCATGCCGTGCCCCAGAAACTCGACGGTCTCAAAGTCACTCCGATCCAAGGCGTCCAGAATCGCGACGATATCCTGTCGGCGCCTGTGCAGAAACACGGGTATCCGGTCTGCGAATTCACGGAGGAGTCTCGTCTCGTCCGGATTGCTTTCCTCTTTTGATGAAGCACTCGTGTATATGGAATGTTCCTTGATCGCCTGCAGTAGCACCTGTTGTTTGATGGGTTTCGTCAAATACGCCGTGCACCCCGCCGTCACGCATTTTTCTCGATCCCCTTTTAAAGCAGCGGCCGTCAGCGCGATGATCGGCGTGGGTGACCGCTGGTTCGTCAGCTCCCACTCTCTAATCGCCCGCGTCGCGGTCAAGCCATCCATGACGGGCATTTGCCGGTCCATCAGGACGAGGTCAAAGTGTCCAGCGATGAACATTTCATAGGCGATGACCCCGTTTTCGGCGATTTCGACCCGGTACGGCGTGTCCTGCAGGTAGGCCAGCGTGATGGTGCGGTTGTCGGGGTAGTCCTCCACCAATAGAATATGCAGCGCCGGCAGCGGCAGCTCGGGACCCGTGCCGACCTGCACGGCCGTCGGCCGCGTTACCCCGCTCGAGACCTCGAGCGGGACGGTGAACGAAAACACGCTGCCGTCACCGACCTTGCTTTCGACCCAGATGCATCCGCCCATCAGCTCCACCAGGCGCTTCGAAATCGTGAGCCCCAGCCCCGAGCCCCCATATCTGCGGGTGGTGGAAGAGTCGGCTTGCGTGAATCGCTCGAACACGGTGCTCAATTTTTCGCCCGAAATGCCGATGCCGGTGTCCGAGATCGTGAACCGCAATGCGCCCGGAACGGAGGAGTCCGCATCCGGCGTGACTCGTAGGGAAACTTCGCCGGATTCCGTGAACTTGATCGCGTTGCCCAGCAAATTAAGCAACACCTGCCGCAGACGTGTCGGATCGCCGACCAGGTCGGTGGGCGCTGTCGGCAGGATTTCGCACACCAGGGCCAAACCTTTTTGATGGGCCCGGACTGCCAACATCTCCATCACCTTCTCAATCAGATCATTTAGCGAGAACTCGGTCCTCTCCAGCTCGAGCTGCGAGGCTTCGACCTTGGAGAGATCGAGAATGTCGTTGATGAGATCCAGCAGGTTGTCGCCGGCCCGGCCAAAGATATCGACGTACTTGCTTTGCTCCGGGGTAAGCGTGGTCTTCGTGAGCAGCCCCGCGATGCCGATGATCGCATTCACCGGCGTTCGGATCTCATGACTCATGCTCGCCA
>PLUE01000065.1 GCA_003164785.1 Gammaproteobacteria bacterium | reverse complement strand
GGGGCGGTGCACCGCGCCGCTCCGGCCCGACGCATCCGCCGACCCCGCCTCCGCCGCGCCATGCGGACGGTGCGGGCGGCGGCGCGAATCAGGGCGGCTCAGCGTCCGGCGGCGGCGACAATTCCGCGCCCGATCCCGCCCGCAGCCGGCGGCGGCGGCGCGGCGGCGGTGGCGGTGGCGGACCGGCTGGTGGAACTCCCAATCCCGGGGCCGCCGGGCCCGCAACCTAGCGGCCGGCCTGCCCGGCGCCGGTCGCCGTCACGACCACGGCGCTAGAGGAGATCGGCCACCCGGTCCACCGCCGGATAACGCCCCGTGTCCTGCGCCGGCAACGCCGAATCCGGCCGGCGTATGGCGCGCAGCCAACCGATCCCGAAATCGTGCGCGGCCTGCAGCACGGACAGGCTGTCATCGACGAACAAGGTGCGCTGCGGGTCGAAGGGCTCGGCGGCCTGCAGCCGCGGCCAAAAGGCGGGATCCTCCTTCGGCGCGGCGAAAGCATGCGAGGAATAGCACGCGTCGAAGTACGCGCTGATCCCAACCTGCTCGTCCTTGAGCGCCAAAGTCTTCGGATGCGCGTTGGTCACGAGCACGCGCCGCTTGCCGCTGATCTCGAGCCTCAGCAGGAAATCCTCGGCGCCCGGCAGGTAACCGACCTGAGCCTGCGCCGCACGCTTGATGCCCATGATGTCGAGCTGCAGCACGTCGCTCCAATGATCGATGCAATACCACTGGATCGTGCCCCGCGTGGCCAGAAACGTCGGCCTGATGGCCTCCCACGCTTCCAGCGAGGTCATGCCATTTGCGGCGCCATAATGGCTCGGTATCAGCTCCAGCCAGAACCAATTGTCGAACCGCAGATCGAGCAAGGTGCCATCCATGTCCAGCAGGACGGTGTCGATCTTCGCCCAGTCGAGCGCAGCCAGCGTATGCATTTGCGTATGATACCGGCCGATGCAAAACCTATCTGCCCTCGCCGACGCTTTGATGCCCACCGTCGCCCGCGCGGGCGCCGCGATCATGCAAATCTACGATGGCGCTTTTGCGGTGCAGCACAAGGTAGATGACTCCCCGCTGACGCTGGCCGACCTGGAATCGCAGCGCATCATCCTCGAGGCGCTCACCGCCCTGACGCCCGACATTCCCGTCCTGTCCGAGGAGTCGGCTCAAGCCCCCTGGGCCGAGCGCAAGAGCTGGCAGAAACTATGGGTGGTCGATCCGCTCGATGGCACCCGCGAGTTCGTCAAGCGCAACGGCGAGTTCACCGTCAATATCGCGCTGGTCGTCGATCACGAACCGGTCCTGGGACTGGTCGCCGCGCCGGCTCAAGGGTTGTTGTACTGGGGCGCCGCGGGCGTGGGCGCCTTCAGCCGGCATCGCGACGCGGCACAGCAGATCCTCCGGGTGTCGGCGCCGACGACCCCCCTCCGAGTGGTCGGCAGCCGTTCGCACGCGAGCCCCGAGACGGCGAGCTATCTGGCGCGGCTCCGCCCGCACGTCATGACGGGGATCGGAAGTTCGCTGAAATTCTGTTTGATCGCCGAAGGCAAGGCGGACCTCTATCCGCGCTTCGGGCCGACGTCCGAGTGGGATACCGCGGCTGGACAAGCCCTGCTCGAGGCGGCCGGCGGTCACGTCACCCGTATGGACGGGCATCGCCTTCGGTATAACTGCCGTGAGACCCTGCTGAACGGCGACTTCCTGGCCTTCAGCGATCCGAGCGTGCTGCCGGCCTAGGCGCGGCCGCCTAGGCGTGACCCACGGGTTCGCACAACTCCAGGGTGGCATCCAGCAGCGTCGGGATATCGAACACGATCTCGTCCTCGGCCAGCGTCAAGCGGGCCACGCCCGCCGCGGCGATCAGGGCGGCCGGCACGTGCAACTGGTCGCGCTTCTGCGGCGTGGTCCACGTGCTCACCCTCGAGTCACCGAAAGCGCGGTTGAGCGCGGTCCAGCGTATCTGCGCAGCCCGGGCGACGGCGGTGTCGCCGCCCCACTGGGCATGAGCGACCGCCAGCGACGAATCGGCCGCTGCCGCGCCGTGCGGCGCGGTCATCAAGTCTTGCACGTATTGCACCATCTCATTCGGGTCGACCCGCATGGTCAGGTACGCTTGTAGATCATGCCTTTTCATGGAATGAAGTATGGGGTGCGTTCAGCGAAAATCCAGGGCACCGGTGGGTTAAGCTTTGCACCATGAATGACGACCTGTTGCTGTTCGTTTTGGCCGCCGCGGGACTGGCGATCGGTTACAAGGTGTGGCAGGTGTCGCTCGACGCCCGCGAAACCGCCAACCGTGTCGCGCGTGAGACCTGTTCCGGAGCCGTGGTGCAATTCCTGGACGATACCGTCGCCTTCGCCGGCTTTCGCCTGACCCGCGATGCCCGCGGCCGTCGCCGCCTGCTACGCACTTATACCTTCGATTACACCGCGGACGGGTTCGAACGGGCGCAGGGCTTCATCGTGCTGGCAGGCCGGCGACTGGAAGCCGTCGGCCTTGCAGGCCATCCCTCGTGAGCGAGGACCTCGTCATCGATCTGCACTCGCATTCATGCTATTCCGACGGGACCCTCACCCCGACCGAACTGGTGGAGCGCGCCGCGGCGGCCGGTGTGGGGGTGCTGGCGCTGACGGATCACGACACGGTCGCCGGTCTGGAGGAGGCGGAGCAGGCAGCCGCCCGCCTCGGCCTGAGACTCGTTCCCGGGGTGGAGCTCTCAGCCTCCTGGCGCAGCCAGGCCATTCACGTGCTGGGTCTCTGGATCGAGCCGCGGGCGCCCAAATTTCTCGAGCGGCTCGACTCCCAGGCCGAACGACGCCACGTCCGAATGCGCAAGATTTGCGCGCGGCTCACGCAAGCGGGCCTGCCGGGCGATGAATTGCTGGCAGCCGTCCTGGCGCAACCTGGATTGCCGACGCGCGCCCACCTCGCCGAGGCGCTCGTGGCCGGCGGCCATGTCGCGCGCACCGACGATGCCTTCCGACGCTATCTCGGCAAGGGAAGAGCCGCCCATCTGGCTGCCGACTGGCCGCCGCTGGCCGAGATCGTCGGCTGGATTCGTGAGGCCGGCGGCGTCGCCTGTCTCGCCCATCCGGCGCGCTACGCTCTCTCGTCGGGTGCGCGCCGCCAATTGCTGACCGAATTCGCCGCCGCGGGCGGAACCGCCATCGAGGTCGTGACGGGACCCAATGGCGCGTCGCACGTCGAGGCATCCGCCATGCTCGCCGTGAAGCACGGATTTTCCGGCTCGAGCGGCTCCGACTTTCACAGTCCGAAACACACTTGGAATCCGCTCGGCCGGTTGGCTAAACTACCGGATTCGGTGGTTCCCGTGTGGCGCGTGTATGGCCTCTGACATCCAACGATCAAAAACCCACGAGCAGAACCCTCCGTGAGCGACGAAGAAAGCAACGTTAATCGAAATTTGTTCAAGAACATCGAACGCTTGCGCCAGCTGCGCATCGAGCATCGCGACCTGGACGACGTCATCTCGCGGCTCAGCATGGACTTCAAGGTCGACGAGCTGCAGATGAAGCGATTGAAGAAGCGCAAGCTGATGCTCAAGGATCAGATCGCGCGTCTCGAGAGCCAGCTGATCCCGGACCTGAACGCATGATGGAGCTTTGGCGGCGTATCGAAGCTTTCTTCGATATCTTGTTTACGCGGAACGTCATCACCGAGATCGCGGCCGTCACGGTATGTCTCTGGGCGGGATGGTTCGTCGGGGCCATGCTGCGCAACCGCTATCAGCGCCGCGGCATCACCACGCCCACCGCCCTGACCGTGAAATACCTCGCATCGCAGGGCATCGTCGTCGTCGCACCCGTGGTCTTCGCGCTGCTGCTGGTGATGCTCGCCCACGGCATGCTGTTCGCGGCGCATTTCGACGTGACGATCATGGATGCCGCAACGCGCCTCATCGGCGCCTACGTCGCGGTGCGGGTGGGCGTCTTCCTGTTCGCCGCCAGTCTCGGCAACAAGTCGTGGATGCAGGATTGGGAGAATCGGCTGACGCTGGTGATTTGGCTGGCCATCGCCGCCGAATACCTGGGCTGGCTCGATCCCATCATCAATGCGCTCGACAGCGTCGGCGTCTCCGCGGGAAAAACGCGCATCACCGTCTGGTCGATCTTCAAGCTGTTGTTCACGCTGACCCTGTTCGTGCTGGTGGCTGCCTGGATAAGCCGATGGGTGGATCGACGGCTCAAGAAGCTCAGCACGCTGGCGCCCTCCACGCGGATCGGCATCGCCAAATTCGCCAACGCCTTCCTGATCGCGCTCAGCATCCTGATGGGACTGAACGCCGCCGGCGTCGATCTGACCGCGCTCACCGTGCTGACCGGCGCCATCGGCCTCGGGTTGGGATTCGGCTTGCAGTCCATCGCCGCCAACTTCGTGAGCGGCTTCGTGCTGTTGCTGGATCGATCCATCAAACCGGGCGACGTCATCAGCCTGTCGGGCCAAGCCGGCACCAGCACCGAGAATTTCGGCTGGGTGCAGGAATTGCGCGGCCGCTACGTCGTGGTGCGCGATCGTGATGGCGTGGAGATGCTGGTTCCCAATCAACAGCTGATCTCCAACGCCGTCATCAACTGGAGCTACACCGACCCGCGGATCCGGCTCAAGCTGCCGATCCGCGTCAGCTATCAGGACGACCCGGAGGTCGCGCTGCAGATCCTGCTGAACGCCTGCGAGGGCCAGCAACGCGTACTGCGCGAACCAGCGCCCGTCTCACGGCTCATGCATTTCAGCGACAGCGGCATCGAGCTCGAACTGCGCTTCTGGATTTCCGATCCGCAGGACGGCGTGAACAATGTCCGCTCCGACGTGAACCGCGCCATCTGGCGCCTCTTCAAGGAACACCGCATCACCATTCCCGTCGCGCAGCACGAAATCCGGCTGCACAACGCGCTTCCCGACCTCGATTAGACGGGCACCAAGGCCGCCATGCCCCTCATCATCACGCCGGACATCGCCATCCCCGACGACGAACTCGAGTGGAAGTTCATCCGCTCATCGGGACCCGGCGGCCAGAACGTCAACAAGGTCGCCAGCGCCGTCCAGCTGCGCTTCCTGCTGCCCATCAACAGCAGTCTGCCGGTCGGCGCGAGAAATCGACTGCGGCGCATCGCCGGGCAAAAGATCAACGATGACGGCACCATCCTCATCAGCGCCCGCAGCGAGCGCAGCCAGGATCAGAACAAGCGCGACGCCCTCGAGCGGCTCGCCGAACTCGTCAAAAGCGCGATGATCGAGCCCAAGATCCGCAAGAAAACCCGGCCGACCAAGGCGTCGAAGGAGCGCCGCATCGACACGAAAAAACGCCGCGGCAACACCAAGCAGGGCCGCGGCACACAAAGCTGGGACTGAGCACGGCCGCAATCATGACCGTCATGGTGGAATCGAGCGACGTCTGCGCCATCGCGGTGACCTATCACCCCGATTCGGAATTTCCGGCGCGCATCGAGCGCGTCCTGAGGCAGGTCGGCGCGCTGGTGATCGTCGACAATGGATCCACCGCCGCCGAGACGCAGATGCTGCACACATGCGCAGAGCATCCCGCGGTCACCCTGGTGTTGAACCGCGCCAACCTGGGCGTCGCGGCCGCGCTGAACATTGGGATCGAACATGCCGTCGCCGGCGGGTATTCCTGGGTGCTGCTCCTGGATCAGGACAGCACCGTCGACGACGACATGGTGCAGGAGTTGCTGGCCACCCAGGCGGCATTCCCCCATCGCGGGAAGCTGGCGGTGATCGGCGCAGGCTTCGCGGACGTCAACAAGACGTCGCCCCCGGCGGATCAGGCCGCCCACGCCGAACCCTGGGAGGAAGTAAAGCAGGTGATCACCTCCGGCTCGCTGCTTCCCCTGGCGAGCCACGCCGCCGTCGGCCCCTTTCGGGACGAGTTCTTCATCGACTACGTCGATCTGGACTATTGCCTGCGCGCGCGCGCGCAGGGCTTCCACGTCATCAAGACGCGCAAGCCGCTCATGTCCCATGCGATCGGCGCCTATAGTCAGCACCGCTGGTTGTGGAAGAAGAAATGGACCACCAACCATTCCCCCGACCGTCGCTACTACATCGCCCGCAACGACACGGTCATGCTGCGCGAATACGGCGGCTACGCTTACGGAACCTGGGCGTTGAAGAGCCTCCAGCGCAGCTACCGACTCTGCAAGCGCATCGTTTTTTACGAATCGAACAAAACGGCCAAGATCATCGCCGTCGCCCAAGGCTGGTGGGACGGCATCCGGGGACGCCTGGGACCGCGGCGACCCTGACGGACGCCGCCGCCCGGACACGCGACGCATCGCTCGATCATCATCGCAGGAGCCGTTGGAGCTCCGTGAAGACCGTGTCGGCCTTGATGGAGGCGATGTCTGCGGTTACCGTCTCGCTGTAGGCATACGGTCCGTCGCCGATCCGCCTGCGCCTGCGATTGACGACCTCGGGATACACCGTCGCCACATGCAGGGTGCTCGTGTTGTCGTATTCGGAAAACCGCATGTAGTTGATGCCGTTCGCGATGATGACCGTCGGTCTGTCGAAGGACACGCCCATGTGCGCCGTCATGGTGTCGTTGGTGACGACCGCCTCCGCGCCCGCGACCCAGCCGAGAAGCTCCGTCAGCGAGACCGTCCCGACGATGCTCTCCACACCGGTTCGATGGCGGATGATCCGCGCCATCTCGAGTTCCGCCTTGCCGTTGCCCGCGAGAACGAGCTTGCTGGAAAAATGACGCCGATGCAGCGCGATGAGGTCGAGCCATCGATTCACCGGCCAGCGCTTGCTCCTCGTGCTGGCGCCGATGAAGCAGATCACATAAGGGCCCACGATCGGCGGGTCGAATCTGCGCTCGATGACGGGACGGACCCCGGAATAGCAGATCCCGCACGCCCATTGGGCGAATTCGGCATTGAATCGAAACTCGTGCATCAAGCTGCCGGACCCCTCGAACAGCGATTCATACAGGCCGTCCGACAGCCGGTTCCAGGTCGCATGGACATTCGTGTTGACGCATCCCAGCGAGCGCAGCGGCGCGGCAGCGAGCATGCAAAGATCGTCGAGCAGCAGCGGCCGCGTGCGCGAGGGCGTGATGACGGTCTCGAATCCTCGGTCGCGCAGCTGCCGCCACACCTCCTGCCGGTCGTCGGCATGCTGCAGATAGCGGTTCTTGTTGACCCATAAGGTGTCATCGACCGCGTCCGCGTCCAGCAACGTCAGCAGGTCCTTCCACGCAGCGTTTCCCAGCAGGGTGATGCGATGATCGCGCCAGCGGGGGGAATGGCGGTACATCGCCAGTTGGTTGCGGAACAGGAGGTAATCGCCGATATCGTCCAGACGAATCACGAGCAGGGTCTTGCCGCGCGGCCGCGGCGGCGGCAACGCCGCGAGTTCCCTCCTCCAGTCGGCAAAGCTGCGCAGCACCCGCTCGCGGTCCCGCGCCGCATCCCGGCGGCGGCCGAGGAGGGAAATTTGACGGCCTAGCGACAGCATTCCGGACGGCCCCTCTATTGTCCCAACGTCACTTGCAGGATGCTGTGGCGGATCTGCTCGGACAGCACGAGTTGGGCGTCGGCCGCCACGCCGAGGATGAGGTCGCCGAACAGCAGGCACCCGTCGTCGGCCGTCTGCACGACGTTTCGCCGGCGCAGCAGCCCGATGAAATTTCGAAACAAATTCTTGTCGAAAAACTCAGGCGAGTTGAGGCCGTACAACACCGACATGCGCTGCGCCATCAACGTGCAGCGCTCCTCGAGAGCCTCCGGGCCGATGGCGCCGGAGCCTGCCTGCAGCAACAGTGCGACCACCAAATAATAACGCTCGATCGTCTGGATCGTGGCCTCGGCCAGGAGCGGGAGCCGGATCGCTTCGAGGGAGGTGGGCGCGGGACGCCGCCACTCGCTGCGATCCTCGTCGGTTTGCAGCAAGCCCAAGGCAACGAAGGTGTCGAGCAATGACTCCACGACGGCACCGATCTGGCTCTCCTCCCACCGCAGGAACAATTCCGCCGCGATGTATGGATAGACCCGCCAGACCAGGCGCTGCAGATCCACGGTTCGCATGCGGGCGTTGCTGATGAAGCAGCACGCGATCAGCGACGGCATGGCGAACAGGTGCAGAATGTTGTTGCGGTAATACGTGGCCAATACCGCGTTCTCGGCGTTCATGCGCATGATGTCGCCGAGCGGGTGTTTCTGCCGCTCGAGCATGCCCATGCTCTCCGCGTACTGCGTCATCGCCGCGCCGCTCTCCCCGCTGACCGTCACCAAGGGCCCGTACGGCGCCTCGCGCAGCAGCCGTTGATACAGTTCCAACTGACTCACGAGTGCCGCTTCCGGCAGCGCTTGGCGGGGCGAAGCCAGCATCGCCATGGCGACGAGATTGACCGGAGTGACGGCGGCCGCGGAATTGATGCCGGTGGTGATCGACACGGCAAGATCGTCGATGACTCCGTTCATCCAGCCGGTGCGCGGATCCTGCGATTCATGGTCGGCGGTGCGCCACCCGGGGTTGTGCCTCTGCAGGACGTCGCACAGTGCGATGGGTTGACCCAGATTGACGTGGACCTTGCCGAACTTGCTGCGCAATACCGACACCGACGCCTTGATGACGCCCCACACGCTTTCCTTCTCCTTGGGCCGGCCCGACAGCTCGCCGATGTACGTCCTGCCTTCCACGATGCGCTCGTAGCCGAAATACACCGGCATGAACACGACGGAGCGCTTCGGATCGCGCAGGAAGCTGCGCAGCGTCATCGACAGCATGCCGGTGCGCGGTGATTGCAGGCGGCCGCTGCGGCTGCGGCCGCCCTCGATGAAATATTCGAGCGGATGGCCGCGGGCCATCATGAAACCCAGGTACTTGGTGAACACCACGGCGTACAGCGCATCTCCCTTGAAGCTGCGCCGCAGGAAAAAGGCGCCCCCCTTGCGCAGGAAACGCCCGATCACCGGCATGTTGAGATTCACGCCCGCGGCCACGTGCGGCACCGCGAATCCCTTGCGGTAGATGACATACGACAACAGCAGATAATCCATGTGGCTGCGGTGGCAGGGCACATAGATGATCTCCGCGCCGTCGCCGATCTCCTCGAGTTTCTCGACGTGCTCGAACTCCACGCCGTCGTACAACCAGTTCCACAGCCGGCCCAGCAACACCGACATGAAGGTGATGAAGGCCTGCGAATAATTGGCGGCGATTTCCACGGCATGCTTGCGCGCGACGAGCAGTGCGGCGCGGCGCGTGATGGGGCGTCCCGCCTCGGCGCGCGCCGTCATTTCCTGACGCGCCGCGTGCCGCACGGCCTGGCTCTTGAGGATCTGCGCGACCAAGGTTCGGCGGTGGGAGAGATCCGGTCCGATGGTCGACGCGCGCTGCGCGCGCAGCCCGGCGCGCAGCGCCCTCAAGATCCGGCGCACGCCGCGTGGCGCGCTCAACCCCTCCTCCATCGCATCCCGCAGACGAATGGGCTCGCCGAAGTACACCAAGGCGTTGCGTCCATTGAACACAACGTTGAGCAGCTTCTGAAAGCGCCCCACCAACGCCCAATCCTCGGTGAACAGCAACCGCCACAAGCTCACTTCCTTGTGCGGCGCACGGCCCCAGAAAATGGCAACCGGGACGAGATCCACGTCGAACTCCGGATGAGCGGTGCCGGCCGCGACCAGCTGCTCCAGGAATCGAGGCGCCCGCGCCACCGCTCGCCGGCTGAAAAAGCTGGTCCGCCGGCTGAGTTCGAAATACGCTCTCTCCGCCCGGCGGTTGCCCATGGCCAGTCGGCGCTCCGGGCCGGGCAGATGCAGTTGCTCGCAGGCATTGTGGAGCACCGCGAGATCCGACTGGCTCTCGCGCTCGAGCACGTAGCAAACCGGTCGGGGCCGCGCGGCGATCTCGGCCGCCGCATCGTCGGGTTTGATGGTGGCGCGCACCCAAAGCCCCAGTAATTTGCGCACGCTCCAATGCCAGGCATGGCCCAAGCCGTCAAATGGAGTCATGGATACCGGGCCGTGTTATGGGGAGTGGTCGCCGCGCTCTTGTTCGTCGACCGCTTTGCGGGTGGCGTCGGTATTCTCGTCGACGGTATTTTGCACCTCGCGTGCCCGCTCCAGTTGCTGGGTGAGTGGCTCGAAAACGGTGGTTGGCCGCGCGGGCGCCGGCGGGGGCGGCGGCGGGTTCGCGTTCGGCCCGGAGCATCCCAAAATGAACAAAAGCGCCACAGCGGCGGTCGAAACCTTCAGCTCGTCCATGGCAACCTCGTAACAGCCAGCCGGTGGAAACCCTCAGTGTACAATCCTCTACAACAACCAGTCATCCGGAGTTCGCGCATGGTCCGTTTCGTGTTATTGATGGTCTTGACGGCCAATGTGTACGCTGCCGGGTCGACTGTTGATATCGACACGGCGGCGAAGATATACCAAGCCGCCGAAATACGCGAACAGGTCCGCGCCTCGTTGGGTGCGATGCCGGAACACATCCGGCAGTTGTTCGCCGCCGACGCCTCCGCCCAATTATCGCCTCCCCAGCTCGACGCGGTGACCGCCGCCGCCGTGCGCGGCTTCCGCATCGACGTGTTCGAGGCGCCCGCACTGCAATCGCTGGCCGAGCATCTGGACGCGTCCACCGTCGCCAAGACCGGGGCCTTTCTCGCCAGCGATCTCGGCAAACGCATGGTGTCGGCGGACGTCGTGCTGGCGACGCTCGGCGAGGCCAATATCGACAAGGTGATGAACGGCGAGACAACGGCCCCGTCCACCCCTAAGCGTGACGAACTCATCGACAAGCTCGAGCGCGCCACCCATTCCACCGAATCGACCGTCGACATTTTCCTCAGCATGGGCGAGTCCGTCGCCGTCGGGACGGCCGTCGGCTCCGGCATGGATCCGGTTGCCGTCGAGGCGCGCGCTCACAAATCGGGCGAGGCGAGCCGCGCCGGCCTCGAGCAGAACATGCGTGCGCCCATGCGGCGTTTCATGGCCTACGGCTATCGAGATTTGAGCGATTCGGACCTCAACCATCTGCTCTCGTTCATGGAGTCCGCCGCCGGAAAGCGCTATAACACCGCCTATAACGCCTCGATGAGCGCGGGGTTCGACGCCATGGGCCGGCGCACCGGCGAGCAACTCGGCGAAAGTCTGCGCGAACTCGCCCAGGCAAGCATGGCTGCGCCGCCCTCCTCGCTTCCTCCGGCGGGCATCGCCGCGCCGCCGCCGGTGTTGCCGCACTAGCCCGAGCGGTGTTGCCGCGCTAGCCGAGGGCGATCAGGAACGCCTGCAGCAACTGGCAGATGGTCTCGATTTGGTCCTCCAATCGATGGTCGGAATTCAGCACGTGGAGCGCGGCCGAGTGCTCCCGACCCCATCGCACGCTGTTGTCGACGGGTACGATGTCGTCATGCCAGCCATGCACGATGGCCGTGGCGCAGTCGACGTCCTGCGGCGTATGGACTTCGAATCCCGGCATGTAGAACGCCGGCGCCAGGAGAAACACGCCACGAGGCCTGACATGGCCGGCGGCGGCCGCACTGACGTGCCCCCCAAGGCTCGAGCCCACGAGGACGACCCCGCCGCTGATCGCCGCCGCGGCGTCGATCAGCTTGGTGACGCGCGCGCTGGGGTCATCCATGCCCCGATAGTCCACCGACTCGACCGCACACCCGAGATCGCGGACCATGGCCCCCATGGCGGTGATCTTGCCGCCCCACGGACCGCTCTCCTTGCCATGAGAGAAAATCACCGTGCCGAACGATCGAGTCATCACCGCCTCCACGCAAATGTTCATGTTCTCTTTCGGCCGAACTCGCGGCGAGGCGCGCTAGGAGCGCAGCTGGCTGACCAATTTGTCGACCCATTCCATTTCCGCCGGGCTGTACCGAACCGTGTTCAACGTGTTGACGCTGACCGGCGTGACCGTGCTCCCGGAGGCCGAGTGCGCGATGCGGAAGCCGTGAAACTCGCCCTTGCGCGCGGCGGCGATCCCCACGATCAGTTGGAACTCGCACGGGTCCATGCTCGGCACCCCGTTCACGCGGCCGTCGCAGATGACGAAGAATGCGTCTTCCATCGCGCGGCCTGCGAAACATCCTGCCTCGTACAGCCGTGTCAGGAACGAGCCGACCTGGGCTTCCACGAGCGCGGCCACTTCGCCGTGCGGCTTGGCCAATGCGACCCAGCGCGTACCACGCTCGACGCTGTTGAGAATGAACAGCACCAGGCGGCGTGCCGCGAGGCTCTGCCAGTCGGACGAGCCGGCGCTGCCGGCGCCCAAAGTCCGGGGAGAAACGCCGATCCGTGTGGCCGATCTGACGGCTTGAATGGTGTTCACGCCGACGGCGGCGAGACGCATGCGACGGTCTTCGGCCACGAGGCAGCTCGGTCGAAACCCGGGACGCAGAATCGCATCGTCGAGTCTCGTCGGTCCCCAGACCGGGGAGGCCTCGTCGGATCGCGCCAGCATGCCGGCGACGGCACCGCACGGCGCAAACGATTCGCAATGCCCGCGCAGCTTGTCGTGCGCCAGGATTCGGGGGAAATACATGACCGCATTCTCGTTCGCGAAGTTCCACTCCCGGATCCCTCGCAAGGCCTCGTCGGCCGTATGCCACTGCGCGGGTGGATCCACGACCAGCAAGGCGCGGCGGTCCTTGCAGAATCGCGCCGCCACCAGCAGCGTGGTCGGCCCCACGTCCTGATCCCGCGACAACGGCGGAATGCACAACAGATTGAAGTAATCGCCGTCATCGAGGGCGAACAGACCCGTCCTCTCGAGTTCCGAACCGATCAGGTCGTAATCCGTCAGGGGCGCGCCATCGTCCCCGTCCGCGTTCGAGCAAACGTAACCGGTGGCAAGTCCGCGCGCCGCGTCGAGGGTCCGGTCGGGTCGCTGCGCCGGGACTTCCGCGCCGAGATGCACGAGCTCCGACTCGGCCAGCAGCACGGCGATGTGCCGCTCCGCATCCGGCGCCACCGACACACGCGAGAATATTTCCTGGTCTTCGACCTGTTCCGTGCCCTGCACCCGGACGCGTTGCACGGTGAGATTGAACTCGGACGTCTGCGCGGCCGCAACATTGTCGTAGTCGACGCTCGCGCGCAGGAACTCCCGCGTGCCGGGCCGCACCGCACGCAGTTTCAGGGAATGGATGCCGGCCTTTAGCGTGAGCGTGGAGGCGCGCGCGCCGTTGACCACCCGCACCACGAGCGCTTCGCGGCCCCCGTTGTCGAAAAACTGTTCGACCGCGTATCCGAGCGGGCTCGGTTGCCACAGACCACCGAAGATGTGCTGGAATTCCGCGAACGTTTTGAGATAGATCGGCCGATTCACGGGACCACGCAGCGTCCGGCCCACGAAGGCAGTGCGCGCGGTCCCGACGCGCAGGATGGCTTCGTCGGGACCCCGTTCTTCTCGTACCTGGAACCCTAAGCCGATCGGAGTCTCCAGAATATTCCCCTGCAAAAAGTCGCGCCGACTGTATCACAGGAAGGTTGCGACGCGCGGGTCCCTCACGGGGCGAAGAGCGAGACCTCGCGTCGCTTGAGAAAGGGCACCAGCAGCATTCCCGCGAGAAAGCCGCCGATGTGGGCGCCATAGGCCACCCCGGCCCCGCTGTCCTGCGAGGCGAGATCGCTCACCAGCTGCACCGCAAACCACAACAACAACAGCAACATGGCCGGCAGTCTGACGGTCGTGAAGAAGAAGGGAAGCACCACCAGGGTGAGCACCTTGGCGCGCGGAAACAGCAAGAGGTAGGCGCCGAGAACGCCGGAGATCGCACCGCTGGCACCGATGATGGGATAGGCCGAATGCGGGTTGGACAACGCCTGCGCGCCGATCGCAGTCGCTCCGCAGAGTACGTAAAAAACGAGATAGCGGCCATGCCCCAGACAGTCCTCGACGTTGTCGCCGTAGATCCAGAGATACAGCATGTTGCCGAGCAGATGCAGCCAGCCGCCGTGCAGGAACATGGAGGTGAGCGGCGTCGCAAACCGCGGAATCCACTGAAGATCGACGGGCAGGCGCGCGTCCGTCAACAGCACGGCGGGAATCGCGCCCAACGCATCGACGACCCGCCGGCCACCTTCCAGGCTCAGCGAGCGCTGCCACAAGAAAACGCCGCAACACGCGGCGATCAACGAGACCGTGACGACCGGCTTCACCGCGGACGGCGTATCGTCCTTAAGCGGAATCATGAGGGCGTCTCCACGCGGGGCCGCCTAGGCACGGCGTGTCACGCGGGGCGGCCTCCCGCAGGGCGTCTCACGTGCGGCGGCCGATCACAGGCCCTCTCACGCGGTGCGGCCTCCCGCCGGGCGCTGCCTCACCGGCACGTCCGCCGCCGACCCCTGCTCGGCGCGACGGCGTTCCAGCTCGAGCCGCTCCTGTTCGGCTTCCGCCTTCTTGCGCGCGATTTCATCGAGCATCACTTTCATCCACTCGCTAGTCATCGGATTCCTCGGACTTTGGGTTCACGATGGCGTCGATGGCCGCAACCGTCTCAGGATGATAGCCGGCACGGGCCAGCGCGTAGACGCGTTTCGCCTGCACCGCACCACCGGGCGTTTTCATCAATTCCACGTAAAGGGGCGTGACGAGCTTACGGCGTCCGATCGTTTCCAGATATTGCTCCAGTCGAACATAGCTGGGTTGGTATTGGTTGCGGATGACCAGCAGGAACCAGCTGTGGCCGATTTCCGCATTGGGCGTGCGCGAGAAGGCGCATGTTTGATCCAAGTCCGCCATCTGCGACGTGCTCAGGCGCGCGGGCATGTTGTTCAAGAAGTACAGCCACTGCTGGGCCGCCCAGCCGGCGCTGGTGAGTTTGAGCTCCTTGGATGTGAGCTTGCCGCCCAGCCAGTCCACGCGTGCCTGATCGACCGGCGCGAACTCGGTCGACGTGGGCAGCACCGCATCCTGCGGAATCCCCGGCCCCGACACCCATGCCGTGACTTGGATTGGCGTCACGATGCCCGGATAACGATCCAGCAGATTTTCCTGCAGGTACCCCACGAATTGCTCGGTCGTGATGCTCTTGAAGGCAAAATGGTCGAAATAGCTGCGCAGAAAGGCATCGAACCGCTCGCGCCCGAATTTGGCGTCGAGGTAGGTCAGGAACAACCGACCCTTCTCGTAGGGCACATCGCTGAACACCTCGTCAGGGTCCCGGTCACGCAGGTCGATCGCCAGAACTTGGTCGGCGGGTTTGAGCGTGGCCAGGTTGTCCTTGAGCGCCCGCAGCCCCAACACCCGCTCCATCATTTCGCGCTTCTCGCCGTAGACTGCGTTGATGATGCGGCTCTCGAGGTAATCGGTGAACCCTTCGTTGAGCCACAGGTCGCGCCAGGTCGCGTTGCTCACCAGATTGCCGGACCAGGAATGCGCCAGCTCGTGAGCGATCACCGAAACCAGGCTCTTGTCGCCCGCGATGACGGTGGGAGTGATGAACGACAAGCGCGGATTTTCCATGCCGCCCACCGGATAACTCGGCGGCAGGACCAGGATGTCGTAACGATCCCAGCGGTAGGGACCGAACAATTTTTCACTGGTCTCGATCATGGACTCGGTGTCGGCGAACTCCTTGGCTGCCGCCTTCAGCACCGACTTCTCCGCATACACGCCGGTGCGCGGTCCGGTCGCCTTGAACTGAAAATCGCCCACCGCCAACGCGATCAGATAGGACGGGATGGCCTCCGGCATGTCGAAGGTATAAATGCCGTTGCGCTTGGCATTGGGGTCATTCTTGGCGCTCATGACCGCCAGCACGTCGGCGGACGTGTGGATCGTGGCCGTGTACGTCACGCGAACCTGGGGCGTATCCTGCAGGGGAATCCAGCTGCGCGCGCCGATCGGCTCGTTTTGGGTGAAGAAGAAACCCGTGTGCTTGCCCGCGGTCTGGCTGGCGCCCACCCATTGCAGCGCGGGCGCCGTCGGCGAGGTTTCGTAGTCGATCCGCACGAACAGCGTGGTCTTTTGCGACGGCGGCAGTTCGATGACCAGGGCGGATCCGAGAATCGGATCCTTCTTCTGGAAATGGAACGGACGACTCACCCACGTGGTTTCGCTTTTGGCCGTCGCCCCGAGCACGTCCTGCGCCTTGATGGTGACATCCGAGACATTGAGGTCCCGGGTGTCGAGAATCAGCTCGGTGGCATTCGGATCCAGCCGCTTGATCTTCAGCCCGACCATGCCGCGCAGCGTCTTGAAGAATGGATCGACGCGCAGATCCAGTTCCAGGTGAGTCACCCGAAACTGCTCGATGTTGGCGAAGGAATGATAGTCCAGACCGGACTGGATGGGCGCCAGGTCCGGCGTCGCCGCACCGGCCATGGTGATGCGGAACCCCGTAAGCACCAGGGCCGCGACACAGTGACGCATGGGAATTCTCGCCTTAAAGTTGGTGAGCGGACGGTTGCGATCGAGACACCGGAGGAGCCTTGGCCTGCCCGCCCACCAGGTCGTTGAAGGTCTTCTCGTCGACCAACAACCCGCTCTTCCCGTCCCAGTTCGAGCCGTCCGGCAACGTATTGTCGACCAGTAAGGACCGGGAAACCACCGCGTCGACGCCGTCGTGACCGCCGGTCACCGGCACCGGCAATGCGCGCGGCGAGTGCGCGAGATCACCCACTCGCTGCCAATCGATATCGTTGTCCTTCACCGAAATCTCTTTGCGCACCGTGGGGTTGAGCAGGTGCGCGAGCAAGCGCTGACGGTTCTTGCTCCAGTCGCGCGAGTCGTCTTCCATCACGGCGTAGGCCTGAAAATACATGACGCCGTCGCGCCAGCCGAACAGGTAGGGCTGATTGACCACCGTGACCTTGGTGCCGATCGGAATCAGATCGAAGAACACCGCAATGTCCTCGGGGTACAAGCGCATGCAGCCATGGCTCGAGCGCATGCCCACCCCGTACGGCTTGTTGGTTCCATGGATGAGGTAGCTGGGCCAGCTCAAGCGGAACATGTACTGGCCCAGTGGATTGTCCGGCCCCGCGGGCACGCGCGCGGGCAGCTTCTCACCGTCCTCGGCGTGTTCGTCCCGCACCGATTTGGGCACCGTCCATACCGGATCCTTGGTACGGCTCACGATTTTGGTCGTGCCCTCCGGTGTTCTCCAACCGACCCGGCCGATACCGATGGGGTGCGTGTAGACGACCTGCTGCTCGTTCTTCTTGTGCGGCGGGTAATAGAAGATACGCATCGCGGCGACGTCCACCACCACTCCCCCGTGCGGCGCGGCAGGCAGAATGAACTGGGTCGGAACGACCACTTCCCGGCCGACGCCCGGCAGCCACGGATCGACGCCAGGATTGGCCAGCAAGATTTCCTCATAGCCCACATCGAAACGTCGTGCGATGTCGGGGAGCGTGTCCTCCTTGCCGACGATGGTTTTCTGCACGTAGCCCACGACCTCGGTGGTCGCGTCGATGTCGAAGCGATGCGTGGCGGTCGGTTTGGGCAATTCGGGCGGCGACGGGGGCACTGCGACGATCGGCGGCGGTTCGATCTTGGTCGTGTGGAACAGCGAGCAGCCCGCAGCGCCCAGTCCTAGAATCAGCGCCCCAAGGGCACGCCAACGGGAAGAATCGACTAGAGTTTTTGCCATCCGCCTATCTACAGCAAAGTCGGTCGATCAGGCAATTGGTTATGAGTCGACGCGGGGCCGCCGGGCCGGGATGGAAAATGGCGCCCGAGCAGGGTTCCCACGGCGTCGACGCCCGCAATGGCCCCTGCCTGGTACTTTCCGGCCCGGAAATGCTCTTCCATCAGCCGGCAGACCCCCTCCCATTCCGCGGGACTTACTTTCCCCAAGAAGCCGCGATCGGCCACGATCTCCACGACGCGGTCGGCAAGCTGCACGTAGATCAGCACCCCGTTGTTGTGCTCCGTGTCCCACACTTTCAAGCGCGCGAACACCTCGAGTGCGCGATCGCGCGGGCTCAGCTCGTTCAAAACGTGCAAGGGAGCGAGCGCGGTTTCGATGACGAATCGAATCTCGCCGCCATGCGTGCGTTCGGCACGGGTCACCGCCTGTTCGATGGCATCCAAAGCCGCGGTCGGAAACAACACACGGGTCCGCCAATGCGGCGCCACGACGTGTCGAATCAGCCGCTTGAGCTGCATTACCAACTACCCGAGGCGCCGCCACCGCTGAAGCTGCCGCCCCCGCCGGAGAAGCCGCCGCCCCGGCCACCGCCACCGAGGCCACCGCCCAGACCGCCACCGAAGCCTCCGCTCCAGCCGCCACCCCCACCCGCCGACCAACCGCGCGAGGAACCCAACAACATCGCGAACAAGAAACCCACCACGCCGGCGCCGACGCCCACGGGCAGCACATGGCTCAGCAACCACGCGATCCCGCCGATCAGACCGCCGGTCGCGACCGACCCGAGCAGTCGCCCGAACACGCTTCGCAGAACGCCGCTGGCGACGAACGCCACCACCAACAAGAGCGGCAACAGATTGCCGAACCCGCGCGAGCGCTCCCATGTCTTGTCGGGCTCCGGCAGCGGCTCGCCATCGACCACGGAAATCACCTGATCGATGCCCGCTTCGATGCCGCCGTCATAGTCGCCCAGTTTGAAATGCGGCGTGATGGTGTCCGTGACGATGCGATTCGCGATCGCGTCGGGGATCGCGCCTTCCAATCCCTGCCCCACTTCGATGCGCACCCGCCGATCGTTCTTGGCCACCAGCAGGATGACGCCGTCGTCCACCCCCTTCCGGCCCAGCTTCCACTGGTCGGCGACCCGAATGCCGTACTGCTCGATTTCCTCCGGCTGGGTGGTCGGCACGATCAGGACCGCGATCTGGCTGCCCTTCCTGGCCTCGAATGCCGCCAATTTGGCTTCCAAGCGATTGACGGCGCCCCCGGACAGCGTCCCGGTCAAATCGATGACCTGGGCAGTCAACTGCGGCACCGCGACGTCGGCGCGGGCCAGCAACGTGACAAGAAGCAATGTGATGCCGGCCGCGAGCCGGCCGAACCTGGTCAACGTCAATGTACCGGCGCAGCCGGGGCCATGGATGGCGCAGTCGCCGCCGGCAGCGCCCCGGCCGACGGGTTGCCGAAATCCACGCTGGGCGGCTTGGAGATCGCCGCTTCGTCCTGAACGACAAAATTCGGCTTCTCTTTGTAGCCGAACAACCTGGCCGTGAGGACGCCCGGGAACGACCGCACGGTGACGTTGTAGTTCTGCACCGCCTGAATATAGCGATTGCGGGCCACCGTGATGCGGTTTTCCGTTCCCTCGAGTTGCGCCTGCAGGTCGCGAAAGTTCTGGTTGGACTTCAGTATGGGATAATTCTCGGTCACCACCATGAGGCGGGACAAGGCGCTCGACAGCTGCCCCTGGGCCGCCGTGAATTTGGCGAACGCCTCAGGATCGTTCACGAGATCCGGGGTCGCCTGGATCGAACCGACCTTCGCGCGCGCCTCGGTGACGCCCAACAGCACGCTCGACTCCTGCGCGGCGAAGCCCTTGACCGTGTTCACTAAATTCGGAATCAGGTCGGCACGCCGCTGATATTGGTTGAGGACCTCCGACCAGGCGGATTTGATCTGCTCATCCTGCGTCTGGATCGCGTTGTAGCCGCATCCCGACAAGATGAATCCGGCAACCACCAGCAAGGCCCAAGCGGATCGGCGCATCATCGTCCCCTTCATCGCCTCGAGCGGAGGCGTGGGCGCCAGTCTAACACCGCGCAAAAAAAAGCCCTGAGGGATGAGCTCAGGGCGGAGATGCGGACTTCAATGAAGGGAAGTAAAGCCCGCTAGGGGATGCAGGAGTCGATGGGGTCAGTGAATATGGTGCCACTGTAGAACTTGAATGTCGGTTTCATCCAGATCGAAGCTGCGGGCCAGCATCTTGGCGATGTCCCGGTTGCCCTGGATCTTGGATTGCCCGAGCAGTTCGACCACGCCGCGATACTCGCTGTATTCAATCGCGTCTTCGGACTGCGCAATGAAGTGGGTGTAATATTTAGCGCTCATGGGTACAGACTTTGAGACATCAGCGGCGATCAATCTGTGAGCAACCACTCAATCGCCCATCGACACATCAGAAGCGGTTCACGTCTTTAAAAGATCAGTTGTCGCTGCACCGTGTCACGATATCGCCCTCCGACCACTCCCGGATCCAAATACATCACTCCCGAAGGAGCGCAGCGGCTGCGCGCCGAACTCGACCAGCTCTGGCTGGAGGAGAGGCCGCGGGTCACGATTGCCGTCTCCGAAGCAGCTGCACAAGGCGACCGGTCGGAAAACGCCGAGTACACCTACGGCAAAAAGCGGCTGCACGAGATCGATCGCCGGGTGCGCTTCCTGCGCAAACGGCTGGACGGCATGACCATCGTCGACTTCGCGGCAAATCCCGGCCGACGCGACCCGCAACGGGTCTATTTCGGCGCGTGGGTACAGCTCGAATATCCTGGGGGCAATTTGCGCTGGTATCGCCTGGTGGGACCCGATGAATTCGATATGGCCAACGATTACGTCAGCATGGATTCACCGCTCGGCCGGGGCTTGCTCGGCAAGCGGCTCGATGATGAAGTGACCGTCGCCCTGCCCGGCGGCGCCGGCACCGTCATCATCGTGGCGATCGACTATGGAAGCCGGCCCCTGTAGACCGGCTTCCACCGCGTGGCTGCCTCGATTCGAGGCTTAAACGACCCGCACGTTCTTGAACTGCCACGGATCGGACGTGTCGAGGTCCTCCTCGAACAGTTCGCCACGCTGATACAGCGGCGTCCAATCCGTGTACTTGCCGACCACGGTCCCCAGATACGGCATGCAGATGCCGAGCGGACGGGCGAAGTCCATGTCGTCGGGCTCCACGATCCCGCGCTTGGGATTTTCCATGGCCCAGATCATTCCGGCCAGGGCTGCCGCGGTGACCTGCAGACTGGTCGCACTGTTGAAGGGCGCCAGGTCGCGCGCTTCCGCCACGGAAAGCTGAGATCCGTACCAGTAGGCATTCTTCGCGTGACCGGCGAGCAGCACGCCGAGCTCATCGATGCCCTGGGTGATCTCCTTCAGCATGATTCGCTTCTTGTCCTGCAAATGCCAGTTGCGGCCGGCGAACTCATGGACCGACAGCACCGCGTTGTCGCAGGGATGGTAGGCGTAGTGCGTGGTGGGCCGGTACACGACCTGGTCGCCATCCTTCACGGTGTAATAATCGGCGAGCGAAATGGCTTCGGAGTGCGTAATCAAGAAGCCATGGAAGTGTCCCGCTTCTGGAGTCCAGGTACGAACCCGGGTGCTGGCGCCCGGCCGGTTCAAGTAGATGGCGCAGCCGGATCCCTTCGAGTGGCGGCCGCCGTCCACCGGAAAATGTTTCTCATGGGTGCCCCAACCGAGTTCTGCCGGTTGCGCACCCTCGCTGACGAAGCCGTCGACGGACCAGGTGTTGACGAACTCGTTCGCCTCTTTCGGCGCGTTCGCCACCTGCGTGTCGCGCTCGGCGATGTGGATCACCTTGATGCCGAGCGTCTGGGCGAGCTTCGCCCACTCGTCGCGCGTGCTCGGTGCACCCGCATCCACGCCCATGTCCTTGGCGATGTTCAGCAAGGCCTGTTTGACCAAATGGGAGACCAAACCGGGATTCGCACCATGTGTCAGCACCGCCGTCGGCGCATCCTTGCCCCGGTCGCGCAGCTTCAACGCGTCGAGGCGCATCGCATAATTGCTGCGGGACTCCACCGACGCGCCCGGGTCCGTGTAGCCGCCGGCCCATGGCTCGATGCAGGTGTCGAGATACAAGGCGCCGCGTTCGCGGGCCAGCGCGACCAACGCCGTGCTCGACACGTCCACCGACAGATTCAGGAGGAAATCCCCCTCGCCCAGCAGCGGTTCCAGAGTGGCGCGGTAGTTCTCGGGTGTCAGCGCTTTTTTGACGAATTTGACGCCGAAATGATCGGCTTCGCCGCGTCCGGCATCCTCGGCGGTGACGATGGTGATGCGATCTGCCGAAGTGCCGATGTGACGCAAGATCAGCGGCAGAACTCCTTGTCCGATGCTGCCAAAACCGACAAAGACGATCTTGCCCGCAAAATTCACATGCACTTCATGTTTGGTCATAATGTTTTTCCCAATTTGTTTTTTCCTACAGTTTAATGACAGTTTAAAAAGCCACGGGCGTCAGCCCCGCGGGCCACGCCACGCAGGGTCACCACTTGCAAACCGCTGCCAGCCTACCTTCCCCGGCCTATTCGCGCCAATGAGGCGGGTAAGTTCGCTCGTAGCCGGGAAGCGCCTCGATTCGGTGGATCCAGCGGGCCAGGGCAGGATAATTCCGTTCCATCGGTAAAAACCGAGCTCCCAGCTCGGCGGCCGCCGGCTTGTCCAAAGCGCGCCGCAACAATTGGATCCAAGGGAAGATGACCATGTCCAGCGCGGAGTAATGCGCCCCGACGATCCATTCTTCCTTGCTGAGCCGCCCTTCGATGGTACGTGCCTCCCGCCCGACCACGTGCATGGCGTCGGTGAGCGCGTCGACATCCTGCGCCACCCGGTCGGCGAAAATGGCGTCGATGATCTTCTGCACGTACGGCTCCGCGTAGGCCTGGAACTCGCAGATCACGCGCATGATGACCCCGGCCTCCTCGGGACTTTCGCCGAAGATCGGTATCTGCGGATACTTCATGTCCAGGTAGTAAAGAATCGCGACGGACTCGAACACCACGTAGTCGCCGTCTTTCAGCACGGGGACCCGGCCGCGCGGATTCATTTTCAGCATCTGCGGCGACTGCTGCTCCTGCTTGTCGAAATGCAGCAGTTGGGAGTCGAAAGGCAATCCCTTGTGCTCCAACGCCAACAGAACGCGCCACGAGAACGGGCTGCCGCTGCCCCAATAAAGAGTAAGTGCCATTCCTCAATTGTAACGGATGACGTATGACGTTCCGCGATAAGCTCCAGCGATGCTGCGGACCAATCTCATCGATGCGCGATCCTTGGGGGGAATTCTTGGGTCTTGCGTCGTCCTCGACTGCCGGTTCGACTTGAATGCACCTGCCGCGGGCCGCCAGGCCTACCTCACGGCGCACGTCCCCGGGGCTCGATACGTCGATCTCAACCAGCACCTCGCGGGCCCGGTAACGCCGCACACCGGGCGGCACCCGCTGCCCTCGCCCGAGGCGCTCGGCAGGCTTTTCGCCTCCCTGGGCATCACCGACGGCGTTCAGGTCGTCGTCTACGATGACGCCAATGGCGCCTTCGCCGCGCGCGCGTGGTGGCTGCTGCGCTGGCTGGGACATGCCGAGGTCGCCGTCCTCGACGGCGGATTCAAGGCATGGCTGGGCGCGGGCGGCGCCGTCGAATCGGGCGCGGCCGCACCGGACGCCCTGCAATCCGCAGCCGCGGCGCCATCTGCTGCCGCGGCGCTGGTCGCCGCCACGGCCGACCTGCACGCGGTGGCGACCGCCGCGGACGTGCAGCAAGCGCTGGGCGACCCCGAGCATCGGGTGGTGGACGCGCGAGCAGCCGAACGCTACGCAGGCCTCGTTGAACCGATCGATCCCGTGGCCGGGCACGTCCCGGGCGCGATCAATCACCCCTTCGCCGGCAATTTGGATGCGGGCGGGCGCTTCCTCCCCGCTGCGGAATTGCGCAGGCGTTGGCTCACGCGGCTGGCCGGCGCCGAACCCGCGAATACGATCATGATGTGCGGCTCGGGCGTCACCGCCTGTCACAATCTGCTCGCGATGGAACTCGCCGGCCTGACCGGTGCCAGACTCTATGCCGGTTCCTGGAGCGAGTGGATCCGCAATGCCGATCGTCCCGTCGCTCGCGGCCCCACACCGTAGCGCAACATCCCCGGAATGCGGCTTTTACGCCGACCGTCATTTACATGCAGCCCCAATTTGTTATCGTGCGCGCCACATGAATACACCCGCAAAAGTGCTGCCCACGACTCTCGGTTGGAAGATCAGCGAGGCATTGGATCTTTACCAGGTCGAGGCCTGGGGCAAAGGATATTTTTCGATCAATGCCGCCGGCCACGTGGTCATCAGGCCCAGCATGGATCCGAATCGCGAGATCGATCTATACGATGTGGTCCAGGGATTGAAGGCACGGGATCTGCACACGCCCGTGGTCATCCGCTTCTCCGACATTCTGGCGCACCGGCTGCGCCACATCGCCGACGCGTTCGCCACGGCGATCGCGGAGAACGGGTACCAGAACCGCTACGCCGCGGTGTTCCCGATCAAGGTGAATCAGCAACGATTGGTCGTCGAAGAGGTCTATCGCTACGGCAAGGAATTCGGCTTCGGGCTCGAGGTCGGTTCCAAGCCCGAACTGCTCGCCGTCATGTCGATCACCGAAAACGCCCCGGACCGCATCGTCGTGTGCAATGGCTTCAAGGACGATAGCTACATCGAAGCGGTGATTCTCGCCACCAAGCTCGGCAGGACCATCATTCCGGTGGTCGAGAACTACGAGGAGATCCATCTGATCCTCAAGCACGCCGAACGCTACGGCGTGCGTCCGAAGATCGGTGTCCGGGTGAAGCTGGCCAGCGAGGGCGCCGGACGTTGGCGCGAGTCGGCAGGCGAGAAGTCGAAATTCGGGCTGTTCATCAGCGAGATCCTCGACCTGTTCGCGTTGTTGAAGGAGCGCTGCATGTTGGATTGCCTGCAGCTCGTCCATTGCCATCCCGGCAGCCAGCTGCAGGACATCCGACGGGTCAAGGACGCCATCAACGAACTCGCGCACGTCTATGCCGAACTGAAGATCATGGGCGCCGGACTGCAATATATCGACATCGGCGGCGGTCTCGGCGTCGATTACGACGGCAGCGGCACCAATTACGAATCCTCGATGAACTACACGCTGAATGAGTATGCGAGCGACGTCGTCTACCGCATCAAGAGCGTCTGCGACGCGCGCAACGTTCCGCACCCGATGATCGTAAGCGAGTCCGGTCGCGCCATCGCCGCGCATCACAGCCTCCTGGTGTTCGATACGCTGGGCTCCTCCAAGCTCGACAAGTTCAAGGTGTCGGGGCGGCCGGAGGAGGATTATCTCGGTGACCAGGAGCTGCCGCAGCCGGTGCGGGATCTGTTCGACAGCTACCGATCGGTCAATGAACGCCGGCTGGTGGAGTGCTATCACGATGCCCTGCAGGCACGTGAACAGGCGCTGCAGATGTTCAATCTGGGATATCTCAGTCTGGAATTTCGCGGCCTGGCCGAGCGTCTGTACTGGGCGACCTGCACCAAGATCCGCGAATACTTCCGCAAACTCGACCGCGTTCCGGAGGAACTCGAGAACCTCGAGGAGATGCTCAGCGACATTTATTTCTGCAATTTCTCGGTTTTCCAGTCGCTGCCGGACAGCTGGGCCATCGGGCAATTGTTCCCGATCATGCCCATCCAGCGGCTGGCGGAGAAGCCCACCCGGAACGCCGTGTTGGCCGACATCACCTGCGATTCGGACGGCAAGATCGACCGCTTCGTGCATCCGCGCATCACCAAGCGCACCCTCGAAGTCCACGAATTGACGCCCGGCGAGCCCTACTACATGGCCGCGTTCCTGGTTGGCGCCTACCAGGAAACCTTGGGCGATCTGCACAATCTGTTCGGGGACACCCATGTGGTGCATATCCGACTGCAGGACGGTGGCGGCTGGTGGATCGAGGAGATCGTCAAGGGCGACACGGCCAACAAAGTTCTCGAGTACATGGAATATGACACCGACGAGTTGTACCCCGGGATCGCCCGGGACTGCGAGCGGGCCATTCAGGAAGGGCGCATGACGCTGTCCGAAGCTCAGGCCGTCAAACGTTTCTATGAGAACGAACTGAACGGTTATGCGTACCTGGAAGTCGAATAGACCCTGAAATAATGCGGAAAACGCGCTTTCCGACGTTTGCCAACAATAAATCCCTGGCGTAGCATCTGGCCTTGTGGGGTCGTTCCCTAAGCTTGAACGGGCTGAGCGCACGACTGAAGGTACAGGCCGCCCTGCAGGAGTCATCCGGTCGGTCTGCGTGTTCAAACCGCGTGCTAGCGGCTTAAAGTCCACGTTGCGCGCAATTTAGTGAGATCAGTTGAATGACGACGATTTACGTTGGCAACCTGCCATTCACCGCCACGGAAGACGAAGTGCGCAGCCTTTTTGAGCGCTATGGCAAAGTGGATTCCGTCAAACTCATCAACGATCGCGAGACCGGGCGTCCCCGCGGCTTTGCATTCGTCGATATGGGCGCGGGTGAAGCTCAAAACGCGATTCAGCAAACGAACGGCTTCCAAATGGGCGGCAGGCCGCTGCGCGTCAACGAGGCCCAGGAACGCGCGCCGCGCTCCAAGCCCTCGGGTGGCAGCGGCGCTGGCGGGCCTCGACGCTGGTGAAATGACGGGACCCCGGGGCTCGGGGTCGCTCCGGTCACCACATTTCCTTGAGCTGGGCCACGACATCGACGGTCGCGGTATCGATTGCCCGCAGGGTTTCCATGGCCCGCTGACTGCGGAACGTGGTTTGTTCGAAGAAGCTCAACACCTTGTCGGTCATGAAGCGGCTCTTCGCCCCGTAGATATGCCCGTCGCCGTCTTTGGCCTGCGCCGTGACTTGGTATCTCAGCGGCGCACACAGATGTAATTCGTTGCGCGCCCGGGTCATGGCGACATACAAGAGCCGGCGCTCCTCTTCCACCATTTCCGGCTTGCCGGTGGAAAACTCGGACGGGAAGTTGCCGTCGGCCACGTTCAACACGTAGACGTTGTCCCATTCCTGGCCCTTCGCCGAGTGGATGGTCGACAAGACCACGTAGTCTTCGTCCTTCGATGCCATGCCCGATTGGTCGCTGGTCAAGGAGGGAGGATCCAGCGTCAATTCGGTAAGAAAGCGCTCCCGACTGGCATGCTGGCCGGACAAGGCCTCGAGTTGCTCGAGATCGCCCCCGCGACTGAAGGCCGCGTCGTAGATGCGTTCCAATTGCGGCTTGTACCACTCGCGCACCGCACCCACCTGGCCCGGCCACGGTGTGGCCGGATCGGCCAGCTTTTCCACGAAGGCGCAGAACCGCTGCCAGTCCATCTTCGCCGCCTGCGGCGCATCGTACAGGCCCAAACTCTTGAAGTTGTAAGCGTTCGATTCGAAATGGTCCAGCGCCTGCTTGGCGTGCCCGGGACCGATCCCGGCGATGAGCTTCAGCACGCGGAAACCCGCAACCGCATTGCGCGGATTGTCGATCCACCGCAGGATCGACAACATGTCCTTCACGTGGGCAGCCTCGAGGAACTTGAGGCCGCCGTATTTGACATAGGGAATGTTGCGTCTCGTCAGCTCCACTTCGAGCACGTCGCTGTGATGCGAACTGCGGAAGAGGACGGCATGACGCTTCAGCGAGCCGCCGATTTCGCGGGTGGCCAGGATCTTCGTGACGACGTACTCGGCCTGGGCAATGGCATCGTCCAGCGCCACATAGGCTGGCTTCAGCGCCGACTGCCGCGCCCCCATGAGCGTCTTGCGATGCTGACGCGAGCCCTCCGCCATGAGCGCATTCGCGCAATCCAGGATCTGCTGGGTCGACCGGTAATTCTGCGCCAGCACCACCATGTCGGCCTTGGGGGTGTAGCGCTCGGTGAACCCCAGGATGTTTTCGACCGACGCCGCACGGAACGAGTAGATGGCCTGAGCGTCGTCGCCGACCACGGTGACGCCCTTCCCATCGGGCTTGAGCGCCTGGATGACCTCGCCTTGCAAGGTGCTGGTGTCCTGGTACTCATCGACCAACACGTGATCGAAATTCTTCGACAGGCTCTGCGCCAACGCGGGCGTCTGCATCATCACGTGCCAATACAACAGCAGGTCGTCGAAATCGAGGACGTTGTTCTTTTGCTTGCGGCCCACGTATTCGCGAAACAGCCGGCTCAGATCCGGCTCCCACTCGCGGCACCACGGGTATTGCTCCTCCAGGGTTTGCTTGAGGGACAGCCGCGTATTCACCCGATAGGTATAGATCGCAAGACAGACGTCCTTGCGCGGGAAGCGTTTCTCCTTGGACGAAAAGCCCATCTCGTGACGGATGACGTCCACCAGGTCCGCCGCGTCGCCACGATCGAGAACGGTGAAATTCGGATTCAAGCCCAGGTGCTTGGCGTACAGACGCAGGATTCGATTGCCGACCGAGTGGAATGTCCCGGACCAAAGAAGGCGCGACACGACGCTGCGGTCGCCCATCTTGCCGCGTTCGGCCAGGGCTTCCGCCACGATCTTCTGGGTGCGCCGGATCATTTCCTGGGCGGCGCGCCGGGTGAACGTCAGCATGAGAATGCGGGCCGGATCCACCCCGTTCAGAACCAGGTGAGCGGCGCGATGCGCCAGGGTGTTGGTTTTGCCGGTGCCGGCGCCTGCCAGGATCAGCATGGGGCCGGCGGTGATGCCCTTGTCATCGAGCACCCCGAAGGTCGCCGCGCGCCGCTGCGCAGGATTCAACGCATCGAATGCGGTGGTGGTCTTCGACTTCATCCGAAATGCATGCCGCTGTACATATATCCAGATCGTGCCACAAAAGGCGGCTCCTGCCCCGAGAATCTCGCATTTGATCGTGCGCCTGCCACGAGGCAGATCACAGCCCCGGATTTTCCGGTTCACGCGGTTATCATGACCGTCGATCATCGTCACCCCGAAGGTTTCCATGCTGAAAAAGCCCACCGCGATCGCGGACATTCCCGTGCACGAGGGCCACGTCGTCGATATGTCGACCGTGACCCTCCGCTACGCAAACGGCCGTGAACACGAATTGGACTTCGTGCGCCACCCCGGCGCCTCGGCGGTGGTTCCGGTCGATGCCGAGGATCGGGTCTGCGTCGTGCGCCAATACCGCCATGCCGTCGGTGACTTCCTGTGGGAGATCCCCGCGGGCAAGCTGGACAAGGGCGAGGCCCCGGAAGCGTGCGCCGTGCGCGAGCTGGCCGAGGAGACCGGCATCACGGCGCGCCGGTGGACGCCCATGGGCATGTTCTTCCCGGCGCCGGGCATCTTCACGGAGATCATCCACCTCTATCTGGCCCGTGAACTCGACTTGGGCGTCGCAACCCCCGATGCCGATGAAGAACTGGAATTGCAGTGGCTGCCCATCGATGACGCGCTACGGAAGGTGCAAACCGGCCAATGGAATGACGGTAAAACCGCCATGGCGCTGTTACGCGCAAAATACCACCTGCAACTGTGACGCCCCGCCAGATTTCCGCATGTGCGGGTTGACTTAATTTGTGCATGACCTAAAACGGAGGCGTGAACAATGAGAAGCAAAAACCCAAAGGCCCGCTGAACGGCGCGCCCGACTCGCCGAAACGCGAGACGGTGGGCAGCAATATCTCCGGACGCGTCAAGCATGACGACCGCGGCAACGCCATTTGGGAATGGGCCGTCGCGACCGGAAAATTCGGCGGCGATTCCGCCGCGCAGCGCATCAAGAAGCTGGATGCCGAGTTGTCGCTTGCCGATGATACGCCGCCCGCGGCGACGGACCTCGAGCTGGTCAAGCACAACCCGCTGGGCACCGTGAAGGGTTACAGCCCCTACGACAGCGGCGTTCTGGCGAAGACCGGGGCCCCGCGGAAGAAGAAGGATCTGAGGAAGCTGAGCGAATGGCTCAAGCTGAAGAAGCAGGCGGACGACAGCAAGACGACCGACAAGTAGGTCTCAAGCGAGCGCGTGGCGCAGCTTGGCGGTGGCGCCCAGACGGTAGAATTTTCGTAGCTCCCGCATCATGGCCTCGAGGCGCGCCTCGCCCCGTTGCACGAAGCGCCGCTCCAATCGCTGACAATACTGGGCCGCACACCGGTGCGCCGTGCGATAGCGATCGTATTGGTGAGGCTCCAGCCTCGAATCGAAACTGACCCGGTCGAACAAGCGCCCGTGCACCTGCGCCGGATAGTTCCCGCCCTGCTGATGAGACAGCAGGAACACGGTGGCCGCGTATTTGTCGACCTCCGCCTGGGTTTCGAGTTCCAGCAGCGACACCGGCGCATCGCGATCCAGCCGCCATGCCGCGTACACGAAATGACTCACGCCCTCGAGCGCCGTGCAGTAATCCGCGAGATTGCCTTCCGTCAACTCACCGAGGGGGTTCGCGCCCTCCAGGCGTTTGACCAAGGCCGCATCGAGATACAGCGAGACTCCCGCGCCGTCGGCGGTCTCCGCGAGCAGGAGCTCCTCGTCCAGGACGCGGCCGTCGTTCTCGGACTGCACCGCGCCCAGGGCGCCACGATCCGTGACCAGGAAGTCACGCACGTCGTAGCGGATTTGCACGTCGTACAGTTGTCCGAGCAACGACTGCATCTCGCCAAGCACGCAGCTCAATGCTCAATGCTCGCGCCGGAAACCACCGTGCTTGACCGGCTGCACGCCCAGTTTGTTGAGAAGGCCGTGGGCCCGCCGGCTCCCGGTCTTCATCCAGATCTCGTACAAGCGCAGAATGTCCGCATCCGTGTGCTGATACGACATCTCGCTCACGTCATTGAGCGCATCCACCAAGCGCTGAAACTTCTTCGCCAATTGCATGTAGATGGCCGCCACGCAACGGCCCTGCATCGAGCGCTGCATGCTGTCCGCGAGCGCGCTGTAGGCATTGCCTCCCATCGCGATGTGATAATCGATATCGATCAACTTGCGGGCAAAGCTGCGCGCGAAGAAACCCGCCACGAACAAAGAGACATCGCCCAGTCGTTGCAGGCTGCGCTGTCGGGCCTGCGCGGTGGGCGCCTCGAGCGCATCCACCAGCATGTGCGCGAGCGGCCTGATGCGCAGCCCCTCCGGGGTCCGCTCATAGAGCGCGTCCGCCCGGGAAAACATGGTCAGCAGATTGACGACGTATTGCTCAGCCTGCTCGTCGATGTCGAGGCGCTGGCGCTCGCTCGCCGCGTGAAACGCGTCACGAAAGAACTCTCGTAGGGAACCGACGGCTACCAAAGATCCCGCAGACATCGCTTGCATGCTTGGCGTCCTTATGTGGCTGACACCATCCTATCGACATTCGGGTCATGAAGTGAAGTAGGCGGAACACGGATATGCGAGTGTTTTTTATAATCAGCAATCGCCGATGTAGGCTGCCAATCGCAGAAACGCTAGAGGATTTCCGCCAGTGATGTGATGACGCGCACAGGCGGCGCGTAGTGCGACGGCCACGCCCGGGCCTCGCGATTGAGCCACGCCGTCTGCATGCCGGCCTGCGTGGCGCCGACCACATCCGCCAACGGATCATCGCCGATGTGCAGCACCTCGATAGGTTCCACACGGGCTTCGCGCAGCAAGTGCGCAAAGATCCTGGCGTCCGGCTTCGCAGCGCCCGCCGCCGCAGCCGTGACGTGGCCGTCGAACAAATCGTCGATGCCGCAACGTTTCAGGTCTGCGTTGCCGTTGCTCACGGCAAACAACCGATACTTCATGCGCAGGCGCAGCAGCGCGGGCCGCACGTCGTCGTAGAACTGCACGCGGTTGCGACCGAGGAAAAACACCTCCAGCGCTTCGTCGATGCCGGCATGCTCGGCGTAGCCCGCCGACGCGAACTGGTCGGCGAGCGCTTGACGCCGCACGAAAGTCATATCGTGGCTCTGATCCGGGAAACGCGCCGCGACCTGCAGGCGCAGCGCGCGCATCGAGTCCACGTCATGCCCGTGAACCACGTGCGGATGACGGGCGCGAAGCCAGGCGAGGAACTCCGCGTCAGCGGCGGCGATCACCGGTCCCACGGGCCACAAGGTATCGTCCAAATCCAGGCTGATGACTCTCGGTGCGTGCATCCGAAGATTCTACCCCGCCCAGGCTACAATGTCGGACGAGGGAGTACCCGGGGAGAAATTGATGATCGATCGTTTTCGTTTCTGCACGGCCGTGTTGCGGGCCGCCGTCACGCTGGGCGTCATGAGCGCGAGCTCCTTTGGATCCGCGTTGGCCGCCGACGTCGCGGCCACGACCAACGTCGCGGCAACGGCCGACATGGCGGCGCAACCGTTCGGGGTGCAGGATTTGGTGCGGCTGCAGCGGATATCCGATCTGGCGGCCTCCCCCGACGGCAGGCGCATCGCCTACACGTTGCGCACCACCGACATGGATGCCAACAAGGGCCGTACGGCCGTGTGGGTGATGGACTCCCGCAATCCCGCCGCGGCGCCGGTTCGGCTCAGCGACCTGGCCGGGAATGCCAATTCGGCGCAGTGGAGCACCGACGGGCAGTCCGTTTATTATTTGTCCAACCGCAGCGGCTTGAATCAGGTTTGGCGCAGCGACACGCGACGCGGCGACGATCGGACCCAGATCACCAGTCTGCCGCTGGACGTCGGCACCTTCAAGGTATCGCCCAAGGGAGACCGGCTCGTGGTGAGTCTCGATGTATTCCTCGACTGCGCCGACCTCGCCTGCACCAAACAGCGTCTGGACGCCGTCGCCCACGCGCCCGACCACGGTATCCTGTACGACAAGCTCTTCGCGCGGCATTGGGACGCGTGGAGTGATGGCCGGCGTTCGCAGTTGTTCGCCATCGCCTTCGACGCCGCCGGACTCGCAAACGCCGCGCCCGTGAATCTCAGCGGCCGTATCGACGGTGACGTACCGGGCAAGCCCTTCGGCGGCAACGAGGACTATGCGTTCAGTCCCGACGGCACGCAGGTCGCCTTTTCGGTCCGTGCCGTGCCGGTGGGAGAGCCCTGGTCCACGAACTTCGACATCTACGAGGTCGCCGCGACCGGCGGCACGCCGCGGAATCTCACCGCCGACAATCCCGCGTGGGACGGGCAGCCCGCATTTTCTCCCGACGGTTCGCGACTCGCTTACCTGGCGATGGACCGCCCCGGTTTCGAGGCCGATCGGTTTCATCTCGTGCTGCTCGACTTGAAGTCCGGCGCGAAACGAGCGCTCACCACGAATTGGGACCGGTCGATTTCGAGCTTCGCGTGGGCGCCCGATGGCAAGTCGTTGCTCGCGACGGCCGACGACCGGGGGCAGCGGCCGCTATGGTCGATCGATGCGAAATCCGGCCGGGTCGCGGCCATCACCGGCGACGGCGAAGTTGAAGCCTTCGTCGCGGGCCCGCGACAGGTGTTCTACACCCAGAGCACTCTCGCGCACCCCGCCGACCTGTATTCCGTCGCAATCACCGGCGGCAGCGCAACTCAATTGACCCAGTTGAATGCAGCCATGCTGGCCGGACGCCCGATGGGCGATTATGAACAATTCAGTTTCCCCGGGTGGAACCACGAAACGGTGTTCGGTTACCTGGTCAAGCCCGCAGGTTTCAAGAGCGGACGCACGTATCCGGTGGCGCTGGTGGTCCATGGCGGTCCCCAGGGCAGCATGGGGAACGTCTGGCATTGGCGTTGGAACGCGCAGGCGCTGGCCGGCGCCGGCTACGCGGTGGTGATGATCGACTTTCACGGGTCGACCGGCTACGGACAGGCGTTCACCGATTCCATCAGCGGCGACTGGGGCGGCAAGCCGCTCGAGGACATCAAACTTGGGCTTGCCGCCGCGCTCGGGCGCTACCCGTGGGCGGACGGCAACCGCATGTGTGCGCTCGGCGGCTCCTACGGCGGCTACATGATGAATTGGATCGCCGGCCAATGGCCCGATCGCTTCAAATGCATCGTGACGCATGACGGCATCTTCGACAATCGCAGCATGTACTACTCGACGGAGGAACTCTGGTTCCCCGAGTGGGAGAACGGCGGTCCCGAGTACGCGAACCCCGCGGGCTATGCCAAACACAATCCCATCGATTTCGTCGACCGATGGAAGACGCCCACCTTGGTCATTCACGGCCAGCTCGATTACCGCGTTCCCTACGCCCAGGGACTCGCGGTGTTCACGGCCCTGCAGCGGCGCGGCGTGCCGAGCGAGCTGCTGTACTTTCCCGATGAGAATCACTGGGTGCTGAAGCCCGCCAACAGCATTCAGTGGTACGACACCACGATCGCGTGGCTCAACCGCTGGACCAGCAAATAGCGACGGCGCCCGTGCGGCAGGCCCCCCGCGGGGCCGCCGCTCAGGACTCGACGCCGCGCCAAGCCGCGGGGTAGTTGGTGCCGAGCTGCAGGATGCGGTTCAAGACGTCGCGGTAGCGCATGCCGGCGGTGAGCGCGGATTGTGAAAAATCCTCCGCCATGGAAATGTTGGGATTCGCATTGGCCTCGAGAACATACAGGGCGCCGTCGGGCCGCAGTCGGAAGTCCATCCGAGCGTAGCCCGTCAGATGCAGCGCGCGATAAATGCGCTTGCTGAGTTGTTCCAATCGGGCCATCGTTCCCTCCGGCAGGTTCGCCGCGGCGGCCGTGGTGATGCCGTATTTCGCCTGATAGCGTCGATCCCATTTCACCTTGCGGGTCGCGATGGCGGGCAGGCTCTCCGGCAGCGATCCGAAGCGCATTTCCCACACCGGCAGCACTTTCAGGCGGTCGTTGCCGATGACGCCCACATAGAGTTCGCGACCCTCGATGTACTCTTCGACCAGCGCATCCGAATGGGTCTGCTCGTGGATGAACGCGATGCGCTCGGCCAGTTGCTTTTCGTCCGCGACCACCGACGCATGGGCGATGCCCAGCGACGCATCTTCGGTCGATGACTTCACGAACAACGGATAGTTGAGCTTCTTCGGTATGCGCGGTTTCCTGCCGCGCGGGAACACCCGGAATTGCGGCGTCGGAATCCGGTGGTAGGACAGCAGCTGTTTCGACAGCACCTTGTCCCTCGACAGCAGCATGCCGCGAGGATTGCAGCCGGTGTAGGGTTGACGCATCAATTCCAGAAACGCCACGACGTGCTGATCGTAGGTGACGATGCCGTCGAATTCCTCGAGCAGATTGAACACGATGTCCGGCTTCCAATCGATGATGGCGCGGCGCAGTTCGGACAGGCTGTCGGACATGCCCAACGGCAGGACCTCGTGGCCGGCCGCCTTCAAATGGGTGATGACGTCGTATTCCGTCCGCCATTCGTCGATTTCCTTCTCGCTCAAGCCCACCAGGGACTCGGGCGGCACGAGCGTGGAGTGCACCAAGACCAACGCACGTTGCTTCTTCACAGCGCGACCCGCGGCAATTGGCGCTCTTCGTAGGATTCGGCGAGGCGCGCGATCACCCACACCAGATGCGGCCTGAGTTCACGGCGCGAGCCGCGCAAATACAGATTCAAGGATTCACATCGTTCGATCATCAATCGCTGCACCTGGTGGACGAGATACTCGCTGAAAGCCCCCGAGCGGACTAATTGCTGCCGCAGCGGATTGCGCAACTCGCGCAGCACGCTCGCGGCTTTGGGCGCGCCGCCACGTCGCGGCGCCGCCGTGAAGATATTGAGCAGCAGCTCGTCGGCTCCCGAGCGCCGCGGCATGCGATAGCGCGCCAGCTTGTGCTCGTAATGTTGCCGCAGCGTGCGTGCTTCGTCTGCCACATCCTCGATCCGCGTCCGGTCGGTGACCGGCGGATTGACCTCGCCGAACTCGGCCGCGAGTCCGTCGATGTATTGGAGTTTGGCATAGGCTGGCCAGCCCAGATATTCGCGCCGCCACGGAGAGTTGGGCTTCAGCCACACGGCGAAGGTCTCGGCAAAATCCTCGGTGGGATGCGCCTGCGCGTACCACGCTCCCAGGTGCTGCACGAACCGGCGACTCCCCGGCCGCGGCCGGTAGGTGTCCGGATACGGCAGCGACGCGGGCCCGAAAATCTCACGCCAATGCCGTCGCCGCCTCAGCCTGAAGGCGGAGTCGATCGCGTGACCCGCTTCATGGCGCAAAATGCGCATCAGCCAATTGCGGTTGCCGCCTTCGACCTCCCGCATGAAGCGCCTCTCGATGCTCATCAGCCGCCGATGTGCGAGGTAGAATGGGATGGCGATCCCCGGGATGCCGTCCGGCGAAAACCATTCCTGACTGAGCCAGCAATGCGGCCTGAACCGAATCCCTCGCGTCGCCAGTTCCCGGTACAGCCGCTCGATCGCCGGCTCGAGATCCGTACCCTCGATCGTCAATTTCAGGTCGCAGAATCGCAGGCTCAGCAGCTGGTCGTCGGACAGGGTTTCCCATGCATGCCGGCGCTGCCCTGCAGCACGGACATGAACGGCGGTAGGTCGGGAAAGTGGCATGGACTAAAACCCATATGGCGTCGGGGAAATGGTACATTCAAAACACGACCAAGAGCATGCTCCTGAATTGAAAGGCCTTTAATTAGATGTTCAGACCAATGGGTTACGCCGGGCAACGACCACGGAGGTCATGATTTGACCCACCTCAAAGCGGCCCATCCCAGCCCCGGCGCCGAATTGACGGTCGAAGTGATACGTACCTTGGCGGGTGTCGCGGATTTACAGGGTGATTTCGCGCACCTTCAGGCCGTGACCGGCAACACCCTCCCGTTCGCCTTGTTCGAGTGGCATTTGAGCTGGTGCCGGCATTTCCTCGATCTCGACCCCAGCATCGTCGACGAGCCAATGTTCCACGTCGTCCGCGACGGCGCCGGCACGTGCGTCGCCATCATTCCGCTGATCATGACCAAGCGCCGGCTCGGCTCGCTGACCGCCGCCTCCGTGGGACTGCTGGGCGCCGATCCCGCCATCACCGAAATCCGCTCGCCGCTCGTGCAGCCCGGCTACGAGGCACCCGTCGCAGAGGCGCTGAACGCCAACTTGAGAAACGCGCGGGACTGGGACTGGATCCAATGGATCGGCGCCCGTGACACCTTCAGCGAGGCGCTGGGCCGGGTACGCGGTCTCGCGTGGCAGCCGGTCGCCCCGTCGTATGTTCTCGACCTCCCGCCGAGCTGGGAGGAGTTTCACACCGGCTTGAAACGCAACATCCGCGAATCCCTCCGTCACTGCTACAACTCGCTGAAGCGCGACGGTCACGATTTCAAACTGACGATGGCGGCGGATCCGGCGGACGTGCGGGCGGCGGTGGACCGCTTGTTCGAATTGCACGCCATGCGGGCCACCCTGGAAGGGACCATCGACCATCCGAACCGGTTCGCCAGCCGCACCGTGCGCCAGTTCGTATACCACGTCTGCGAGCAACTCGCGCTGCGCGACGCCGTTCGCGTGTTCCAAATCGAGATCGCGGGGACCGTCGTGGCCTCGCGCATCGGTTTCATGGTCGCCGACAGCCTGTACCTGTACTACTCGGGTTTCGACCCCAGATGGAAACGCTACAGCGTGATGACCACCACCGTCGCCGAGGCCATCAGGTACGCGATCGCGCGGGGTCTGAAGACCGTCAACCTGTCGCCGGGCGCCGATGTGTCGAAGACCCGTTGGGGGCCGCGTGAAGTCCATCACCAGACCGCGTACGAACACAGCGGCCGGCTGCGCTCACGCCTCGTGCGCCACGCCTATTTCAAGGCAAGATCAGGTCAAGGGCTTCAGGGTTGGCTGCTGCAGCGGCTGATCGCGGGGCGACGCTCGTGGAATTGACGGCAGGATAGGACGCCTCGCCGGCGCCGAGCGCCGCACCGCCGAGCATCTCGTTGCCGAGCGCGTCCTCACGGAGCGCCTCCGGACGGAGCGTGTCCTTGCGGAGCGCGTCCTCACGGAGCGTCTCGAGTCCCGCGAAATCGAACAAGGCCGGGTCGGCGAGCTGCGACGCCGAGGCGTTGCAGATGCTGGAGAAGATCGATTCGACGCGGCCGGGAAATTTCTCCTCCCAGTCGCGCAGCATGTTCTTGACGACCAAGCGTTGCATGTTCGTCTGCGAACCGCACAAGGTGCACGGAATGATCGGAAATTCGCGCGCCGCCGCGTAGCGGGCGATCGAACGTTCGTCGACGTAGGCCAGCGGCCGGATCACGATCTGGCGCCGGTCCTCGCTCAGCAGCTTCGGCGGCATGGCCTTCAGCCGCCCGCCGAAGAACATGTTCAAGAACAAGGTCTCGACGATGTCGTCGCGATGATGGCCGAGGGCGATCTTGGTGATGCCGTTCTCCGCGGCGTAGCGGTAGAGCGCGCCGCGCCGCAGGCGCGAGCACAGACCGCACATCGTCTTGCCCTCGGGAATGACCCGCTTGACCACCGCATAGGTGTTTTGCTCGATGATATGAAACGGCACGCCCAGCCCGGCCAGGTAGCCGGGCAGCACCTCGGCCGGAAACCCCGGTTGCTTCTGATCCAGGTTCACCGCGATGAGTTCGAAGCGTATCGGCGCGCTGCGCTGCAGGCTCAACAGGATGTCCAGCATCGTGTACGAGTCCTTGCCGCCGGACACGCACACCATCACGCGATCGCCGTCGGCGATCATGCCGTAGTCGCCGATCGCTTTGCCCACCGAACCGCGCAGCTGCGCCTGCAGCTTTTTGAAGTTGTTCGAATGACGCGTGGCGTCGGAATTCGACGCGCTCGTCATCTACGGTGCTTCCAGATATTTGGTTTCCAGGTACCGCAGGTAGGCGGCCGCGGTCAACGGCTTTCCGGTCGCCTGCTTCATGAGTTCTTGAATCGGCAGCCGCGCACCCACGCCGTGCACATTGTCGCGCAGCCAGTCCATGACGCCGCCGAACTGCCCGGCCGCAATCTCCGCATCCAGCGTGGGGCGCTCGGCCCGCATCGCTTCATTCAATTGCCCGGCGATCACGGCGCCCAAGACATACGAAGGAAAGTACCCAAAGTGCCCCACCGCCCAATGGATGTCCTGCAGGCAGCCGTCCACGTCGGAGTTGGGCCGTATGCCCAACCGCTGTTCGAGATTCGCGTTCCACGCTTCGGGCAGATCGGCGACCGGCAGCGAGCCTTCCAAGATTTTCTTCTCGAGCTCGTACCGCAGCATGATGTGTGCTGGATAGGTGAGTTCATCCGCGTCCATCCGGATCAGGCTCCGCTTCACCCGGGTCAGATGCCGGTACAGGTTGTCTTCGCTCCATTCAGGGCCGCTGACCTGCAGGTACTTCTCCATGAGCGGCTTCAGGTAGGCGACGAAGGCGCGGCTGCGGCACAGGTTCATCTCGAACAACAGCGATTGGCTCTCCTCGAGCGCCAGGCCGCGATCCCGGCCCACCGGCTGATCGCGCCACTTCTGCGGCAGCCCGAGGTCGTACATGGCATGACCGGTCTCGTGAACGGCGCCCAGCAATCCGGAAAACGGATCGTTGGCGTCGAACCGGGTCGTCACCCGGATATCGCCCGGCACGCCCTCGGTGAAGGGATGTTCGCTTTCATCGAGCCGGCCGCGGTCGAAGGGGAACCCCAGTGTTTTCAGCACGTCGAGGGCTAGCGCCCGCTGGCGCGCCACGCTGAATTTACCGACCAAGGGAATGGGCGCCCGGTCTGCCTGCACCTCGATGGCCTCATTGATGAGGCCCGGCAGCTTGCGGGACAACGCCTTGAATATCGTATCGATGTCCGCCGTCGAGATACCCGGCGTGAAGCCGTCGACCAATGCATCGTAGGGGGCCAGACCCCGGGCCTGACCCAGGAGAGCCGCCTTGTCGCGCACCAGATGCACGACCTCTTCCAGGTGCGGCGCGAAAATCTTGAAGTCGTTTGCCTTGCGAGCCTCGACCCAGAACACTTCTGCACGCGCAGTCGCCTTGGCCAGGCGGGCGATCAACGACGGCGGGGTCGCAATCGCATGATCGCGCTGACGCCGCATCTCGCGCAGATTGGCGAGCGGCCAATCCTCCAACTGCGACGATCCGGCCTCCGCCCGCTCGAGCAACCGGGCCACTTTCGGCGTCGTCAACAGCGCATGGTGTTCGGTCTCGAGCGCCGCGAGCTGCTCACCGCGCACATCGGCGCTGCCGCGCGGCATCATGACCGCCGCGTCCCAGCGCAACAAGGAGAGAGCACCGCGAAACGCGTGCAGACGCCGAAATTCTTGTTCCAATTGTTCGTAAGGCGGGGCAGCCATGATCGTACCTTGAAGGCGGGCGCGTATCGCGGCCGCTGTTGATCCACTGCCCAGTCTACCAGATCAGGCGCGAATACGCCCACGCCACAAGCAGAATATGTCGCTATATCAATGGGTTATCCACTGCAAACGAGATGAACACCCCGCGGCCGGCGAGGTGCGCGGCTACGGACGGCCGGTCAGGGCGCCGGGCGAGAAGGTGCCGGTCTGATGGAACGGCAGATCGCGCAGGAAGGGCAGATCGATGCTCGCGCCACCCGTCAACTCATAATCGATGGAGTCCGCATGCTTGTCCGACCGGCTGGCGAGTTTCAATAAGACCAGCGCCATGTTGGCCGTGATGGTCATGTCGAACTGCGTGTTGCCCTGCGCCGGCACCACGAAGGGCTGGGTATTCAAGCCGGTCGCCACTTTGTCGCCGCCGACATTGAGGTCCGCATGCAGGCTGGTGACCGGCAAGATGCGGTCGTTGGGGTTCTGAATGTTCAGCTTGAGCAGAAAGTTCTGCTTCATGAAGCTGCCGCCGACCAGTTGAATCCCGACCACGGACACGACCGGCTTCTGGTACTTCGGCGCCAGCACCGAGCACGCGCCCAATGCCAGGACGACTACCAGCCCCAACAGCCGCGACAGCAACCGTTTGGGCATCAGCATTCCGCACGTTCGCGTGGCAACATAGCCGCAAATGATACCGGTTATCCGTCCGAATGGGTCCTCGACCCGACCCACGCTGATTTTATGCGGACTGCTGCTGGCCGGCGCCAACGCCAGGGCTGACGTGCCGGAACCGCCAACCACCTGCATCGCTTCCGGCGACGGCTACTTCCGGGCCCGCGTCGCGGGAGCCGTCGACGCCACGATCGACTGGCCCAACAGCGGCACGCGCTGCCAGGGGGAATCCAAGGCAGTGCCGCCGGGCATCCGGTTGAGCTTCCAGCGCGCCGCCGGCGGCCAACCCAACCTGCTCTTCGTGTTCGGGCTGACCGGGATCCGCGAGGGGGAAGCGGCGCACGCGACCGGCGTCAATCTCACCGTCATCCTGCAGGGCACCGACCGTATCTTCGGCACGCTCGGTGACTCGCGGTGCACCGTCGACTCCCTGACGCAGAAGCCGCTGCAACCGCCGGGATCCTACCGTGTCGAAGCGCGGGGCTTTTGCACCCAGCCCGCGCACGCGGTGCGCGGCGACGGGGATATCCTGGTGAGCACCTTCGAATTTGCCGGACTGGTCAACTACGGGACCCAGTAATCGGTCATGCCCAAGAAGCAAACATCGACCACAGCGAGCCCCGAACGCGATCTCACCATCGGCAAGGGCCCGATTTAGCCCCCGCGCGAGATCACGGACCGATCCGCGGCCTCAAGCGGATTTCGAACAATGTCGGCCAGTTCTTGCCCGTCACGAACAGACGGTCGCCCTTCGCGTCGTACGCGATGCCGTTCAACACGGCGTCCGGACCCTCGAGACGAATCGTCGGCGCGAGAATACCGGCCAAATTGATGATCCCGACCACGTTGCCACTGCGCGGGTCGATGCGCACGATCGAATTCGTGTGCCAGACGTTGGCGTAGATCTCACCCTTGACCCACTCCAACTCGTTCACGTCATTCAACGGCCGTCCCTCCAGCGTCACCGTGATCCGACGGGTTTCCTTGAGCGTGGTGGGGTTTAGAAACCTTAAATTCGGGGTGCCGTCGCTCATGATGAGCTGCTTGCCGTCCTGCGTGAGAGCCCACCCCTCGCCGTCGTAGTGGAACTCCTTTTGCTTCTTCAGGGTCGCACGATCGAAGACGAAGCCCACCTGCGACTTCCACGTGAGACTGATGAGCTGGTCGTGCCAGTTGACGATGCCCTCACCGAAGTATTCCGCTGGAATGTCGACTTGCTGCAGCACCGCCCCCGTGTCGATTCGCACCTTGCGGATGGAGGAATGGCCCTCCAGGCCGGTGCTTTCGTAGAGAAATCCGTCCAAATAGAACAGACCCTCGGTAAAGGCGCCGCGGTCGTGCGGATAGGCGTGGACGACCTCGAAGTCGTATATCGGGACGACGGCATAGCACGCCACGCCGGCGAGGAGCCCCGCGACGAATGAAATGAGTTTCACGAACATGAACACGTCACCTCCGAGGGACGGCGAACGATAGCACTCCACACGACCCTTCCCGCAAACTCCGATCCGGTCGACGGCGACGGTGACGGCGTGCCGGAGAACATGGACCAGCGCCCGAACACCCCCAGGGGTGATGCAGTCGATGCCGTGGAATCTTTCGCTAATGCGCGGTCGCAGTGCCAACGCCATTGACACGTGATGTGCATTCGCGACAACCTCTATCCGCCAGCAAAAGCGCGGCTGGCGAGACGCCGCGCTATACACTGATTCACTGATTTGTAGTGATACAAACGTCTGATTTCCTTGAATTTGTTCTTTTAAAAAACCCGACCTTATGTAAAATACCCGTTGCTGGATTCCTACGCACCTAACCGGTCTACTCCTACAGACACCGTTATTAGGTGTGGTCTAATCGCAACAAGAATTTCTTCGGGCCAGGTCCGGTCCGGCGATAGTTTGATTTTTTTGACGAAGATCGCGTTGGCCGCTGGCAACCGCCGGTTGGTCACGCGATAAACACGGAGATACGATTTATGAAGCGACTGATTTTTTACGGACTAGCTGCCGCGGCCGGAGCTGCGAGCGGTAGTGCGCTCGCAGACGACGACACGGGGGCTTGGTACGTTGCCCCCATGGGTCAGTACAACTTGATGGATGACCATCGAGCCGCCCGCAACAGTTTCGGGTTCGACGTGGCGTTGGGCTACGACTTCGCGCCGCACTTCGCCGGCGAGTTCAACTACAGCAACACGAGCGCGCCGATCCATCACGCAGAGAGCGACAAGCTCGACGCCTACACCCTCGACATACTGTACAAAGTGCTGCCGGGCGCGATTGTCGATCCTTATGCGATCATCGGCGGCGGTGAATTGAACGACGAAATCGGGCGTGGCAATGGCACGAATAAAACCTGGACCGCAGAGGCCGGCGTCGGCGCGTTGACGGGGCTCGGCCCCCAGACAGGCTCGTTCCGGGTGCAGTTGCGCACGGAAGCGAAGTACCGACGCGAGTTCATCCAGAACACCATTTACAACCCGAACAACCCGGGTGACGTCTTGTTCAACGTGGGCGTGCAGTTCCAATTTGGCGCGCCGGTTCCACCGCCGCCCCGGGTGGCCGAGGTAGCTCCGCCACCGCCGCCGCCGCCACCACCGCCGCCGCCTCCCCCGCCGCCGCCGCCGCCTCCCCCGCCGCCGAAGCGCGTCAAATTGAGTGCGGATGCGTTGTTCACGTTTAACAGCGCGATCATTCGACCGCAGGGCGTGAGCGAGCTGGACAAGTTCGCCAGCGATTTGAAGGGAACCCAGTACGATCATATCGACGTCTATGGATACACGGACCGTATTGGGTCGGATGACTACAACCTCACGCTGTCGCATGAGCGGGCCGATTCGGTTAAGGATTATCTGACGAACAGGGCGGGGCTGGATTCCAGCAAGATCGATACCCACGGTCTTGGTAAGGCCGATCCAGTCACGTCCCCGAGCGAATGTCCGGGGAAGAAGTCGGCGAAGGTGATCGCTTGCCTACAGCCCGACCGGCGGGTGGAACTCGCGGTGCTCGGTACCAAGCCCTCGCCATAGGGGACGCGTCCGCAAACCGCAAGATTGATCTAGCCAGATAATTTATTCGAGATGTTTTTAAAAGCCCCCTCACGGGGGCTTTTTTTTTGAGTGGGCCGCGATCCCTGGTCAGTCACCACGAATTGATTCGCCGGTATCGCGTTGCGCGAAACTCCCCACACCTGAATCAATCAGCCGGTCTGTCTGATGACCAAATTCCACACCAGCGTATCGGCCCAACCTTCCGCAGATGGTCATCGAGGTTCGTGGCCACACGGACAATGAGAGCGGTCGGTTAATTTGATGGACTGATTTTCACCATCGGTGATGGACCATCGACGTGGGCAGCCGCGGCCTCGTCGGGAGGCTCCGGGAAGACGAAGGGATCGGGTTGGGGCGCACATGTCAGCGAGATCCTGCAGCCCCCGGCGTGGCGCGTTCCCGTCGCCTAAAGGCGAGGAGTTTACGGACCCCCAAGGGGGGGACTCTAAAATAGAACAGGATCAACCCCTCGCCAATCGGCGAGAGGTTGATCCACTAGATCTCAATCAGAAGTTGTATGTTAACCGGCCGTAGAAGGTCCGGCCGAGCGCACTCGAAAAAATGAGTGCGCCCTGCCGGGCGCACAAAAAAAAGCGCGGCTCTTGCGACCCGCGCCTCGATTTCCAACCCAGCTTTATTGTTTTAGAACTGTACCGTCAACTGCCCAAAGATGTAACGACCCAGAGCGTCATACACTTGCGGGAAAGTGTTGCCGTTCGCCGAGGTGCCCGGCTGATTCGTCAACCCGATGGCCGGCGCCTGCTTGTCGAGGATGTTGTTGATGCCCATCCGGAAGCTGATCTTCTCGGCCAGCCGGATCGAGCCGGTCAGATCGATGTAGCTGAACGATGGAATTCGCGCATCCGTGTTCGAGATCGCACCGCTCGCAATCGTGTTGCCCGCCCCCGCCGACAGGTTGGGATTGCTGCTCAACGATTCCAACTGAACCGGCGAGAAGTAGCGCCAGGCCACCGAGAAGTCGAGCCCGTTCCAAGGCGTCGTCCACGTCGTCCGCCAGGTATTGCGATAGCGGAACACCGGCGCGCCCGCGGCCGAGGTGAAGCTGCTGCATTGCGGACCGTAGTAACCGGCGCAATTGCGTGCCGTTTCGCCCATCGCCGCGATCGGCGTGATTTCGTACTTATTGACCCAGGTGCCCTGCAGACCCGTGTGCAACCTGCCGGCGGCACCCATGTCGAACGCATAGGAAAGATCGATGTCGACACCCTTCTCGCGCAGTCCGCCGACGTTGGCCAGCGTGTCGGTGACGTAGCCGGTGCTGGACAACCACAATGAGCCGATCGAATTGCGATGAATCAAGTTGCAGAACAGGTCGGCCGAGACGCATTCGCTGAGAATGGTGTCCGCGCCGATGCTCTGGATGACGTTTTCGATGTTGATATCGTAATAATCGAACTGCGCCCGGAAGTTCGGGATGTATGACGGCGTCCACCCGAAGCCCGCCGAGGTCGTCAATGCCGTTTCAGGCTGCAAATCCTGGTTACCGCCCTCGAGGCCGTTGTATTGCGCGGCTGGGTTGGCGGCAACCTTGCCATACTGTGCCGCCGATACGCCGGCGTTGACGCACTGAGCCTGGGTGGCCGTCGGCGTGGTGCCGCCGCAAGGATCGGTGACACCGTCGAGTTGGACCGACTGGGACGAGAACAACTCGCCCGCATTCGGCGCTCGCGAAGCGCGCGAGAAACTGGCACGGAAGCGGAAGTCCTCGTAAGGCACCCACTCGAGACCCGCCTTGAACGTGTTGGTCTTGAATCCCAGCGAGTACTCGGAATATCGGTAGCCGCCGTCGAATGCCAGGGACTTCGCGCCTGGCTTGTCTTCCACCAACGGCGCGTTGAACTCGATGAAGCCGTCGCGCGATACGATGCCGCCGGCGACCGGCGTGATGTAAGAACCCTGCCCCGCAAGGTCACCCGATTGAAATTCCGCGTCGGGACTAGTGAAGGACCGCTCGTCGCGCCATTCCGCACCGAAGTTGACCTTGAGGCCGTTGCTGGCAAAGGGGGATTGAATCCCGTACTTGCCCAGGTCGCCCGTCACGTTGAAATTGACGATGGTTTGCTTGATCTGGCCGCGGTTCACGCCCGGGGTATCGAGGTAGGCGGCCTGTGCCGCCGTGACACCACCCACCTTGAACGGATTGAACGGCACGCAGCCATAGCCCAAACCGGACGTCACGCCCGCAGCGACCACGGCGCACTCCGCCACCCCGTTCACCGTGACGACGTCCAACGCATCCTGGAGCTTGGTCTTGGAGACGTCGTTGTAATACGTCTCGGATAGATTCACCAGACCGAACTGGAAGCTCGCATCGTAGTCCCAGCCGTCGACCACCTTGCCCTTGACGCCGATGACTTCGCGAAAGTCCGTGTGTTCGAGATCGTCCTGGCGATTGCCGCCCTCGACCAGGCGCCGACCGATGTAGATGTTGGTGGTCCCGGCCGCGGTACCATTGAGGCCGTTGGCGCCCGTTGCCGTGCCGACGGAGTCGCCCGGTCCGCACCAGGTGGAGGCTTCCGCGGCACTCAGATACGGGTTGCTGCAGGGGACGTTGAACACCGTCTGGAACGCGCCCGACGGCGCGATCTGCGCAATCGACCGGTCATCCATGAACATGGTGTTGGCATAGACATCCGCGTGTTCATTGAATTCGTAATGCAGGAACGCGCCCGTGGTGTAACGCTCGTCGGGACGTTGGAAGTAGTTCAGCGGTCCGTAGTTGAATCGGTTGGCATCTGTGAACGGAACCAGACCGCCGGCGGCATTGACGGTGTTGTCGCTCAGCAGGTCCCCGGCGGTGTCGTACTGGAAAAACCGGGCAGGATTGGCCGTGCCGGATCCGCTGCAGGACAGATGGCCGCTGCCCGTCGCGTAGCCCGAGGCCAGTGTACAGGCGCTCACCGAGTACTTCGACTGGAGCACCGAATTGACGTTGCGATAAGTGGCGTAGAAGGTGGCATTTCCCTTGCCGTCTTCCGAATTGACGCCGGCGATGAACGCCAGCGACTTGGTGGCGCCACCGGTCGTGGTGCTCGGCGCGGGCGCATAGTCCGCGCCATTGGTCGTGTTGAAGGTCGTGATGGCATCTTCGACGCCATCCTGGTTGTTGTTGTGATGCTGATAAAGCCCCGCATCGGCAACGAGCTTGACGCCCTCGAAATGATTGTTGAGCTTGAAGTTCACAACGCCCGCGACGGCGTCCGCGCCGTACACGGAGGACGCGCCGCCGGTGAGCACTTCGACGCTGTCGACCAGCTCGATCGGAATCATGTTCAAGTCGGATGCGCCGCCAGTGCGTGGGTCACCGGGCCCGAGCCGCAGCCCATCGACCAGCACCAAGGTGCGTTTCGCATCGAGGCCGCGCAGGTTGACGTTGGCCGTACCGTCGGCGCCGTTGACGATGGCCGATCCCTGGGACGCGGAGACCTGCGGCAGCGAGTTCAGCATGTCCTCGATGCGCACGGCACCGGTCTGCTGAATCGTGTCGGCCGACACGAAGGTGATCGGACTGATCGAGAACTGATTCGGGACCGAAATGCGCGTACCCGTGACCACGACCTCTTCGAGCGCCGCGTCATTCGTGCTCGTGGTGCTGGTGTCCGCGGCGACGGTCTGCGCTTGGACGACGCCGTAGGTAGCGGCCATCGCGCTGCCGGCCAGCGCGAATTGCACCGCGCGGCGCAGCTTGACGTTTCCGATGTTGTCTTGAAGCATTGAATTCAGTCTCCTGGATGCAAGCAGGCAGAAATTGAGTGGGACGAAACGCCACGAGCCGGCAAGTGCATTCGGGGTAGCAGAAGACGCTCCGCAAACGAATGGTTTGATTCGCTTTCGTCGCGCCGCCGCCACAAATTACATCCCTTGGACGTTTGCCGTCTCTAGGTAAATTTCATCGATGCGGAAATATAACACAGTGTTTAAAGGACACAACACCCTCGGCCGCCTCATAACATTTGGAGTAGCCCCCTATTTTCAAAGAATTACGTGGTGTTCGGAAACGACGTGGGTATCGACAGGGAATCCGCTCACTTTCGGTGTGCCGATCCAAAGCTCCGTTTGTTGCCCCAGCGCAACGCAAAATGAGACCCGCTGGACGTAGCCGGAGCACCCCGCCATGATGCGGTGTCAAAGGCGGTGCACAGAGATGACGAATTCCAGTCTTCCTCAATATCAGCACGAAATCGGCTCGCGGCTCGCTCGCAGGGATTGGGCCGGCGCGGCAATGCTGGCTGGCGAGTGCCGGTTGCACTGGCCCGGCAGCGCCGACGGCTGGCTGCTGGGCAGCATGGCGGCCCTGTTCGCCGATCAACAGGAACAGGCGCTCGCGCTCGTCGATGAACGCCTGTCGATCGATGCCGCCGACACACCCTGTTTGATTCAAAAGGTCGAATGCCTGTTCGCACTCGGACGGCGGGCGGACGCCATTGCCGCGGCGCAAGCCGCGGTGGCTAGCGCCGCCGATGATGCGGACGCGCTCGACGCGATCGCCAGTTTTCTGGCATTCGCCCAGGATCACATGCGCGCGGTGCAGGTCTACGATCGAGCGATCACGGCGGCGCCCGCGAAGCATGAGACTATCTCCAAGCGAGCGGTGAGCCAGCAGTTTCTCGGCCAATTCGATGAGGCCGCCCTCGACTACGAACGGGTCCTGACGCTGTCGCCCGGCGACGCTGATGCACTGAAGGGCCTCGCGGAGCTGCGACGCCAGACGCCGGAGAGCAATCTCGTGCCGGCGATGGAGCAGGCGCTCACGGGGGTGCCGGTCGAATCGAAGGATGCCAGCACCCTGCATCTTGGTCTGGCGAAAACCTACGAGGACCTCGCCGACTACCCACAGAGCTGGCGCCATTTGACGGCGGCCAACAAGTTGGAGCGCGCCCAGCTCAACTACGTCCCGGCACAGGACCGCACCACCATCGATCGCATCATCGCCGGATTCCCGACTGTCGAGGCTCGCTGGAACGATACCACCGGTGAAAGTCCGATTTTCATCATTGGCCTGCCGCGCACGGGCACCACGCTCGTGGAGCGCATCATCGGCAGTCATTCCGCCGTGCATTCGGCCGGCGAGATCTCCGCGCTCACGGATGCGGTGGCCAGCGTCGCGGTTCGCGACGCGCCCCGGCTTGCCACGACCTGGCTGGGATTGGTCGAGTCGATGGGTGGCCTCGACGGCGCACCGATCGCCCGGGAATATCTCGCGCGTGCCGGCGCGTGGCGCGGGGATCGGCCGCGCTTTTCGGACAAGGCGCCGGCAAATTTCTTCTATTGCGCGCTGATCTTCCGAGCCTTCCCGAATGCGCGGGTGGTGCATCTGAACCGGCACCCGCTCGCCGCATGTCACGCCATCTACAAGGCCCGCTTCAATGGCGGCTACCCGTTCTCCTATGACTTGACCGAACTGGCGGACTTCTACGTGAGCTATCGCCGGTTGATGGCGCATTGGCACGAAATCCTGCCGGGCCGGATATTCGATGTGTCCTACGAAGAAGTGGTAACGGTACAGGAAGCCACGACCCGGCGCCTGCTCGAGTATTTGGACTTGCCGTTCGAGGAGGGGTGCCTGGAATTCCACCTCAATCCGGATTCGACGTCGACCTCGAGTTCGGTGCAGGTGCGTCAACCGCTATACGATTCATCGCTGAACCTCTGGCAGCACTATGCGGCGGAATTGGCGCCGCTGCGCGATCGTTTGCTCGCCGCCGGCATTCCGATCGACCAACCGGCACTCTGAGTCAGCGCACCCGCGCGACCTTGCAGCCGCGCTTACCCGCGCCCTGCATCCAATAAGACCCCAGGGTGCCGCGCGAAATCGTCACCGCGTCCCCGGTCTTGAGCAGCAGATCTCCCGTGCTCCCCAATTGACGCCAAATCTGTGCGTTATCCAATGCATAGGTGAATCGACCGTTCGTTCCCTGTGACAACTGCGTGATATGCGCTTCGATCGTGGTCGCTTCAGCCGCCCGGGTCCCCGCGGCGATCTCCTGGGTGGCCACCGAGCGTTCCGGCAAGCCGAACTGCTGTTTCGAGTCGAGCGGTGGTGCATGCGGGGTTGCGGCGGCCGTTGCGCTGGCGGCCTTGAGATCCAGGCTTGCGCTCTCGCGATCGAAACAGGCGAGCCTCGCCGTCGTGTCGGTGAGCGCACGACATGCCATCAAGGCGGCGAGCGGTTCGGCGCCATGACAGGGCACGAGCCACAGACAGGACGCCATCGCCGACGCGGCCAAACAATACCCTTTGGTCACTCCAATGCTCCCGGTTCAATTTGACGGTGCGGCGGAGTTCAGCTCCGCATCGCTGTATTCTGCCAACACGATGGTCGCCTCGCGCACCAGATCGCGCTCCAGTGCCGTCAACTGCGGGTTCCACACGTCGAAAATCAATATCGCCCGGGGCAAGTCCGAGTCGTTCCAGGCTTCATGCTCGATGGTGTCATCGAACACCCAGGCACTTCCCTCGCGCCACTCGCGGATCTCGCCGCCGACGCGAAATCGACAGGTCGGCGGGACCACGAGCGGCAAATGCACCGTCAGGCGAGTATTGGTCACGCCGGTATGCGGCGGAATCGTCGTGCGCGCGTCCAGTATCGAGAAGAAGGCCGTCGGACCCCGGCCGGTCACGTCCACTTGCGGCAGCGCCGCCAGTGCGGCCGCCGTCCGCGGGCAGCTCGCCAGATGCGCCTCCTCCCGCCAGCCCTGATTCCATAGGAAATAAGCACCCCAGCGCGGCGAGTGATTCAGCGCCTTCCACTGATTGAGCGGCAACCCTTCGTCGTAGTTGATGTACGGCTCGATGCCGGCGCGGTCCGACTGGAAAACATCGAGAAACTCGGCGCGGATCGCGTCCGTCGACGCTTCGAGAGCTTCGAGCCAGGGGCAATATTCCCGCGGCAGGAATTCATAGTTCATCAAATAGGGGAACAGCATGAACGTTGGGTCCGGCGTAAAGATGCGCTGCCTGCCCAACACCCGGTCCAGACATCGATCGAAGCGCATACGTTCCAAACTCGACGTCGAACCGTGCGGCAGCGCCGCCAGTCGGGCATCGATCAAGACCGAGACCGCCGCCGAGTTCTCCGCGACCCGCTTGCGCGCGTGTGCCAGATGGGCTTCGATGGGCGCCGGTAATCGTGTACCAGAGGGCAGCACCTGCAAGGCTTGGGTGTACACGGCGGCCGCCGAGCGCGGCTTGTTCATTCGCTCCAGCACAGACCCCTTCTGCAGCAGCACGACCAGATGGGTCGGGTCGATCACGAGTGCGCGCTCGAGCGTGTCCAGTTCGTCCTGCAAACGCCCCAGCGATCGCAGGACGGCGGCCCGGCTCAGCAAAAAGGGAACATGGCGCGGCGCCGACGCCACCACCTCGTCGAGAACACCCAGCGCAGCAATGGCATCGCCGTTCGCCAGCAGACGCCGCGCACGCTCGTGCAGGACGTCGGCCGCCGATCCCGCGGCGGTCGTTTCGACGTTCATCTGGTTCCCGCGTGCATCACCGGAGTATACCCTGGCTCCGTCACGCGCCTAAGGTGGCTACAATCCCCGACGCGGCCCGCCGAACGGGTCATTCGTCGGACGGGTCATTCGAGGAAACCATGCAGCTGCAGCCACCCGAACTCATCAACATGTTTGCCGTGCCGTTCACGTTCAGCCGGTTTCCGGCGCACGAGAACCTCAATGTCGCCCTGAAACGTTTCATCCTGGCGCAGGAACAGAGCGGTTCCGCGGCCAATCCCCGGCCGCTCACCCAGCGCAACGCCCCCTTGTTCGAGAGTCATTTCAATCTGTTCCGCGCGGCCGATCCGGCGGTGCAGGAACTGAAGGTGTTTTGCTGGGATCAGCTGCTGGCCTTGATCGGGCGTCTCAACGGCTACGACGTGCCGACCCTGCACCGCCTGCAAATTTACAACGACTGCTGGTTCCACGTGACGCGACGTGGTGGCTTTTTCGGGCTGCACAACCACCCCAATGCCTCGTGGAGTGGGGTCTATTGCGTGGACCCGGGGAAGCACGACGCCGCCAAGAAGGACAGCGGGCGCCTGACCTTCGTCAATCCGACCATCATGAGTGCGATGCATCTGGATGCCGGCAACGACAAGATGAAGCTGCCGTACGGCTATCAGGTTGCCAGCCTGTCGCTCGAAGCAGGCCAGCTCGTGATGTTCCCCTCCTGGGTGTTGCATGACGTCAAACCCTTCGAAGGCGAGGGAGAGCGCGTGACCATCGCCTTCAACTGCTGGTTCAACCTGCCGGATCCCGCGTGAATCGCGCGAGCGCGAGTCTTCGCTGCGGCCTCAGTCTGATTCGCTGCGGCCTCAGTCTTCGTAGTAGAAACGCGTAACCCACGGCTGCAGCATCGCCAGCACGGGTTCCATCTGCGGACGATAACGCCGCCATTGCCCGAGGCCCTCCGTGCTCAATCCCTTGACCAGCTGGGCGGTGCTCGGCGTCAGCGATTCGCGATGCTGGGTGCGCAGCGCGAAATCCGCCATCGCCGGGTCCCATTCGATCGCGAGAAAGTCGCAGATGCGCTTCATCTCCCGCCTGAAATCGGTCACCACGTCCTCATGGCGTATCAGGCATGTTTCCAGCGGAAATGAGCTGGAGTATCGCACGGTCAACTGCATGACCGCATCGTAGTACGCGGCGGCGCCCTCGATGCTCAACAGCTCATAGATCGGCGCACTCATCTTGAAGCGGTGCCGAAAGCAGCTGAGGACGATGTCGCGCGGATCCCGGCAGGCGAACAGAATTTTCGCGTCCGGAAACAGCCGGGCGATCAGCGGCAACTTCAACGTGTTGAGCGGATTCTTGTCCACGAACATCTTGCCGAATACATCGATGCCCACGGCCGACACATGCCGCCAATAGGCCGCCCGCAAACGCTCGAGCGTTGCGGGAGAAGCGCTCGCCAGCCGGTCCAGATCCGCCGGCCGCTGCATGAACTCCTGTACCGTGTCGATCAGGGATTCGTTCTCCTCCAGACTGACCACGTTCGGATGGCCCTCGAGAATGACCTCCAGCAGCGTGGTGCCCGAGCGCGGAAACCCGAGCAGGAACACGTGCCCCGCGGCGCCCGTCCGCCGGGTATCCGGCCTCGGTTCCGACGACGGCGCGACGGGCCGCGGGGCGACCGGCGGCGCCCGGTCGACATGACGAATCATGGCACGCACGAAGGTGAACGCGTTTCCCGTGCCCGAAAAGCGTCCCGCGTACAGTTCGCGCAGCTCCCCGTTGCACAGCGCATACGCGGCGAATGCAGCGTCGGTGTAGCCCTTGGCATCGAGGATGTCGCCCAGCAAGCCGTTGGCATACGCGCGCTCGAGCGGCGTCAGGCGGCCGTCCTCGAGCAGGCTGCGAACCCCCTCCTCGGCTGCCGCCACGCGCCGCTCACCCAGATCGGCGGCCGCGAGACTCATGACCGCGTCCGGAAATCCCGGCAGAACGGCCAGCGAACTCTGCGCCCATGCGCGCGCATCCGCGTAGGCGCCGCGACTGCTCGCCAGGTGCGCGAGGCCCGCGAGCGCCACGCCGTGATTCGCGTCCAATTGGAGCGCCTGCCGGTAACTCGCCTCCGCCTCCGCGATCAGACCGAGCGCGAAAAAGGTATTTCCGAGACTGGCGTGCGCGAACGGCAACGAGGCATTCAACCGCAGCAAGGCGGTGAACTGCATCAGGGCATCGGCGGGCCGATCGAGCCGCAACCAAACCAAGCCGAGCGCATTGCGCACGCCGATGTCGCTCGGCGCGATGACGACGGCGCGCTCGAGCAGAGCCGCCGCGTCGAGGAGTTGGCCCTGCTCCTCGAGCTTCAGCGCTACCAGATTGAAGAGCAGCGGGTGTTCGAGGCCGTCGGCAAGCGCCGCTTCCGCCAGCACGACGGCCTCGCCGCGGTTACCCGCCTGCGCCGTTTGATGGATGAGGCGCAGCGTGGCGTGATCGACGGTCGAATCGCGCGCCAAAAGCTATCGGGACCACATGCGCTGGAGATTCGAACTCACGTACTCGAGGCGGGTCCGGCTGCGCCAGTCCATTTTGAGGCCCTCCGCCGCCCGCACCTCGTTGAGCGAATAGAGCAGATCCCGCTGCGCGGGATCTGGAATCTGGCTCTCGATGAACGCGATCATCACCAGACGCTCGCCCGAGGTCACGGGCGCCACTCCATGCACCGCCGTGGAGGCGTAGAACACCGCGTGGCCCGCCTGACCCTTGATCCGCACCTCCTCCGAACCCAGATAGACCACCAGCTCGCCGCCCTGGTAGGCCGCCGGGTCCGACACGAACATGGTGCAGGAAACGTCCGATCGCATCGGCCGCTCGGCAACCGGCAGGAACGCCGCATCGATGTGCGCGCCATAGGTCATGCCGGTGTCATAGCGCGTCAGGACGGGGATGGCGATGCGTTGCGGAAAGGCAAAATCGCGGGCCGCCTCGTTGCGCTGCAAGGCGGCCAGCGCGATTTGCGCCGCCTGCTGCGCAGCCGCGTCCGTGGGCTCGCCGATGACATTGTGTTTGGTCATGTTGTGCGGATTCGAGCGCCTGCCGTCGATGAATTTCGCCTGCAGCGACAGGTCGGAAATGGCTTTGACCTCGGCGACGGTCAAAAAATTCTCGATTTGCAGGAACATCGGCGGCCCTATGAATCCGGTGAAACCGCTAGTATAGACGAGTGTCTTGCCCCTTGAGCGGACCTCGATGACCAGTCTGGCCGACGCGATACGATCCCCGGAACTCTTCCCGCACGCGCTGAACGTTGCCGGCAACGCGGTCAAATTCATCCGCTTGAGTCGTGCCGATTACGAGTCGGCGAGCTTTCTCGATGAGCGAGTCCTCGGCCCGCAGACGAGCTTCAGCCTGGTTCCCTGGCCCGACGTGACCGCGGCGATCGAAGCGGCCGCCCTCGCCGAGACCTGTCATTTCATCTTCCACATCGGTCATGTCGGCTCGACGCTGATCTCCCGTCTCCTGGGTGATCATCCAGCCACGTTCGCGCTGCGCGAGCCGCTGATCCTGCGCACGTTGGCCAAGACGACCGGCGAACCCGGGGGGGCGCCCGCGGAAAGCGCCGAAGGTCATTCCGCCCGGCTGAGGAATTCGTTGAAACTCCTGTCGCGCACCTTCGATCCCGATCAGGTGGCCGTGGTGAAGGCCACCAGCTTCGTGTCCGAGATCGCGGCCGACCTCATGGCGCGACCCTCCGCACCGAAAGCGTTGCTCATGCTGGTCTCCCCGGAAAGCTATATCGCCACCATTCTGGGCGGAGCCAACTCCCGGCGCGAAGCGGCTTTGTTGACGCCGGGCCGCGCGGCGCGCCTGCGCAAGCGCCTGGGACATCAGGACTGGCAAACCGAATCGCTCAGCGAGGGCGAAACGCTGGCGCTCGGCTGGGCCTGCGAGATGACCGGTCTGGCGCAGGCGGCACGCGTTGCGCCGGAACACGTCCTGCGCATGGATTTTGACGCTTTCCTCCTCGATCCTGCGCCGCAGTTGTTTTCGGCTCTGCGGCATTTCGGCATTGCCACCACAGCCGCCGAAGTCGCCCGGATCTTGAATGGGCCCATCCGGTTCCGCTACTCCAAAGGGCCGGAGCACGCCTACGATGCCCAACTGCGACGTGAGGTTCTGGCCGCGGCACGCGCCGATCATGGCGCCGAGATCCGCCGCGGCCTGGCGTGGCTCGAGCGCGCCGCCGTCCACCACAAGGATATTCGAGCCGCGTGGGCTTTTGCCGCCGGCCCCGGTCCATAATGCTGATGTTATTCAGTCAGGAGAGACCGGGAGGCTTCATGTCAACTGCAATCCTTCGATCCATCGTGTTGATCGGCGCACTCGTCGCAGGTACGGGCCTTGCCCAGGCGGACCAACCCACCGATGCGAAATCGGATGCCACACCGGCGACCCCGCCGGCTCCGTCGCCCGAGATGTTGAAAAAGGCACGCGACCTCGGCGTCAAGCCCGAAGTACGCAAGGGCGTGACCGTGTTTTGCTGGGAAGACGCGGACATCGGCAGTCGCTTCAAGACCAAGAAGTGCGTCGATGAAAATCAACTGCAAGCCCTGCTGGAGCAGCGCCAGGCGCAGCGCGACGCGATCACGCGCGGCGGCGGCAATTACGGCAGCACGAAGTAACCCGCCAGGGAAGCGATTTGCTGCGCATAGTGTCGCGCGCGGCCCGACGAGCGAGCGTGCAACGGCTCGCGAACCTGCCATACGCTGGCGGTTTTGACGCTGCGTGGCGCATCGGGGGCGCCCAAACACCGGTCGTCCCAGGCAAATCCGAGTCGCGATAAAAGATCTTCCGCCCACCGCCGCGGATCCTTGACCAGGGCGTCGTAGGGCACATCGACGATATCCGCGCCGTACAGCGCCTTCCAGTGCGTCATCAGCCGCTGGTACTGACGGTAATAATGCCCAGTGTCCGTGAGGTCGAACGCGTAGCTCATGCCGGGATCGAGATGCAAAAAGAACACCGACAGGCAGTTGTCGAGCGGATCGCGCGTCGTGTGCACGATGCGCGCCTCCGGAAACAGACGTTTGATGAGCCCAATGTTCAGGAAATTGTCCGGCCGCTTGTCGGTGACGAATTCCGCGTTCGGGAAGAGTTCGGCAAGGGCATCGAGATACCGGGCGCCGACCGCCTGCAGCTGCTGCGATGACGCGCAGGCCATCGAGTCCGGGAACGGCGCCAGTTCTCGGCGCAGCAACTGCGGCAGGATGTCGAGTTCGCCGCCGGCAACAACCCGCGGGTGTCCGGCCAGAATGTGCTCGGTCAGCGTCGACCCCGAGCGAAACATTCCGCAGATGAACAAGGGCCACGGCGCGGAGTGGGCCCGCTCCCTCGACGGCTCTGTCGACGCATCGAGCGGGAAGGCGGCGATCAGCCGGTCCACCAGCCGCTCGAACGATGCTCGGTCGTAGGGAACAAAGCCCGGACCGGCGCCATCGCGGCCATCGCGATTGGCCTGAGCATAGGCATCGAAGGCGGCGGCGTGACATCCACATTCATCGAGCGCCCGGCCCAGCGCAAACCCCAGGTCGGCGCGCTCCGCCGCGCCCGCCCCCGGATCGGCGAGTGCGCAGCGCAGACGCGCGATCAGCGGATCATCCGGGTCATCGAACCGCTCGAGGTTGGCGCGACGCGCCAGCGCCAGGAAGCAGCGAGGATCGATCGCCAGCGCCCGCTCATACGCCGTTCGAGCCGGCTCCCGCTCACCCCTGTCCTCGTGAAGATTGCCGAGATTGAGCAGCGCCGGGACGTAGTCGGCATTGCGCTCGAGAGCGGCCAACAATTCCCGTTCCGCCGCCGGGTCGTCGCGCAGATGATCGGCGTAGATGACACCGCGGTTCAGATGCACCTCCTCGGGACGATCGATCTCGCAAGCGAGCGCCTGCTGATAGGAGGCCAGCGCCTCCTTGAATTGCCGGTTCTTTCTCTGCAACACCGCCAGGTTGTACCACGAGTTGGGCAGGCCGGGCCGGTGCCGCAAGAGCCGCTGATACGCGTCGATCGCCTCCGGAATTCGACCCTCGCGATCGAACTGCCGTGCATGCCGCAGCAAGGCTTCGGCCAGGTCGGAAGCCGGGTCGTTCACTTCGGCTTGCCGGGAAAGAATGCGTTGGTACGGCGAATGTACTCGGCGTACGCCGGGCGGCGCTTTCCAATATCCTTTTCCAGCAAAGTGACGCCGGACACCGGCGACAGACTGTCGACGATGCAGACGTCGCCTTTGTAGAGGCTCAGCAGCCACACCGACCCGCCCGCAGCCAACACGACGACGAGGCTATCGAAATAAACTGTCAGCGAGAACATGAGTCAATGGTAAGCGCTCACCAACGACGGCGCTAGCAACCGACCGCGCTCGCAACCAGCGCCTGGCAAGCCCGCGGCACCGGCAACCGATGGCGCTAGCGACAGGGCGCGGGCCGCGCCTAGCCGGCCGCGCCCATCCTGTTCCGGTCGACCAGGATGGGCAACTCGCGTCAACGCGCAGGCTTTAGAGCAGGCCCCCGCCGTCGCCCACCAGTTCCTTGCGCAGCAACGGAATCGGCGGTCCGCCATAGGACAAGAACTTGTCGTGGAAGTCATGCCACTTCGATTGATCGTCTCCCGCGGCCGCGCCGTCGCCTGCCGCCGCCGGCGCCGCGCCACCGCCGGTCTTGGCGATCCAGTCGGCGCGCAGTTTCCGTATCATCAATTTGCCCAGCGTGTAATTCAGATACGCCGGATCGTAGGTGCCCCGCGCGGCCTGCTGGCGGGCATTGCCCGGATCCTGGAAGCCCTGTTCCTTGAACATTTTCTCCGACTGCGCAACGGTCATTCCCTCCGTATGCAGGCCGATGGCGGACAGCAGCCGCACGTCCCGCAGCAACGCATCGGTGAGTTGACCGATATGTTTCTCGGGATCACCCTTTCCCAGCCCCTCCTCGTACATCATCTCTTCGCAATAATGGGCCCAGCCTTCCGCGAACGCGTAGCCCACCCACAGCGCTTCGAGCTTGTCGGGATTCGCATTCGAGTGCAGGAACTGCAGGAAATGTCCCGGCCACACCTCGTGCGCGGAGGTGAACAGCAGCGTCGCCACGCTGGGGATGTAGGCCTGCTGCTCGGCTTTCGACCACTTCGGATCCGGCGGCGCGATGTTGTAAGTCGATGCCACACCATGATCGTACGGACCCGGGATTTGGATGAACGCGCTGTTCGAGCGGTTGTACGCCGGGGCTTCCGCCACCAAGACCTCTTCGGTGCTCGGAATGCTCACCACGTTGTGGTCCTGGATGAACTTCTTCAACTCCACCAACTGCCGCCGCGCCGCCTCCACCGGACTGCCCGCCGGCTTGTTGGCCGACATCTTCGCCACACAGGCGGCGAGCGTGCCCTTCGGCAGATACGTGGCGCATTCCGCTTTGAGCGCATCCGTATTGCGCTGCAAATCCGCGCGGCCCGCCGCTTCGATCTGCTCGATCGGCATGTCGACGTTCTCGGTATCCTCGAGCATGCCGGCGAACAAATCCTTGCCCAATGGGAACTTGTCCGTGGCGGTCTTGCGCAATCCGATCAGATAGTTCTTGAGATTGCCCATCGCCACCGCCGCGTTGGTATCCGCGTCGGCCAGCTGCTTCTGCAAGGCGGGATCATTCACCGATGCGAATATCGGCGCCACGTCCTTGGTGTAGAAGTCCGCGAATCCACCGAAATCCGCAATGCCCAATTCGACGAAGGTCTTCGGCAGCGGCCCGACCAGATTGGCCTGGATGTCCGTCACCATCTTGGGGATGGCCTGCGCGTACTTGATGTACGCCTTCATGCGCACGTCGAGCGGCGCGTAATTGCGGCTCAGGTACATGTCGGGATCGATGTTGCCGAGATACCAATAAGGATTGGTGCTTGGAAAGTTCGCCTTCTCGAGCCAGAACAGATCCCGGTCGACGACGCTCAGCAGATAGTCGCGATCGAAGCGCTCCTTCGGCTCCAGCGGCGCCGGGTCGACCGCGGCGAGCTGTTGGCGGGCATCGTGCAGCCGAGATATCTCGCGCTTGATGCCATGCGCACTCAGATCCGGCAACTGGCCGTCGAATTCGTGGCGCCCGGCTTGCGCCGCGAAGAAGGGCTGGGCCCGCAAATAATCTTCGACGAATCCATTCGCCGTCTCCGCCCACTGCTTGCTGGCCTGCGACTGCGGCTTCACGCTCGGCGCGGCCGATTTCGGTGCTTGGTTACACCCTGCCACGATCACCGCGAAGACCGCCAGAACCGCCGCCGGGACCACACTCATCCTTTTTACTCGAGACATGATTTCTCCCCTTCGTTTTGCCAACTCCAGAAATCGATCGCTCTGAATGGGCTCCTGCTAATCCGGTTGTACGAACGCATAAGGGCCGCCGTTGACCAACGCACGTTGGTAGGCGGGGCACACATGGATCCGGGACAGGAAACCCATCAGGTTCGGCCGGCTCGCATCCAACCCCGCGCGCGATTGGGCGGCCTCCAGCGGAAAGCTCATTTGCACGTCGGCCGCCGTGAATTCCGCGGAACCGGGCGGCGGGATCAAGTTGCCCTTACCGTACCGCTCTAACAGATATTCCAGGATCGCACCCGATTCCGCCACGGTTATCCCCTCATCGGTGATGACCGGCGACTTGCCCGGCGGATGCACGGCGAGCAGGGCCGGGGGCGCCAGCATGGTTTTCGGGTCGCGCTCGTAGCGCTGGACCTCGTAGGGCACACCCATCTCCTCCAGTAGCCACAGCACCCGCTGAGACCGCGAGTTGTTCAGATGGTGGACTGTGACCATTGCGTATTGTATCTCATAGATTTATGGATTCCGTTTAGAAATCTTGGGCCTGTTCGTGGCATTCTCCACCCATGGATACAACACCGAAAGCCGGCCCCAAGGCCGCGCGCGACGACGTGCGCATCATGACCCTGCAATCTCACATCCTGGAGCAGCAGGCGCACCACCCCCAGGCGTCCGGGACCTTTTCCTGGATCCTCTCGGCCTTGTCGATTTCCGCCAAGATCATCGCGGACAAGGTGCGGCGCGCCCGACTCGAGAATGTGCTCGGCAGCGTGGGCACCGAGAACATCCAAGGCGAAGTTCAGCAGAAGCTCGACGTGCTCGCCAACGACGTGCTGCTGCGCACGCTCGGCGGCCGCGAAGGCGTTGCCATCGTCGCCTCGGAAGAAAACGAGGAACCGGTGATCCTGAGGGAGGAGGTCGAAGGCGTCCCCCGCTACTGCGTGTTGTTCGACCCGCTCGACGGCTCGTCGAACCTGGACATCTGCGGCGGTGTCGGCACCATCTTCAGCATCCTCGAGCACAAGGGCAACGGTGCGAGCGTTCAGGATTCACTGCTGCAGCCAGGCTACAAGCAGGTCGCCGCCGGCTATGTGCTGTATGGCTCGTCGACGGTGTTCGTGCTCACCATCGGCCAGGGCGTGGACCTGTTCGTGCTCGACCCCAGCATCGGCGCCTTCATGCGCGTCGAGCGCAGTCTCATGATCCCCTCGGGCAACAAGACCTATTCCGTCAACGAGGGCAACCGCAAGGTGTTCCCGGAAGGCTACCAGCGCTACTTGGATTGGGCCCAGAGCAACGGCTACTCGGGCCGTTACGCCGGCGCGATGGTTGCCGACGTGCATCGCATCCTGCTCAAGGGCGGCGTGTTCCTCTATCCGCCCACCAAGAAAGCCCCCGAAGGGAAACTGCGGCTCATGTACGAAGCCAATCCCATGGCCATGATCATCGAACAGGCCGGCGGCAAGACGTTCGCAGGATGCGGCCAGCGCGTCATGGACATCCAGCCCACCGCCATCCACCAGCGCACACCCGTCATTCTGGGTGCGACGGATCAGGTGGCGCTGGTCCTGGCGCATCTCGAGAAGGACTCGGGACAACACGCCTAGACCCAAGGACGTGCGCCTCAGGTTCCCGGCGCGTGGAATGCCGCCCTGACCGCGCGAAAGGCCGGCAGCGCCTCGCAGCGTGGTCCCCGCCATCTCAATGCCCCCCTTTGACGAAGAATCCGGCGGCGCCCAGCGCCTCCGTCAATTCGATTTCGATGCGTGCGGCCTCCGCGCGCTTGATGTACTGCAGATGCAGTACCGGGCCCGTCAGCACCTCGAGTCCCCGTTTCAGCACGCTGCCGGCCGCCCGGATTCCCGCCTTGTGCTGATCGAAACGTTGCGCCGCCTTGTACTTGCTCATGCCGACGTAGACCCCGTAGGGCTCGGCGCGGTCATCGGAATAGTCGAGCAACACGAGATACATGTGTGATCGCCCTTTCGCCGACGCACTGAATCTCGCCGCCACCTCGTACAGCTGCGGCAGCCAGTCGACATAGCGCATGGGCAGCCATTCCGGAATCGAGTCCGCCGCCTTCGCCCACAATTGCTCCAATGCGCGCTCGATGTTGAGCGGCATTTCACCGCGCATCCACAGCTCATGCACGCAATGCGCGCCGTCCATGCCGTCGGCCTTCGCCAGGGCACGCACGAAGCGCTTGCCGATCTCGACGTCGGTCAAGCCTTGCAAGGGCCGGGCGCTGGGTGGGGTTTTAGCGGTGATGGTGGCCAACGGACACGATGGTAGTCTCCTTTGGCGGCTCGTCAACAGCACGAGCGAGAAAGGACTCAAGGAGTCCGATGGGCATCGCCCGCCCGCCACGCGATCTCGCCGATACACGGGTCCAGCAGGCTTTCCACACCGGAAACCAACCCCATGGTTCTGACCAGTGCGAACGCACGGATCTGCGCCTGGGGAAACGCGTCCTGGATACGTGCCGCCGCGGCCAGCAGGGTCCTGCCCTTGGTCACGATGTCGTCGACCAGAATGACCTGCCGCGTCAGCGTGTCGGCCGGCTCGATGGCGAACGAATCGTAATGAGCGCCCACCGTGGGTCGCGAGCCACGGGCGGCGGTGGCGGATTTCTGCACCGCGAACGCCCTCTGCAAGCCAGGCCAGACGCTATGTCCGAGACCCTCGTCCAGCAAGGCGCTCGCCAGATGCTGCGCGACGGACATCGCCCCGCCCGCACGCGGTGCGCTTCCCGGCACGGGCACCAAGACCTTGTCCGGCCCCAGGAAACCGGACAACGGCGAGCAGCCGGATACCTCCTGTCGCACCCGGACGGCATACTTGAACATGAAGCGCTCGTCGGCGGCCTTGAGCAGCGCCCGCAGCAGGCGCGATCTCTCGCAGGCCGGACTCGAGCCCATCGGCGAATAGACGTAGCAGGAGGCAAAGATCAGCCCCCCTCTAGCGTGATAGGTCGTCGTCACGTGAGCGCTCCGGCGTATCGACCCGGGTCTCCGCGGCCTCCTGCCGCATCCTCAGCCAGTTCTCCCGGGCGCGCCGCCGGATCTCCTCCAGCGTCTGCGGCTGGGCGGGGGCTGTCGGGAGCGCACGTTCGGCGCGGGAGGTCAGTTCCGGCGCCGCACCGCGTTCGATCCGCGCCTGCACGCGCGCCTGATAGTCCGCCCGCATCCGCTCGGCCAGATCGCTGCGATACCCGTGGCGCTCCATTTCGAAGGCCGCCCGCGGAATATAGGGATAGGGCTCCCGATCGATGCCCTGGGCCGCGAGACTCCGATGATCGACGCGTGCGTCGATGTGGGCTTCTTGCAGCGCCTCGTTGGCGACGGTGGCCCACCGTTCGCGCACGAACAGCAGTTCATGGATGCTGGGCTCCAAGCCGCGCTCCTGACGGCGGAAGTCATGGATCTCCAGGATCGTTTTGGCGGCGAGCCCCTCCTGGGTGGCTTCGCGCGTGGTCGCCAGGAGATGTGCATGATAATTGCGTTGATCGCTCCCCGGAAAATTGCGCGGCGCGTGCACCGTCATATCCAACGCAAACTGATACCGGTCGGTGAGCTCTCGAGCGAAACCACGCACCAAATTCACCCGCTGCGCCGGGTCGAGCTCGACCGGCAACGCCACCAAATACTCGCGGGCCACCCGGGCATTCTTGCGCGACTCTGCCGCTTCGGCCGCATTCCAGAGATTGGAGCGGTCCCTGGCCCAGCTCATATCCGCTGCGGCGTACTGACTCGGAACCAATATCTCCTTGTGCAAAATGTCCTGGCGATCCGTGTGATCATAGGTTTGACCGGTGCGCTCGTCGCGGATCCGCTCTCCCGAGCGGTAGGCCGCGGCGCTCACGGCGCTGCTGCCGCCCGAACGCCCAAAGGTCTTGAGATTCAGGAAATAGACCGCCATGGCGAACTACCCTCTGACCATGGCATCGAAATACTCGGGCTCGTAGGCGAATCCCGCGGCGCCGGCCTCGAGCGGCTCATCCACAGCCACGAGGCGAATGAGCCTCGCCCCGGCTGCGCTGGCGGGCAGAAACGCGCCTTCCGGTTCACAGAACAGCTCGTTGTCATCCTGCGCCCGACCGCAGTGCTCGCAATGGTTCGCCCAGCACGAGACCTCGTCGCTGGGATCGAAATCGTAGCTTGGGGTGGCTTGATGCAGTCGCCGCAGTACGGCATCGGGTAGGTAGTTGACATGGAACAGCAGCACGTGGCGGGGGAACGAGCTCCAGAACCCGTCGTTGACCTCGTCGGGCGCATCTTCATCGAGTTCGAAGACCTCGTGCCCCGGGGGCAAACACAACGCGACCAGCCGCGTCTCCTCGCCGCAGCGACCGCAGTGCCCCCGGGTGCTGGCTATCAGGTACCGGAGCGAACGAACGTTGACTTCACTTGCATCGAAGAGATTTATCATGAGGCCCTTGCTCCATGCCCGAATGCGACTTTTCGCCAATGCGGCGACGACACCAACTTGAGGTAGCCGCAGAGGTCCGGCAGTTGCTCGATTTGCGAGGGCATGACCGCCGCTTCGATCACATGCTGCTCGCTGATGTTCTTCGAGCGGCGCCCACCGCGCGCGGAGAAGCCGCTCTCCCGGTCGCTGCCGCGGGATGTCTGGCGCCTGATGACCTCGCGCTCCCCGATCAATTTCGAGGCGAACTGGGCGGTGCCGCCGTTTTCGCTGCTCGAGCAGCGCAGAATCAGGGTATTGCTGCAGTTCTCCACGATGGTCTGCGCAGCCGCCGCGCCATAGGTGCCCGACACTTGCGCGATAGATTGAAACCCCAGCACGCATCGGCCGCCGAATTTTCGGAGTCTGGCCAGGGCATCCTTGAGCCCCTCGATCGCCCCCAATGCATCCAGCTCGTCGATCACGAACCAAAGGCGCTGATCGCGATCCTCCTCGGCGTTCATCGCTTCGAAGATGGCGATACGCATCCAGGTTGCGATCATCGAGCGCAGCGCGGCGATCTGGCCTGCGCGATACGGAATGAACAGCACGCCGGGCCCGGGACGCGCCCTGACCCAGGATCGCACGGAGAAGGGTGTCGATCGCTGCACCCGGATGTGACCCAATGCCACGATCGCCGACATCGTGACCGACCGTATCGAGCCGAACATCCGGGCATTGTCGGGATCGAGGAAGGACTGCGCCGGCGTATTGTCGACGACACGGCGCAGTTCCTCGGTCGACGCGAGCGACAGGAGGCGCCAAAGCTCGGCACAGCTGCGACGTTCATCGATGAGACAACGGCGCAACACCGCGGTCAAAAATGTGCGAGCGTATTCCCGCCACTCGTTCGTTCCGGCGTCACCGGTGGTGGGAATCAACCCGGCCGTCAGTTCCTCGATATCATACGGGTCGATGAGTTCGGCGAACGGATCCCAGGTCACCGAGTCACGCTCGAAAGGATTCATGACCACGTCTCCGCGATAGCGGTTGTAAAACCGGTCTCGATATCCGCCATCCGGATCCGCGACGATGGCCCGGTCGCCGCGCGCCAGCGCCGCGCCGAGCAATTCGCGAATGGCGGTGGACTTGCCGGTGCCCGTGGTCCCGATCAATTTGAAATGCTTGGTCTCGTCCAGAAACGCGACCTTCTCGCCCGCCAATGTCAAATCATGGCGACTTTCCCGAACGCGGCGACGATCGACATGCGAGGTCTCCTCGGATACCACGACACCCCGCTTGTGCTCCTCGGCCGGCCTGGCGCGCGCGAGCCTGGTCCATCCCACGATGAGAAGCGCCACGCCGCTGATGGCGAGGAACATGTCCTGTCCGAGCGCGTGCGGAACCGCCGGACCCCACGACACGGCTCAGTACCCCCTCACGACGAAGTAGTCGGCATTGTCACCGTAGACCGGCGCCTTGCGGTCGATCCGCACACATAGGCGCTTCGCATCGCCGCAGCTCCGCCAGTCGATTTTCCCGCCCCGCTGCTCGAGCACCGCGATGTTCTGGGACAGCGCGTCGCGCTGTGCCCGCAGAGCCGCAATGGACGTGGACGACGGCAGCACCCACTGCGCGATCGCACAGGGAACGGCGGTGCACAGGGTCGCAATGCCGATGTTCCAGGCGGTCGCACGCAGGTTCATCACCCGTTTCATGTGGCGAAGCGCCTGCGATACGCGCTCGCTTTCCACGCTCAACGATCGCATCTCCTCGACCAGGGTTCTGCGAATCTCCTCCCGCACGACACCGTCCAGGTCCTGGGTATGCGCGCGCAGACGCTCGAGGTGCGCCTCGGCCAGCTTCTGATGGGCCTGTGCGCCCTCCATGAGTAATCCGAATTTCAACGTATCGTCGGCTGTGGCATTTTCACTCACGACCGTTCTCCGACTCCTTGGAACGGCGAGTGCCTCCGCTGGAGCCCGGCTCGGCACTGCGCTCCTGCCATTGGCGGACGGCGTCCAATCGGACGTGACGCCATTTTGGATCCGAGGCCTGCTTGAGGTATCCGGCGAGATCTGGCAATTGCTCGATCTGCGCAGGAAGCACGGCCGGCTCGACATTGAAGTGTTCGCTATGCGATATCGAACCGAATATCTCGTTGTGACGGCGACTTCTCGACACCGTCGTCCTCATCACCTCGCGCTCGCCGATGAGCTGGGATGCGAAGCGCGCCGTACCCCCGCCCTCACTGGCGGAGCAGCGCAGGATCAGCGTATTCCCGCAATTCTCCACGATGGTATGGGCATCCCCCTGCCCATAGGTGCTGGACACCTGCGCAATCGACTGGAAACCCAGCACACAGCGGCCGCCGAACTTACGCAGGCGCGCGAGGGCATCTTTCAGCCCATCGATCTGGCCGAGCGCGTCCAGTTCGTCGACCACGAACCACAGGCGCTGCTGCGGCTTCTCTTCGCGCCCACCGTGTGTCTCCTCCTGATTCATGGCCTCGAAGATCGCCATGCGCATCCAGCCCGAGATCGTCGAACTCAGCGATGCGATCTGATTGGCCTTGTAAGGCATGAACAGCACGCCCGGCTCCTGCCGACTCACCCAGTCGCGGATCGAGAAATGCTCTGCCTTCTGAGCGGCGATGTGTTCGAGAGAACCAACCGCCGAACTGGCAACCGAGCGTATCGAATCGAACATCTTGATGTTGTGCTCATCGAGAAATGGCTGCGCCGGCGTACCTTCCACCAGAGTGCGCAGTTGCTTGGTGTCGGCAACGACCATCAAGCGATACAGCTCCCCCACGTCGTTGATCCCGGATTCGTGCGCCTGACGAGTCACCGCGCTGAAGAAGGTCCGGGCATAACCACGCCAGCTTCGATCTCCAGAACCCTGGTCCGGGATCAACGAGCGTGCGAGCTGATCCACGTCCGGCGCGCTCCTGATCTCTCCGAACAGGTCCCATTTCCGGGAGCGCTCATCGAAGGGATTGAGGACGACGTCGCCACGGCTGGCGTCATAAAACCGCCGCAGATAGCCGCCGTCCGGATCCGCAATGACGGCACGATCGCCGCGTGCGAGCGCGGTTGCCAGGATCTCCTGGATGGCCGTGCTTTTGCCCGTACCGGTGGTCCCGATCAATTTGAAATGCTTGGTCTCGTCCGCGATCGGGATGGCGGTGCCCGCCAGCGTGATCTGGCGCTCGTCGGAGTCGCGATTTCCGCGCGGACGAGTGGGCGCATCCTCAGCTGCGATGAGCGTGCCTCGCTGGTGGACTCTCGGATTGGTGTCCGGCTCAGCTTCCGAAAGGCCGCCTGCATAACCCAATGCGGCGCTCACGGCGATCCCTGTCGCGAAATGTAGCAGGCCATGAGGGGAGACACCGATCCTTGCAATGAGAGGAGTGGCGATCGCCAGGCCGATGCCGCCGATGGCGGTCAGCGGCGCCGCAAGGAACGGGGACGTCAAATACTTTTGAAACTCCGCACGGCCTCGCGCCAATCCGACGATCATGGACCCCTGCGCCGAGGCGTAGGTGAGAGCCAGATCTGACCAGCCATGCATGATCGGAAAGTCCACGTCAGGCGCTTCCGACGGCATGCTTGCGCGCGGGGTCATACCAGATCTCCTTGATGAATCTTTCATGCCTCTCGACACCGAATTGAATGACCACATCGATGAGCAGATAGAGGAGACTCTTGATATCGCCCCTCGCCAGATCGCGCCCGCCGGGGTTCTGCTTCACCAGCAGCACCAGCTGTTCGAAGGCCAACTCGGCGCTGGCGGCGTGTACGCTGGTGATGGAGCCGGGGTGGCCGGAGTTGACGTTGCGCAAATAGTCGAACGCCTCCTCGGCTCGCAGTTCGGCAAGTAGAATGCGATCCGGCTTCATCCGCAAACATGACTCGAGCAACTGTTTCGGCGTGACGCGAGCCATGCCCTGATCGTCCTTCGAATAGAACAGCCGCACGTGATTCGGATGCCGATCGAGGACCAGTTCCTGGGCATCCTCGATGGTCACCAGCCGCTCGTCGGTCGGAATCTCGCGGATCAATGCCTTGGTCCACGTGGTCTTGCCCGACCCGGTCGGACCGGACACCAGAATATTTTTCTTGGTCGTCACGGCGAACCGCATGAAGTTCGGATAGTCGCGCGCAGCGAGCAGACGCAGCAGATGCTGTTCGCCTTCGGCGAGCACGTCGTCCGCGCGGCGCGTCCTCTCGAATATTCCGCGCGCCGCAAGCTCATCGATGCTCCAGACGGTGTCGGCGGGGCGCCGTATAGTGATTGCAACGCAGCCCGCCGTGGTCGCGGGTGGCATGACGACCTGGATCCGCTCGCCGGAAGGCAGCGCCGCCGACAGTATGGGAGAGGTCGCGTCGATGCGCTGCTGCGACGCATTGGCGACCAGCTTGGCGAGGCGGCTGCACCAGTCGAAGTCTGCAAAGGACAGCGGCTCGCGTTGCCAACCATGGCGCGTCTCGAGAAAAGCCTCGCCGGGTTGGTTGATACACAGCTCCGTGACGTCGGGCCGTGCCAGCAACGGCCGCAGGCGTCGCAGGGTCAACGCGAGCGCCGACGCGTCGGCTGGCGAATCAGCGATCGACGGCGGCGGATCGTAGTTCATACACCGACCTGAAATCCAAATCCCGCGCAACCAGCACCTGGATCCGGTCGCCATTGCGTTTGGTGATCGTGGGTTGAATGTTGATCGTATTCTTCAGAATCTCGGTCAACACATCCTGTGACGTGGAGGGATTCACGACCACGTTGCCGCTGCCGCTGTGCGAGGACTGAGCGGCCGCCTGCACCGCCCCGTCCACCACGGACACGAGCATCGCCGCACCGAAGCGCTGCCAAAAGTGATAATTGACGTCCCCGGACAGCCCGGAGCGACCCAACTCATCGGCGCCCGGCGAATCGAGGGGAACGACCACGCCGGTCGGGGTGCGCGCCTCGGTCCACAATACGAAGATGCGCGCTGCGCCCGAGGCCACCTGCCCCCGGGTTTCGCCGATCAGCTTGGTCCCCCGTTCGAGCAGCACGACCTTACCGTCGACGCCGAAGGCGTCGGTGGCCATCACACAGGTCGTCATTCCGGGCAGGGTCGAATCGATGGCCGTCTCCAAGGTGCAGTCGATGAACGCACCCTTGGGGAGCAACAGGCGTTGCGCCGGCAGGACTTGAGCACGAACCGCGTTGGTCACTGTCGGGCGCAGCAGTGCCGCGAGTTCTCCCGATTCGCGGCGCTCGGGCGCGCCGGTGGGAAGATCTCCCATGATCGGTGATACAGACACGCCACTCTGCACACCCGGAGCGACATTCTGGAGACCGCCGACGGAGCTTTGCGGCGCATACACCGCTCCCGACAACTCACGTTCCATCGCAAGCTCGGCAGGCGTCTTCACCAATGTCGCCCCCGGCGGCGGCGTGGCGGGCGCCAGTGCGATTTCCGCCAACGTGCGTGGACCCAAAGGAGCCGGATCGGGCAAGGCCGTCGGTACTGTGGGCGCGTCCGGCGGCGGACCCGGAGGATCGATCCGGCCCAGGCTGGGTAACGGCGCGTCCCCCTGGGCGCGGCTCGCCGACGCCGCCTTGGCGCTCTGTTTGGCCCGATCCTCTCGCATCATCGCGTTGGCGTAGTACCAGGTGAGGGATCCCAAACCCAGAACGCTCATCAATCCCATCGCCAGGAAATTGCTGACGCGCGATTGAATCGACAGGACACGCGTGACGGAACTGGCATCGCGCTCCCCGAGTACCTCATCCGGCGCTGAATCGTTCTCGCTCATGGTCCGGCTCCTTGGACGGTTCGTTCGACCTGGGGCGTCACGGTGCCCGAGTCCAGGCGGATGCCGCCGCCCACGAAAGCCTTGTTGACGACGCACCCCACCAGCCTGCCGCGCCGGAGAACGAACTGATGCGCCAGTCGGTGCAGAATGACGTCGCCGTTCTCCATGCTGTAGTTGAGCAGCGACTCGCTGTCATCGTCGCCGCGCACGAAAATTGCGGGCAGATCGGCGTTCGCCGCGAAACGCAGTCGCGTGTGGACACCGTCGTCGGATGCTGAGACCGGTCGCAGGGCGGCCGGCCCGCAATACCAATAGTCGATGTTCTGCCGCCGCTGGCCGGCCAGATCGAGCTCCGAATCGATGTGTTTGGCCGCCGCCTCCGCCACCGTCTTGGATGCCACGGCCGGGTAGGCGAATCGAAGCACGAAAATGACGTCCGGATCATCGGGACGAGGCCGCTGCGAGAGACTCACATAATCGAATTGGTAATGCCGCCGGTTGGTGAGCACCGTCAAGTTGGTGGCCACCGCCGCAGCCTTGGGCTTCAGGAACAGATGATTTTCCTGGCCAAAGTACGCCAGCCCCTCGATGTCTCCGGCGCCGAGGCCCAGGAACACCTCCCCCGGCTCGAACTCCAGATCAATCTGGTAGCCAACATAGCCCCGCAGGCGATACACCTGTTCACCGTTGTAGGGCGTCGAACGGACTCGGCCGTCCACCGCACCACGGGCCGGCATCATGTCGGCAAACGACGGCGGTGCCGCCAGCATCGCGAGGATCAGCAGCACTCCACGACCGCCGCGCCCATGTTCACGGCGGCGTTCATGGCTCATGATGTGTCTCCTTGTCCGTGGCCGTCTCCAACGACACCTCAGGCTCGGACTTGAAATCCACGATCTTGAATCCCAATGGATTCCATCGACGGGTCTTCGGATCCTTCGCGGGACTCGTATAGGCAAACTGCATGGTCGCCACCCAGTGCGTGAATTTCTCGTCGGCTCCGCCCGCCGCACGCAACGCCTTGAGGTATCGCACCTGCGCCAGATCCGAAAGACCGCTGGCGCGCGTGAAGAAACTCACCGACTTGACCTGGACCCGTACCGAACTACCGTCCTTGTAGACATTGAGCGGCGACGCCGGATTCGTCGCCGTCCACTGCGAGTACCACGCTTGATTGCGCTGCGCCGAGTGGAAAGCCCCACACTCTTCGTAGTCGCTCTCCGCCGTCGCGAAGTTGAAGCGCTCGCAAACTGTCAGATAGTGGGACAGAAAGTAACGGGTGATCGCTTCCTCGGAGCCGACACCCCCGGTATACACCGGCACCACGTCGACGATGCCGGTGCTGTTGTCGACCCGCACTACGAAGGGCTCGATTTGTTTCAAGGGCGTGAGGCACACGATGGCAATGGCGGTCGCCACGGCGCAAGTCCAGCCCGCCGCCGCCGCCCACCAAGCCGCGATAGCGCTGCGTCGAAAACGTTCGGAGCGATCCGCGTCCCACGACTCCGCTTCCTTAAAATACGCCTGCAGTGCCGGCGTGGTCACGGCGCGCTCCGCGGCGCGGCCGGCTCGGCCGCGCCGGCAACCGGTGCATTGATCGGCCGAAGATGGCGGTCACAACGAATAGCATGTGAGCTGCAGGCCGGTAGCACGAAAAAGAAAACAATGACGAGACGCATATCCACCCTCCTTGGTGTCCGTATGATTGGCTACTTTTCCTTTGATTCCGGTTGACGACGCCGAATCTTCCCTGCAGCCCATCGCGCCGTACCCGCGACCATTGGGGCGCTGATTTTGGCCGCGCCCCATGCTGCCCTCCCACCGGTGCGCATACTCGTCGTCGCCGTTCGACTGACGAACCCGAAACTGCTGAGCGCCAATCCCCCAGCCAGTCCGGAGGCGATGGGCATCACCTGGCGCAGGATCAAGAACACCAGCACGGCGATCAGCACCATGTTCAATGCGTCCACGGTGAAGATAGCGCTGCCGCGGGCGGCGGTCTGAGTCGCATAGGACTGGACGACCTGCAGCAGCAAGGCCGCGATCATGACCGTCAAGATCGTAATGAGTCCGTAGTTCGCCAGCTGCGCAATCCAAGCGGAGAAGAAGCGCCGCGTGGCATCGAACAGCAGTGCGGCGATGAACAAAGGCCCCAGCGCCAGCAGCACGGCCAGGGCGATGCTCGACAGCGCGATCAAAAACATCGCGTAGACGCAGAGCAGCCCGACGAAAAGCCATACGACCGCGCCGGCAAGCAGAAAGCCCATGCTCCAGGAGGAGGTCCCTTTGGACCATAGCGTCCCGGCCACCGCCCCGCCCTTATCCCATATCGTATCGATCGTGCCGACCGGATCACCCGCGCCGACCATGGCCGCGGCCAGCTGCGCCGGCGCCGTGTAAAACGTGTCGACGATGAGAGAGTTGTAGAGCCACAGCCGCAGTCCAACGCCAAGAATGAGCGCCAGCGTGACGATCCGCTTGAGGCCCGCCACCACCGGCTCCTCCATTCTGCCCGTGAGGTGCAGGTAACCCCACACCATCACGTAGACTGTCGCCAACGTCACCACCGCCGGTTCGAGCACCGCCGCGAGGCGGGCGGTATTCGCACCGATGTAGGTGGCCAGTTGCCCGTTGAGCCATGTCCAGAATGTGGCGAAGAACCCCATGATTACTCCCGTGTGCCCCGAGCTACGGTACCGGCTGGAATCGCGTTTCGAAGCGCCCTTGACCGGCGATGACCAGCTCTCGTTCCTGCTGCTGATTTACCGCGGCCTGCGCGAGCGTCGCCTGATGGAGAATCTGCAATTTCGTCTGTTCGTTCTGCAGCATGCCGAGTTCAGCGCTGATTCGAGCCTGCAGATCGAGAATGGCTTTCTGATCGGCGGCGCTCGATATCGCCCCGATCAGCGTTTGCAGGGCGGCGAAGCGCCCGCTGGAATTGGTCAGCGCCTCCTGGGCCAATGCCTGCTGCAAGGCACTTACCTGGCGTGCGGCGATGATGCGTTGCTGCTCAGGTGCGGACAGCAGCGTCAGCTGCTGCGACGTCAACACCGCATTGGTGATCATGGCATTGTGCACATCGGACGAGAGACCCGGATATGCTCCCCCGCCCTGCGTCGCCCCCATCAGCTGAGTCCAACTCGTCGGCAGATAATTGCGCGGCGTGCCGCTCAGTAACAGCTCCATTCCCCGGTCGCCGGTCATGGTTTGCAGGGCCTGCTTCGCTTGACTCAACTGGTCACGCGCCGTCTGCAATTCCTGTTCCATGGTTTGAACCTCCTGGATGAGCTGGACGATGGCCGGCGCATCGACCACCGCCCACTGCGCCCGTGCCGGCAGGGTGAAGGTCATCAGGCAGACCGCGATCAGACAAAGAGTGCGAATCGACATGGGCTTCTCCTTGGGCGTGAAAGATTCAACCTGGACCGCCGCCGTGCGCCGCCATGAACGTCGGCAGCCACGCGCTCGGATCGGAACCATGTGCCTCGATCAATTGGGTCATGCTCGTCACCTCGGTGGCGCGCCCCGAGATGACGGCGAGTTCCGGCGTGAACCCCTTGAGATCGAGCTGGCAGACCACGCTGCGATGGGCCTGCTTGACGAGGAACATGCGGGACCCCGGTTCGAGGTTATCCTTCAAGAGCCGGAACTCGCGCTCGGTGAGACCAAAGCCCTCGGTGTAATCCCGCTGATTGGCGTCGGCATTCGGGAAAAACACCTTCGTCGGTGTTTGTTCCACCAAGGTCCGGCTGATGGGGCTCTCCAGCACGTCGCTGGCGCCCTGTGTGGCGAGGCACATGACGGCGTTCAATTTTCGCCAGGTTTTCGGACCGTCCTTGGCGAATCCTTCGAAGGCCGGATCCGCGACCAACCGCCAGAACTCGTCCATCCAACACACCAAGCGACGTCCGTCCAACAACTGGCGCACCAGATGGAAGAGATACAGGGTGATGGGAGCGCGCGTCAGGGGGTGGTCGAGAAATTCGCTGACGTCGAATCCGATGATCGAGCAGCCGGCAACCCGCGCAGCGAGCGTATCCACCGGATTGTCGAACACCCAGGCGTAGTCTCCCCGGCCGGTCTCGCACCAACGGGACAGCCGCGCATACAGACCTTCGGGATCCGTCGGGTCCAGGAATTCGACCAGCCGCGACAAGCGCCGTGCGGGCGCATCGAGCGCCAAGGTGCCACGCAACGCCTGGTCCAGATCGGCCTGCTCACGTACCGATGGCGCGGCCCGAGCACCGCGACTCAGCTCGTGCAACCAGATCTTGATGAACTCGACGTTGGATGGGGTGAGGGGAAGCTGCAGGGGATTGAAGCCCGTCGGCGTGCCGTTCTTGAGCGGGAAGTATTCACCGCCCAGAGCGCGAATCAGAATCTCCAGACCGCGATCCTTGTCGAAGACGACCTGCGTGACCTGCTGGCGCGCGAGCATTGCCACCAGGAAGCCGATGAACACCGTCTTACCGGACCCCGTGGGTCCGCAGATGAGGGTGTGGCCCGTGTCCTTGCGGCTGCCGCCGTCGCTCTCGGTGGGATCGCTCGCATGCAAGGAGAAGTAATACGGCGATCCGGCGCTGGTGGCGAACAGGGTCAAGGCATTGCCCCAATGATTCCCCGTGGGACGCCCCAATGGATGGTTATGGAACGGGGCCATGGCGGCGAGATTGCGCGACGTGATCGGAGACTTGCGCGGGCGCAGCGCAAAGTTTCCCGGCAGTTGCGCCCAAAACGCCGCCTCCAGCGCCAGATCCTCCCGCGCCACCAGCATGCCGGTGTCCGCGAGCAAGCTGCGCGCCAACGCGACGTCATCGTTGAGCCCCTTCAGTCGTCCCGAATTCGAACCCGCGGTGTCCGCGCCGCGCAGGGTCGCCATGACCTGGAGCGAAAAGTGGTGATCGCCCATGACAAACTCGTTGCTGGTCAATGCGTCCAGGGCATCCTTCAGCTCCGCCGCCTGGGAGAGTGCGAAGTCCCCGGCGTTGGCCATCCGGTTGAACTGACGCTGCAGGAGAGATTGACCGGTCGACTTGCTGAGAAAGGTGAACGACTGGGTGAGAACGAACGACAGCGGTGCGGACAGCAATCCGTTGTACATGCCGACCGTGGTCGGGGTCGGGTATTCCTTGATGCCGAGCATTGCGCCCACGCGCGTCTCGGAGGCCGAACGATATTCGATGGTCTCCGTGCCGAACAGCAACCTGCCGCAGGGCAGCGCCTGGTTCAAGGGAATCCGCGGCAGCGGCATGCGCTGCCATTCCCCGTTCACCAACAGGCCGAAAAACTCCAGCAACGACGAGTACCACGCATCAGCGCGGCGGTAGCATCCGAGGAGATCCGGCTCATAGCGCACCATCGATGCGCTCAGAGTCTGCGACAGCTTCTCGCACGCATCGAGGGCGTCGGCCAGTTCGATGTTCGCGGTGTCACGCCGGGCTCTGGCGAGTATGCGAGACGCCAGTCCGCCGGCCACGCCGGCAACGGGACGGTAGAGAATGCTGAGAAACAGTTCGTTCTGCATCAGGGTTTCGTCGCCGATCCGACGCTGATACCGCGCGCGCAGATGGTCGGCAAAGTACCGGACGGACCGCGGCCGGGCCGCGTCGAGGGCGAACTCATCGTCGGGCAAATCCGTGCGCGCGCGACGACGGATCACATGTGTCCACAACGACACGCTGGGGCTGGCGATGTTCCGCCACAACACATTCAATCGCTCGTGCCAATTATTGAGCTCATCGTCGTCATTGGTCTCGAAGCTGGCGCCGCCAAGGCGAAACGTCTGCACGTAATCGCCGAACTCCGTGCGCACGATGTTCGGCGCCACATGAGCCGCGTACGGAATGCAATCGGCCGCCATCAACTCGCGCCGCACGGCCGTATGTTTATTCAGCTTGCGCATGACGGCTCCGCGTGTGGCCGTCGCCCGCGGCGGCAGGGCAACTGCAGCGTGAGTGCACAATAGCTGCTGGCCTTCCACACCCGATAGTTGCCCAGCAGCGCCGGCAGCCGCGTCCGCCCCCAGAGCAAAATGAGATCGAAGAACCGTGCATCCCTCGCACAGAGCAACATGGCGACTCCGTGAATCGGCGCGCACAACAGCAGCGCCAGCAGGTTCTTCGTCAACAGGAACGCTTCCATGGTGAACACCAGATTGAAGAGAAGCGCCGCATAGGTCACTCCCCAGCGCATCGGTGGCCGGGTGGCCCCCACGAACAGAGGATCGACGCCGAGACCTGTGTTGGTATCGTTCATGGTTCCACCTAGACGCCGAACATGCCGCGAACCCAGGTGACGATCTGGGGCGCTCCGAACGCGATTGCGATTCCCAAAATCGCGCCCATGCACCACCCCCATGACATGCGGTTGGCCATGGCCATACCGCCCAGCACCATCACCAGGATGATGGCGACCGGCGTCAACCAAGCGAGGATGTTCGTTTGGAGCGCGGTGGCGCCGGTCATGAATGGCGATGCCTGGGCCAAGGCGATGTCCGGCGCGAGAGCGACGAGAACGAGGGCCAGTGAGGCCAGGCCGATCTGCTGGATCGTCGAGCGCGCTGAATGGGGATGATGCATGGCGGAATTCCTTTTCCGATTGAGTGGGGCTGACCGGGTGTCGGTGGAACTAGACTTCGGCTTCCAGCGCCCCCATCTCATTTTCGTCGTGACCCGATGCAAACTCTTCGCGCTTCAGTCTGCCGGGCGCACCGAAGCGAAAGCTCTGCACCACGAACGAATGGTCAAAGTGCTTGTCACCCTCGCTGTCGGTCCAGTTGTTGGCACGGATCTGCGCCTGCAGGATGAGCTGATCGCCCTTGCGCGCGTTCTTGGCGATCGCCTCACCCAGGCTTTCGAACGCGACGAACCATAGGCTGGTGACGGCCTCGCGGGCATTGCCGTGTTCGTCCTTGCCGGCATAATCGTTGCCGACCAGGCAGAGACGGGTGTACGTGGTGTCGCCCTTGAAGGCGAGTTCGGGGTTGGCGGCGAGATTGCCGACGGCGGTGACTGTGAAACTATTCATGACGACTCCTTTGACTGAGGTGGTTCGCGGATGAAGAAACATCCGCTTGAACGCAGTCTGAGAGTCGCGCGAAAAAATCGAAACGCCGCTAACTGGTGAATTTGCGCAGATACGGCGCGACGTGCCGGCGCGCACGGCCGGCACGCACGGCGTGCACGTGAATCTGGATCAAACCCCCGGTTTTGCAATCTCGGCAAACGCGCTCTTGAGCCACACCTTGACGCGTTGTCGTTCGAGGAGTCCCAGTCCGCTGGTATCGGCATCGCTCTTGTTCGCCACCGCCCAGAAGCTCACGCTGGCGGCGTCGATTTTGATCATCGACACTTCGTGCAGGCGCTTCACGTGAATGATCACCGCGCCCAGAGCCAGAGCGCGCTCCTTCTCGCCGGATTTGTCCAGGATGCGAAAATCATCGCCGCGGATTTCGTTCAGCACCAACACGTACTTCAACCGGTCGCCGTGACGATCGAGCAGTCGCTTGAGCAGATCCACCGAGTCCTTGCCCGCATCCATCACGTGCCAATAACGGATGTTGAGGTTCAGCTCCGCTGCGACCTCCAGCAATTGTGAATCCTCCATCCACTGCGTGAGTCGCTCCTGCGTCTGCGCCGCGAGGTCGACCAGGATCCGCCGCTCCGGCACCGCCGCGGCCGCTTCCACGATCGCATCGAGACTCTCGTAGCTGTCGATCAACACCGGCGACGCATAGCCCGCATAGAAGCGCAGCAGCGCGCCGTGCGACCGGTCCGAGTCGAAGCCGAGGAAAGGAATGTTGTTGTCGATCATGTACTGCGCGAGCAGACGCGATACCAAGGACTTGCCGACGCCGCCCTTCTCTCCACCGATCAAATGTATATTGGTCATCGCCGCTCCCGCCTTGGAAAAAGAGCCGGTAATCTAACACGCCGGAAGTTCGACAGGCGGTCACGCAGCGGAATGCCCAGCCGCTTCCGCGTCCGCATATCCTTATGTCGACAGCGTCTGCGTTTATATCGAACCGGCGCTTGAATCCGTCACGCCAAAGCGTAATGTAGCGACAGGGCACCGCGGGCCGCGGGTGGCTCTGAGCATCGATTCACCGTGGCCATTCAATCGACTCGCCCGCGGCCTGCGGATGCCCACCACCGCGCCCGCGACCCGGGTGATCGAGTGTACGATCACGGCTGGAACGTGAGCGTCGCGCAAGCGGGGAGACGGTGATGAAAGTCAGCGAGCTGTTCGACTTGTCGGGGCGCGTGGCATTGGTCACGGGCGGTTCGCGCGGGCTGGGGTTGGCCATGGCATCGGCGCTGGCCGAGATGGGCGCGCGCGTTGCGATCACCGCCCGCAAGGCCGACGAACTCGCCGACGCGAAGGCGCTTCTCGAAGCCCAAGGCCATGGGGTGGAGACCTTCGTCCATGATCTCGGCCAGCCGAGCACGGCGAAGGCGCTGGTGGACACCGTCGTCGCGGCACTCGGCGCGATCGACATCCTCGTCAACAACGCCGGAACGACTTGGGGTGCGCGGGCCGAGGACTATCCATTGGATGCGTGGCAGAAGGTGATCGGCGTGAACCTCACCAGGACATGGGAACTCACCCGGCAGGTCGCCTCCTCGTGCATGATCCCGCGCCGCTACGGACGCATCGTCAATATCGCCTCGATCGCCGCCCTGCAAGGATCGACCGACGATTTCAAGGCGGTGGCCTACAGCGCGAGCAAGGGCGGGCTCGTCAGCCTGACGAAGACGCTCGCGGGGGAATGGGGCGCCCACGGCATCGCGGTCAATGCCATCTGCCCAGGCTTCATTCCGTCCAAGATGAGCCGCACGCTGTTGGAACGTATCGGGGAGTCCGTGGCCGCTGCCACGCCGCTCCACCAGCTCGGCACCGACGACGACATGAAGGGCATCGTGGTATTGCTGGCCGGCGCCGCGGCGCGCCACATCACGGGCCAGGTCTTCGCGGTGGACGGCGGCATCACCGCCGTCTGATCGGCAGACGGCGGTGATGCCGCCGTCCGATACGAGCCGCGCGAAGCCGTTATGATCTACCGCGCGTCGAGAATCGTTTTCACCCGAGACCCAAGGAACCCCATGGATGCCACGAAGCCGGTCAACATTGCCGTTCTGGACGATTATCAGGACGTCGCACTGGAAATGGCCGACTGGTCGCCGGTGCAGGCGCGGGCGAGGGTCGACATATTCAACGATCACCTGGCCGATGCGGATGCCGTGGTGCAGCGCCTGCTCCCCTATGACGTCGTGTGCGTCATGCGGGAACGCACGCCGTTGCGCAAGGATGTCCTACAGCGGCTGCCGCGGCTCAAGTTGATCTGCTCCACCGGCGGCCGCAACGCATCGATCGATCTGGACGCGGCCGGCGAGCGCGGCATTCGTGTGGCAAATACCAGCTATACATCGACGCCCACCGTCGAGCATACCTGGGCATTGATTCTGGCGAGCGCCCGCCACCTGACGACGGAAAGCGCTTCGTTGCGCAGCGGCGGCTGGCAGCTCACCGTCGGCGACGACATGGCGGATATGACACTGGGAATCATCGGGCTCGGCAGCGTGGGATCGCGGGTGGCCAAGGTGGCGCTGGCATTCGGCATGAAGGTCATCGCGTGGAGCCAGAACCTGACCGCCGCGGTGGCCGAGGCAGCCGGCGCGCGCCTGGTGTCGAAGGAGCAATTGCTGCGCGAGTCGGACGTGGTATCCATCCATTTGGTGCTGAGCGCACGCACGAAGGGCCTCATGGGCCCCGCCGAGTTCGCGCTCATGAAGCCCACGGCGCGGCTCGTCAATACCTCGCGCGGTCCGATCGTCGACGAAACCGCCCTGATTTCGGCGTTGAACGATCGCAAAATTGCCGGCGCGGCCGTGGATGTCTTCGATACGGAGCCGCTTCGCGCGGACCATCCCTACCGGTCCCTCGACAATCTGTTGGCCACGCCGCACATCGGCTACGTCTCCCGGGGCCTCTACCGCCGCTTCTATGGCGACACGGTGACCAACATCCTCGCGTGGCTCGACGCGTAGCTGCCGCACGTGGCTTGACGTGATCGACGGCCGCGTGATGTGATCGCGACATTCAAGGCCTCATGTTGGCCGGCGACACTCCTTAACGACTCTTTGCAATGAGCTTCAACATGAATCCCGCCATCAGACTGGAGACCACGCCGGCTATCCAGTCGGCCATCCTTCGTGCCGAACAAGCGTATGGCGCCGCCAATCCGCAGAGCCGCGCACGTCACGAGCGCGCATCCCGCGTGATGCCGGGCGGCCATTCGCGCCAGACGCTCTTCTATTCGCCGTTTCCGCTCACGATCGCCGGCGGGCGTGATGCGCGCATCACCGATCTCGACGGTCACGATTATTTGAACATGGTGGGCGATTACGCCGCGGGCGTGTACGGACACACCTGCGCACCGATCCAGGAGGCCGTTCGCGAGACCATGCAGGGCGGCGTTTCCTTGAGTAGCTTGAACACCAAGGAAGTGGAACTCGCGGAGCTCATCGCGCAGCGCATCCCCTCCATGGAACAGATCCGATTCTGCAACTCGGGCTCCGAAGCGGTGTTGTTCGCAGCCCAGGTGGCGCGCCACGCCACGAACCGGCCGAAGCTGTTGGTGTTCAACGGGTGCTACCACGGCGGGTTCATGACGTACGGGCCCGTCGACCCGCCGCTGAGCATCTCGTTCCCCCTGATCAAGGCGACTTACAACGAGGTCGCGGGCACACGGGCGGTGCTGCGGGCGAACGCCCCCGATATCGCGGCGGTGCTGGTCGAACCCATCATGGGCGCGGGGGGCGCCATCCCCGCGACGACCGAGTTCCTCAACATGCTGCGCGAGGAGACGCGTCGCGCGGGCATCGTCTTGATTTTTGATGAGGTCATGAGCTCCCGCTTGGCGCCGGGTGGCGTGCAGGGGCTGCGCGGCATCTCGCCCGACATGACCACGCTCGGCAAGTTTTGGGGCGGCGGCTTCGCGTTCGGCGCCTTTGGCGGCGCGCGTGATTTCATGCGCCACCTCGACTCGACGGCCGGCGGCGTGCTCTCCCAGGGAGGCACGTTCAACAACAACGTCGTCGCCATGAGCGCGGGGTTGGTGGGCGCACGCGACGTGTACACGCCGGAAGCCTGCCTCAGGCTCAACTCGCTCGGCGATAGCCTGCGTCTGCAATTGAACGCGCTCGGCAGGTCGCTCGGAATCGGCTTCCAGGCAACCGGCCTCGGCGGGGTGCTCAACACTCATTGGCACGATGCCATAATCACCGAACCCTCGATGGTGGAGTCGCCCACGTCGCCGCTGCGCCGGCTGTTCCAACTCGAGATGATCGAGCGCGGGTATTTCGTCGCGCAGCGCGGCATGATCAACCTGTCGCTGCCGATGAAGGAAGCCGACACGAAGGGATTCGTGGGCGCGGTGCGCGAGTACCTCACCCGTAACGCCGATCTTCTGCCGCGCGCAAAGAGTCTCCATCCGGGCTGATCGGGCTGCTGCGTCGCGGTCCCGCCGAGGACGCCGCAATCGGAAGCCGATCGCTGGTATCGTAATCGGCATGACTGCCACGAAGGTTTCCGCGCCCCGTGCAACCGCCATTCCCTGGCGTGTCCTGCCGCCGCTCGCCAGCACCGCCCTGATCATGGTCGGCGCCGGCGTCTTGGGTTCGCTGCTGCCGCTGCGCTTTTCCGCCATGGGCTATTCGCCGGGTGTGATCGGCCTGTTGGCCACCGCCGAGGCGCTGGGCTTCCTGGTCGGTTGTCTGTATGCGCACAAGATCATCGCCCCGGTGGGCTTGGAGAGAGCCTACGCGACCTTTGCCGGCATGAAGGCGGTCGCCATCCTGGGGTTGCACTTTGCCGGCGGCGTGGCGACGATCGCTCCGCTGAGGTTTCTCATTGGCTTGAACGCCGCGGGCCTCGCCATCGTCGTCGAAAGCTGGCTCAACGCGCTCGCGCCCAACGAGCAGCGCGGCCGCGTGCTGACCATGTACGTCCTCACGTATGGGCTGTTCTTCGGCATCGGCCAGCTGCTGGGTCAGAATCTCAACGTTCTCGGTCCCGAACTTCTGTTCATCGCCGGCATCGCGACCACGCTCGCGCTCGTTCCGATGGTGGCGATCGACGTGAGGGCGCCGGTCCTGCCGCACGCGGTGAAACTCGAGATCCTCAAGGCGTTCCGGACCTCCCCGGTCAGCGTTCTCGCGTGCCTGCTGAACGGCCTGATCTTGACCGCCTTCACCACCGTGGGGCCTTTGTTCAGCGAGCGCATCGGGTTCGATCAACGCCATATCGTCCTGCTGATGGCATGCACGTCGCTCGGCGGCTTGTTCCTGCAATGGCCGATCGGCTATCTGTCCGACAAGGTCGACCGGCGCTACACGTTGATCGGACTCGGCAGCGGCGTCCTGACCGTCGCCACTGTGCTCGTCATCGCCAATGGCCGGACGCCGTTTCTGGTGTTTGCCCTGATGTTCGCCATCTTCGGCGGTCTGGCCGAAAGCCTGTATGCGGTCGGCGTCGCCCACGCAAACGATCGAGCGGTGGTGTCAGACTACGTGGCCCTGTCGTCGACCTTGCTGTTCGTGTGGGCATTGGGAGCAGCCATCGGTCCGACGACCGGCACGTTTGCCATTCAGCTCACCACGCCGCGCGCGTTCTTCGTCTACGTGATCGCGCTCACCCTGTCGTTCACGCTGTTCACCATCTGGCGTCTGTACCGGCGCAAGATCGGCAAGGCGGCTCAGGAGCGCGAGGAGTTCCTCGCCTATCCGCAAACATCGCCCGAGATCTATGGCTGGCTGCCCTATCATCGCGAGCCCGCACCGCCGCCGGCGACGGACGGCGAGACATCGCCTGGGTCAGCGGATCCAGCCCCGGTGCCGCCGACATGAGCATCTTGCGCCGCGCCGCGTTCTTCGCACTGTTGGCGGATTCAGCTGCCACCGGCGCGGCCGCGGCCGGCGAACTGCTCCAGCATCGCGTGGTGATCGAGGGCGCCGGCGCCCGAACGGTGGTGTTCGAGTCCGGCTTCGGCGACACGCTCGACGTCTGGCAAAGCATCCAATCGCGGGTGGCCGACCATTGCACCCGAACTTTTTCGTACACCCGGGCCGGCTATGTGGGCAGCGATCCGCCCGCCGCGGTGCGGGACGCCGCCGCCATCGTGGGCGAGCTTCGCGACGAACTGCGCCGCCACAACGTTCCCCCGCCCTACGTGCTGGTCGGACATTCCTTGGGTGGCCTCTACATGCAATATTTCGCGCGGAATTTTTCGACGGAGGTGTCCGGCCTGCTGCTGATCGATTCGACCCATTGGAAGCAGGGAATGAAGCTCGACGCCACCGCGAATACGCCCTATCAGGCCCGCACTGCGGTAACGTTGTACATACCGCTCATCATGCGGCACGAATTGAGCGATAGCGCGGCCGCCGGTGCCCAAGTCAATGCCAGCCCGGCGATCCGCGGCCTGCCGACCATCGTACTGTCGAGCACGCGCCTGACGGCCAGCGAAACGGCCGAGCAGCGCGCCGACGCCGTCACGCAGCAGAACGAAATCGCCGCCGACTTCCCCGGTGCGCAGCACTTATACGTCGAGGACAGCGGTCACTACATCCAGCGCGATCAGCCCGGCGTGGTGGTGAATGCCGTTCGCCAACTGGCAGGGTGCGACAAATAGCTTCAGCCGCGTCTCTTAGCCCCGGCACGCGCGCCGCCCGCGCCGATGCCGCCCGCGCGCCACATGCGAAAGCCGCCGACGAACGCGAAGTCGTTGTTGCCCAGAATCGCGCCTTCCGGCAATTTCTTCAGCTTGCGCGCATTGCCGCCGCCCAACACCACGTAGTCGGCTTCGAGCGCGGTCCGTAATTGGTCGACGACCGCCTCGACCGCACGCCGCCATTTCTTCGGGCCCAAGCGTCGCCGACCGGCGTCGCCGACGTAGTCCTCGTAGGTCTTGCCTTTCTTGAAGGCCAAATGAGCCAGTTCCATCGACTCGACGACGCCATCGACGATGAGCGCCGAGCCTAAGCCCGTGCCCAGCCCGAGGAACAACATCCGGCCGCCTTCGTAGCTGCCGATTGCCTGCATCGCGGAGTCGTTGATGACCCGCGTCGGACGCGCGAACGCCTTGCGGAAGTCGAAGCCCACCCATCCGCGGCCCAGATTGTGCGGTTCGACCACGATCTTGCCGTGAATGACGATGCCGGGATAACCGATGGACACCGCGCCGAAGGTCCAGTCGCCGGTCATCTTGTGAACATTGGCGACCATCCGGGCCGCCGTGAGATCGGGACCGGAGACGAACTGCCGCACGTCAGGCCGGCTCGAGACTCGAAATTTTACGTGGCTGCCGCCGACGTCGACGGCCAGCACGTGGCGGTTCTTTTGGGGCTTCATGGATGCACAACGATACCGTACTATGGGTGCGAATACCGCACGAGGTTCGACATGCAGAAACGCAGGCTGGGAAGATCGGAGCTGAGGATCGCGCCCTTGGTTTTCGGGGGGAATGTCTTCGGCTGGACGGCCGACGAACCCACGTCATTTGCGCTGCTCGACGCCTTCGTCGCGGCGGGATTCAATTGCATCGACACCGCGGATTCGTACTCCCGCTGGATACCCGGCAACCAGGGCGGCGAATCGGAGACGATCATCGGCAACTGGCTGCACGCGCGCGGCAATCGCGACCAGGTGATCATCGCGACCAAGATGGGCTCCGAGATGGGGCCGGACATGAAGGGGCTGTCGAGCGGGTACATGACGCGCGCCGTCGAAGCGTCGCTGAAGCGCCTTCGGACCGACCATATCGATCTGTATCAGTCGCACATCGACGATGCGACCACCCCGCTCGACGAAACGCTGGAGGGCTATTCGCGGCTCATCGCCGCCGGTAAAGTGCGCGTGATCGGCGCATCGAACTACACGGGAGCGCGCCTGACCGAAGCGCTGCGCGCCAGCGACAGCCATGGCTGGCCGCGCTACGAAAGCTTGCAGCCGAATTACAACTTGGTCGACCGTGCCAATTACGAGACGGATATGGAGCCGGTGTGTGTCGCGGAAGGTGTCGGCGTCATCCCGTATTTTTCGCTCGCCAGCGGGTTTCTGACGGGCAAATATCGCTCGCCGGAGGATTTCAAGAAAAGCGCGCGCGGCGCGCGCATGGCCGACCGGCTCAATCCGCGCGGGCTGCGCATACTGGCGGCGCTCGATGCCGTGTCCGCCCGATTGAACGCGACTCCCGCGCAGGTCTCGCTGGCCTGGCTGATCGCACGGCCGAGCGTGACCGCACCGATCGCCAGCGCCACCAGCGTCGTGCAATTGACCGATCTCATCAAGGGCGCGCAACTGTCATTGGATCGTGACGCCATCGACAGTCTCGACGCGGCGAGCAGCGGCTAGCGGGACGTCGGCCGTGCCTTCGACGCGAGATCCAGCGCCTGGTACGCGGCGGCCCGCGTCATGCGCGTTCGACAGGCCACCTGCTTCGTCGCATCGCTGAACGGCCTCCTGCCGGAATTGACGTCGCGCTCCAGGGCCTCGTCCCACCCACATCGGGTGACCAGATGGCGGCGGAAGAAGGGAGCCCGGGTGCCGAGTGCTTGCTCGTCGCGTGTGGACAGCCAGTACACATCGGCCGCCGTCAGGCGGGACATCGTCGCCTGCAACTCGCTCGGCGCCTCGTCCGACAGCAGCGCTGCGCGGGCCGGCGGCGATGAACGCATGCCGAGGAGATGATCGCCGCCGGTCACGCGCTCCGCCGCCGCGCCGTAAATCAAGAAGCACGCGTCCACGCACCGCCCCGTCTGCGGGCCGACGCTCACCAACGTGAACAGGGATCGCAGCAGACGGGCGATCTTCAGCGCTTCGCCGACATCGCCATCGGTCGAGGCAAGGATGATCTCGTTGTGCGTCATGAACCGATTCCGGTCGGCGCCGATCTTCTCGAGCAGGTGCGCGTAGTCGCCCGCCTCGATGTCGCCGGAAATCACCAATGGTCCGTCCCCGCCGCGGTACCGGGTCGTCAACAAGTCGTGGTCCATATAAAAGAAATCTGCGCCGTGCACCGGCATGCCGAAGAACAGCATGACGGCCGCCGCAGCGACGGCGCAGCGCGGCGCCCGGCTATTTTTCATGACCCACGCATTTGACTATATCCGCTGTGCGCAGGGATGGCGATCACAGCATCCCCGCGAGCGCCCCGATCTTTGCACTTCCCCGCTCGTCACGATACGCTATGCAGGCCCGCGCATAACGACGCGGGTGACCCGGCGGTTCGGGGGAATCGCGACATGAACACGGCAACCACCATGCCTTCCTTGCTCGACCTGAAGGCCATCGATGAGCCTCAGCGGGCGGCGCTGTGGTCGAAAACCGCCAAGACTTATTTTCCCGGCTTGTCGGTGCGCGACCTGCGCATCAATCCGACGGTGGGCGCCATGAACGGCATGCAATTCGGCGCCGGCCGCTTGTGGACCGTCCTGTCGCCGCCGCTGCTCGCCTGTTATGACCCCGACACGAACGCCGACGAGCAGACGCAGCAGATCTCGGTGATGATGCAGTTGAGCGAATCCACCGTGGCGAGCCAAAGCCGCCGTGTATCCCTGTTGAAGCCGGGCGATTGCTGCGTGATCGACGGCCGCCTCCCCTTCCGCCTCGAGGTCACCAGCGTCTGTTCACGGTTCATGCTGCTACAGCTGCCGCGCGACGCGGTCCTCGGCCGTCATCCCTACCTGGAAAGGCACACCGCCGAAGCCTTCGACCCGGATGAATCCGGCGCCACGCTGCTGCGTCAAATCCTGTTGAGCATCCTGGATTCCGCACCGCTGCTCGAGAGTGAGCAGCGCGCCACCGCGCTGGCGGCGGTGATCCAGTTGCTCGGCCTGCCGAGGGCGCGCGGTTCCGGCGAGCTCGCCGAAATCGGCTGGCGTGCTCGTGCCGCGCTGGCCTTCATCGATGCGAAGCTCGGCGAGCACGAACTCACTGCCAGCCGCATCTCCAGCGCCCAGGGAATCAGCCGTCGGCGCCTCGATGAGATCATGGTGCAGACCGTGGGCACGTCGTTGACCGCTCAGGTTTGGCTTCGCCGGCTCACACAGGCGGCGAGCGATCTGCGGGACCCCAAATTCTCGGCAAAGTCCGTCTCGGAAATTGCCTTCGCGACAGGCTTCGCCGATGCCGCGCATTTCACCCGGGCGTTCAAGCGCCGCTACCACCTCACGCCGCGTGACTGGCGTTCCCGGGGAACCGGCACCGCACATTAGGCATGGCGCCCGCACGCGCCGGGTCATTCGTGCTCGTTTCGATGCCCCCAATCCTCATTGGCCCTGGAGATCACGTAGGCATGGATGGCCTCGACATCGGCCGGCGTCAGCAGCCCGGCAAAGCTCGCCATGCCCCGGTCCGCCCGGATTCCTTTGAGGACGATGTCATTGAAGCTGGCATGGGTCGCGGCATCCATGTGCCGCAGGTCCTTGACGCCGCCTTGCGCCATCTGGCCGTGGCACACGGCACAGGTCTCGCCGAACAGGCGGGCACCCTTGAGCACCGTCTCTTCGTCGGCGACCAACGGCGGCGGTTCGGCGATGGGAGGAGCATCCACCAGCGGCGGCAGCGTTGCCGCGCCGCCCAGCTTGAACACCAGTAGTCGCGCCGATGCACGATTCTGCGCGATGCCGCTGCCACGCTCGACCTGGGCAGCACCGCCGCCCCACCCGGCGTTGACGGCGATATATTGCTCGCCATCGACCAAGAACGTGCCCGCCCCGGCCACCGGCGCGCTCTGCACCGGCATTTCCCACAGCAGCTTGCCGTCCGTGGCGCGATAGATCGACAGCGTCTGCTTGGTCGTGCCCTCGACGACCAGGTTGCCGGCGGTCGTGAGCACGCCCCCGTTGCCGTGCCGCGGCAGGGGAATCTTCCAGGCCGCGGCCTGCCGCACCGGATCCCACGCCAGGAGAAAGGCCTTCTCGTGGGCGTCGCCTTCCTTTTGCAGCGCCTTGCGCTTTTCCAAGGCAGCGCCGCTGAAACCGCCCCAGCCGCTGTTCGAGCGGAATTTCTTGGGTGCGAACTCGGGTGCGCGCGCGTACACGAACCATTGCTCGTAGGCCGGAAAGTAGGCCAGGCCGGTTTTCGGATTGAAGGCCATGGGGAACCAGTTGTGCCCGCCGCCGGGACCGGGCGTCAGCAACACCGGATCCAGGCCGTAACGCGCCGCGGGATTGATCTGCGGTCTGCCCGACTTGATGTCGATGCCGCTGGCCCACGTCACCGGCACGTAGTTGTTGGCCGACAGCAGTTCGCCGGTGCGGCGATCGAGCACATAGAAGAAGCCATCCTTCGGCGCCTGCATCAATACCTGCCGTTTCCTGCCGTTGACGGTCAGATCCGAGAGAACGATCGACTCGGTGCAGTCGTAGTCCCACTCCTCGCCCGGCACCTCCTGGTAATGCCAACGGTACTCGCCGGTCTGTGCATCGAGGGCAACGATGGAGCAGAGGAACAGGTTATCGCCCCCCTGCGGGCTGCGATAGTGCTGGGCGAGCGGCGTGCCGTTGCCGGTGCCGACATAGATCAGCTTCAGCTTCGGGTCATAGACGAAGGAATCCCACGCGCCGCCGCCACCGCCGAGCGACCACCAGTCCCCATTCCAGGTATCGGCGGCGCGTTTCATGGCCGCATTCTCGAACCCCTTCGCGGGGTCGCCCGGAACGAGAAAGAAGCGCCACAGAAAGTTGCCGCTCGCGGCGTCATACGCCGCGACGAAGCCGCGCGCCCCGAAGTCCGCCCCGCCGTTGCCCACGATCACCTTGCCGTCGAACACCCGCGGTGCTCCCGTGATCGAGTACGGCGCGCTCTTGTCGAAAGTTTGCACCGTCCAGACCGGCGCGCCGGTCTTGCCGTCGAGCGCGATCAGCCGTCCGTCCAGCGTCGCGATGATGGCCTTGCCCTGGTACCAGGCAAGCCCACGACTCACCGGCTCGCAGCAGGCGTAACGGCCCCACTCGGTCGGCACCTTCGGGTCATACGTCCACAGCACCTTGCCGGACCGCGCATCGAAGGCCGTCGTGATGTCCCACGCGCTGATGTCGTACAGGACGCCGTCGATCACCAGCGGGGTCGCCTCGACACCGCGAAAGGTGTTCAACTCCGCCGACCACGCCAGCCCCAGCCGGCCGACGTTGTGCTCGTTGATGCGGTCGAGCGGACTGTAGCGCTGGCCATCGCTGGTCCGTCCATCCATGGTCCAATCGCCGGGAGCCGCTGCGGAAGCCGGCGCCGCCCGTGCCCCGCCCGCGCCCGCGCCGGCCAGCGCGACCAGCAGCCACGCGGCACCGCTCGCCGCGCGGCCGCGGCGCGCCCACGGCGTCACGGTCCCCACGAGGAGCGCAGAAAATAGGGCAGGAACGCGGTGACGGACTCGATCCGGTAGATCCTGCCGTCGCGGATCTTGAACCGTGCGATGAGCCCGATCGAATACGGATACTTCGTGGACGTGGGCCGCATCGCACCGTCGGTCGTGGCATAGGAGTCGTTGCGTGCCGCGCGATCGATGAACGCCGTCGCCACGACGATGCCGCGTTCCGGATCCACGAGGGCATAGCGACGGTCGCGCACCCGGTCGTCGGGCTTGAAGATACCCAGTTTCAGCTGCGCTTCGCACCCGGCAGCGATGGCCGCCGCGCCCGCCGTACCCTGCGTCGTCGACACGCCATTTTCCAGGGTCACGCACTCGGGATCGAGCCGGGTCAGCACATGACCGTCGTTCGCCTGCAAGGACGCAAAATAGCCATCCACCAGCTTGACCATGGCCGCCCGCGACACGCGCTGCGCAGCCGGCAGCGGCGGCTCGGCTGCATCCGGCGCGTACGCCGCGGGATCGCCGAACACGCCGGGATTACCCTTCCGGTCGACCAGGGTTTCGCTCTCGGTGATGCGTCCATCGACCACCTTCAAGCGCATACCGTAGTAGGCCGGCGCGCCATGCTCCTCCACGATGCCGAACCACGAGACATTCCCCGTCGTCGGATCCGCCGCATACTCGGGCATCGGGGACTTCGCGCTGATGGTGCCCCACAGACCGTCGCCGATCATCATCGGGACACCGTTCTCCGTGAACTTGACGACCTTCCCCCACGGGGCCCGCCCCTCATCCTTCGCCAGCAGTGCAGTCATGTATCGATCGGCAAAGCCGATCAGACAGTCGCGATCGCAGGGCGCGGCCTGCCCCGCGCGCTGCGCCGGCGACACGGCAGGCAGCAGGCGCGGGTCGACCGGCATGTCGTTCCACGGTGAATGCAGGAAGTACGGCACGTACGTGAACACCGCCTCGACGCGGTAGATCTTGCCGTCGCGGATCTTGAAGGCCTCCATGAGCGACAATGAGTTCGGCCACTTGAGGAAGGTCTTGTGTTCCTTGCCGTCCGTGGTCGTGTAGGTATCGAACGTGTTGGCATGATCGAAGAAGCCCGTGGCCACGACCACGCCGCGTTCGGTGTCCACCAGCGGATAACGACGCTCCCGCACGCGCTTGTTGATGCGGTAAAAGCCGAGCTTGAATTGTGCCTCGCATCCCTGCGCGAGCGCCGCGGCCCCGGCGGAACCGCGGGTGGTGCTGACGCCGTTCTCGGTGCGTTGACAGTCCGGATCGAACTCCGTGAAGAGCTGGCCGTCATTCAACTCGACGGTGCTGAAGTAGCCGTTTGCCACGGCGATCAGCCGCTCGCGGGCGCGTTGCCGCGGCTCCGGAAGCACCTCGCCGAAGGCCGGATCGTGCACCAGCTGCGCGGGATCGCCGAACGGTGCAGGCAATCCCGTATTTCGGTCGACCACGGTTTCCACGTCGATGATCTGTCCATCCCGGACCCGGATTCGCATCGCATAGTACGCCGGTTGGCCATGCTCCTCGACGGTCCCGAACCATGCCGCATTTCCCGTGGTGGCATCGGCCACCTCGAGTCCGGTGGCGGCAACGCCGCTGATCGAACCCCACAGGCCATCGCCGATCGGCATTTCCACGTCGTTCTCGGTGAAGCGCACCTGCCGGGACAGCGGCGCTCGCGAAGGATCCTTGTGCGCCAGCGCATCCATGTATCGCCGTGCGATCCCGATCAGACACTCCCGATCGCAATCCCGCGCGATGACCGCGCTGGGTTCACCCGGCGCCTGGGCGTGCGCCGCCCGGAAGGGATCCGCGGCCGACAACAAGGCGAACCCGGCGAGCGCCAGCCGCCGGCATCGGGACACGGTGTCTGCATACATGGTCAATATTCACGACATGGCGCGGATCGCGCGACCGGGCCTAAGTTACGCAGGGGCTTCTGCGAAGTCACGTCGAAAGCACGATCCTCGCCATCGCAGGCAAGCGGTTCCGCCAACACGAGCAAGCACCGCCGCGACGGCGCCGCCACTATTGCACCAAGCTATCGAGGACCTTGCATGGACGCATCCGCCGTCAACCACCGGAACGAGTCGCACCGGCCGCGGATCGCGCGGGACCCACGCCGAAGGGATCCAGGCTGGGGGCGGCGCTCGCTCTTGCCGGGACTGGTTGCCGCCTGCGTGATGAACGCCGCCGGCGCCGCACCGCGACCGGACATCATCATCGACGATACCGACGTTTATCCGGAAAGCATGAGCGCGGCCGCCGACGGCACGCTGTACATCGGCAGCATGAAGGGCATCGTCTTTCGTGCGGCACCGGGCAGCACCACCGCGACCGCTTGGATCAGGCCGACCTCGGACAACGGCATCCTGTCGATTCTCGGCGTCCTCGTCGACGCACCGTCCAACACGCTCTGGATCTGTTCCGCACCCACGCCGCTGCGCAATCCGCCGGTCACCGGCATCTCCGCGTTGATGGCATTCGACTTGAAGACGGGCTCGCAGAAAGGCGTCTACCCGTTTCCCGCACTCGCCTCCATGTGCAACGACATCACGATCGCCAAGGATGGCACCGCCTACGCATCGGACACGCCCAACGGCCGAATCTTTTCGTTGTCGCGGGGCGCCAAGATGCTGACGACCTTCGCCGACGACCCGCGGCTGAAATTCATCGACGGCATCGTGTTCGGCGGCGATGGAACGCTGTACGCCAACATCGTGACCAAGGGGCTGTTGCTGCGCATCGGGATGAATGACGACGGCAGCGTCGGCGCCATCACGACACTAACAACGTCGGCGCCCCTCGCGGCGCCCGATGGCTTTCGACTGATCGGCGGCAATCGATTCCTCCTGGCCGAGGGCAACGCCGGCCGGATCGATGAAGTGACCATCGACGGGGACCGGGCGCAGATCAACGTCCTGAAGGAGGGGTTGGTGTCGCCGCCGGCGGTGACCCTGGTGGGCAGCACTGCCTACGCGCTCGAGGGAAGGATCGGCTATCTGATCGATCCGAAGCTCAAGGGGCAGGACCCCGGCCGCTTCAAGGTCTATGCGGTCGACATGAAGGACCAGCCGGCGGATCCGCACGTCACCGCGCTCACCGCGAAAATTACCGCCCTGACCGCCCGGGTCGCCCGCCTCGATGACGCAAATCAGATCAAAAAGCTGCAGCGCGCGTACGGCTACTATCTCGACAAGGGATACTGGCAGGAGGCGGCCGACCTGTTCGCCCAGGACGCCTCGCTGGAGGCCGGTGTCGACGGCGTCTACGTGGGCAAGGCCAGGATCGGCGAATACCTGATGCGCGAAGGCGGCGGCAATCCGGGTCCCGGCCTGCCTTACGGCCAGCTCAATCACCATATGCAGTTGCAGCCCGTGGTGCACGTATCCGCCGACGGGATGACGGCTCGAGCCCGTTGGCGCGAGTTCGCCCTGTTGGGCCGATACAAGCAATCCGCGGCATGGGGCGACGGCATCTACGAGAACGAGTACGTCAAGCAGACCGGCGTCTGGAAAATCGCCAGGCTGCATTATTTTCCGAACTTCGTCGCGCCCTACAAAGGCGGCTGGGCCGCGCTGCAGCCGGCCGACGGCGACTGGACGTCGGCGACCGCCAAGGCCTTTCCTCCGGATCGCCCGCCGACGGTGCGCTACCAGCCGTTTCCCGCGCCCTACACCCCGCCCTTTCACTACACGAATCCGGTCACCGGCAAATGACTCGACTCGCACTTCGCCCTCGACTCGCACTCCGCCTCGCCGCGGCACTTGCCCTGGTCCATGCCGCGAACACACCCGCGACCGAGACCGCGGCCACGGCGGCCACGGCGGCGCGCACGGATCTCACCGACCTCGAGGCGCGTCTCGCCGCGCAGGAAAATAAGGTCGCGCGCCTGGAATCGCGCGACGCGATCGAGAACCTGCAGGCGGCTTACGGCTACTACATCGACAAGGGTCTGTGGACACAGGCGTCCAACTTGTTCTCGGCCAGCGCAAGCTACGAATTCGGACAGCACGGCGTCTACATCGGGCGCGACCACATTCACAAGGCGATCGCCCTGTTCGGCCCCGAGGGATTGCGTCGGGGCCAGCTCAACAATTACATGATGCTGCAGCCCATCATCGACGTCGCGGACGACAACCGAAGCGCGAAGGCACGCTGGCGCAGCGACGTGGAACTTGCCGATGCGGGCAACGGTTATTGGAGCGAGGGCGAATACGAAAACGAATACGTGAACGAGCGCGGCGTTTGGAAGATCAGCAAGCTGCATTTCTATATCACCTTCCTCGCCGATTACGACGGCGGCTGGAAGGATGCCCCCCTCCCGCTCGACGGCCCGAGCGCGGCCGCGCCGCCGGATCGTGCGCCGAGCGAGGTCTATCAATCGCTGCCGGAGGTGTACCTTCCGGCCTACCACTACAAGAATCCGGTCAGCGAAGGAACGCCGATCGAGGCCGCACCGCAGATCCAGGCTCCGGCGCAGGCGTCCGCAGACCTGAAGCGCGCGGTCAGCGACTTGAATGCCCTCGGCGTCGCCGTCGGGCGTCTCGAGGATCGCGCCGCCGTCGAGAAGCTGCAGCGCGCCTACGGCTACTACGTCGACAAGGCGATGTGGCCGGAGATCAGCAATCTCTTCGCGCAGAACGGCACGTTGGAAATCGGCGGTCGCGGCGTGTTCGTCGGGCAGCAGCGCGTACTCGACTATCTGGTGACCGGCCTGGGGCCCATCGGCCCGCAGAAGGGCCAGGTCATCAATCATCAGCAATTCCAGGGCATCGTGGATATCGCGCCGGACGGCGCCACCGCCAGGGGACGATGGACCGCCCTCGTCATGGGTACCGGCGTGTGGGGCGACGTGACGTACGAGAATCAGTACGTCAAGCAAGGGGGCATCTGGAAAATGGCGAAGCTGCATGCGCCCTTCAACATGTATGCGTTGTACAAGGAGGGCTGGGAGACCTCTGCGATCCCTGAGACCCGGCCCGACAGTTTTCTGCCGCCGCCGGATCTGCCCCCGACCGTGGTGTTGCTGACGTACCCGAGCTTCTACGTGGAACCGTATCACTACCCGAACCCGGTGACCGGAAAGCCGATGCCCAGGCCCAATCCGACCGCCGGCGGCACGGCTCCGATGCGCCCAAGCCCGGAACGCCAGCCGCATTCACCTGACGAATGACATCCATGTATCGAATGACGAAGGGACGACCATCATGACGCTGCGCTTTCCCGACACCGGGCACTTCACCGGACTCAACACGCCGGTCCGCATGGAATACGACATCCGCGAGCTGTCCGTGGAAGGAGAGATTCCCCGCGACATTTCCGGCGCCTTCTTTCGCGCGGTTCCCGACCCGGTGTATCCACCGCTGCACGAGGACGACGTGGTGCTGTCCGGCGACGGCATGATCAGCCGCTTCTTGTTCGAGGACGGACACGTCGATTGCGCGATCCGCTACGTCCACACGAAGCGTTTCCTGGCCGAGCGCGCCGCGCGCCACTCGCTATTCGGCCGCTACCGCAACCCTTTCACGGACGATCCTTCGGTCGCACAGACCGATCGTACCGTCGCGAACACCACCCCCGTCTGGCACGCCGGCAGGCTGCTCATGACGAAGGAGGACGGGCGACCCTACGAAATCAATCCGCACACGCTCGAGACCGTGGGGCCGTTCGACTTCGACGGCAAGCTACGTTCGCAAACCATGACGGCGCATGTGCGCATCGACCCGCAGAGCCAGGAGATGTTCTTCTTCGGCTACGAGGCGGGCGGCCTGTGCACCCGCGACATCGCCTACTGCATCGCGGACCGCGATGGCGTGCTGCGCTCCGAGCAATGGTTCGAAGGCCCGTACTGCGCCATGACGCATGACTTCGCCATCACCGAGCGTTACGCGCTGTTTCCGATCTTTCCGACGGTCACCGACCTGGAGACGCTGCGCGGCGGCGGCGCTCATTGGCAACATCGGCAGGATCTCGATTCCTGGGTGGGCGTCATGCCGCGCGATGGCGACGTCAAGGAGATGCGCTGGTTCCGCGGACCCGCCGGCGTGTCCGCCTATCACGTGATGAACGCGTTCGACGTCGACGGCAAGATTCATCTCGATCTATGCCTGTCCGAGACCAACGCGTTTCCGTTCATCCGGACGGATTCGAAGATCGCGCGCGAGCAATGGGAAATCGGCGGCGGCTTCATTCGTTGGACCCTCGATATGAACGCCGCCGAGGACACGATCCAGGCCCGCCCGCTCGGACCGCCGGGCGATCTGCCGCGCGTGCGCGACCGTGACCAGGGCCGGCCCTACGCATCGAGCTGGTATCTATCGATCGACCCCAAGGCCGGCCCGCCGCTGCCCGGCGGCCCCGTCGGTGCAGCCTTCAATTGCCTGTTGCGGATCGAACCGGAAACCGGCGCGATCGATACGCTGACGATGCCGCCCGGCATGGCGATCAACGAGCCGGTGCACGTACCCGCGGCCGCGGGCACCGCGGGAGACGGGTGGCTGCTCGCGACGATCGATGAACGTCACGGCGATACCTACCGCTCGGAACTGTGGGTCATCGAAGCGTCCGCCGTCGCGGCGGGACCGATCGCGAAGGTGCTGCTGCCCGTGCGGCTGCGCCCGCAAGTTCACGGCTGGTGGGTACCGATGAAGGAACTGCAAGCATCGAAGGTGGGCGGGACCGGTCGGCCGGGTTAAACCCGCTCCAACGCGGCCGTCAACGGCGCGGAGCATCGTACCGCCGTGCCTCCGCCGAGGACGGTCTCGATCACCAGACTGCCGCCGATCGCGACCGCCCTGAACTGCATGGTTTTCATCCCCAGGCCCTGGCGCGCGGTCAGGTCCGCGGGCAGTCCTCGACCATCGTCGACGATCGACAGCCGCAGATCCGACTTGCTCGCCCGCAGCTCGATGTCGATCGCGGCGGCCGCCGCGTGCTTCAGGGCGTTTTGCACGGCTTCCTGGGCGATGCGGTAGAAGTGGTCCAACGTATCCGTCCTCACCGACGAGGGTGCCTCACCGAGCGCCCTGAACCTGACCGGCGTGCCGCTCATCGAGGCGCGCCGCGCCAGGGACTGGAGTGCGGAGTGCAGGTTGCCGCCGGCATCGTCCAAAGGCGACAGGCCCTGGACGATTTTTTTCGATCCCTGGATGCAGTGGGCCGCTAATTTTGCAAGGTCGTCGAGGTCCGCCGCATCGGGTTGCTGGAGACGCGCCGCACGGGTCGCCAGCGCACGCAGCGAGAGCGCCAACCCCGTCAACTCCTGACCGAGACCGTCATGGATCTCCCCCGCGATTCTGCGCTGCTCGCTGGCCAGTCCGTCGATCAACGCCTTGCCGAGAGCCCGACGCTCCGACACATCCACGGCGAACACCAACTGCGCCGGGCGGCCGCCCAGATCGATCGAGCGCATCCACACTTCCACCTCCAGGATCCGCCCCTCGCGGGTCACGTGGCGTGTCTCGATGGGCAGCGTGTGGTCAGCGCCGCCCGCAAGGCTTTGAGCAGGCAAGATGAGCGGCTCGCCCGGCGGAGCCAGCACGGAGACATCACGCGCCAGGAATTCGCTCAACGTCCAGCCGTACTGCCGCTGCGCCGCCGGATTGACCAAGAGGAAATTCTGATCGATGGGATCGTGCACCCAGATGGCCTGCGGACTGCCGTTGAAAATCTGCGCATAATGGCGCTCCGCGCGACGCCGATCGACCGCGGCCGCGTCGCGTTCCGCCAGCAACGCGCTGACGATGAGACTGGCCATCACGAGCGTCGCGCTGAATGCGAGGAGAGTCACCCGGCCGGAGAATTCGTCGATCTGACCGAACATGCCGAAGCCGAACGCCAGGCTGAACGCCATGGTGGACGAAATCACGATGGCGCCCGCGGACGCGACTACGACGCCGAAGCGAACCGCGCCCGCGACGATGAGCAAAAAGCCGACCATGACCACGATCGGGCGCGCCGCGGGATCGGACCTGAAGATGATCCCGTCGCAGCATGTCAGCATGGCCAATATCCAACAGACGCCGACCAACCAATGATCCGCGAATCGCCTCAGCCGCTGGCGACTGAGCGCGATGAGCGGGGGCGACACCAGCAGCGCGCCGGCGGCGCTGTCGCTCCACCAACGAAACCAACGGACGACTTCCGAGGACCTGGCCGGGATGCCGGCCAGCGAGAATCCGACGATGCCGATGGTGGGCACGACCATCATGCCGAGCGGCACCGCGATCAGGAACAGCACGACGTCTCTGGCGCGACCGAAGCTGGCTTCGAACCCGTAGCGCTCCAGCACCCAGGCCGAGAGCAGGGCACCGCAACCGAATCCGGCGCCCCCGCCGATGGCAGCCAGCAGCGGCTCGTGCATGGTCAGATTGACAGCCGCGGCCGAGGCGAATATCGGGATCCCCTGCGACCGTCCCCAGCGGTTCGCCGCCGCCACCGCGATCCCCGCCGCGAAGAACGGCAGCGAGATGTGGGGAATCGATCCCGGCAAGACGAAGCAAAGCAGGCCCGTGACGTAGATGGCCACGAAGCTGATGGCCCATCGAGCCGCGAGCTCCCTCACACGCCGGGTACGATCCGCAGATCCCGTACGGCCCCCCCGTCCAGGGCGGCGAGGGCGGCCTGGTAGGCCGGGCTATCATGCGCCGCGATCGCCTGGTCCACCGACTCGAACTCGACCACGACCGTGCGCTCCGTGAGACCCGCTTCGTATGCCTTGGCCGCCGTGGCGCGCGCCAGGAACCGGCCGCCGGCCGCCTCGATGGCGGGACCCCCGAGCTTCGCATAGGCGGCGAGCTTCGCGGTGTCGGAAATCTCTCGATAGAAGCTGATCCAGTAGGCCTTCGCCATGAGTGCGTCCTCTCGTACAACGGGTGATTCAGTGACAACAAACGCAGAATACGTCAATAATCGGTACTCGCGCATCGATCATGAACCGCGCTCTCACTTTTAGGGATGACTGCATGGCCAATGAAAGCGCGATTCGCCGCGAGGTCGGTACGGTGGCGTTGATGTTCACCGGCTTGGGTTCGATCATCGGTTCGGGCTGGCTGTTCGGTGCCTGGCGGGCGGCGCAACTCGCCGGACCCGGCGCGATCTACGCCTGGATCATCGGCGCCGTGGTCATTCTCTTCGTGGCGTTGACCTACGCGGAATTGGGCGCCATGTTTCCCGAATCGGGGGGCGCCGCCCGTTACGGGCATTATTCTCACGGGTCGCTGGTCGGGTTCGTTGCCGGATGGGCGGCGTGGATTGCCATCGTCTCGGTGATTCCGGTGGAGGCCGAGGCGTCGGTGCAATACATGAGTTCCTGGCCGTGGCCCTGGGCACACGGACTGTACGTGCACGCCGCCAACGGCCAGGGCGAACTGACCGTCCCCGGTTTGTTGATCGCCGCCGTGCTGGTCATCATCTACTTTCTGCTGAACTTCTGGAGCGTGAAGGTGTTCGCCAGCACCAACAGTGCGATTACCTTCTTCAAGCTGATCGTGCCCGCCGCCACCGCGATCGCGCTCATGTGCACCGGCTTCCATTGGGAGAATTTTCAGGTCGGCATCCATGGTGGCCAGCACGTCGGCAATCTGGCGTCGATCCTCACCGCCGTGGCCACCAGCGGCATCGTCTTCAGTTACAACGGCTTTCAAAGCCCCGTCAATCTCGCGGGCGAAGCGCGCAACCCGGGCCGCAGCGTTCCCATCGCCATCTTCGGCTCCATCCTGCTGAGCACCGTGGTGTATCTCCTGCTGCAGGTGGCCTTTCTCGGCGCGGTCGCGCCCGATCATCTGCAGGACGGGTGGGCCGCGCTGGAATACAGTTCGCCTTTCGCCCAATTGGCACTGGCCTTGAACCTCAACTGGCTCGCGCTGCTGCTGTATGCGGACGCGTTCGTCAGCCCGAGCGGCACCGGCACGACCTACACGGCCACCACGGCGCGAATGATCTACGCGATGGAGCGCAGCGCCACGATTCCGAAGGTCTTCGGACGGGTCCATCCCCGCTACGGCATTCCGCGACCCGCCATGTGGTTCAACCTGCTGGTCTCGTTCATGTTCCTGTTCTTCTTTCGAGGCTGGGGCAAGCTGGCGGCGGTGATCTCGGTGGCGACGATCATCACCTACCTCGTCGTGCCCATCAGCGTCATGGTCCTGCGCCGCACGGCGCCGCACCTGCATCGGCCGTTGCGTGTCCCCGGTCTGCAGATCTTGTCGCCCATTGCCTTCGTCCTGGCAACATTGATGCTCTACTGGGCGCGTTGGCCGCACACGGCGCAGATCATGCTCCTGTTGGTGCTGCCCATCCCGTTCTACCTCTACTACCAGGGCAAGGGCGGCTGGCTGGATTTCGCGGCGAACCTGCGCGGTGCGTGGTGGTTGGCGGGCTATCTCGTCGCGATGTGCGCCCTCTCCTGGGCCGGCAGCACGGAGTTCGAAGGTCACGGCTACATTGGCTACGGCTGGGATCAAGCCTGCGTGGCGGCCGCCGCGCTGTTGTTCTATCGCTGGGGCGTGTACAGCGGATGGTCGACGCCCGCGGTGTTGGCGGTGGAGAGCGCGGGCCGCTGATGAGCATGCCCGCGGGGCCTAGATCGGCAGTATCTCAGTGCGATTCCGGTTCCGGCGCCGCATTCGAATAGCGTTTGGCCGGCACGCTGCTGGCCGGGGTCCGGTCCACCGCACGCTTGGCCGACGCGGGCCCTCCGGCCAGCTTGGCTTCCGCCGCATTGAGTTTGGCGCTGATGCCGCGCGTGCCCGGCTCGAGCGCGGCGGCGCGGCGATAGTTGCGTACCGCGTCCGCCGGCCGCTGCGCCCGCATCAGCGCATCCCCGAGAGCCACCAGCAACTTCGGATCATCGGGGCTCCAGCGAATCGCGTCGTAGCACGCATCCACATCCGCGCGCGTGCTGCAGCGGACGGAATCGCGCTTGACGACCGCCGGGGCGGGACGGCCGGCCCCGGCAGCCGGCTGCTGCGACCACGTTGCCGTGGACAGCAGCAGGAGCGGCAGCGCCACAACCCAGGACGTGACGACCGTCATTTTGCAGCGGTCGCGCCCGCGGGAGGTGTGGAGCGTCATTGCTGAAGGTCTCTGACCAATCGAATGCCGGCGCTGCTGGTGCGATGATTGGCGGCGAAGGCATTTCGGTAATTGGCGCGCACGTGCTCCGGCGCGCTGAACCAGGAGCCACCGCGCAGTTCATGTTTCGAGCAATCTCCGTCGATGCGCGCGGAGCCGTCGATCGGTGCACCGACGTAATCCGCGTGCCAGCAATCCTCGGTCCACTGAAAGACATTGCCGAGCATGTCGTTGAGCCCGAATGCGCTGGCCTTGAACGAGCCGACCGGCGCCGTGTGCACGAAGCGATCGTCGCACGCGAACGCCGTCAGCCCCGGATAGCGCCGCGCGGCGCTCGCGTCCGCGACGTTGGCGTCGGCGCAAGCGCCGGCTCCATCCGCGCTCCAGGGCTGAACGTCCGCACCGCCGGCACGCGCGGCAAACTCCCACTCCGATGCGCTAGGCAGTCGATACCGATGGCCGGTCTTGCTCGACAACCAGTCGGCATAGGCCTTGGCATCGTCCCAGGAAACGCAGGTCACGGGATGACCCCCGGTCTGATCGAAACCTGGGTTCCTCCAGCTGGACTCGGGCCGGGTCTTCCATTCGCCGTCATAGGTATCGCAGCCTTTCATGTCCCGCCCGGTCGCGGCGATGAATTGGTCGAATTGATCCACGGTGACGGTGTTCGTCGACATGGCAAAGGGTCGGCCGATGATCACCCAATGCAGGGGAGTCTCGAACGACACCGCGCCCTCGGCTCGTGACGCGCCTTGCTTGAATTTGCCGGCAGGCAGCACCGTCATGGCGGGACAGGTCGGGCAGTCGCGAATCACCGCGCCCACCGCGTCGGGGCTTGGAACCGGAGCGGTCGCCGGCACGGGCGTCGCGCGGGTCGAATGGTGGGAGAGAAAAATCCAGCCGACCGCCGTGAGCAGCAGCACCGCGACTCTCAACCAGACCGCTCGACCGATCGGCCCGGCCGGGGTGCGTCTGCCGCTCCCCGCGGGCGGCGTGAACGCGGCCCCAGGTTTTACGGGCTCCACGGGGTCGACCTCGATCGCCTCGGCCCTGACCGCCTCGGGTTCGACCGCCTCGGCCCCGACGACCTGCGCGTCGATCTGGCGAGTTTGCAAAGCCGCCCGATAGGCATTCGACTGCGCCCTGACGGCCTCCAATTCCTCCTGGACGGCGATCAGATTGGACTCGGCGCGCTGCAGACGGGCCTCGCGAGCGGCCGCTATTTCTTGTTCAGATGTCCGCTGCAATGCCAGCGCGTCGGCGTGTGCACGTGCCTCGCGCACATCTGCCTGATGACGTGCCGATTCCTGCTGCAGCGCGTCGGTGCGCGTGCGCGCCGCGTCGGCCGCCGCGTAGCTCTCGGCCAATGACTCGTCCAATTCCTGCGCCATGCCGCGCGCCGACTCGAGTGCCGTCCGCACGGCCAGGAGTTCGGCCTCAAGCGCCTCGGTGCGGGTAAGCGCGGCGCGCAATTCGGCCTCCAATTGCTCGCTGCCCGTCGCCCGCGCTTCGAGGGTCGGGACGATTCTCGCCTGCTCTTGTTGCAGCGCCACCAGCTGCGCATCACGTTCGCCGAGCGAGTGCAGCGCGTCGACGAGGGTGGCGTCTCGCGCCGTGAGCAGATCGCGTAATTTGCGGGCCTCAGCCTGATGACTATCGGCTTCGTGACGCGTGCTTTCAAGGCGGCCCCGCGCCGCCTCGGCCGCCTCGGTTCTCTCGGCCAGCGCTTCGGCATAGTCCCGCGCCTTTCCCCGCGCCGACGCGAGGGCGGTGCGGGTCTCGGCGAGGGCCGCGCCGGCATCCGCAAGCTCCGTCGCGAGCGCGGTCGCCCACCGCACCGCCGACGACTCGGCGTCCTTGCTGCGTTCATGGGAACGTGTCAACGCCTCATAAGCAGCATTCTGCCAGGCCAGTCGCTCCGCCAGCGACTTCGCGGCCGACGCCGCGGATTGGGAGTCGGACTCCGCCTTCGGTGTTCGATCCGCGGCTGCCGCGGTGCCGGACGCCGATTCCGAGCGCGGCGCGGCTGCGGCGCCCGTAACGGAGTCCGCCGTTGGGTCCGCCGCTGCGGAGGCGTCCGCTTCGACAGCCCGCCGAGCGATCTCCTCATTGATGAGGCCGAGGATTTTGATATGCGCGTATTCCGGTAGCGGCTCCACCCGCTCACGGCGCTGGACGACCTCCAGCAGTTCCGACGGTGCGTCCGGCGACTCGCCGCTGTCCAGCAGTCGCCTCAAATGGAAAAGAACATCCGTGTAGGTAAAGCCACCGGCTTCGAATTCACGCAACACCTTCTCGAACACCGAGCCGACGGAGAAAATTTTGGCACTCATCCGCCTAGTGTACCGGCACGCTCAAAGCATGCTGCATCGTGTGCGCCACGGGGACCAAGGACGGGACTAATGACCACCAGTCGGCCACATCTACCGGGGAAGATCGACGTGCGACACCGTCTTGAGGGGCGTCTTCATCGTCGTACACCCTGTCGCAAAAGCCACGATCCCCATGACCAATCCGAGCGCGACCATTCGGCTGCCTCCCAACAAACGACATCGTCTTCTCCTTGCTCTGACTTGTCCACGTTCGCCGCCCGAGGCGCGCCCGACGCGATCGGCACGGTCGCACTTCCCAGTTCGCACGGAGAGCCCGATCGGATTCAACTTCCCTCGATAAAGCGCGGCGCTGCCGCCGACCGGCCGGACGGGTCGCCGGCGTGCTGGACATCCGCGGCCATCGACGCCCCCGCGGCCCAAAAGTGGTACGCCGCCCAAAACCCTGTCAACGCGCCGACGACCAGCACGTGGCGCAGCGACTCGGCGCCCAGCATCGTGTGCGCCGCCACGATATCACTGGCGATGCCGATCAACTGCGGGGCGAGCGCAAGATTGGCCACGTTCGACCCGAACAGGAACACGGCGCATACGATACCGCGCATGCGCGGCTGCGCCAGATTTTGAATCCAGCTGAAGGCGGGCACCAGGTAGAGATACCCGATCGGCGCGAAGAGCCACAGCATCGCCGTGGTCAGACGCTGGTCGGACGTCGAATAGGCGATCAGCGAGGCCACGGTGCCGAGCACGGTGATCGCCGCCATCGCCCAACACTCCCAGCGCGGGTCGCGCCGGCCGACACGGTGCAGCAAGCTGCCCCCGACGATGACGGCGATGGTCCCGCCGATGCCGTTCACATAGCCCAGCAACGAGCCCGCCTCGCCGACGGACAAGTGATAGCTGCGGGCCAGGAACGCCGGCGTCCACCACAACAAACCCCACGTCCAGAATGTACAAACCGTGCTGCCCACCACGGCATGGAACAACGCGCGTCGGCGCCGGATGAAGCGCAATGCCTCCCCCATCGAGGGCACCACGCGCAGCGTGGCATCGGCGCCCACCCGCGCCGGCTCGCGCACGGTGAGCGCCACGACGGCGGCCACCACGATGCCGGGGACCGACAGACAAAAGAACGCGCTTCGCCAGCCATACAGGTCGCTGAGCCGGCCACCCACGCTCGAGCCCATCATCGAACCGGCTGCGGCCCCGATCGCGAAAATGGCCGAGGCCAGCACCCGTTGTGGGCGTGGAAACAGATCGGCCATGAGCGACTGCGACGCCGGTGTGCCGCCCGCCTCGCCGATGCCGACTCCGATCCGCGCCAGCAGCAGCTGACCAAAGGAGCCCGCGAGCCCGCATGCCGCCGTCATGACCGACCAGATCGCCGTACACAGGGCGAGCATGCGGACGCGCCGCGGCGTACGGTCGGCCATCGCACCCAGGATCAAGCCGAAACCCGTATAAAAAAGCGCGAGTGCGGTGCCGGTCAAAAAACCGATGGCGGAATCGGACAGTCGCAGCTCCGCCTTGATCGGCTCGATCAGCGTGGAGATCACATAGCGGTCGGCAATGTTCGAGACATACACCAGCGTCAGCAGCACGAGGATGTACCAACGCCGCGCGCTGTCACGGTTCACGGCGTCACGCTCGACCGCGCCGCGCCGGATGGCGTCTCGCTGACTCGATAGCTCGCGGCCTCGAGCCCATGACCCTCCGCGCCCAATTCGCGCCGCCACAGCAGCACGGCGGAGGTCAACGCAACGAGACTCAAGAGGCCGAAGAACCACAACATGACGGAATATCCGCCCGGGTTATCCGCGCCGGCGCCCGCCCGGTCGCTGAGCGCGCCGGCGATGCGGTTCGAGCTGAAGATGCCGAGCGCCTGGACCACCGTGATGAGCCCGAGCGCCGTACCGAGCCTGCGCGGCGCCACGAGCAACGTCGTCGCCGGCCAAATGATGGCCGGCACCAAGGAGAAGCTCAGGCCCATCGGACCGGCTCCTCGGTCACCCCCACCGCCCGCCTCGGGGGCGGCAGGTGCTTGCGGTCCAACGCGTACAGCACCAGCGCCGCGATGAAACCCGCCGCGGTGAGCGCCGCCCCCAGCCACAGCGGCGCGCGCCAGCCGCTGTCGTAAAGTGCCCGCGCCCACGTCGGTGACGTGTCGGCCGCATAGGAGCCGACACGGGCGAGACTTAAATAGAGCGCGGTGGCGAGGGCGATGCCGCTGGGCGAAAACCAGCGCGCCAGGGCGGCGACGAGCGCAATGAAAATCGCCCCTTCGCTGGCGCCGAAGATGAAGCGGCCGGCGACCATTACCTCGTAGGAGCCGGCGCCCGCCGTCACGAGGGCGCCCACCACCCCGACGACGGCGGACCAAAGCGCCATACGCGCCGGCCCGTAGCGATCGATCAACAGACCGTTGACCAGGGCGAGCACCACGCTCGGCACGCTGATGATGCCGTTCAACGTGCCGAGCTGAGACTGCGAAAATCCCCGTTGCCGGTGCAGCAAATCGGCGATCGGCCCGATCGCGTCCGCTTCGTAGTAGCTGCTCGAGACCGCGATCGCCGCCAGCAGCAGCACCCACCAACGGAGCGCCGAGTCGCCGTGGCCGCCGCCCGCACCAACGGTGGCGGCTTGACTCACTGAATCCTGGCGCCCTGCCTCAACAGTTCCCGCTGCACCGCGGCGATGTCCACGCTCTCGAAGCCCTCGCCGGACCGCAGCGATATGGCCGCCGCGACGCCGGCGCCCTGGCCGCTCACCGCGCAGCACATCATGTTGCGAACGGCGGCATGCGAGGTTCTGTCGCCGCCGATCGAACGGCCGGCAACCAACAGGTGTCCGATGTTCTTCGGCACCAGGGATCGGTAGGGAACATGAAAGTACCGCCCGGTCGTGGGCAGAATCAGAATGCCGTAGCCGTCGATGAATTCAGGAAAGATGCCGATGGAGTCCTCGAAGCGGCCCTGCTCGCTCACGTCGGCCGCGGTCAGGTTGTAGAGGGCGTCTATCTTGCGCGTGTCGCGGATGCCGAGCGTCATGCCGAAATTGCGCAGCTTCGCGTCTTCGCAGCCCGGCATGAAGCGCTTCAGCGCCGCCACCGCATGGATCGCCTGGCGGCGACCTTCGATCTCACCGATTGTCAGATCGTTCGCATCCGTGCCGTCGATCATGGGCACGGCCACGAGGTTCAGATACGTGAGGTCGCCCTGATCGGTGACCGTTCCCCAGGTTCCCGCGATCGTGGTCAGGTTCGCCGGGATGACGCCCGCCGCGACCGCCTGTTTGAAGGGCTTGCGCAGAAACGGCGAGAACAACGCGTCCTCCTTGCCGGTGGTCTTGATGTCCCACTCGCCATTGCCGGTCCAGTCCTTGTAGGTTTGCGGATCGGCCTTGATCTGCTCCATGAAACGCTGCTTGTTGACGCCGGTCATGGAGAACATGACCGAGGCCGCCATCATGTCCTCTTTGGGCGTCTTGTGAACCGGCGCACCCGCGCGGGCCGCCACATCCGCATCTCCGGTGGAGTCGATCACGCGTTTCGCCAGGATGGCCTCGCGCCCCGACTTGCTCTCGGTGATCACGCCCCGGATGGCGCCGTTCTCGATGATCGGCGCCACGCACATGCGGTGCAGCAGCGGCTGCACGCCGGCCTCCTGCACGAGCACGTCGGCCACATACTTGAACATCTCGGCGTCCAGCGCATGGCTCAACGACTGAGGCTCGGGCATCGCGGCGCCCATGACCTTGGCGCGCTCCTCGAACTCGATGCCGATGCCTTCGCAATCGATCGTCTTCTCGTGCCGATACCACGCGAAACCCTCGACGCCGACCTGCGTGATGTTGCCGCCGAAGCAGCCGTTGCGCTCGAGCAGCGTCGTGCGCGCGCCCGCGCGCGCCGCCGCCAGCGCGGCCGCCAGCCCCCCGGGACCACTCCCGACCACCAGCACATCGGTTTCCAGAATCACATCGACGTGTCGGGCAGGCTCGGGAACGTATTTCATGAAGCATCACTCGCGAATGGATCGCGTAGGGTGCCACACACGATGGCGACCGACAAATGACCGGTCGATGACAGGTGATCCCGACGCACGCACGACGTTGCGCTCCCTCACGAGGTAGCGTTGGTTGCAGCGCGCTCCGCCGCCGGCTTCAGAACGGCTTTGGCACCGAGAATGTGGCGGCGATAGGGATTCCGGCGTACGCGCCGGTGTCCCAGACCTGCAAAGGCGATCTGCTGCGGCTGGACGACATTCGGGAAGCTTGCAGAGGTGTCGCCAATGCGTTCGAGAATGGCGATACCGTAATCACCGAAATGATCGGTGTTGCCATCGCCAAACGTGTCTGGCCCGAAGGGTCGCCGGAATGGGTATCAGCTACCGATCGACGCAGGGTGTACGAATATCGAAGCCGGTTGTTGAGATCCGTGGATCCCATCAAGTGGAACGCGGCGCAGGCGCAGAAGTACCTGGCGTTCTGTCTTGAGCAGTCGCACGAGCAAAATGTCTCCCGCGAGCAATTACTTGATGCAGGGAAAGATCCGGATCCGCCGGTAATGTAGAAGCAAATCTTCGCCGGGCATGCCGATCTTTCGCAAAAATGACCCAAATCGGTATGGTTGCGCATCCCAATAAACATAACTACAATAATTAGAAGTGGATCACCTTCGATCCGGCTAAGCGAGAGAAAACTCTGGCGACGCGGGGACTCGATTTTAGGCAAGCCAGAGAAGTGTTTGATGGTCTGCATTTGACGCGTTCGGACGAGCGTCGCGATTACAGCGAGGAGCGCTTCGTTTCCGCGGGCAGATTGGAGGGACGGATCGTGATCATAGTTTGGACGCCACGCGGCCGCGCGCGGCGAGTTATTTCCATGAGGAAGGCCAATCATCGTGAAATTAAAAAGCTCTCGCCGCAGCTCGCGTGATCCGGACGATGCGCCGGAAATCAATGACGCATGGGTCGCCAGCGCGGATCTCTACCGTGGCAAGAAGCTCGTGCGCCGTGGCCGTCCCGCTGGCACGGCCAAGAAGACCCAGACGACAGTCCGAATCTCGAACGACGTATTGACCTACTTTCGAGCCTCTGGTCGAGGCTGGCAAACGCGCATGGATGAAGCGCTCAAAAAATACGTCGCCGCTCAGCAGAGGTAATGTGAAAGGGTGAAGCGGATCGACGCGCTGGCGGCATCGAAATGGATTGAATTAGGCTTTCCCATCTTTGTCCCTCAGCGAACGTGTCAATTGGACTAGATTGTCCGGCCGAATGGGAGATCAAACCGTGAAAACAAAGGAATTTATTGTCTGTCTGGATGAGATCCAGCAAAACTTTGTATTCGGGGATCAGTTTGTGGATTCTTATACCAAGACAGTAACTATGTCAGATGGCTCGACCAGGACGATAAAGTTGACACCGATGATTCGCGATGGTCGGCCGGTAGTGGAACTCGACGACACTGGGTATATCACGTGCATGGGACTGAACGGCACAACGACGAATGGTAAATTGATGGTGCAACTTCGTGATAAAGAAGAGATGCGTCGGCAATTGAAAGAGCAAGGATATCCAATAGACTAATGGCCCAGCGTTATGGGGATCGCGTTGAGTCCTTTTCAGTAAGCAATCTTTCCCATAAAGAGCCCTTATTGGGAATGTTAGAATCCTGGGATGGCGAAATCTCCGAGAAAAGCCGCAGCCCTAAAGTCCGCCCCAATTCTCGAAAATGGGAAAGATGCCTCCGTCATACGCATTACGAAGGCCTTTGGCCGGCGATCTCGAGCCCCCTCCCCTGCTATCCCCCCACGCCGAACCTCCAATCTTGATCGGCGCACCCCTGGAGCCGCAGCGCGGGACCACGCTCTTTACGCTGGCGGGATTGGAAGCCGATGCGCGGAAATTGACGGGGGTGCATGTGTCGGTGCTGACGCCCGGGTTCTTATCACCGAAATTCCGCGCCAAGGTACTGGATCAGGCCGAACCATTATGACGCATCCGCAACGTGTCGGGGACTACCTCGAGCACATGGCCGAAGCGGTCGAACGGGCAATCAAGTTCAACGCGCTTCCAGCGAAGCGGATGCCCCACCTCACCCCTCCGCCCCACCCCCGAACGCCAGCTGCTGCAGACCGGCCATCTGCAGAATCTGCACCCGCTTGGCATGCACCCGCAGGACACCGCGCTGCGCGAGATCGCTGAAGCAGCGACTCACCGTTTCGCTGCGCAGACCCAGATAATTCGCGATGTCCTCGCGGCTCATGCTCAAGCGGAACTCCCCACCTTGAAGGCCGCGAACCTGAAACCGCTTCGACAAGTGCAGCAAAAATCCGGAGACTCGCTCGACGGCATCCCGGTCGCGGATCAGCATCAACAGATCACGCACCGCGCCCGCGGTCCTCGCCATCAAACGCACGAAATCGGTCGCGACCGCAGGCGACGTCGCGCACAGCGCGTTGAATCTCGCCCAAGGGACGCTGCAGACGTGCGACGTTTCGAGGGCGATGCCCGTCGTGTCGCTGCAAGCAGCCCCGAGCGCCTGCAGGCTCAGCAGATCGCCCGGCAGCGCGAAATGAATCACCACGCCGGCGGGACCCGTCGTCTCGTCGACCTCCTTGATGCAGCCGCTGCGGATCATGTAGAACGAGTCGACGGCGTCGCCCGACCGATAAAGCACCCGGCCCCGCGCGAGGCGCAATCGCCGGATCTGCAGGTCGCCGATGCGCTGACTCGGGGCGACGGACAAACGCGCCGGCAAGCACAGCCGGTAGAGTCCGCAGGCGCTGCAATCATCGAAGCGGCGGTCATCCATGGCGGCGAAGACTACGTCTGTCCGGCCGCGGCCACCATCAGGGATTACCGAGAGGCCGTCGCGACGCGGCCGCCGGGGAACGGCATCCAGCACTGCCTCGCGTAGTCGTAGAGCTTGCAGATGCGCACGCAGCGCAGGCAGTGCGACAGCGTGAACGGCGTGCGCAGATAGGTGGCGCCCAGCAAGCTCAAGTGCCTTTGCGCCGCCGCCAGATGATAGAGCGGCACCGTGGAATCCAGATGATGCGCCGGGTGCTGCATGATGTGATGCATCAGGCCGTCGAAGAAGGCCGGCATGATGAGGTGCACGGTTGCGGCCAATTGCGGACCTCCGCTCTGCCAATCGCGCCGGTCCCGGTACCACCGCACGTGCGGATGCGTGTGGTGCAGGTAGACGATCAGGCCCATGGTCCAATTCCACAGAAACAAGGGCACGAGACATGCCGCGAACAGGCCGGGAAGCAGCGGCAGGGCGTGCAGGTGCCGGTAGGCGAGAACCGCCCCCACCCAGCCGAGCCCCACCACCACCCCCAGCACGCAATCCCAGAGAAACTCGGGGCGGCGGGTCGGCATGAGTCGGCGATTCGGAAAGAACAGACGCTTCCACCAAATTTCGACGACGTAATACACGCCGGGACCGAGGGCGCCGCGATACACGCGTTCCAACCAGCGACGCGACCGCGACATCGCCAGATACGCCTCCGGCGTGATGGGCTCCCAGATGAAATCCCGCTCACGCAGGTTGTTGAATCCATGATGAACGATGTTGTGACCCACGCGCCACAGCGAAAAGGGCGTGAAGGAGACCGAAAACGCGATCCGACCGATCCAGCGATTGAGCCGCGCGCTGCTGGTCAATGCCTGATGGCAGGCATCATGACCGATGACGAACAGGCGCACGATCGCCACCCAAGTCACCAGAACGCCGGCGCTCATGGGCCAGAAGCCGTTGCACGCGACCGCGAGCCATTGACCCAGCCCCAGCAAGCAAAGGTCGACGCTCAGCAGCAGCAGAGCATAAGCATCGCGCTTGCGCCGGAAAGGCTCCAGCGCCGCCCGCAACACCGTGACCGACACGGCCGATGGGACCCGGGCACTCACGCTCGGCGGGGGGTCATCAAGTTCCTGAAATGCATGCATCGTGGGCCACCGCCTGGCGGCCATGCGCCGTTACGTGCAGACTAACGCCGCTGCACGGACGTAAATCTGATCTGCGTCAGTTATCCCGGCGACGATGCAGGTGAACGCATCGACGTCGGGCGACGGCCGCGAATCGTCACGGCGCCTGACCGTAGACGATCTTCCCCCGGAACATGGTCCAAACCACCGTCGAGTCCTTGAGCTCTTCGGCCGGCACGGTGAGCACATCCCGATCGACCAGGACGAGGTCCGCGAGCTTGCCGGGCGCCAGCGACCCGATGTCATGGAGCTGATTCAGGACGATCGCCGAATTATGCGTATAGGCATACAACATCGCTTCCCGCGGCATGCGTTGTCCCGCATCCAACACCCCCTGCGGGCCGCTGCGCGTCTCCGCCTGATATATGGCGGCGAAGGGATTCGCGGTGCTGACCGGCCAGTCGCTCGCACCCGCGATGACCGCCCCGCTGTCGAGCAGCGATCGTGCCGGATACATGGACCGATAGATCGCCGGATCGATGAACGGCTTCACCTGTTCGTTCGTGCTCGGGTCGGCCACCGCCCACAGGAGCTGCAACGCCGCCACGACCCGCAGCTGCGCAAAGCGCGGAACGTCTTCCGGATCGACGAACTGCGCGTGAGTCAGCGTGAAGGGCAGCGCGCCCGACGGATTCGCCTGGCGCGCGGCCTCGAAGGCATCCAACGTGTCCTTCACCGCCAGATCGCCGATGGCATGCACGTGCACCATCAAGCCCCGCCGGTCCGCTTCCGTGACCAGCGCGTCGAACTTCGACGGCGTGAACAGCACCGCCGTCGATTGGCCCGAATTGAGGTACGGACGGGTGAGCGCCGCCGTCTGCGAGGGAATTTCCACGACGCCGTCCGCGAACACCTTCAGACCGGGAATGCGAAAGTCCGGGATATCGCCGTACTGCGCCTGCAGAGCCTGGACCACGTCGATCTGCTGGAATCCAAGGTCCGGCTGGATGACCGGATAGGCCGTCACGTGAGCGGTCAATTCACCGCGCTTGCCCAATTCCCGATACACCGGCAGAAAACCGGGATCCTTGACGCTCGCGGGCACCGATCCACCGACGACGCCGCTCACCGCCGCGTCCAACCAACCGGTGATGCCCAGCGAATTCATGTAATGGACCGCCTCCCTGCCCGCCGCCAACATCGTGTCGGCGGCGGGCGGCGGCAGGCTTTGATCGAGCCTGCTCTTGCCGGCATCGACCACGAAGCCGGTCGGCTTGTAACTCGCATCGAAGCCGTAGTAATGACGCTCGGCCGGCTTCAACCCCCGCAGATATTTCTGCGTGATTCCCGCGTGGCTGCGGGCCGCCTCATTGGCCCACGCCGTATGACCATCGGATCCGAAGAGGACGATGGGCTGCTTCGCGAAACTGCCGCTGCTCAACGCGGCATCGATCTCCGCGGCATGCGGCCAAAAGCCCAGATCCAGATCGTAGATCACCAAGGTATTCCCGAGACGGCTCGACCCCTGCTGCAACTGCTCCGATACGAATCGAACCAGGTCGGGGATGGAATCGGTCGTATCAGGGTACCGCGCCTGGATCAGCGTCAAGCCGCCGTCGATCGGGTGCGAATGCGCATCGATCATGCCGGGCATGAGAAATTTGCCATGAAGATCGATGCGTTTGGCCGACGCCCCGGCCGCACGCAGAACGGACTGCAGATCCCCGACCGCCGTGATCTTGTCGCCGGCGATGGCCAATGCATCCGCATAGGGCCGCTCATGGTCGGCGGTATAGATGTGGGCATCGAAGAAGACCGTCACGTCGCTCGACTCGGGCGCCGACTGCGCTGCCATGGCCCCCACGGCGACCGCGGCAAGACAACCGGCACTCAACGGGTTCCGCAAAAGCCGCAATGCCACGCCGATCATCGAATGCTTTTCCCGCATGAAATCCTCGTCACTGATGAACAATCGCTCAGGTTACATCGAAGCCATTGCGCTCGCCAGAACGGCGGCGAGTCGCCGCGGCATTCCCCCGAGCGCCATGTACGGTTCTGAAGTCGAAGGCAACGGCGTCGCCCGGTTCGAGGGCCCACTCCAGGATGGGAAGATGGTCGCGCTCGGGATCCGGCACCGGGAGATCCCCGGCCCCACGGTCGTAGAAGCTGCCATCGTCGAGCCAGCGCACGGGCTTGACCCATTTCTCCCAGCGATGCGAACCCGGAATCAATCGCAGCGTCGCCTCGCGATGCAATTGCCGCCGCGGCCCGGCAATCCGATGGCAGCATCACACGACGTGTCGACTCGTGGCGCGGCCATGACGGTTTACTCAGGGATGTCCCGGCGATGGGGGCGACCGATCGTGGCGGGCAATCAACCTCGCCGTGCCGAGCGTGTAATCGTGCGCGGTGAACGTGACGTTCGCGCCGCTGGCGCCCGCCGGCACCGGCAGCTTGCCCACCTTGAGCGCATACAAGGTCACGACGTACCGGTGAGGCGCATCGCCCGCGTCGGGACACGGTCCTGCGTAGGCCATGTTACCCTCATCGTTGCGGCCCTGCGACGAACCGGCCGGTAAGGTCGTGCTCTTGTCGACGCCGGCATTCTGGAGCAGATGATCCGCGGTTGCCGGGATGTCGTACACCACCCAATGCCACCACCCCGAGGGCGTGCCGTGCTCGTCCGGGTCGAACATCGTGATCGCGAAGCTCTTGGTGCCTGCGGGAACTCCGCTCCATTGCAGTTCCGGCGAATGATTACCACCGGTGCACCCGAAGGTGCTTGCGACGAACGGCTCGGGAAATCGCTTCCCGGCATGCACGTCGGTGCTGCTGAGCTTCAATCCCCCAGGGCGGGACGGCGGCTTGAGCGGGGGCTCGGCACCGCTCGCGAAGGAACCACCGACGACCAGTGCTGCTCCCATGACCCCGGCCGCACACCATGACTGCATGGAGGACTCTCCTTCAATGTTTCGACGTTCACATCGTCCCGACGGGCCATGCCCTTGCCCTGGTAGGCGCCGTTCAAAACGATGCCGTAGAACAACTGATGCGTCACGAGCGCCACGGCGCAGCCCGTTACATGGCCGCCCTAGGCGCAAGCTCACGGAAAAGCTCCCATAGGTTCGGGTGCTCTGAGTTTATCGAAAGCATTCGTCGGCGCAATGACTATTGCGTGAACGTCGAGGCCACCAGACTCGCCGAACCGGGGCGCGCACCGATCGCCGGCGCATCCGCCCCACGATGAACTCAACGGCCGCTCGCCCCGCTCGGCGCCGCCGTGCTCGCGGGCGCCGACGGATTGGACGGCACCTTGGTAGCGGCTGAGGACGATAACACGTGGACTGTTGGCGATCCCCCGACGACGTTCCGTCGCGCGCTCGCCAATGATGGAACGGCGCCGCCATTTGCCAATGGATCGGAATGCCTATAGATTCCAACACTTGTCATGGAGCACGTATGCCGAAATATCTGATCGAGCGGGAAATTCCGGGCGCGGGACATTTATCATCCGCGGAACTGCAAGGAATTTCCGCGACCTCCTGCGGGGTTTTGCGGGAACTAGGCCCGTCGATTCAATGGGTGCAGAGTTACGTGACCGACGACAAGATCTATTGCGTCTACATTGCCCCCAACGAAGACGTGATTCGCGAACACGCGGCAAAGGGTGGCTTTCCAGCCAATAAGATCTCCAAGATCAGCCAGATCATCGATCCCGTCACGGCGGAGGCGCCCCTTCCCTAGCTACGCTGCCCCGTCGCGGTTGCAGGTCACGAAGGCCTTCTCTCCCTGCGGACCTCGATGGTAACGGCTGAAGTTGCGCCCATCGATGGAGCCTTTCGTAATTGACTGCGTCGCGGCTACCGACCAGGCCCCCCCAGGGGATGGGACAGGCGGTTTTGGAAGCGCAGCAGTTCCTTGGGGTCCAGTTCGCCATTCTTGTCGGTATCCGCGAAATCGAATTCGGCTTCCATGAAGTGCATGAATTCCTCCTTGGACACCTTGCCATTCTTGTCAGTGTCCATCAGCTGCAAAAGTTGTGCGGTCGGCGACAGGCCTCCCTTTAGTTTTGTTGGCGGCGGGGTCGCGGGCTCATCGGCGCGCGCAGCCCCGCACGTCGCGAACACGAGTGCAGCAGCAACCGCCCATCCAGACGCTCTAATCGCCATACGACCTCCTGTGTAAAAGCATTGCAATGCGCACCACGAGTCGGTGCCTTAGAAATGGAATATCGCATCGACCGCCAGCATGCCCTGGGACCGCTTGCCGCCGTTCTGCTCGAACGAATTGGTCCGGCCGCCGCTGCTGAACGTACACATCGGGGTCGCCGGGTTGTACGCCGCATAGCACGGGTTGTCGTACGCATACCCAGTGACCGCGGCGTTGGGGGCGGATACTTGGCGCTCCCAACGTGCCTCCGGGCGCAATTCGAGGGCATCACCGACCCAGTGCGTGTAGCCGAGATCCAGCTCGACGAACGCCCCTTTGAAACCGGTGCGCTGCCCCGTGCTGTCGTTCATGTAATCGGTGCGCCACGACCAGACGTTATGCGGGTCATACTGATAATTGAGGTAATTAACCATCGCCCATTCATGGGAGGCGCAGTACACGAGCGCGGTGTTGTTGCACTGGGCTCCCGACGGCGCCCCAATATTGTATTCCGGTGCGGGGAACATGGCGGCCAGGATGGCCGCGCCCTGCGGGTTCGACACGTCGGGCGTGTGGTTTTGCCACATGTACCACGCTTCGGTATCCATGTGCCAATGCTCGTTGAACTTGTGGTACCACGTCGTCACGGCATGTTGAATGTTGTTCCAGCCGAAGTTCTGGTTGTTCAATCCGTTCATGCACGGATAGATCGCATCTGCGCCCGAGTCGGTGGTGTAGATGACGCAAGCCGCCGGGGTCAACTGCCGAAAATGCTTGTCAGTCGGGGAGATGTCGTTGCCCGCGGAAACCTCCAGTTGCACTCTCCAGTTGTTGCTCAGCATGGTGGTCGACACGATACCGTTCTGCGTGTAGGGATCGTAGGTATATAGGAGAGAGTGGCTGTAAGTCATGTTGTTCGGCGCGAGCTGCGCCTCGATGTCGGGGATGGAGATATACCGGCCGATACGCACGTTCTCACCGTCGAAGAACTTGGGAAAGTAAAAGTCCAGGTAATACATGACCGGATCGAAGCCATAAAGCCTTTCCTGCTCCGTGTACTGGTAGCTCATTATGCCGTTGGAGAACGTATACTTGTAATCCGTTCCGTACAAGAGCGCGACTCGGAACCCCCAGTCGATGTGATCGCGCTGGATCTCGTCGGGCGTCCGCTCGAAGTACAACGCGAATTGGTCCAGTTGGATGGTGTCGGGCTGATACGAGTAAGCGGCTGGATAGTTGCCGCCGGTGCCTGTGAGCTTGTTGAAATTAGTGTTCGACGTACTGATGTTGCCGCCAGGCTCAAGCCAGCCATAGATGGTGAAACGGCTGTCCTTCAGCGCCTTGCCATTGGAGCCGCAATAGAGCGCATCCATGAGCGCGCTGCTGTACATATTCTCATAGCCGATCAGCTCCGTTCCCCCCTCATTGTAGACGGCATAGGGCCACGGCGGATTCGATACCGGCGGCGGGGCGATATCCTTGCGATAGCCCATGGCTTCCTCGTCGAACGGTGCATTGGGATCGACCGGCGCGGCGACCGACTCGCCGGGGAACAGATGCTTTTGATAGCTCTCGCTCAGCCGCTTCCAGAAACTCTCGCTGTCCGATCCCTTGGAGCAACCATCGACCGGGCCGCTGTCCGCCAACACAACCGTGTTGACTGACATCAACGCAGTCATGGTGAGCAGGATCCGCATCCAAAGCCCATATTTTGTGATCCCGTCTCTCATTTTTTCCAATCCCATGTTTGTCGCCAATTAGAGGATGAACCGCGTGCCGTTCGTGTATCGCGGCTCCCCAGGACGTCATCGCCGTGGCTTTACCTGTTCAGCGCGCGCAGTGCCGCGGCTCCCCGACGATCGACTCCAAACGAGACGGGCAACCCGGCCCCTTCGCAAAACCGGCCCAGCGAGCATAAAGTTCGGTTGCGCGCGTCGCTGCAGTGCCTACGTCATGGCCGTGCCAAGCCCGGTCGATAAATCCAGCACGACGATCTGACTTCCATACAGTTTCAGTGGAGCTTCGGGCAAGCCTACTGATCGCGCCGTCAAGCGTACGTAAAGAAATCCGGAACCCGTGTATATTTTTTATAGAAATTGACCAGCCAGTGGATTCCAGCGGGAGCAGGATTGCTCTGCGCCAGGCGTGTCGCAATCTAACTCGACGGAATGGCAGCACTGGCCCGCGCGCGGAAACGGGACGGCAACGCCTCGCTGTCCGTCGGGGCCGCAGTTCCCTTGAAACCCGACAACAGAATGGCCCAGCTCTTGATTCGCGCGCTTCCGGATCCTCCGAAACCCAGCGATCCAGCAGCGCCGCTATATCTAGAACCCACGGCGCTCGATGCTGCGAGCATCGCGTTGACTAATGCATCCCGTGAAACGCTGAGGATGGCCGATAAGGTCGCTGCCATGCTGCGCGGTGCTCTGCTCGAGCATCCCAGCAACATTGTCGCCAACAGCCTGATGGAGTTCGGCGTCATACGTTCGCCGAGTCGACGGTTTTGATAACGGATGGAAATACGAATCATTCATTGTTGAAAATCGTTGATCGATGGCACTGGAATTCATTCAATCCCTAAATCATCGTTTTTAACATCACTGCCGCTCGTGCGATTCGCTATCATCCAACGATAATCTCGCGACGCGATCTTCTAAAAGTTTCCGCCCTCGCCGGACTGGCGCCGACATTCTCTGGGTTCGCGCAAGGTCTGAATCCTCACACGGCGGATGCGCCGGATTACACCATCGACATTGCGCCGGTGACCATCGATTTATCACCGCGACATAAACTGACCACCACCGCCTACAACGGCCAGGTCCCGGGCCCACTATTACGCTTCAAAGAAAATCAACCGGTCACAATCGACGTGTTCAATCGCACCGACCGTCCTGAAGTGGTGCACTGGCACGGCCTCTTCAGCCCTCCCGACGTTGATGGCGCCATGGAAGAGGGCACGCTGCCGATCGCGCCGAAATCGCGCGCCCGCTACACCCTTACCCCGCGTCCCTCGGGCTTTAGGTGGTATCACACCCACACCATGGCGATGAATGATTTCACGCGGGCGCAATACGGCGGCCAACACGGTTTTTTGATGATCGACCCGCGCCAGAATCCCGCGCCTTACGATCAAGAGTTCTTTCTCGCTCTGCATGACTGGCAGGGCTACTTGCTCGCCAGTGACGATGGCGCCATGAACCCGGGCTACGCCGTGACCACCATTAACGGCAAAGCCATGGGGTCAGGCGAGGCGCTTCGGGTCAAACAGGGGCAGCGGATCTTGCTGCACGTGCTTAACTCGAGTCCGACCGAGGTGCACTGGATTGCGTTGTCGGGCCATAGCTTTCGCGTGATGGCCCTCGATGGCAACCCGGTCCCCACCCAAAGGACGGTACCTATGTTGCGCCTCGCGCCCGCTGAGCGGGTGTGCGCGCTGGTGGAGATGGATAATCCCGGCGTCTGGGTGTTGGGCGAGGTGCGCAAACACGTCCAGGCGCTCGGCATGGCGATCGCTGTCGAGTACGAAAAAAAAAAGGGCAACCCAGAGTGGCAGCAGCCGACCGCTTTAACCTGGAACTACGAACAGTTCGCCCACGCGCACTCCCCCGATTCCTCGGCGGAGTCGCCGATTCTTATTCCCCTGGTGTTCGAATCAACGTTCCAAGGTCACGGTGCCATGGAGAAATGGACCATCAATGGCGCCTCCTATCCGAACGCCCGGGTGGCGCCACTCATCCACGGACGGCGCTACCGCCTGCAGTTCATCAACAATAGCGTCGATGACCATCCGCTGCATCTACATCGGCATAGCTTCGAGCTTCGACGCTTGGGGGCATCGCTCGGTGCCGCTCAAGGGATTGCACCCGACGATATTCGAGGCATCATCAAAGATGTCGTGCTGGTTGACTCGCAGACGCGTACCGAAGTCGAGTTTACGGCCAACAATCCTGGCGCTTCGCTCTTTCACTGTCATCAACAGAACCACATGGATTTGGGCTTCATGATGCTCTTCGACTATGCCTGAGCGATCTGCTCCCTTATGGCGCCGATGTTTTATCGCAGTTGCCGCGCCCGCTTGCGTGCCGCTGGTTGCTCACGCTCAAGCCAATTACGAGATTCAAGTCTACGGGGCTGAGACCGTCGCACCTGGGACCTTGATGGTTGAACTGCACTCGAATTTCACCGTCGATGGCCAGAAGTACCTCATGGACGGTGTTTATCCGACGAATCATCAGGAGCACGAGACGATTGAGCTCACCGAAGGCCTCAATGACTGGTCCGAGGTTGGATTCTATATTTTTACAAGCGAACAGGATGGGCACGGTGTGCAATGGGTGGGCGATCACATTCGTCCGCGTGTCCGGGTCCCTGATTCGTGGGGGTGGCCGGTGGGGCTGAGTCTCTCCACCGAAATCGGTTTTCAACGCTCCGCCTACTCGACCGATACCTGGACGTGGGAAATCCGGCCGATCATCGACAAGAGCATTGGGCGTTGGTATTTCGCCGTCAATCCGGCCCTTGAGCGGACGTTGCATGGACCTGACGTCAATCAAGGACTGGGATTTGCCCCTAGTGCGAAAATCAGCTACGACATTACGCGAGTCGTCAGCGCTGGGCTCGAATGTATGCCGACTACGGCGCCATCGGTAACATGTCTCCGATCCACAACCAGCAGCAGCAACTGTTCGTTGTAACCGATCTCAACGTGTCACCCCTATGGGAAATCAACATCGGCGTCGGCATCGGTGCCACGGCCTCGACCGATCATCTGATCGTGAAGGCCATTCTGGGCCGCCGCTTCGACTGGGGCCGTCATTCGCCGGTCGACTGACGCGCACGCAAGCAGCAACCGTCGTGATTGTGTAATCTCGGACTCCATGAACCGATGGATTTGCTGCCTGCTCGTCGCTTTCATGACCGCCGCCGCCGCCGCACGCGCACAAGCGCCGGCGCCGGGGGCGCCCGTGCTGGCGGCGCCGGCAGGGCGGTCCGACCGACCGCTCACTGCATTCCCGCACACGCCCGGGCTCGACGTCGGCGCCATGGACACCAAGGCGCAGGCCTGCGAGGACTTTTATCAATACGCCTGCGGCGGCTGGATCGCGCAGAATCCCATTCCTGGCGACCAGGCGAGCTGGAGCGTGTACGGCAAGCTCACCGACGACAACGAGCATTTTCTTTGGGGCATTCTCGACGGCCTGGCCGCGAACGCACCCGGGCGCAGCGCCCCGCAGAAACTGATCGGCGACTATTTCGCCGCCTGCATGGACGAGGCGGCGGTGGAACGACGCGGCGCGCAGCCGCTGCGCCGCTACCTCGACCCGATCGAGGCCATGACCTCGAAGGCCGATCTGCCGGCCGTACTCAGTGAACTGCACCTCAGCCTCGCCGACGGCGGCCTGTTTTTCCAGTTCACGTCCAACCAGGATTTCGCGGACTCCTCCCAGGTGATCGCCTTCGCGGCGGCCGGCGGACTGGGTCTGCCTGATCGGGATTACTACACCAAGACGGACGCCAAGTCCGTCACCCTGCGCCGTCGCTACGCGCGGCACGTGGCGCGCATGCTCGGGTTGCTGGGCGTCGACCCGGCCGAGGCGACCCGCGAGGCGGCGAGCGTACTGCGCATGGAGACGGCCCTGGCCGGGGCGTCGCTCACGCGCGTCGAACTGCGCGATCCGCACAAGCTGTTTCACAAGGTGAATGCGCGCGGCCTCGACGCGCTCACGCCCGATTTCGCCTGGAGCCCGTATCTGCGCCATGCCGGCATGGAGAGCCTCGACAGCTTCAACGTCACCGAGCCCCGGTTCTTCCGCGCGCTCGACCACCTGTGGCGCGGCTCGAGTCTCGCGGACATCAAGACGTACCTCCGCTGGCACGTAGCGCACGCCACCGCGCCGTACTTGACGGCGGCCTTCGTGCAGGAGAATTTCGAGTTCTACAGCAAGACCCTGCGCGGCATACCGGAACCGAAGCCGCGCTGGAAACGCTGCGTCCGGTTGGTGGACGAACAATTGGGTGAGGCGCTGGGACTCGAGTTCGTGCGGCGCACCTTCGGCCCGGAACTCAAGGAGCGAACGCTGCTCATGACTCGGCAGATCGAAGAGGCGCTGCGGACGGACCTCGACCAGCTCACCTGGATGAGTCCGGCCACCAAGGCGAACGCGCTCGAAAAGCTTCGCGGCATCACCAACAAGATCGGGTACCCGGATCGGTGGCGCGACTACGGCCCCGTGCACATCGAGCGCAACGATTTCCTCGGCAACGTGGAAAGCGCCACGCAGTTCGAGTCGCGCCGCCAACTGGCGAAGATCGGCAAGCCGCTGGATCGCCGCGAGTGGCAGATGACGCCGCCCACTGTCAATGCCTATTACGACCCGCAGATGAACGACATCAATTTCCCGGCGGGCGTCCTGCAACCGCCGTTGTACGATCCGGCCATGGACGACGCCCCGAACTACGGCGATACCGGCGGCACCATCGGCCATGAACTGACCCACGGGTTCGATGACGAAGGACGCCAGTTCGACGCCCACGGGAATCTTCGCGATTGGTGGACCAAGGAGGACTCGCAGCAATTCGACGCCCGCGCGCAATGCGTGGTGGATCAATATGCCGGGTACACCATCGTCGATGACATCAAGCTCAACAGCAAGCTCACCGAAGGCGAGGATATCGCCGATCTCGGCGGACTGGTGCTCGCCTGGATGGCCTGGCAGGCGCAGATCGCCCAGGCACCGCCCCCCGCGAGACTGCGCGACGGGTTCACACCGCCGCAGCGCTTCTTCATCGGCTATGCGCAATGGGCCTGCGAGAGCACGCGGCCGGACGAGTTGCGCGTTCGCGCGCTTACCAACCCCCATTCCCCGGGCAGGTACCGGGTCAACGGCTTGGTGGTCAACATGCCGGAATTCGCGACGGCGTTTTCCTGCAAGGTGGGTCAGCCCATGGTGAAGGAGAAGCCCTGTCGCATCTGGTAGTCACCCGTGGTGGCACACCGCTTCGATGTTGTTGCCGTCGGGATCCCGCACGAACGCACCATAATAATCGGGATGGTAATGAGCCCTGATGCCCGTGTGATCGAGCATGGGGCTCCTCGAGGGGGAGATCGCAATCGATTATAGCGGCGGACGCGACCTCCCGCTCGCCGTCACAAATCGGTAACAATCAACGTACACGCTCAAGTGCCTATGAATACGAACACCAATCCAGCGCTCGATCAGGAAGAACTCATTCGCGGCATCCGGCGCGATCTCGAGGACAGCTACGACGAAGAGCTGGAGATGGAGATCGAGGATCGCCATCCCCTCCCGGGAGAGGACAAGCCGGCCGACTCCGCCGAAGGAAGGACGTTTCGGCGAAGCTACTTCCAGCAGCTGTATCGCCTGCAGGCCGAACTCGTCAAGCTGCAGGATTGGGTGGTCGCGACCCAGCAGAAGGTCGTGATTCTGTTCGAGGGGCGTGACGCCGCCGGCAAGGGCGGCGCCATCAAGCGAATCACTCAGAAGCTGAATCCGCGCGTGTGCCGTGTCGCGGCCCTGCCGGCGCCGAACGATCGCGAACGGACGCAGTGGTATTTTCAGCGCTACGTATCCCACCTTCCGGCCGCCGGCGAGATGGTGCTGTTCGACCGCAGCTGGTACAACCGCGCCGGCGTCGAAAAGGTGATGGGATTCTGCACGCCCGAGGAATACGAAGAGTTTTTCCGCTCCGTGCCCGAATTCGAACGCATGCTCGCGCGCTCGGGGATTCGCTTGATCAAATACTGGTTCTCGATCACCGATCACGAGCAATATATTCGCTTCCTAGGCCGGATTCACGATCCGCTGAAGCAGTGGAAATTGAGCCCGATGGATCTTGAATCGCGACGCCGCTGGGAGGAGTACACCAAGGCGAAGGAGATCATGCTCGAACGTTCGCACATCCCCGAGGCACCATGGTGGGTGGTGCAGGCGGTCGACAAGAAGCGCGCCCGCCTGAACTGCATCGATCATCTGTTGAAGCAATTTCCCTATGCCGAGTTGCCGAAGACGCCGATCGTGCTGCCGCTGCGCGAACGTCATGAACACTACTCCCGGCAGTCGGTGCCGGCGGAGATGCTGGTGCCCGAAGTGTATTGATCCGTTGCGCGGCAGCGGGAACGCCGCGGTGGACGCCCCTCCGATGAGGCGCGCGTCGCGACGACGCATCGATGAGCGCTATGGCCCCGGCCACCAATTCCAGCGCCCTGCGAGCCGAATGAGCGCGGGTCCCACTGCCAGCCGCACGACGGTCGCATCCAAGATCACGGCCACGCTCAGGGCGAAGCCCAGAATCTTGATCAAGATGAATTCGCCCATGACGAAGCTCCCGAAGACCACCACCATGATGGCGGCGGCGAAACTCACGACGCGGCCGCTCGTGACGAGACCCTCGATCAACGACTGCTCCTCGGAAAGTCCGGAACGCCGCCCATCGGCAACGCGGGCCACGATGAAGACCTCATAGTCCATGCTGAGGCCGAAGACGATGCAAAAGACGAGGATCGGAACGATGGGAAATCCGCCGTCCATCGGGCCTTGCAGACCAAAGAGGCGTGATCCGTACCCGTCCTGAAACACCAGGACCACGGCACCGAATGACGCGGCCACCGACAACAAATTCAGCGCCACCGCCTTGATCGGAATGAGCAGGCTGCGAAACGCCAGCGCCAGCACGATCAGCGTGGCCGCAATGACGCTGAGGGCCACGATGTTGAAGGCTCCGCCGATGGCATCCTGATAATCGACATTGAATGCCGGGACACCGCCCACGATCAGATGCGCCCCGTCGATTCCGGTCGACGCCTCCCCCCGAGAGCGAATCTCGCGCACGAACGTGACCGCATCCGTCGTCGCCAGACCGGTCTTGGGCAATATCTGCACGAGCGCCGCGCGGCCGTCGCCGCTCACGAAACTGCGGCGCACCGATTCCGGGAGTCGGCCCAGGATCTCCGGGCCGCTGAGCGGCATGGTGCTCAGCGTGGTGGCGGCCCAGACGTGCTGCACTCGGGGATCGCGCGCGAAGGATCGGGCAAGCTTGGACGCCGCCTGCCAGCCGCGCTCATCGTATATCGTGGTGCCCGGCGGCAATTCGAGGATGACGGGAATGATCTGTCCGAAATTCCCCCGACTGACGCCCTCGATTTCGTGCAACACCCGGACCGACTCGGCAATTTCCGGCAACCAGCGCCCGCGCGGCAGATCGCCGCGCAGGTGCGCCGCCTGGGCGGCGAGGAGCAACAGCGGCGCCCCCGCCACGATCAGCACGGTCCAGGGGTGCCGGGTCACCCAGGTGGCCCAAGACCTCAGCCAAGGCCGGCCACCCGATGATCGGACCCGCGGGAATCGGCCGCGATCGAGCCAGGGTCCTATCCGCGACAGCAGGATGGGCAGGAGCGTACACGCCACCGCGACCGCCACGCCCGTCACCACCAAGCCCCCGGCTCCAATCGACCTGACTTCGCTGATCCGCACGAGCAGCATCGCCGCGAAGCCGATCGCGACCGCGGTACCCGAGACAACCACCGTTCGGGCGCCCCGCTGCACCGCCACCAGCACGGCTTGTGCATGCGACGAGCCCTCGTCCCGCGCGTCTCGATAGCGGCTGACGATGAGCAGCGCATAGTCGATGCTGAGGCCGAGCCCGACCATGCTGATGACGCTCACCACGATGACCGACGCCGGCCAGAACGCATTGAGAAGGGCAACGACACCGAGCGACACCAGGATCGTCAATCCGCCGCACACCACGGGCAGGACCGCCGACGGCAGGCTTCGAAATGCGATCAGCAGCAACAGCAGGGTGAGCGGTAACACGCGCAATTCGGCCGTGCGGGTCTGCTCCGAGCTGATCCGCCGCATGTCGGCGTTCACGGCCGCCTCGCCCGTCCAACCGAACGCGAGCTGCGGATATTGGCCCGCCAGATCCCGCTGCAATCCCTCCGTGGTACCGTGAAGCAACGCCATCGAGTCGTCGTTGGGACCGTGGGGGGCGCGCAGCCCGACGATGACGAGCGCGCTGCCGTCCTGACCGACGAACAACCGATCCTCCCGGTCCATGTAGGACAGGGTGCCTTGAACCGGTGGGCTGCGCCGCAACGCTTGGACGACACGCTCGAGTACCGCCCTGCCGGGATCCGTGGTGGCTGGCGGCACGCCGGCGACCCGCAACAGGGCGATCTGCGCGAACGGCGATTTGAACTGCTCGCGCAGAACCGTCTCGACGCGTCCGGACTCGCTGTCATCGAGTCGCGTCGTCGCGTCGAGTTCGCCATTCACCGCCGCCGCGAAGGGAAGCGCGATCAGTGCCACGAGGGTCCACACCCCGACTACGAACCACTGGACCACCGGGGACGATACTAGACGACTCATAACTTCAACCGGAACGTAGACTCGGCCCTACGGTACACGATTTCGACACCCTATCCGGGGCCAGTTCGGCTCCGCATGCGCTACCATTGGTCCAACAACGCTGACGATCAGCGTCCTGCGGGGTCCACCGCCCGCCCATTCATCGAGGCAACTTCATGACATTGACCACCCGTAAACTCGGCACCCAGGGATTGACAGTATCGACGATCGGCCTGGGTTGCATGGGCATGAGCCAGTCCTATGGTCCGGCGGACGAGGCGGAATCCATCGCGACCCTGCATCGTGCGATCGAACTGGGCTGCACGTTTTTGGATACCGCCGAAGTCTATGGCCCGTACACGAACGAGGAACTCCTCGGGCGTGCGCTCGGGGCCAAGCGCTCCCAGGTGGTCATTGCCACCAAATTCGGGTTTCAGATCAAGGATGGCAAAATCACCGGAACCGACAGCAGCCCCGCCCGCATCCGCGATGCCGTGCACGAATCCCTGCGGCGCCTGCGTACCGATCACATCGATCTGCTGTACCAGCACCGCGTCGACCCGCGCGTGCCGATCGAGGACGTTGCGCGTACCGTGGCCGACTTGGTGCGCGACGGGAAGGTTCGATACTTCGGCCTGTCCGAAGCCGGTGTCGCCAACATCCGCAAGGCCCATGCGGTGCATCCCGTCACCGCCGTGCAGAGCGAATATTCCCTGTGGGAGCGCAACCTCGAGCACGACGTGATTCCGGCCCTCGGAGAACTCGGCATCGGGCTCGTGCCGTTCTCTCCGCTGGGTCGCGGCTTCTTGACCGGCGCGGTCAAACGCGCCGAGGACTACCCCGCGGATGACTTCCGGCGCAACGACCCCCGCTACCAGGGCGCCAACTACGATGCCAATGTTGCGGCTGCCCGGATCGTGCGCGACGTCGCGGCCGCCAAGCACGCGAAGCCCGGCCAGGTTGCCCTCGCCTGGCTGCTGCACAAGGGACCATCCATCGTCCCGATTCCCGGCACCAAGCGTCGCACCTATCTCGAGGAGAACGTCGCCGCGGCCACGCTTGTCCTGAGTCCCGGCGACATGCAGGCCTTGGACGAGGCCCTCGCGTCGGACAAGATTTCCGGCCCCCGGTACAACGCGACCATGATGTCCATGGTCGATCGATGAGGTAGCCGCTCACCCTGGCGCCGGCAACCCGCACGGCGCTCGGCAAGCAAGGCGCACGCCTGATACCGCTACTTGGGTCTCGACAAACGCGCCGCCACGATCGCTTCGAAGTGCTTTTCCGGGTGCCGGTATAATTTCCTTCCCATGCGAAACGCGCGCGCCTGCAGCTTGCCGCGTCGCTTGTTGATGACCTTCATGAAGGATTCATCGGGTGCCTCGTAGGCCTGCAGCTTGCTCATGAGGACGCCCAAGTCATGGTCATCCCCCAATGCGTCGGCTATCTTCTCCGCACTCTGGTGGAGTTTGCCGAACTTGGCATTGAATACGGACTTCAGAAGCTCGAGTTGATTCACCAAGTATTGGGTCTGCTTGCGCCACTCGTGCAGCGCTTCATCATCCCTGTGCCGGGCGTTTCTGAGGGCTTTGCGTCCGGCCTTGTAGACGCTTCTGGCGCCGGCAATGGCTGACGCCGCCTCCGAGCCGACCGACGGCAGGTCGAGAAGCCTGGCGCGAGTCTCCGTGAGCAGATTGAGAGCGCGACGCGCTCCTCGGCGCTCCAGTACCTGTCGTTCCGCTCGATAGTCCGAATCCAGGCCGCGCTGGAAAGCGACCGGACGATGAGGGAGCGCGCCCAGTGTCTTTCGCAGAATAAAGGCATCCCTGACCGCGGTGAGGGGCTTGCTTGCGTCCCGAACCCTCCTATTCTCGCGCCGGTAGACACCGGGCCCCAAGCACCCACGTAACAGGCGCAATGCGGCTCTGATGCGTTTGCAGGCCTTGCGGGCCGCATGGATGGCCTGGTCGTCGTGACGCCGCCTCAAGGTATCGATCGCGCCGTCGACGAGGCTCAGGGCAGCATCGTGCAGCGAATGGGCGGGTCGCGCGGCGACCTTGAACGGGACGGAAAGCGGGGACGCGACGTCTGCGCCGCTCGATGATTGTCGTCGCGGTCCGCCGCGAGCCTTGCCCTGCGCGCGCGTTACCGGGCGATCAAGCGCGCGCGGCATGATGGGCCATCATCAGTCCCTCGTTCTCGCCAATCCCGCCGCCGAAGACGATGGCATCCGCGCCGCCAAGCGCGGCCAAATGAGCACCAATGTACTTCTTGACGCGATAACCGAACATATTCACCGCAAGATCGACGTCGGCATCCTCCCTATGTTGACGCAATTGCCAAATCGATGTCCCCGCTGCGGGTGCCCATTATCAGTCCTTCCAGCGGCGGTGCGAATGCGCGCCGATGTCGGCGGAACTCCGAATCCCCCGTAGTCATTTGCTTGCGACGCAAGTTATGCGAGATTACTTGAATGATGCAAGATGCCTCTCCATCGCGAGCCGAACGAATGGTGGCCCGCGAAGCAACCCGGTGATTCGCCCAGGAGTATCCAATGGATGATCGAATCGATGCGGTTCTCGACATGTACCACGAGCGCATGCACGCAGAAAGGGAACTGCGAAACAACGCGGCGCCAGCCGATAGATCGGAAGACTGGCGGGACCGCCAGCTCCTTGCGGTTGGACCGGAGACGGGACGATTGATCAACATCATCGCCCGCAGCCTCGAGACGCCCAATATCCTGGAAATTGGGACGTCCTATGGGTATTCGGGAATTTGGCTGGCGGAAGCCGCGCGGGCAAGTGGCGGCCGCCTGACGACGTTAGAACTCAAAGACTACAAGTCCGCCTATGCGCGCGACATGGCCACGAAGGCCGGCCTCGCCGACCATGTCGACTTCAAGGTCGGCGACGCAGTGCAGTTGATTGGAAGCCTCCCGCGCGGCATCGACTTCGTACTGCTCGATCTCTGGAAAGATCTCTACGTACCCTGCCTCGAGGCATTCTATCCATTGCTCAATCCAGGTGCAGTCATCGTTGCGGACAACATTCTGTACCCGGGCGGAGAGCCGGTGAAGCGCTACGTCAGCGCCGTCCGCGCAAAGCCCGGCATCACGAGCGTGCTGTTGCCCGTCGGCGCGGGAATCGAGGTTAGTCGCTTCGAGCCAACGGCTCGTTGATATCCACTCCGCTTCCTGCGCCCCGCCCGGACCGTCCGCTCGTCAACGCACCGCGTTTACGCTCGTGCATCGCAGCGTGCATTCGCCGAAGTTCGATCCTATTCTCGATGGTGAGTTCCAAGGGAAAGGGCCGCACGTCGCGCGCAGAATGGCAGCATCACCGGGTGGGGAACGATGGAAATGAACGAAGAGGCAGACGAGGAAGCCGGAGCGGACGAGCGGCCTACGGTCGTTCGGAACCAGTGGCAGCGGCCCAAAGTGTCGGTTCTGGATGTCGAGCGCGGAACGCTCAGCAGTATCGGCGTACATAGTGACCATGCAAGTGGCTCCACGAGTTAGCGGCCGCACTCGCCATGAGTTCATTCGTCGGGGCCGCATGGCTGGGGTCCGGCGGGGAGGCTCTCCCGGTCCGTCCTCTTGCACCGCCGGACGAGCCGGGTCTGGCGTCGCGACGGATGAGTCGCTCGCTCAACTCGGCCTTCGCGAACGCATGCGGCAACGAGGCAATGACACCAGATTCGTCTTGTCGCCGGATAGCCGCCTGTTGCGGATTCAGGCGCTGAAACGCGGGCGGAGCCGGCGGCCGGACCTCGTCAACGCCCTGCGGGGCATTCACGGGCTGGACAGTTTGATGCCGCTCGCGGATCTGCGACTCGTCGAATTCTGTCTCGCCATCCCGGAGGAACAGTTCCTCGAGAACGGCACGAACCGTTATCTTGCGCGCCGCCTGCTGCGCGCGGCGGGGGTGCCCCGCGCCGTTACGGAGAACAAGTTGCGAGGGCGGCAGCATCCGGAATGGTTCGCCCATCTGTCTGAAGCTCGGTCGTCGCTGCCGGCCCTGATGGAGCGGCTGCGGCGGTCGCCAACCGCGCAGCGCCTGCTCGACCTCGATCGTCTCGACCCTATGATCGGCAACTGGCCGGCCGATACGGTGGCGGCGGAACGCCAGAGGTCCGGGTTCAGTGCGCTTCTGAGTGGTGCATTGAGCGTCGGCGCCTTCATCGCCTGGGCGGAGGGCACCAACTGAACGGTTCGCAGGTCACAGATAACCGAACCGAGCCATGACTGCGCCGTGACGATCGACGATGCGGTCCGCTTGGGCCGCCGACAGCTGCTCGCGCCAGCCGCCGGAGCGGCCCTGCCGGAAAAACGCTGCCATCGCCGAGGTCTGCCGTTCACGAAAGCCGGAGGCATTTTCCTGGATGCTCAGGATGTCGAACCCGGTGGCGACGACCGCCGCGTGTAGATGCGCCTCGGCGGTGTCGATGCCCAGATGCATCGCGACCTTGGCCAGACAGGCCGTTGGGGCAGAGAGCATGTCCTCATAGCGCATGGCCAGGGTGGGGATCTCGGTCTGATCCAACCACGACAGAACATGTCCATTCCACGACCCAAGAGGTTGAGGCAACTGTTCCTTCCCGCGCAAGGTCGCGCTCGCCAGGGCGACGTCGTCGTCGGCCATTTGACCGATCATGCGGTCGATCTCGCTACCGCGATGATGGGAATAAGAGACGGCGATATCGCGTGGATCGCGCACGAGATACACGGCCCCCCGGCTGATGTCTGGGACGAAAGCGGCGCCGCCCGAGGGGGTTCTCCAATAGCGGTCATGGACCTTGCGCAGGATCAGGGGCTCATCGTGATCGGCGGCGATCGCGGCATGCAGGGCCGGGCGTGCGATCGCAATCTCCTCGCGAGTCAATTCGCAGGATTCGACGCCCAGGAATTCGTCCATCTCGGCGAAGGTCGCGATGCCGATCCTGCTATCGATCGCGTTGATATCGACCGATCCACCGCCCGACATCAGGCTGGAGAGCATCATCCGCATCCAAGTGTTGCCGGATTTCGGATAAGAGACCAGCCAGCCGAACTGCACCCCGGCCATCAGCCGCCCGTCATGACCGATGCCACCAGACCGACCAGGCCCGGCAAATCCGCCATATCCCCGGTGCGCGTCAGGCTGAAAACGGGGACCAGGCCCGCCAGACGGGTGAGGCCCTGGAACAGCGGGATCCGACGCCCGAGGCGGCGACCCAGGCGCGCCCGGTAGAGCAGGTCTTCCACCGGCATGACCGAGGCAGGTCCGGATAACCTGCTCAGACTGGGGGTCTTCAGGCGGGTATCGATTGCCAATCGGATGACCGCAGCCAAAGGAACAGGATCGACGCTTCCAACAGGAAGGACCAGAACGCGCTTGGGATGGCCGGACCGCCCCGTCGGCAGCGTTTCCGGGGCGTGATCCAGCGCGCGCGCCGCGTCCGGCCACAATCTCAGGCGACAGGAGCCCGGGACGACGCACACATGCTGACGTTGGAACACTATTCGGCAAACGTCGTCGGTCAAGAGCGCGAATCCACGCGCGGCAAGAAACGCGGCCAGGGTCGATTTGCCCCGGCCCGACGGGCCGACGAAGGCAACGGCTCGGTCGTCGATGGCAACGCAACTCGCATGCAGGGCCAAATCGTTGCGCTGGTGCAGCAGCACGCCCGACACGGCCCCCACCAGGAAGGTTTCGACATCCGGCATATGCGCCGCCGCGCCTTCGTCCACGATGACCTCGCGTCCTCCACGGATGAGGAAGCGCGTGTGCTGACCCAGGCGCATCAACACGTTGCCGTCCGTTCCGATATCGATGAACGGACTGCTCCAAGCCGGCGCGTCCAATCTCTGAGGAATGTCGCTGCAGCGCAGTTCGATCTCGGGCGCGCCGTCCCCAACCGCCGGCGGCAACGACACCAGCGGCAGATCCGTGCGCAGGCGATAGCCATAGAGGATGCGGTCGGGCGAGGCTGCGCCAGCGTCAAGCCGAAAGATCGCCGACCCCGATCTCGACCAGCTTCAATTCCTGCAGTTGAGTCAAGAGGTCGATGACATCCTGCCGAATGACGACCAGATCGCCATCGAAGTCCTTGGCGAGGCCGTCGCATAGTTCCGACACGGTCTGCGTCCATTCGAGGCGATGCCAGACGTGGGTCGCCATCGCGTCGAAGCCGACATGTTTGCCTTGGGACATGCCCAGCACCACGACCAGGCCGTTGACCTCGCCCGCGATGTGCTCTGGATGCCATCTGACCGGGGTATCGAGTTCGAAGCGCAGAGTACTGTTCATCTTGGGTCTAGCTTCCGGGCTCGGGCGGATAGGCGATGGTCGGCGGCAACAGGTTCCTGCCGTGGGTGAAATCTTTATAGGTCTCGTCACCGCTGCGATACGCGATCTTGATGATCTCGATCAGCCTGAGTGGGTTTCGAACCTTGGGAGGGATGGGCTGGACGGGCTTGATGAACCGCTCGGACAATTCCGCTTCGACCGCTCCCAGGGCCGGATCGAAGCTATACCGGTCCGAGGGGCCGCATTTGCGCTCGTAATTGGTGCAGCCGCGCTTGATCAGCATTTGGACGTTGGGGCCCAGGTGTTCGTGCCCGTCGATCTGTCTCCGCAGGGTGCGATAGACCTCGCGTGCCTGATTGATACCGTTCAAATAAAGGTAGGTGCCATAGGGATGCGGATTCTCGGGATTGTCTATTTCCGATCCACTCTTGGTGGGATGGGGCAACGGAGGAACCGGTTTAGAAACGCACACGGCAGGGAGGTCGCCCGCGACAAGGGCCGCATGAACAGATCCAGCACCGGCGGCTTGTCGGATGCGGATTCAGCCAGTTCATATCTGCCGTCTGGATGCTGCAGCACGGCGCCGCTCATCACGGCATGCTCGAGGTTCTCTCTGACCGTCCGGCCCCCGACAATGACGGTGGACAGGGGCGCTGGCTGTGTCATCGTGTAAACCTCAACAACGACGTTACAACGACTATACCAGCCGCGCACCTGCGTTTCACTTCTGGTTGGCTAACGCGCATGCCGTCGCGCCGCGCGCATGGATCTCATGCGCGCGGCAGGCAACCTTCTTGCTAGAAACGGTAGGTCAGGTCGACACCCCCGGTGAGCGGCTGGTTGGTTTCAATGCGGGTGAAGCTCGGTTGGGGCTCATTTTCCGTGAACATGCTCTCCAGCTGGGCGTGCTTGTTGGTGAGATTGTTGACGAATGCCGTCGCGCTCCACTTATCATGAAACTTGATTCCCGCGCGGACGTTGACCAGGTCATAGCCGGGCATTTGTCTGTACGTACCAGTGAACTCGTAAGGGTCCGAGAAGTAGATCGAGTAGCGCGGGCCGGTGTAGGAACTTTCCAATCGAGCCGTGAACGTGTAGGAGGCACCGAGCAGCTTGGAATAGTTGAGAGCGACGGTCCCACTCTCCGGCGAGACCTCCGGCATCTTGTGGACCGGAGTAATCACCCAGTGCGGGCCCCCATCCAGATATTCATAGAGGTAGCCGGCCGCGACTTCGAACTGAAATCCCGCCCCCAGGTCAGCGAGCATGTCAATGTCGGCGCCATAGATGGAGACATAGTCACCGTTGATGTTGAGCGCCCAGTCGTTCGGATACGCCTCGAGCTGGGGGTGGCGCCAGTCCTCATAATAGATACTCGTGTTCACCGTCAGGCGGCGATCAAAGAATCGCGACTTTTCGCCAAGCTCGTAGCTCAAGACAGAGTCCGGTGCGTACGTCGAGGGCCACTTGCCGCTCGTATAACCCTGCTGCTGGAAAGCCGCTCCCCAGGCGGCACCCGTGGTCGGATAGACCGCGTTGCCCCCGCCGGGACGGAAGCCGGTCGACACGGTTGCATACGCCATCAAGTCCGGGCTGAACGTGTAGGCTAGATTGAATTTGGGGTTGAAACTGTTGTTCGATAGCGCGATGAGACCGGAACACGAGGGCGTAGCGGCTCCGTGAGCCGATCCCCAGCCGCTGAGGCACGAAGAGAAGCGATAATCGTAGTGATTCACGCGGGCGCCGACATCGATCTTGAGCGCATCGGTCAGAGCATAGGTGGCGTCGCCGAAGGCCGCAAACTGCGAGAGCGTGGTAGGCGAGTAGGCATCGTACCAGTTGGGTGTGGTTGCCGGCGCGAGCGTGCCGAGATCCATATACGAGGAGTAATTGGGCGTCGTACCCCGGAAGCCCCACAAAGAGTAGTAATTGCTGTAATAGAGCCCGCCAACCCAGCTGGCTCTTCCGTTCCCCGTCGAAGCCAATCGCAGCTCCTCGCTGAACTGATGGGAAGGATCGTCTTCGATACCGTGCTGCGGACCCGACCCGGTCGGGCCATAATAACCAGGGTTCGGAAGACCGTTGTTAGAGGCATAGGTAATTCCTTCGGCCGGATTATTGAAGGCCTCGCTGGCCTCCTCTACCTGAGAGGAGTTTCGGGTCCATCGCGCAGTACTCGATGTCAGATCGAACCACGGGAAACTGTAATTCACATTGAGGCTGTAGGCCGTCAGCGAATCGGTCAGCGGTTCGGCGATGTCAAAAGGTTGGTAGTGCGCCAGGGTACCGGGATTGCTGTCATAGGCACTGATGCCGTTTTGAGTACTGGTCGTGTGGAAGAATGCCGGCGTGACCGACAGGTTTTCCATCGGCTTCCACAGCAGACTCGCGCGCACTGCGTAGGTTTGATAGGCATTCGAGCCCGGATATTGCTTCTCGATGGGGGCGTTCTGGACGTCGCCGCGCACGGTGCCGACCGGACTTCCAACGGCTATTGGAAGGGAGTTGACTACGATGCGGTCGATCCAACCGCTCGTATAGTCTTCCGTTCCCGCCACCCGCAATGCCAAGGTGTCGTTGATAAGAGGAAGGTTGACCATCAAACTGTCTTTGTGATTGAACCCGCCGCCGTCGGTGCCCGACAAGACACTCTGTGTGGTCGCTTGAAACTCCGTCAAGTTCGGCTGGTTGCTAATCAATCGGACTGTGCCGCCCATCGAACCCGACCCGAACAGCGTACCTTGAGGCCCGCGCAGGATCTCGACGCGACTGAGGTCGTAGAGATCGGGGTCGATCACCACGTGCCCATTCTGGGCACTTGCAGGCCCCGCCAAGGGAATGTCGTCGAGATAGAAGCCGACCGTGGCGGAGTTGCCGCCGCTGGAGGTCATGCCCCGCATCTCGATCTCCGTCTGACTGGGCCCTTCGCTCTTGAGCGAAACGCCGGGCGTGCCCTGCGCCAAAGAGGCCAAGGAGGAGACGCCGCGAGCCAGCAAATCGGCGCCGCTGACCGCAGTGATGCTGATCGGCGTCGTCTGAACCGTCGATACGCGTTTTTGCGCCGTTACCACGATCTCATCAAGAGCGGCGCCCGCGTCCTCGGACATGGTCGCCGTCTCGGCCATCACCTTGAAAGCAAAGGAGCCGCCGAGAATTCCGATCGCGACTGCAGCGGCGGCCGCAGCACTTGATCGTTTGGCAATCTTCAGCGACTGCGGCGGTGAATACAGCGGCCGATCATCGATCAGGCGTATTTTGCAAGCACCGTTCTGCTCGGTGCGGAACGATATCGAATCCATCCATGCGGGAAGCATCGTGTGTTCTCCAATGCATTTTTATGCCACCCCCCCTGGGAACGATGATGCGACCGCGGCCCGTTAAGTTGCTGTTAAGAAATACTGGCGAGTATCGCCAGCGCTTTGGGTGCCTGAGCCCGTCATCGTCGCGCCCGCGGCGGCGGGCGCCGGTGCCTGAGGGTACGGCGAACCCTGCACGATCGCATACCCCCCCCCGTACGCGTGACGCCCGTGGCTCCCCCCACGTGGATCAATAGAAAGAGAACGCTTTGTTCACGAATATCGAGGCACCGAACCCAGCTCCGTGCGTGACGTAACCGAGGGCTATGCCTCCCGTAAGGGCCTTGCTCTTGTCAGGCGCGAAGTACAATGGCAGCTTCGCGGCGAGCTTCGATGCCGTCACGTCGTACTCCAGTCGCGGGGCGATTGCGAATACGCCTGTCTTGATGAGGACACGGGTCTCGGCGAATAATATCCGGGAAAAAGTTTCCTGCGGGGGACCGATGGTACCGGAGGGACAATTCAGCGATGTTGAACCCTTGACCGGCGAGCAGACCTGCGTGGGAGTGGCGCTTTTGGATGTCTTCTCATATGAGAATCCGCCCGCATAGAGTGCGCTCCCTCGAATCTGCGACAGAGTAATGTTCGCGCCGTACCCCGTCGTATGATCGCTGATCAGGGTTGCGAGATCGCTCTTGTTAAAATAGGCGTCCTTTTGCCGGTTGACCGTCGTGCCGACAGTCAACAGAGTCACATGACTCAGGGTGCGATCGGATTGATTTATTTCCGCAAGAATCCTGGTCAGTGTTGCCGGGTTGTCGACGTTTTGCAGCACCACCTTGGCCTTGGGATCGAATACAGGTTTTCCGTGGGAGGTCGTGGTCAGCTCTGGATGCTTCATCAAGGCATCGCACTGCAGCTGCCGCTGTTTATCGGTGACATCTTCGGTCGCCGTCGGCTGCTTTGGCTGCATGGCTTTCCCCTTCGTGGGATCCTTTTTTGCCACCTCCTCGGCATCCGCCGCGTCGCGGTCGAATTGTTCAGTCTTGATGGCGAGATTCCGGCACTGATTGATTGTAGCGTTCAAACCATCGACGATCTTCTGCAACAGGTCCTTCTTGAACAAGGATCGGCTGCAATCGCCGTCAACATCGGAAAGCCAAAAGACTTCAGAAATTGTAAATCCCGGTATTAGCTTGGGAAGTTCGTTGGCACAGATGTCGCCCATAACCTTCAAGGCGGAGTCGCTCTGATGGGGCCACCACATGGCAGAGATCGAACCATGCGCGGAAGCGCCGGCGCTCAGCCCCGATACCGTTCCGATGTCCACCTCATCCGTCGATCCCTTGGTCGCCAGGGGCGCATCACCACCGAGTTCATAATGCACGTAGTTGCCGAATGCCGTCTGCGGCACGAACCCCGCGAACATCAGGCTGCCTTTGGTATCCGATGTGCCGGCCTCGATTGAAGCGGCGTTGGAGAATGAAGGAACTGTGGAAGATTGCGCGTTTTCTGACGATAGCGGCTCCAAGATTGCGCTTTTTTGCGACTCGGTCGTAGTGCCGTCTGCCCCGAAGCAGGATGACGTAAAGCCCATGCAAGCGAAGCATCCCGCCAGCATCAGAATGATTGCCTTCATGTCTCACCCCGTTACATGCAAGTACTTTATCGACTTCTTTGAAGGCCCATCATCGAGGTGAAGAGAAATGGGGCTGGGCAAAGCAGCCTTGACGGAAAATGAACCGCCCTCGCCGCTATTCCCCGTGATATCCATGATGAGCTGGAGATCCGACCCAACGACTTGCTGGTGAAGCACACCGTGCGGCTTTGCGGAGGTTGCAATCTCGTTACCCGGTTGAGTACCGGAGAGATACAGACGCACAATTCCTGGTGGCTTTGGGGTGCTCGTCAAGTCAAACTCGACGTCCACAGTCTGGACTGGCGCCGCTGCGTCTGCGTCCGCGCGGCGCGTGAGATCTTGATTGCTTTTGTCGCCCGATCGTATCGTGTTTGCCATCCTCGGTTCCTCCCCCTTCTCTTCTGTTTGCCAACAAGCCGGAGCGGCCGCCCCGCGAAATGATTACGTTGGCCAACGAGAAGTTGGCCGAATCGACGCCCTGTGTCGCTCGAAGAGCGGTGTCTGCGAAGAGGGTTGACTCATGAACGACTTGGCGCAACGCTGGTTTGCGAAGAGAGCTGATCGTTTCATCCCTGAATTGATTCTTGCCGCCCTGTATAATTGAGCCGAAAGTAAACGTCTCTGCCATTCCAGTCAATAGATCGACGGTCGCCGCTCACGATATTTTCGCTGCTGCGGCACTCTGGCGTGGCACAGAAATACTGAATTGGGCTGCGCTTTTGCAATGAAGGGATTGAGATGGATCGATCAGGGCTCTTTCGATTCTGTTCTGATTTTCGCCGACGATTTTGTTCCGTTCACTAGCGGACAGAGTAGGCGGCCAAATCCCGCTAGGCTGCTTGCACATTGAAGACGGTCGGCGGCACTTCGGGAGACTCATGATGTTGGAATTCACGATGATCGAACCGGGCGGCATCCTGCACGTGAAACCGTCGGGAGCATTGACGGCCGAGGATTTTACCGAGCTCAACCGCTTTGCGGATGCGCATCTCGGCAAAAACGGCACTCTCGCCGGACTGCTGATCGAGGCGCAGTCATTCCCCGGTTGGGACAGCTTTGCCGGATTCGCCGCGCATGTCCGTTTCATCCGCGACCACCAACGGCATATCGAACGGATCGCCCTGGTCACCGACAGCGCGATCGCCCACCTAGCCGAGACGCTCGCCGATCCATTCGTCGCCGCCGACATCCGCTGCTTCGCCTTCAATCAGTACGGCGCTGCGCTACATTGGTTGAGGACCGACCGCCGCATGGCGGTCAACGTGCTCGTGGTCCTGACCTCTCATGACCAACTCGGCAGCACCGGACGCAAGACCGGCTTTTGGCTGGAGGAGCTGGCTTCGCCGTACTACGTCTTCACGGACGCGGGCGCCAAGGTGACCTTGGCATCGCCCAAGGGCGGTCAACCGCCTCTCGACCCGACGAGCGATAGGCCGGAATCGTCCAGCGACGCCACACGCCGATTCAAGTCGGATATTGCCGCTCAAACGGCCCTCGCCAACACGCGGCGGTTGCGCGACATCGTCGCGGCGGATTTCGATGCCGTGTTCTATCCGGGCGGCCACGGTCCGCTGTGGGACTTGGCGGAGGACCCTGAGTCGATTGCGTTGATTCAGGCAACTTTCGCCGCGGCAAAGCCGCTTGCCGCGGTATGTCATGCACCCGGCGTCTTTCGACGTGTCAAATCCGCGACCGGCGAACCCCTGGTGAAGGGCAAAGCAGTCACAGGATTTTCCAACACCGAGGAGCGCGCCGCGGGTCTCAGCGACGTCGTGCCATTCCTGGTCGAGGACATGCTGATCGAAGAGGGTGGGGCCTACTCAAAGGAGGCAGACTGGCAAGCGCACGTGGTCACGGACGGCCTGCTGATCACCGGTCAAAATCCCGCGTCTTCCGCTCCGGCGGCCCGGGCGCTTCTGGATCAACTGCGATGGACTGCCGCAACGTCCACGAGCAGTCACAACCCTGGGAAATGATCGCTTTATGAAGGCCTCTCTCGCGCAATCACCTCTGGCGGCGGGCCGCCTGCGGTATTGATCTGCCGGCCGAGGACGAATGGTCGCCCCCGCCCCCCTGCCCCCCGCAATCGGCTCATTCACGGATATCTGGGCATCGACAACGATACTGTCTGGAGCATCATCGAGACCGACATACCAGCGCTGCTCGTGCGGCTCCAGGAGCTGAAACACGCCTCGGAGTAGCACGCGGCGTGAGTTCTCCTTGCGTGCAGTCACGATCCACCCCTACGCTATGGATAAGATACTGATTGGGGGAAGCGGCATTACTACGACAAATCCGAGGCTTGAGATATGAGACGACTTTTTGCAGCGTGCCTGGCGCTCGCGAGTTTCCTTACCGCGGGGGCCGCACCGGCCGACACGCTCGCGATCACGCATATCGAGGTCATCGATGCGACCGGGGCGCCGCCGCAGCGAGACATGACCGTCATCGTCCGCGATGGGCGCATCGCCGAGCTCGGTACGAGCGATGTGGTGCATGCGCCTCCCGATGTGAAGACCGTGGACGGCTCGGGCAAATACCTGATCCCGGGGCTCTGGGACATGCACGTGCATACCGTATTCGGGGACTGGCTGCCGCGCGACGAAAAGGTGGTGCTGCCGCTCTTCGTCGCGAACGGTATCACGGGCGTGCGCGACATGGGCGGCGATCTCGACGTGCTCACGAAGTGGCGCGCGTCGATCGCCGCCGGACGACTGCTCGGGCCGCGCATGTTCATCGCCGGACCCATGCTGGATGGTCCGGTGCCGCGCTTTCCGAGCTCTGCGCCGGTGGCTAATGCAGCGGACGCCCGCCGGATAGTCGATGATCTCAAGGCGCGCGGCGTCGATTTCATCAAGATTCAGTCGCTCATTCCGCGCGATGGGTATTTCGCGGCGGCGGACGAGGCGCACAAGCTCGGAATCGTGTTCGTGGGGCACGTACCGGACGCGGTGCGGGCCTCGGAGGCGTCCAACGCGGGCCAGAAGAGTATCGAGCACTTCACCGGCATCTTCGAAGGCAGCACGCCCATCGAGGATCAGCTCATCAAGGGTCCGAAAAGCCTCGGGCTCAATGTCAAGAACTTCGACCCGGCCCGCGCCAAGGCCTTGATCGCGCTCATGGCGAAGAATCAAACCTGGCAGGTGCCGACGCTGGTGTGGGAGCGCGGCCAATGGCTGGTCGATGACATCGACTTGAGCCACGATCCGCTCATCAAGTATGCACCGTCCGCATGGAAGGACCACACCTGGCCCATGTTCGTGAGCGATATCAAGAAGGATATGGATACTGACCCCCTGCCGGTGCGCAAGAAGTTCGTGCAGATGGAGCTCGATATGACGCTCGCCATGTTCCGCGCCGGGGTCCCATTCATGGCCGGCACCGACACGGCGGCGGGCGTGCATATATTCCCGGGCTTCAGCCTGCACCAGGAACTCGTGCTGTTCCAACGCGCGGGACTGACGCCGATGGAGGCCCTGCAGACGGCGACACTCAATCCGGCGAAATTCATGGGTCGAACCGCGGATTTAGGCACGGTCGAGAAAGGCAAGCTCGCCGATCTCGTGCTCCTCGATGCCAATCCGCTCGAGGATATCGCCAACACGCAAAAGATCCGCGGGGTCGTCCTCGCGGGACGCTACTTCGACCGCGCGGCGCTCGATCGGATGCTGCGCGGGGTGGAGAAGGCCGCGGCGGCCGAGCCTGTTCCTGCGAAGCAAGGCGGTACGCCGTGAGGATGCATCGGATTCGCGGGATCGCCGGCCGCGGACTGGGGCGTGCCGGAGTCCGGTGCGCTCGCCGCGTACCCTAGCGGGAAGGGTAAAGATGGGCCGCGGCGGATGACCGCCGCGGCCCGATCCGGTCACGTTCCGCCGAAGCGATAGCTCAGGTCGATGCCGGCGGTGCGCGGCTGGCTCACCGCGACCCGGTTGAAGGTCGGAATATTCTCGGCGGCTTGCGTGACGTTGTTGAGGAGCGCCCGCTTATCCCCCACGTTGTTCATGAAGAGAACAGCCGACCAATGTCCCGCTTCCACACCGGCACGAACGTTGGTGAGGTCGTAGGACGGCAGCTCATTGATCGAGTAGGTCTCGTCGGTACGGCTCCCGGTATAGGTGTTGTCGGCGCGTGCCGTGAGCACCAATTGGTCCGTCAGCCTATGTCGATAGGCCGCCGACACGGCGGAGGTCCACTGCGGCACGTCCTGGATGGCCGTTCCCGGGCTGAATCCCGCATCGATGAGGGTGGAACTCACCAGCGCCGCATGCGTGTACCCTACATTTCCCGACACCGTGAGTTCAGGCACGACGATGGCCTGAATCTCGAGCTCGCCACCGCGCACATGTGCATCGCCCGCGTTCACCGAATAGACGTAACCGCATTGGGAGAGTGAGTTGGTTTGCTGCACACCGCTCCATTTCTCGAAGTACAGGGAGCCATTCACGGTCACGCGATTGTCGAAGAGGCGCAGTTTCTCGCCCACCTCGTAGCTCCAGATGTTGTCCGACTTGAACGATATGGGCCCGTTGACGAAGGCCCCGTTGCTGCCGTACTCCGTCTGCAGCTGGGCTTCGCACGAGGCCGGTCCCGAGGTGGGCACGGGGCCCGTGCCACCGCCGGGACGAAAACCCTTCGAGGCGGTCGCGTAGACCATGAGGTCGGGCGTGAACTGATAGGACATCGATGCCTTGGGCGTGACACCCTGGTCCTTCTCCGAGGTCTGAGTCACCACCGTGCTCGTCAGTGAACCGAACTGGTCGAGGCTGACCGGGGCGTTGTAATGGTACCGGCGCGCGCCAATGGTGACCGCCCACGGATCGGTGATGTTATAGGTCACTTCGCCGAACACGGATTGCTGGTAGATCGGCATCGGGCTGAAGTAACTGAACAGATTGTTCGAGCCGAACAGCGTCGCGCCGTTCTGCGACGGGAATGCGATGTCCCAGGCCGAATGGAAATCCTCGTAGTAGTAGCCGGCCAGCCACTTGAGAGCCGAGTCGCCCACCGAAGAAACGCGTAGCTCCTCGGTGGTCTGGCTCGAGGGGTTGTACTCGATCGCAGAGGCGGCGCCGAGTCCCCCTTGCGCCGCGGTATACCCGGAGACGTACGCCGGGCCGAGGCCGGTGGTCCAGGACTCCGACGTGTCCTGAGTCAGCGGCTCGTTTCTCGACCAATAGGACGTGATCGAGGTCAACTCCAGGATCGGAGTCGTGTAGGTGACGTTGAGCGAGGTCAGCTTGAACACGTCCGAGTAGGCCTCGGAAACATTGAACGGCTGGTAGTGCGCGTCCGTACCCGGATTGCTGTCGATGTACGGCAAACCGCCCGATTGCATGTTCTGATAGAAGAATGACGGCGTGATGCTTAAGTCCTCGATGGGCTTGAGCAGCAGGCTCACTCGAACGGTGGTGCGCTCGACGTCGTTGACATCGTGATAGTCGGCCTCCACGGGCGCCGCTAGGACATTGCCGCGCGTAGTCCCATTGGCCATGGGAAAGGCGCCTGGCTCGATGACCACGCGATCGATCCAACCCGCGTCACGCGCATAAGACCCGACGATGCGCAACGCCGCGAGGCCCCCGCCGAAGGGCAGATTGACCATGGCATTCTCGGCATGGTCGAAGCCGCCATGGTCGGTGTCACCAAAGACCACCTCGGCCGACGCGTCGAAGGCCGTGAGGTTCGGGGCGTTCGGGACCACCTTGATGGTGCCGCCCATGGAGCCCGAGCCGTACAAGGTGCCCTGCGGTCCGCGCAGCACTTCGACCCGACTCAAGTCATAGAGGGCCGGAGAGATCACGATCTTGCCCTCGTTCGACGCCGAAGGCGCCGTGAGGGACACATCGTCATAGTAAAAGCCGACCGTCGGCGAGTTGCCGCCCGTCGACGAGACGCCGCGCATCTCGAATTCGGTCATGCCGGGACCGCTGGTGCGGATCGACACGCCGGGAACCGACTGCACGAGGTCTCCCAGGTTGGTCAGTCCGCGATCCTGGATGTCCTGGCCGGAGATGGCCGTCAGGCTGATCGGCGTCTTCTGCACGGTGCTGTCGCGCTTCTCCGCGGTAACGACGATTTCCTCGAGCTGCGCCGAGTCGGAATGTGACTGCTGAGCAACACCCACCTGCGCAAGCATCCCGATCGAAAACGATAAGCAGGGCGCGACGACGCGCCCCAATCGAAAATTGGTCATGAAATCCCCTTAAAGCCTGCCTCCACCGAGCGCCGGGCAGTATACCGGTGGAAAGGGTGTTTGGGACAGTTTAAGCGATCTGATCTACAGTCGGTCCGGGCCGCCTGTTGTAAAGAAGCGTCACGACGTACACTTTGGTACCCTATGCCCATTCCCAACGAGCCGTCTTCAGCCCACAAGCCCATCAACGTCCGGCGCGTCAAGGTTGGGCAGCGGGAGATCCTGGCCGAAGGCATTCGGCGCGTCGTGTTTCAGGATCTGTTTTACTACTTCATGACGATCACCTGGCCGCAGTTGTTCGCCACCTTCGCCGCCTTTTTTCTCGCTTTCGACACGCTTTTCGGGTTCGCTTACTACTTGGTTCCCGGTTGCATCGCGAACCTGAATCCGCCGGGCTTTGCGGGTGCCTTCTTCTTCAGCGTCGAAACACTGGCCACCGTCGGCTACGGCGACATGCATCCGCAGACCGTATACGGCCACAGCGTGGCAATGATCGAGATCTTCGTGGGCTTGATGTCGCTCGCGGTCATCACCGGTCTCATGTTCGCCCGCTTCTCGCGACCGCGCGCACGATTTTTGTTCTCGAAACACCTGGTGGTTCGGCCCATTGACGGGCAGCGCACACTCATCCTGCGAGCCGCCAATCTGCGTTTGAACGTCGTGCAGGACGCCTCCGCCAGTCTGTATATGATGCGCGACGAGATGACCCAGGAAGGCTTCCGCATCCGCCGGGTCATCGATTTACCGCTCCTGCGATCGACACAACCGATGTTCAATCTTGGCTGGACCATCATGCACGCGCTGGATGAGTCGAGCCCTCTCTTTCGCGAAACTGCGGACTCGCTGAATACATCGGAGGCGGCGTTCGTCCTCAACATGAGCGGAACCGACGAAAGTACCGGGCAGACACTGACGACGCGGGCCGAATATTCCAGCCGGGACATTCGCTGGAACGCGACGTTTCGCGACATCCTCGTGGAGGACGCCAATGGCTCTCTTCACATCGACTACGCGCAATTTGACGAAGTGGAGCCCTTACCCGACGCAAGCGGCACCGCGGACGGTTGAACGGCCCTTTCCAGGAGAACCGCCCAGGGGGCCTGTTTATAAAGTGTCCCTCACGGTACAGTTCGCGGGTGTGGCTCCAGCCCATCAGGGCTCGTTTCTGGCAAATGGGGAGTTGCGATGCGGTTATCAGACGAACGGTTGCAAGAAATTCGAGCCTGGCTGGGCGGCGACAGCAAACACGATCCGCTGATCGAGCACGAAGAATTGTTCGCAATGGCCGACGAGCTTAGGCAGCTGCGTCTAAGGACCTCGACCACCAGCAGGTCGGCGTTTACGAAAGGCAATGCTTCGACTCATTGACGAAGTATCTGCCGGCGAATGCGCTCGTCACGCCGACCGAGGGAGACAGTATGAACATCAAGCGGAGCGGCTCATGAAGGCCGCCGTGTTTCGCGGCTTCAATGAACCGCTGGAAATCCAGCAAGTGGCGGAGCCGCGGCCCGCGGCGGATCAACTGCTCATCCGGGTAGCGCGTTGCGGGATCTGCGGCAGCGACCTGCACATGACGCGCGAACCTGCCTTTGGCACCCAACCCGGCGCGGTGCTCGGGCACGAATTCGCGGGCGAAGTCGTCGAATTGGGCGCGGCGGCCTCAGGATTCAAAGTCGGTGACCGCGTCGCCGTCGCTCCCCTGCGCGGCTGTGGCCAGTGCGCCTCCTGTCGAAGCGGCGAGCCGGCTTGGTGCCCGGACAGGCTGCTGCAAGGCGGCGGGTACGCGGAATTCGCCGTGGCCGCCGGGCGGCAGTGCCTCAAGCTGCCGTCGTCCACGTCCGCGGACGACGGCGCACTGGTGGAGCCGTTGGCGGTCGCGCTCCATGGCGTGGCACTGTCGGGGCTCACGGCGGGTGCACGCGTCCTGGTCCTCGGCGCGGGACCCATCGGGCTCGCGGTCGCGTTCTGGGCTCGGCGGCTCGGCGCCACCGCCGTCGGCGTCGTCGACCTCAGCCCGCTGCAGTTCGATTTAGCGCGGAGAATTGGCGCGACAGCCTGCGTGCAAACGGGCGAGGATGTTGTCGGCCGGGTCACCTCAGCGCTGGGCGGGATGCCCGACATCGTCTTCGAATGCGTGGGAAGGTCTGGCATTCTCGCGCAGGCAATCGAGCATGTGCGCATTCGCGGCAGCATCGTCATGCTGGGATTGTGCACGGCACTCGACAGCTTCGTGCCGTTCCACGCCGTGTCGAAGGAAGTGCGGATCATCACGTCCGCATTCTTCAACATGCGTGAGTACGAAGCCTCGCTGGATCTGCTGGATGGGGGCCAGGCGGAGGCGCGCAACCTCATCACCGATACCGTGTCCCTGTCGACGCTGCCCGCCACGTTCGAGTCTCTCAGACAGCGCACGTCGCAATGCAAGGTGATGGTCCGACCGGATTGACTCCCTGTTCGACTGGGCGCGCAACCTCCGTGGTCAACGCTCACGATCATCGCGTTGCGCCAGGCTCTCCACAAACTGTGCTGTTGGCACGTCATCCGCACACGAGCGAATCAATTCCTTCGCCTGCCTCAATGGCTCGCCGGCGATGTCGAAGGCGCACCAAAGTGCCCCGGCCGTCGTAACCGGCGCAAGCGGTGAATGCACGGCGGAAGTCGGGCAGAAACCGGCTCAGCTGGCTGTTCAGCTTGAGCACATAGTGCCGCTCGGTGCCGAATCGGACGCGGCCCAATGACCGGACTACTTCGCCGGGCGCCATCAGCTTGGATCGTATCGCACTGCAGGCGGCCCCGCGGATCGGCATAAATAGTCGATGGCACGTCGTTGCCATTGACCACGACCCTGAAGCGATCGGCTGGAATGAGGCCGTTGGCAACCAAACTCTCGATTACCGGCCATGGCAACAGCGCATCCACGTCAGCCGCGCGGGGGCGGCCAGATGCCAACGGGTCTTGGTCGTGAAACACTGCAGAAATGCCGGGACGCTGTCTGCAGTGACTAGATCGCCGAGCGTCAGCAGAGCCATCCATGAATGTTAACACCTTATGACCCGGCGCCGCCGGGGAGACGTGTGCGCACTCGACTTGAGCGGTGCTCTTGGGAAGAGGCGTCCGCCGAAGTGACGGACCATGTGAGCGTGCGCTTACGAGCGGCAGCGCCAGTGTCCGGCTGCTTACAGTTTGGCCGAGGTGCATGCTTCAACTTTTGTACGCGTAACAGCGAGGTCACTGTGATGAGTTACGAACGCCCTGAGGAGCACTCCGAGCCGACCGCAAATAGTGGCCGGCAGACGTCCGACGACAAAAAAGACAGCGAAACCGCTGCGAACCCCGGATCCTCTGATCACGGATCCCCTGATAATGCTACGTCGCATCAAGCAACAGTCCTGGTGCGTGGTGAGACCATTGGCGATCAGGAGCCACAGTCACCGCCCAAGGATTCGCAGCGCAAGGAGAAAGAGAAGTCTCCGCCGAAGGAAGTCTCGGAGGCCAAACGCAAATTACAGAGTCGACTACCGATCCTCGACGACGATCCTGCCGTCGGCGTTCAGAAAGACCAAGTTGCCATTCGAGACGGCAAAGCGGATCTAGCATTTACTGGAACGCTGCTCGCCTCCGCAGCCCCGCCCTCGGCACCCAAAGGAAAGTGGCAGGAGTATCGGATCTATGAGACGGCTGGCGGAAAGCACGTATTCTCGAAGGTGACACGGAGCGTGTTCGCGGAAGAGCAGGATGCTCACGAGGCGGAAATATTTGATCCCTCTCCATCTTCGATGCCGTCGCAGCTGTTGAGAAGCGCGCGCGATCTCGCCCGCGCTCGGCCGCTGACATGGACGGATGCAGCGGTCGACTTCTTTGGATACGACCCACTAGCGAAGGCTCTATATCGAAAAGTCGGCAGTCAATTCGAGGAACACATCAGTTAAGCAACCTAGTTGAGCACGGCGGCCGCACTCGCCTCGGTGCTGCCGGGGTGGTACTTCCTCTCGATGTGTCCCCGAAGATCCGCGGGATAGTAATAGATCGGCCGTAGATTGCCGTCCACGTAACGCTGCGCCTGATCCAGAAAGTGTGGCGACGCGGGATGTCCGCTCTCCCCGCCCACGCTGACGCCCCACGCGTGCACGGTCGGCCCGAACTCGACCACCGCGACGAAGCTGTTGCCCGCGGTGCCGTAGTAGCGCTTGGTGCCGGGATAGGGCTGCGCGGCGAACGACGCAAGAGATCCCCACCGTGACCAGGTGAACGGCACCGGAAGGCTGGCCTTCTCATCGCTGAAGGTCTGCAGGATCGCGTCATCGTTGCGCTGGAGCCGGTTGATCTCACCCCAGGCGACCGCGTAACTGCCGAAGTCCTTGACCAGCCTGTCGGTGGCGGCGGTCAGTGCGGCGAGTTTCTGCTCATCGCTCGTCCGCTCGGCCATGGTGTCCCACGGGGGTATCTGCGCGTCCCGGCCGGGCTGCACGGACACGGCCCACAGAGCATCGCCCCAGAACACCGCGAGCGATGTGGGCCTCGAGTCAATGGCGGAACGAAAATCCCACCCGCGCAGCATGCTCACGGGTCCCGCGAGCGCGGTCCTGCGCGGATCCCCATCGGCCAGCCGATCGTAGGCGCCTATCAACAACGGTATGAGACGCGCGAACGCCGTGAGATACGAATCGTAGGCCGCCGCGATGAGCGTCTGCGGCGTGAAGTCCTTGCGGGCGTTCAGCACGATCTCCGCGTGCTGTCCGCGGGGATTCTCGCCGACCTCATCCATGTAGCGTGGGAAATCGGCCGCCCTGGGGCTATCCGCGCCAGCGGCCGTCCAGGGCCAGTTGTTGGTGTTCATCACCCACCCATTCGGCGGATCAACGACGTGTGGAAGGCTGCCGAGGCTGTGCAGTCCCCTCCAGTCGGTTGCCGGCTCGCTGCCATCCACGGGCCGTCGGTAGTCGAAGCGATCGTCGCGCATCGGCACGAACTGCGGGTGCAGGTAAGCGATCTCGCCCTTCGAGTCGGCGAACAGGGTGTTGTTGGACGAGTTGGCCTTGAGCTGCGCGACTTTGAGGAAGCTCTCATAGTCGGTGGCCTTGGTGCGCAGGAAGGACTGCTCCAGCGCCTCGACGGGTTTGTTCATCAGCGCGGCAGCGATCCACCGCTCTCCGTCTCGCCGCACGATCGCTCCATGATGGGTGGCATAAACCGGGAACGTGCGCTTCGCCGGCGGACCGTCGGCCGTGCGATAGGTGAGCGTGATGCTGTGCCTCTGCAGCGGCCGCAGTTCCTGACCGTACCGATACGACAGCGACCCGTCCGCGCCCGTGACGATCGTCTCCGCGAATTCATCGACGTTGTCGACACCGCTGGAGGTATGCATCCAGCCGGCCTTGGCATTGAAGCCCTGGTAGACGAAGAACTGGCCCCAGGTCACGGCGCCGTAGGCATCGAGACCCTCGCCGCTCGTCACCTGCAGTTCGGACCGGAAGTAGAAGGTCGTGTGCGGATTGATCAGCAGCAGTGCATGGCCGTTCTTCGTGTGCGAGGGAGCGATGGCGAACCCGTTCGACCCCCTGGGCTCGAGATCCAGAGCAGCGGGCTCCCCGTCGCGCGCGGACAGCGCGGTGCGGCTCGACCCAGCGGTAACGGCGGCGGCCGGATGATCGTAGAACGCCTGCAACTCCGGGAGCGACACCCGCTCGATGTCACCCCCGATACTGCCTTCCGAGAAGCTCAAGGCCATCCAGGGCTCGAAGTGGGCGAGCACCCGCGGGTGCACCTCCGGATGAGTGGCGAGATAGGCATTGAGCCCCCGGGCCCACGCCTGCATGAGCGTCTGCAGCCGGGTCGGGCTGCGCGCGTAATCGGCCTGAAGGACCTCGGGATCGATGAAGAGCCGCTGCCGCAGATCCTGCCAGAGCGCGCTCCCGCCCTCGGCCTCGGCGAGACGGCCCAGGCTCGTCAGGTAGTTGGTCTCGATGCGATTGAAGTCGTCCTCGGCCTGGGCGTAGATCATGCCGAACACGGCGTCTGCATCCGTCTTGCCCGTCACATGCGCGATGCCCCAGTCGTCGCGCGTGATGGCGACGCGAGCAGCCTGTCCTTTCCATTCATCCGACTCGGCCGCCGCGTGGGCCGGGACGGCCGTCCACGACAGCGCCAGATAGGCGATGGCGCATCGAGCACCGAACGAAATGCGGGCATCCATGGAGCCTCATCATAACCCCGATGCCTCACATATCTGACTGCTTCGGATGCGGCGGCGCTCGCAGCTCAGTGAAAACTCGCTGGCAGCGGATACAAGCCATCGTACGGCGGCCAGCACGCATATCGCGGCAAACCCGAGAACATGTGCCTTCATCCTCCCCCCCATCCATGCTTATTGTGTCTGCTGGTACCGGGCGGATGCAATCGCCTCATTTCGCTTCGTACACCACCTTGCCATGGAACAAGGTCATCTCGCATTTCAGTTCCTTGATCCCGGCGGCGGGCACCGAATAGAGGTTGCGGTCCCAGATGGCAATGTCTGCTTCTTTTCCCGGCTCGAGCGAGCCGATCCTATCCTCGAGAAATAGTTGCCTCGCGCTCAGCGCCGTATAGGCACGCAGCGCGGCATGCACATCGACGCTCTCGGCGGTGCCGAAGGGATGTGGACCGTACGTACCGTTCAAAGTCTGCCGCTCGACTGCCGCCCACAGTCCGTAGCGCGCCGGAATCGGGGTGACATCGAAGTCCGAGCCCCCTGTCCAGCTGACGCCATGAGCGAGGAACGTCTTGAGCGGTTCGAGACGCAGAGCCCGGGAGGCGCCGAGATTACCCGCATAGTTATCGCCTATCCACCAGATGAAGGTCGGCTGCACCTCGGGATAACCGGCGTCATATTGCTTCTGCAAGGTGGCCATGACATCGATGGCATGGTCGGTTGGAAAATTGGCATGGATGATGGAGTGCCGCAGCCCTTGCGTTGGCTGTTCGTGCAGCACTTGGGCGTAAGTATCGACGACCCAGTCGATCGCTCGATCGCCGATGGCATGAGTGCCGACGTTGATGTGCGCTTGATGCAGCAGTCGGACCATTTGCCGGTAAACATCGGGATCCGTGCTCGGATAGCCAAAGTTGCCATGATCGACCTCGGTCTGATTCTTGTTCCATTCTTGATAGGTCCACGCCGTACGGCCGGCTCCGCTTCCGTCCATATAAATCTTCGCCCCGCAGGACAGCAGAACACCATCACCGAGCGAGTTCGGTGGACGGGGCAGCGCCTGAATGATCTTGATGACTTCACGCGCCGATTCGACCGTGCTGCCCGCATGCCAGAGCACGCAGACATGAGCCGTCAGTTGACCGGCATCGAGCAACGAGCGGTAGGTGTCCCAATCCAGCTGCGTGTCATCGGGGTCCTTGAACGCCGTCATTCCCTCTTGGTGTAGCCGATCGATCATGGCCAGAAGGCCTCGCCGCCGCTCCTCTGGGGTTGGCGGCGGAATCAGACTCGTCACGAGTTCAGCAGCGTCCTCTTTCAAGACTCCCGTTGGAGAGCCGGCTGGATCATGATCGATGGTGCCGGCGGGCGGATTCGGAGTCGTCGCCGCGATCTTCGCCAGCTTCAGGGCATAGCCGTTGGCGACGCCGTAGTGCCCCGAGGTCTGCTCCAACCAGACGGGATTGTTCGGCGCCACCGCGTCGAGATCGCTGGCGAGCACGTAGCGCCGCTCGCGAAGCTTGCCTTCGTCCCAACCCCCGCCCTGCAGCCACTCGCCCGGCTTGAGTCGCGACACCCCGTCCCGCACCCGCTGGACGATGTCGGCGACGCTGGTCGCATCGCCCAGCGGGATCGAAGTGACTTCTCCGAGCCCTCCTTCGGCCACGTGCGCATGCGTGTCGATCAAGCCAGGCGTCGCCGTCCGCCCATGGAGGTCGATTATCCGCGTGCGCGCCGAGGCCAGTGCCAGGATGGCAGCGTCGGTGCCGACTTTTAATACCTTCCCATCGCGTATCGCGATCGCCTGACCAACCGAATCCTTGGGATCCACGGTGATAACCGTACCGTGCGCCAGGATGAGATCGGGTGCACGGGGGACCTCATTGGCTGAGGTCGGAATAGTCAGTGCGCTCGAAACGAGTCCAGCCGATACAAACTTCCACCACATATTCTTCATCACATGGAGCCCTAGAGTTGAAACCGTCCGCGGTTCGCGCGACTTTCAACCAATTCAAGCTGAATCACAAGTGCGGCGTGTGGGAGTGCATCGGGATGCAGGAGCACTGATCGCGTGCAAGCGCTGTCAGCGCGACGGGTGTCACGACTTTGCTTTCGAAGTGCAGAAGGGCGATGCGCATCCGACCGGCGACGACGGACAATGCATACATCGATGCCAAGGCGACCTACTCCAGTCTCAACGATGGCAAGGACTTTGGAGAGCGTCCGTACAACACCACCTCCACCGCTTGGGCTGGGGTGTTTGCCAAAATGACGCCGCAGCAGGTCGACGCGATTGCGACGAAAGTGCATCCAACCCTTTGACGGTAGTAACGGACGCTTGCGCCGCTTACTCATACCCCTTTATTTGGACGAACGAGACGCTCTCCGCCACCCGTTGTGAACACAGACTCCAGGCGGGCGTGATGACGGACGCACCTGCGACCAAGATCATATTGCCGACTTGCCATCAATGATATCAATGACTACAATGACTACCCTGCTCGCATTGATTGGGAGGGGCGATGGCCAGCATGACGATTCGAGACCTGGATGACCGGTTAAAACAGCGGCTACGCATACAAGCCGCTCACAACAACCGCTCGATGGAAGAGGAGGCCCGCGCCATCCTCAAAGCTGGATTGTCCGGCGAAGCCAGCAACTCAAGGTCCTTGTACAAAAGCATCCGCGCTCGAATCGAGTCCGTGGGAGGCCTCGAGATTTCGATCGGGCCACGCGAGCCAATCCGAGACGTCGAGATCGAGTGAGCCGTGCTGATCCTCGACACAAACGTGATTTCAGAGGTGCTACGGCAAGCGCCTGACGAGATCGTGGTGTCTTGGTTCGAAGCGCAGCCCAGACAACAGCTTTTCACGACAGCAGTGACGCAGGCAGAGATCCTCTACGGCATCACATTACTGCCTAAGGGAAATCGCCGTCAAAAACTGCTCTCGATCGCGCAAAATATCTTTGATGAAGATCTCCACGATCGGATATTAGCCTTCGGTAGTGAGACAGCGAGCCACTATGCGGACATTGCCGCTTTGCGGAAGTCCTTAGGAAAGCCCATCAGCCAGTTCGACGCAATGATTGCATCGATCGCTCACCTCCATGGCGCAGCAGTCGTGACACGCAATCCGTCGGACTTTGACCACTGCGGCATCAATGTCATCAATCCTTGGATAAGCTAGCGGTCAAATGGGTCAGCCAGGTCTTGGAAAAGTCGATGACAGGATGCCTTGACGAGATGCCAGATCCACGAACTGGTTGAAGCTGGTGCCGTCGGCCTTGGCACGCCGTACCACTTCGGCTTTCACTGAGGTCGGCAGACGGAGCGATAAGTACTTTGGGGCTTGCTCATGATTTGATCCTATGTAACGCATCAACTGGGGACCGCCAGGGCGACACATCCTCGCTTCCCCTGCTCGGCCATGCAAGGTAATAGGCACGCAGGCGCGATCACACCCCAAACGCATAATCCCCACTCAACCGAACCCGCCCCGTCAACGGCACAAGCGCGATCGACCCCGGCTCCGCTTCCGCGACATTGAAAAACACATCCCCCGGTTCCGAGTGCAACCGGTAGTCCTCCTGCACCGCCCCGCAGTGAGCACAATGATTGGCAAAGCACCCCTCATCGATGTCCTCGCGCAGCTCCCGCCGGAATAACGGCCAGCGCGCCAGCGCCGCCGCCAACACCTCGTCGATCGCCCAGATAGCCGACACCGTGAATCGCATCAGAGGTTCGTCCCTTTCGACATCGACGCCGCTCTCGCAATAGATGCAGACCACCTCGATCTCCCGACGGCATTGCACGCACTCGCCCTTCGCCGACACCACGAAGGCCTCGTCGGACGAGATGCCGAACTCACTACCCTCATCCTCCACCCAGCGCGAGAACACCGCCGGCGACAGATGCTCGGGCACGTACCAGCACTTCGCGTCCTCGTCCCACGACGCGCCGTACGCCTCGACGCCGGCATACTCCTCCGGCGGCACATACAGGTAGATTCGATCCATCGCCATGCTCAGCACTATGCGTCCTATTTTGCCTTCCGGCGCGGTTTCTTGACCGCCTCTGGTTGACTCTCCCCGTCAGCATCCGCCCGCTCGCCCGCGGAGCGCGCGGAAAGGTCGCCCCCCTCGCCCGGCACGCCAGCCGACGGGGTAACCCCCGCCGAGCTCTTGCGCGGCCGCTTTTTCGCGGCGGGCGCGGCAGCCGCCATCGGTTTCACCGGCGAGACCTCAGGCGGGATCACGCCGGTTGAGGCGTTGGGGGATGCAGGCCCGGCTTTCAACCCGGGTTCCCCCGCGCTCGCGTCCGGCCGCCGGGTCCGAACGATCTCCGGATAGTTGACCGGCTTGAGTCTCACCCGCTGCCAGTCCGGGCTCGAGGTCAATTTCAGGAATCCCTGTAGATCGGGCAACCGCTCGATTTCCGAGGCCATGAGCGCGGACTCGACGGCGCGATGTTCGCTCGTGGTCTCGGACTCCGACCAATTACCCGGCTGCCGGGTCCTGGACTTGCTGGTGTAGATCGCTTCGCGTAGACCGACCAATTGCGAAGCGAACAGCGACGTCCCGCCGGACAAATTTTTGGCCGACAGCCGCCCATCTCGGACGCAGTTGTTCGGTTATTAGTGCAGCACTCGATGCCTCGAATTAGTACGCCGACACGTCGGAAGCAGGGGGAGAAAAAATTGGAGTGTTCATGGAAGTCATACACTTCACCTACGGTGCGACCGACCCGCTGGATGCCTCTCCACGACGGGCGCCATCATCCTGATCGTCGAGCGCGAGCAACTCCTGCCGCATCCCCGCGGCATCTCCACCCCCGAACGGATTGCAGGCGTAACGTGGCCTGGCGAGGTCGCGGGTGGTTCGGAGGAATAAAACCGTCCAACACATCTGTAGTTTCGTTTGGTCATTCAAGGGACGCCAGTTCCCCGAAGCGGGATAAAACAAGGTCCGCACGCCGTTGTGATGCTGCATCCGGCGCTAGATGGTGGGGAATAACGGAAATGAACGCGTCCGACGAGATCAAAAGGCTACATTGGTTGCGCAAGTAGTCGCGTACGCCAGGCGGCGCCAAGCGCGCCTCGGCAATTAATTCTGCCCTTCCGTCGATCACGGTGACGATATCCTCGATATCGTGGCTCGCACTAAAGTCTCGGTCCCCGCGATCCAGAAAGGCCTCTAGCTTGGTGGCGATGAATAGCGGCGCAGTGACGAGGCGAATCGATTTTCCGTTCGGCAATCGATATTCGGTCGCGGTCGCAAGCGCCTGTGGATACCAGCGATTATGAAAGCTCAAAACGCCGGGTTCGGAGGGCATGACATCAAGTTGTAGCCCGGAATTCAACCAACGACAGATCGGTGCCTCCGGCGAACGGTCCTGCACGAAGTTCCGAGCGAGCAATCGTCGCTCGATCGCCTGGTACTCTAGGATGGTTGCCACCTTCACAATTAAGTCAACATCAACGGTGCCGCGGATCAGCTGCGCACGCGTCGCTGTGACCAAAAGTCCAGTGGCGCAACCGCCGACGAGGACGAATGCGTCGGTAAGATCCTCGAGACGCTCAATCATCTCGACGAGCAAGGCCGTATTGGCACTGAGGCGCGAATTGCCAGGGATCAAGCCAATCTCTCCTCGAGCAGGCGGCCGGCAAGATTTCGCTCGCGCGCTTGCCCAATTCGCAAAGCATCAAAGAGCGCCAGAAGTTCCCACAGAGCGGGATCGGTTTGCACAGCACGCGGTACGGTGGGATAGAGCGGCATCAGCGCCTGCCCTCGTGTTTCGCCGTGAGCGTCAGGCCAGACGGGCGGCATCTCCGATGTGCCCACGAGGAGATCTTTGAGCGGCGCAACCGCCTGAGCAGTCGGCACGCCAATGGTCACCTCCCCATGCACCGCGGGATAGGCATAGATTGCCCCGTTGATGATGAAATTTCTGAGGGACGCGATGACGGGACGGGTGCGTCCGGCCATACGCGTAACCAAGCCTGCTGCCAGCAAGCGCTGTACGGCCGCATGCGCTTCGAATTGCGACATGAACAACGCGGCACCGAGACGGGCATACGGTAGAACCGTTGAACCTAATGTGTGCAATTTGAGAGCTACGACAAGATCTTGGGGTTTTAGGACCCATTGAGGATTGCGTACCCGATTTTTGTCTTCCGAGCCCACGACAGATCTTATCTCCAGTTTCATATGCTATATGCATATAGCATATATCCGCTACGGTCATCAAGCTGAAGCATGCTAATTATTCGCCGATCTATTTGCTATATGCGAATAGCATACAAGACAAGTTGGTCTCTAATACCCTGGGCGCCTGCGAGCGAGAGGTCTCACGACCGAACGCCGCCTAGTCCTTCCCGAATTTCTCACAGCACGCGGTACCGTGCCATAGAGAGGCATCCGGCCATGCTCCACCACGAGGGTCCCTCTATAAATTCCGATAATCCGCGGACTCGTCGCTCAACTCCTTGAGGAACCGCTCCAATTCCGCTTTGCGTGGCCCCACCATTGCGCGACCAGCAGGCGAAACCACCCTCGAAGGTACCTGGCGCAAATTATCCTCCAGCATTTTGACCGCCTTCGGACCGTTCGGGTCGCCGCCATTCGGGTCAACCAGCGCGACGATTCGCGCGACGCCAATCGCACCAAGCCAATCGAGCGCATCGGCATCGTGCAGATAGATGGCCTCCGGTGCGACCGGATCACGATAGTACATATGGGTGCGAATCGCAGCGCGCACGGCGCCCACTTTGCTCATGGGAAACCCGGTGTCCGCTAGAATTTTCTCGACCGCATCAGCCCCGACGTCCGAATGATCCGGCGGTTCATCACCTCCCCACGGCGGAAACGCCGCGAGGTCGTGCAGGTATGATGCGGCGAATAGCACATCGTCATCGAGCGCAACGTGGTCGGCGGCCGCCAGTGAGCGTGCCAGCGCGTAATCGCGCTCCGAGTGAGAGTAACCCCACGCTGGATTCTTGAAATGTTCCCTGGCAAATTGCCGAACACCCACTCGCCAGTCCGCTGTTGACGGAGCCCCGGCGTTTACCGCTTCGACACCGCATACGATTGCGAGGCAGCAGCCGACCAAGAGATTCATCCAATTCCGTTTATGCATCGCTTCCCTCACTGTTCAATCTCATTGTTGTAGTTCACTGGGTTTGTCGGCACGGTCCAGCCCATCACCGTAGCGGCTGAGGCAATGTCTTTCCAGACGGATCATGACTTGTCGTCAGTTTATTTTTCATTGGACTCAAAGTTCCCGACTGGAACTTGATAAGCAGCACATCACCCCCGACGGTAAGGTGACGGCCTACTTCGACAGCAATACCACGCCCGAGTCGGCTCCCCTGAACCAGTCCATCGAACAGCTGCTCGCGGAAACCAAAAGCGGCCCCTAACCCCGGCAGGAAGAAGGTCAAGGTAGGCGGCCCCCTGCGACTTACCCCGCCGAGCATCGAACCGACCATCGACGGATCTCCGAGCATCGATCACAGAGCCGACAACAAGGCCACACACTGCGTGGCCAATTTTCAAATGCTTTGGAAGCCGCGGCCAGGCTGTCGGGTTACCGCAATTCTCACGGCCGCTCCCGGCCTACCCGCTGCACCGAGAAAGGCGTCGCCTGCTGCTGAGCAGTATGGCGAAGTGCCCGTATCACCTAGGCCGCGATCGCCCGCGCGGATCGATAGTGGCACGACATTGCTGCAGTGCCAAGAAATTTTGACGAGGCAGGAGTGCCGGCGCAAACGGGCGGCCAGGGACGCCCGCAGGACCGGACTTTATTGCGGACATTTATCCGCTTAACGGACCCGCAATATTACTTCAACCTTGTGATATTATTTATTTTATGACGATCACTGATGCGGACATTGAAGCGGACATATCGGCGGTCATGGATCGCCAGGAAAACGTGTCCGCCATGGAGCCGCTGCTCATCGGTGAGACCGCGAAAGAGCGTGGCGAGCTGACCGATCTGGCCCTCGATCTAGCGACGCGGGCGGCGGGATTTCGGCGCAGTTTGCCGGCAGGCGTCCGTGGCGCTCTGGCGGATCTCGTACGTTCCATGAATTGCTACTACAGCAATTTGATCGAAGGGCACGATACACATCCGATCGATATCGAACGCGCGCTCAAGAACGACTACAGCAAAGATCCGCACAAGCGCGATCTGCAGCACGAGGCCCAAGCGCACATTGCCGTTCAGCAATGGATCGATGGCGGCGGCTTGACGGGACGCCCGATGGCGACGGACAGCATTCGGGAAATTCATCGCCGCTTTTACGATCTGCTGCCCGAAGCATTGCTGTGGACCGAGAACCCCGATACGAAGGAGCGCCTCAAGGTCGCGCCCGGCGCGTTGCGCCAGCGCGAGGTGAAGGTCGGCCAACACGTGTCGATCAGCCCTGGCGCGGTGCCACGATTTCTCGCACAGTTCGAACGCGCGTTTAGCCGGCTGGGCAGGACGGACGCCATTCTGGGCGCAGCGGCAGCCCATCATCGATTGCTGTGGATTCATCCGTTCCTCGACGGCAATGGCCGCGTCGCGCGGCTGATGTCGCATGCGAGCCTCTTGGAGACTCTGGACACGGGAGGGATCTGGTCGGTGGCGCGCGGTCTGGCGCGCGATGTCGAGGCCTACAAGAGCCATCTTGCCAATTGCGATCTACCGCGCCGGAATGACTTGGATGGGCGAGGCAACCTCAGCCAGGAATCCCTCGTAGCGTTTACGCGATTCTTCCTCGAGACTTGCATCGATCAGATACGGTTCATGGAGGAACTGGTACAGCCGGACCGGTTGCGCGCCCGCATTCTGCTCTGGACCGAGGAGGAGATTCGGCTCGGCCTGCTACCTCCCAAATCAGGAAACGTGTTGGAGGCGATACTCTATCGCGGCGAACTACCGCGGGGCGATGCTGCCGGGTTGGTCGGCACCGGCGAACGGCAGGCGCGTCGGATTGTCGCCGCGCTGCTCGACAAAGGCGTCCTGACATCAGAAAGCGCGCGGGCGCCGTTGCGACTCGCCTTCCCCGCCGCGCTGGCGCCGCGCTGGATGCCAGGGTTATTCCCGGAGACTGCGGCGGTGCCGCCCCGCTCCTAGCTATGTGCCCCAACAGTGATACGCCCTGGGACCTGGCAACGTCCCCTACGCAGCTTTTGGCAGAGTACCTCGGCATTTGGGGAAACGAGCACAGCCCCAAAACGTATTGCCCGGATCGGGTCCTTGCTTGGCAACGCGGATTACCATGGCTGTCTGGCAGCGGGGACATTGCGGTGACGGAATTGCCAGTCCCGCCAGGGTCACGCAATCGAAATTTGATCGCTAATTTATCAGTTACTACCGGTCGTTTCGTGCCTCGACCACGGCATCGCGTATGCCCAAAGTTTAGCTAGAGTCGTGCCCACTCGCATCGGTGGGATCGATCAACTTGAGCCCCCGAAATCGGCGAAAGTCTCTGTCGACGGTACACAATGTCGCGCCGTGTTCGATAGCGAGTGCCGCCAGCGCCGCGTCAGTCAGAAGCGGCCCCGTTACTTGGGCCTCGAGTATCTGGCCCTTCAGAAGCTCCCAGAATCGCTCGCCTGCCCCGATCACGCTTACATTCACCTGATGCAACCAGCTGCTGACGATGTCGCACGCTTCAGTGCCCGGTAGGGGTTTCTTCGTCGCGCGAGGATTTGTGCTGATACGCACAAAGGCGAGTACGGTCTGCCATGGCAATGCGACGATTTCTTCGGAATTAAACGCGACTTCCAACCAAGTCTTGCAAACCGCGTGATGAGACGAATCGCTGTCGTACGCGTACAGCAAAATATTAGCGTCGATCAGCTTCACCCGTGGCGCACGCCTTCGAGCTCATCTAGTAGCGCGCCGACGTTGTCGTAGGAGATCCCTGCGGCAGGCCCTCCCATTGCACGCGGCTCGACCGTGAAGGGCTTACGTTTTTGGACCGTAGCGCCTTGAGCAAGGGCCATCCGTAGTCTTTCATTGACCACCGTTTTAAATGAACGTCCCGTCCTTCTCGCTTCAGCTTGCAGGCGGGCGGCAACATCCTCGTCCAAGGTGAGCGTGGTTCTCATACATCTTGATGCTATCATTGACCCATCTTGATGTCTACTCGACCGAATCCTCAACAATGATTGCAAAAAGACCGGATCTCAAATCCCAATCGTTTCAAAGGCCCAAGCGGCCTAAGTTGGGTCACTTTTACTTTGGCGGTAACAGGTGATCCTTGAGAGATGAACAAGAGTCAAAAATTCAACCTCGGCAATGTGGCTGTCAGAGCTTGCGTGCATAATCCAGCCAAGCGTGTTCGCAGTTTCCGGGCTTGCCCGCCATTGCAACCTGCCGCCCTTTTCACCCGCGCGCCGGACATCACATGCCCACAAAACCACTCCACTCCGCCATGCAGCCCTACTCAGCAGCAGTCGTGCTGGGCGCAACGGGGAATGTGGGGCGGCAGATCGTGAACCTGCTGGCGGCTAGCCCCGCGGTGAGGCAGGTGGTCGTGGTGAACCGCAGGCAGACCGATGAGTACAGCGCCATGGAGCCGTTCTTCAACGAGGATGACCCCAAAGACTGACTTGGCGGTTGCAAAGAGGCGGATGGGGTCGGTTACGCTGAGAATAGCGATTCTGCTGCTAAGACTTATGTTTTTCGTAATTGCCGCTGCTGCCGCAGGCGGTGCCGCCGGTGCCGAATCAGAGAATTCGCCCGAGTGATGTTCTTTTTCACATACGGGTGTCGTAGGTCCATTTGCGGAGTTTCCTAGCCTTCAATGTCGACACATCGGGGTGCTTCGGGTTTATGAGAATATTGCACTCTTCAGGGACTATTACCGACGGCACCAGTGCTATCACACTCGTTAACGAATTCGCCCAGCGCGTGCCCCATTCAATGGATATGAGGCCGGCGGGAAGCGCATCCCAGCCCATGTTGCTTGACGTGTCAAAGAGTACTCGTTCTTCCCACACTTTCTCGGACACATCAATTTTCACCAGATAGCGATTCAATGGCAGCGGTGACGCACCGCCTAAGTGCACTACGGTCTCCAGACACGCGAGTGCAATCGACTCCGCCGCATACAAAAAGGGGATTCCCTTTTTGTTCCATCGGCCGCCCGTCGATTCGGCGCCTTTTCCGGTTAAATCGTCGGAGCCATAATCCGGCGTATCAGTGGCTATGCGCCAGACGGCGGGCATGGCTTGTTATCCGTATGCGCCCGATTGCTGTTGCGAGAGAAGATCGGACACCAGCGCTCGCCCGTCCATCGTGTCCATAAAATCGCTTGGGGACTTACCGCCCAACGCGGGTAAAGGCCTTTGTAGCCAGGCCCCCACCCAGGGTCCCGCATCGAAATTTTCTGGCTCGCCAGATTCTCGCACTAAATTCTGTGCCTGGCCGACCAATCGAGCGATACCCATGACCCGCTCGCTCTCATCTTGATTCAGAAGTTTTGAATCACGAATTTTTCGGTCGACTGTAGGCCGTACCAGTCCCGTTGTTCGGTAAAATCTGTCGATCGGCATATGCATGCTCACAGACAGCACCTTGACGTACTTCGCTGGCAACCCCGACTTGACGATGTTTACGCGTTCAAAGCGGCTTGTACTAAAAAGCTTTAGCGCGTGATCCTTGTGATCTAAAAATGATCTATGTGAAGCTGCGACGACTTGCCCACTATCTTCTCGTTTGGACTGGATGCGCACGCCCACCGCGCCCTTACCGCGCTTTGTTTGCTTCGGGACGCCATGGGCTTTTCGGGGTTGCATTCTGAATTTGCTGACATCGGTCATGTGGCTGCCTCGCTCGAATGAGCCGTCATTATTGCTCAAACGAGCATCCCTTGCAATTAACATAATGACGGCCGATTGGCTCGTGAAATACCCTCTCCCGCGATTTTCCTCACCGCGCTCAGCCTTGGCCTCGCGCAGCGGACCGACTGAAGGGCGTGCTTTATTAGCCGGCGCTCCTGACTCGAAAGCTAGGGTCGCAGGGCGCGCTGCAGCGCCCTTATCTCCCCGTCGGCTTCAGCGATGAGGCCTTGACATGCCTCAACCGTGAGGTCGAGCGGTGCAAAAGCACCGCCCGCGTTGAAGTTCGCGGTGTCGTACCTGTTTTGCAATCGATTCGCCAGGCGAATGCCCGCGATCAAAACGTCTGTCAGTGTCGGGGAGCCAGCTCGAACGACGTGCACCTGCGCTTGCGCGCCGACCGCCTCACAAACTGCCTCGTCCATCTGCCAATTCTTCAGTACCGCCTTGGCAATTGCCGGATGCCATCCATCGACAAGAGCCTCACTCAATAGAACTTGCGGTCGCGACATACCCTGCTTCGTCGATTGCAGCAGAATGTAAAAGCGTCCTATGCCGTGAAGCAGACCTGCCGCAAAGGCGCCCGGAAATGGAAGCGATTTCAGCTTGGCGACCGCTTGGGAAAAATGAGCCGCTGCCACGCATTCGGACCATAGCTCATCCAGCGACCGGGCGATCGATCGCAGGGATTCTTCCCGCCGGATATGCTGAATGGCGTGCGCGATGGCGATGCTGTAGACCTTCTGAGCACCCAGACGATTAATGGCGACCCCAAGATCGATAATCACCCTTCCCGTCGCATTAGAGGCAGTGGAGTTGGCCATCTGGAGCAGCCGGTCGGCGAGCGTGCGCTCGGTCGAAATGATCTGCGCAATCGTCTTGGGCGTGTAGTTCGGGTCCTTGAAAGCCTGCTGCACCAAGATGACGACTTGCGGGAAGGCTGGGAGATCCACGGTGCCCTCATCCAAGTTGGCAGCCATGTTGCTCAAGAATTCGAGGGGTGAGAGGTCGACGGTCACGTCCGAGCAGTATATCGAAACGATCGTAGTCGCGTGATTGGTGCCCACAAACCATCCGACCACCGGTGCCCGAGGCAAGATTAGGCACGTTCTGCCGAGTTCGGACTTCCGCGCAATCTCAAGACGAGTTCGTCGACATCCACGTCCAGCAACGCAACCCGTAGGTACTCTTCATCGAGCATCCCATCATCCCGCGCATCGAGCAGCGCAGTTCCCGGTAACCACTGCCTCAGAGGCTCCTGGCGACGCGCATAAATCATTGCCCGTGAGCAATCCGGTTTGTAGGATTCCCTCGGATCCTGTTTGTCGGACCTACCAAAGGAGCCAAGAACATGCCACAGCACACAGCCAAGGCCAGGATCTGTCTATGGTATGACCATACGGCAGAAGGGGCGGCGAATTTCCATGCCAGGAAGTTTCCCGACAGTTCAGCCGGTGCGGTGCACCGCGCGCCGGGCGACTACCCCGGAGGCAGACAGGGTGATGTGTTGGTCGTCGAGTTCAACGTCCTCGGTATCCCGTGTATTGGACTCAACGGTGCGCCCGCGTCGTTTCAGCACAACGAAGCCTTTTCATTCCAGGTCGCGACGACGGATCAAGCCGAGACCGACCGATACTGGGACGCCATTGTGAGCAATGGCGGCAAAGAAAGCGCATGCGGCTGGTGCAAGGACAAGTGGGGAATCTCGTGGCAGATCACGCCTGTTGCGCGCGCAAGCCCAGCCATCTCGGTGGTGGTGCGGTCGAGAGTTTGTTGACCCACCAATTCAGTTCGCCTCCTCCTCCGCCGCCAATGCTTCGAGGTAGCGTCGATAGACATACACACGATCCCGGGCTCGCCCGGTGGACTCTTTCACTATCCCCCGCGCTGCGAGCTCGCGAAGCAATGAATTGACCGTCGGCTTGGCGAGCCCCGTCGCCGCTCTCAGCGTCGCCACCGTGGCCACAGGCTTTGCCTGGAGCGCCTCCTGGATCATGAGCAGCAAACCTGCGATGCGGGGTACGGCGCGCAGCTGCGCTCGGTCTTCACTGAATACCTGCGTCACACGCCGGCCGGTTTCGATCGCGACCTCCGCGCTGTGACGAATGGCCTCCGTGAAAAAACCGATCCAACGCTCGTAGTCTCCATGAGCCCGCACCGCGTTCAGTTCCTCGTAGTACTGTTGGCGGTGCTGCTTGAAATACAAGCTGGGATACAGCAGTGGTTTGCGCAGAACGTTGTCATGGCACAGCATCAGCGTGATCAGGAGGCGCCCGACCCGGCCATTGCCGTCGAGAAACGGGTGGATGGTTTCGAACTGCAGGTGGGCGAGGGCCGCTTTTGCGATCGGATTCGCCGGCTCATGCAAGTACTGCTCGAGATTGGTGAGACACGCATCCAGATGGGCCGGCGTCGGCGGCACGAACGCGCGGACGGCTTCGCCCATGGTCGTGCTCTCGATATAGGTGCCGAATGGATCCCGCTTCATGTGCTCGGTCCAGAGTTAAACGGGTTTACGAGCTCAACTTCGTAGTTAAATATAGCCGCTAAATCTTACTAGCGCTGCGAACTTGGCAAAAGATTTAACTAGTGCCCCGTCTAGTTAAATTTGTGCCTTCGATTTAACTAACGCCTTGGCTAGCGATCTCGCATTGATCCCGGGTGCAATCGTCGGTTTTAGCTTGAAGTCGATCGGGCAGCCCGCAGCTTTGTTTGCGCCAACCTGAATTCGCAGCTCGGCGACGGGCATCGCCGAAAGACAATAACATCAATAAGTTAATGGTGGCCAGGGAAGGAATTGAACCCCCCCGACACGCGGATTTTCAGTCCAGCTTCGAATTTGCTCTAAGCGATTGATAATAGAGAGTTATATCGAGCGTATCATCGAATATTTCGAGCAGATAAGTACCTGATTTGCATAGGTATTGGTTAATGATATCCATGAAAAATTTGACTCTGACACACTACATGGGCGATTTCTCTCTTCTGAGGGCTGCATAAAATAGCTCATATACTTGTCCTTTAAGGTCAACTATAGATACTATTTCATCCTTGCGGTTGTATGATTTAGTTCATATACTTAACCTATGACCTCAGGTAATAAGCCTTTTTCATTCAAACAACTACTGGCTGAGGCCCCACGCGGCGAGCCTCTCAGCACCTCCGCATTGCAAGCCCGCGGCGTCAGCGCATTCAGAGCCTCGGCGCTTGCGCGCAGTGGATGGCTCACCCATCTAGGCCGTGGTGCCTACATGCTGCCCGGCGACACGCTCACGCGCGACGGCTGCTTGGCGTATCTCAGTCAACGGGTGTCCGGCTTGCATGTTGGCGGCAAGACCGCCCTCGCGTGGCGCGGCATCCGGCAGAACGTGAGCTTCCGGGAGGTTCTGACCCTCTGGGGCGATCAACCGAAGCGATTGCCGACGTGGTTCACCCAGCGCTTCGAGAGCCGTTATCAGGAAACCCAATTATTCGATGCCACGCTCCGCACAGGGTTCGGCCTGCAGCCTCTCCCGAACGGCCGTCCAGATGTGCTCGTGTCCGTCCCTGAGCGTGCCCTGCTCGAACTGCTCAGCGATGTCGGAAAAACGCAGTCGCTCGAGGAGACGCGGCAACTCATCGAAGGCTTGCACACCCTGCGCGAAAAAACACTCGATGAGCTGCTGACCCACTCGACCAGAATCAAGGTCGTCCGTCTTGCGGAACTGCTTGCCCGAGAGCTCGATTTTCCCTGGGCGGCTCTTGCCAAGCGCCACAGCCAACGCCTCGGTGGCGGCAAGCGCTGGATCGCCGTCGCCAAAACAGGTGAACGTCTCGACCTGAGGCGATCATAAATCAAGAATACATCGATACCGTACGCTTGCTCCTGGCGGTCGCGCCCGCAGTGTTCCGGTCGCCGCGCTTCGCGCTCAAAGGAGGGACGGCGCTGAACCTGTTTGTGCAGGACATGCCGCGGCTCTCCATCGACATCGACGTGGCATTCACCGATCACACGCTCGATCGGGAGGCGGCGCTGCGCGCGATTGCAGCCGACCTGAAAAGGGTCAAGGCCGAAATCTCGCGGATGGGACATCGAGCGCAATTGCCAACATCAAAGAGCGGCGATGAAGTCAAACTGCTCATCGAAGGGAACGGCGTCCAGGTCAAGGTGGAAGTCAATTTCGTCTTTCGAGGCATGGTGCTGCCAGTCGCGCAACGGTCCCTCATCCCCACCGCGCAAGAACTTTTCACGACCGATATCACGCTGCCCGTCCTCGATACCGCAGAGCTCTACGGCGGCAAACTGGTCGCGGCAATGGATCGGCAACATCCACGCGATGTATTCGATGTGTTGAAAATGACGGAGCAATTCGGCTGGCAACGTTCGATCGTGGATTGCTTCGTCGCCTACCTTGCCGGCCACAATCGTCCGGTCCATGAGGTGCTGTTTCCCAAGAAATTGCCGCTGGAACCGGCTTTCACGAACGAATTCGCCGGCATGACGCGTGATGCCGTGGCTCTCACCCTGCTTGAGAACACCCAAGAGCGTTTGCTGGCGCAGCTGCCCCGGGCAGTGAGCGAGTCCCATCGTCATTTTTTGCTGTCGCTGGTGAGCGCCGAGCCGGCGTGGGACTTGATGCCGTTCGCCCATCTCCAACATCTCCCTGCCTTGCAATGGAAATTGCTCAATCTGCGCAAGCTGAAAACCCGCGACCCGACTCGATTCGCGGCGCAGCACGATGAACTTGCGACAAGGCTCAGGAACCTGTCCTAACGATGGGATTCCCCTGGTCAAAAAAGTGCCTATGTATGACCAAGGCGATGAATTTCCGCCTGTAGCTGGCGGCCGGAGAATCTATATCGACTTCAAATTCACTCGTTTGGACAAGGCTTCGGCGCTCTCGCGGCGTTCGCTGTAGCGGTCCACCAAGTACGGTGCCACATCGCGAGTCAGCAGTGTGAATTTCATGAGCTCCTCCATGACGTCCACGACGCGCTCGTAGTACGGGGACGGCTTCATGCGTCCCGCCTCGTCGAATTCCAGGAAGGCTTTTGCCACCGAGGATTGGTTTGGGATCGTGATCATCCGCATCCAGCGCCCCAAGATGCGCAATTGATTAACCGCGTTGAATGACTGCGAGCCTCCGGACACTTCCATCACCGCCAAGGTCTTGCCCTGCGTCGGCCGCACCGAGCCGATGCTGAGCGGAATCCAATCGATCTGGGCTTTCATGATACCGGTCATCGCACCATGGCGTTCCGGCGACGTCCACACCATCCCTTCGGACCACGCGGCCAGATCGCGCAGCTCTAGCACTTTCGGGTGGTCTTCCGGATGCCCATCCGGCAAAGGAAGTCCCTCGGGGCTGTAGACCCGCGTCTCCGCACCCATGGCGTTGAGCAGTCGCTGCGCCTCGAGGGTCAGCAACTTGCTGAACGAACGTGTCCGTAATGATCCATAGAGGAGCAGGATTCGGGGTGCGTGCGTGGAGCAGCCGACTCGCTCTAACCGCTCGGCGCCGGGAACCTGGAATAGGGCCCCGTCGATATTTGGCAGGTCAGGAAGAGTGGGGACACGCCGACCCTCGGAGTCGATCACGAGTTCGCCGTCTTCCTTGGCAAAGGGCCCTGCTTGAGGCAGCGGCAGAATATCCAAGACCGCTTCGGACGGCCGGCACAGCTTGACGCCCCAGGGTGTCACCACCACCGGCCGGTTCATCAGGATGGGGTGGGCCAAGATGAAATCGATGATCTGCTCGTCCGTCCAGCGGGGCTCGCCGAGCTTGAGTTCCGTATAGGGTGTGCCCTTCTCGCGCAGCAACTCGCGCGGCGTCATCTGCATTTGCTTGAGCAGCGACTGCAGCGTCTCCCGCGTGGGCGGCGTCTTCAAATATTCGATGACGGTGGGCTCCACGCCGGCGTTGCGGATGAGTGCCAGGGTGTTCCGGGAAGTGCCGCAGCCAGGATTGTGATAAATCGTCACCTGAGTCATGTCTTCACCGCGACGTGACGACCCGTGTGCTCATACCAGCCCTTGGATCGGTTGACGATACTGACGACCAACAACATGACCGGCACCTCGATGAGAACGCCGACGACCGTGGCGAGCGCGGCCCCCGAATGAAACCCGAACAGACTGATGGCCGCGGCGACGGCGAGTTCGAAAAAGTTCGACGCACCGATGAGTGCTGAGGGGCACGCGACGCTATGCGATTCGCCCACGGCACGGTTGAGCCAGTACGCGAGTCCCGAGTTAAACAGCACCTGGATGAGGATCGGCACCGCCAGCAGCGCTATCACCCGCGGCTGCTGCAGAATTGCTTCTCCTTGGAACGCGAACAGCAGCACCAACGTCAGCAGCAGCGCACCGATCGACCAAGGACCGATGCGCTGCATGGCCGCGTCAAAGGCCGCGGCGCCACGAGTCAGGAGCGCTTTGCGCAGCCACTGAGCCAGCGCGACCGGGATGATGATGTAGAGGACCACCGAGGTTACGAGAGTCCCCCAGGGGACCGTGATCGCCGAGATCCCCAGAAGCAGTCCCACCAGAGGCGCAAATGCCACCACCATGATGGCATCGTTGAGAGCCACCTGTGACAGCGTAAACAGGGGATCACCATCGGTGAGTCGGCTCCACACAAACACCATCGCCGTGCAGGGTGCAGCGGCAAGGAGTATCAGCCCGGCAATGTAACTGTCGAGCTGATCAGCCGGCAGCCACGGCGCGAACACGTGGCGGATGAAGATCCAGCCCAACAGCGCCATCGAAAACGGCTTGACCAGCCAATTGACGAAGAGCGTCACGCCGATGCCTTTTACGTGCCGGCGTACCTGGCCCAATGCGCCGAAGTCGACCTTCACCAACATCGGGATGATCATGACCCAGACCAGAAGCCCGACCGGCAAATTGACCTGAGCCACCGCGAGGCCACCGATGACCTGGAACACCCCTGGCAGGAATTGCCCGAGCGCAATACCGACCACGATGCAGAGGAACACCCAGACAGTCAGGTACCGCTCGAAGACACTCATGACTGCGGCGGATCGACGGTCTTACCGATGGCATCGAGACGCTCTTTCAAGCGCAACTGATCGATTGAACTCAACGGCAGGCTTAGAAACAGCTTGATGCGGGTTTCCATCGCTTTGAACGCCTGCCGGAATGCAAATTTCTTCTCGAGATCACTGCCTTCCACGGCTGCCGGATCGGGGATGCCCCAATGAGCCGTCATCGGTTGACCGGGCCAGACGGGGCAGGTCTCCCCCGCGGCGTTGTCGCAAACGGTGAACACGAAATCGAAATGCACGTCATTCGGCGCAGCAAATTCGTCCCAGCTCTTGCTACGCAGGCCGTCGATGGGGAAGTCCAATCGCTGCAACAGTTCGAGTGCCAACGGGTTGACCTTGCCGTTGGGATGGCTTCCGGCGCTGTACCCATGAAACTGCCCCCTGCCCCATTTGTTCATGATGGCCTCGGCGAGGATGCTGCGCGCGGAATTGCCAGTGCATAGAAACAAGACATTGTATTGGCGGGATTTCATGGCTCCACCATCAGCAAAACTAGTCACGCGCGGCGGCGCCGCGCCGGCGTAGCCACGGGCATGCAATCCGCATCGCAGGCTTCGTCCGCCTGACTGCAGCACTGATCCGTCAGGAACCCCACCAAGTCTTTCATGCGATCGAAACGCGCGCTGTAATACAAGAATCGGCTTTCCCGGCGCATGTCGACCAAGCCCGCGTTCTGCAATTCTTTCAAGTGAAATGAAAGGGTCGGCCCGGGAATGTCGAGCTTCTCAGCCATCACACCGGGAGTGAAGCCGGCCGGCCCCCGTTTGACCAGCAGCCGAAACACCGCCAGTCGAGATTCTTGAGCCAGCGCGCCAAGCGCCATGACCACTTCATTAGTTTTCATATTTCTATATTTATCGAAATCAATGTCTCCGTCAAGTCTAATCGTGCATCGTCGATCCGGTGGTGGAGGAAACGCGAGATTGCGGCGGCTGGTGCCCCGAACGCCCCACAACCCGCCACCACTAGTGACTGGTAAGGTTGGAAGCAGAGCTTCGCGGGACAAACCACAACGCGACGGCACCGGTGAATGTGAGAACCGCCGCGTACCCGAAGCCTGCCGCGGCCGAGACCTGTGTCCACAATACGCCGACGACGATGCTGGAAACCAGGTCACCCACGGAATTGACGGTGGCGAGTGCGCCATAGCCGGTACCTCGGTGCTCCAACGGCAATAGGTCCGCGGCGAGGGCCCGCTGCATCGAATCCACGATGGCGATATAAATCCCTGCGAGTGCGAACAGCGCAACAAGACCCGGCAGACTCGTACCGACGATGAGAAACCCCACGCACATCACGGCAAAAAGCGCATAGCCGACCGCCAGCAAAGGTTTCTTGTTCATCCGGTCACCGAGCATGCCCACCGGATAAGAGGCAGCCGCATACACCACATTATGGAAGATGTAGAGACCAATCGCGATCTTGCCCGCTTGCACAGTGCCGTGACTGGGCGTGAGCACGGTGACGGCGCGGAGGATCAACAGGGTATGCGCAAAGTTTCCAAGCCCAAATATCCCCACCGCGGCGACGTAGCGCCAAAAAGAGTGCGGTAGCTCACGCAAGGTCGCGAGGATACGGATGCCGGGTTGGGGCTTTCTCGGGATATCTTTCAACAGGAACAGCACGATGAGGACGGTGATGGCGCCGGGAATGAAGGCGATCAGGAAAATGTGGCGTAGCGCGATCACTCCGACCAGTGACAGGGCAATCGCCGGGCCGATAATGGCGCCTACAGTGTCCATCATGGTTTCAAAACCAAACGCGCGACCATGCGCTTGCGCCGGCACACTTTCGGACAGCAGCGCATCGCGCACCGGGCCGCGCGCCCCGCGGCCCATCCACGCGACCATACGGATCAGCACGATCTGCCATATGGCCGTGACCAAGCCGAGCGTCCCCATCATTGCCGTCACGAAATAGGCGACCGCCAGGATGGGCTTGCGCTTGCCGACCCGGTCCGAATAAAAGGACATCCAGAGCTTGAGTACACTGGAGGCCGCATCGGAGAATCCTTCAATCACGCCGAGAGCGGCCGCGCTACCGGCAAAGGTCGCAAGAAACAGCGGCAGAATCGCCGTGGTTAGCTCATGGCCGGCGTCGGAAAAAAGACTCAACAGGCCGATGGCGAAGACGTTACGCGTCAACCATCGACCTTTTGCATCGCCCTGAGCCTCTGGCTTATACGAAGTCATGGATACCTGTCTGGGTTGGCATGGTGGCTATCGATCCACCGCCTGCAGCCGTGTCGTTTTGCCACTGCCGCGCGGTCCCCACAAGACGATATGCCGCCCTCGCCGTAGCTCCATCGCCAACAGCTGCGGTCTGTATCAGGCTATCCATTTTCCTGTTTTCCCAACTGGCCGTATTCAATGGGGGTCTTGATGTAAAAGATCTTGGTGTCCATCGCTGCGATTCTTTCGAACAAGCGAACCCCTTCCCAGGCTCACCAAGGCACAATCCTGGCACACTCAATCTGAGTTGGTCACAATCCTGGTACAGCAGCCTTAGTCGAACTCGAGAATTCGGGAGCTCCCATTGTTGGACTCACCCGCTGTGGGCATCGGATTTGCGGATAGTATGTATTCTGCGTATAATCCGCATTCCGAGACCGCGGAGAGCTGTATGAGTACCGATGACGCCGTCACCGTCACCGCCGCGGAGTTTCACCGCAATGTCGGTGTGTATCAGGACATTGCCCTCACGAAGCCGGTGACGATTACCAAGAACGGTCGCGAACGGACGGTGCTGCTGTCGGCCCAAGAGTATGCGCGCTTGAAGCGTCGCGACCGGCGAGTCATCGCGGCCGGTGAGCTGTCGGAGCGTCAAGTCGACGCCATTCGAAACGCCCGAGTTCCGGACCAATACGCGGATCTCGACAAAGAAATCTGAAGACTGAACCGTGGCGTTTTTGGAACCGTACGCCGGTCTGGTCATCCGCTATTCCTTCCTGTGGAAGCGGGAGCATGAGGCAGGGCGCGAAGAAGGAACCAAGGATCGACACGGGTTTCTCGCGCGCGATCGGCGTGAAAAGTCCACGCGCATCAAGCGTACCGAATAGCAAGCGTAAGACACCTGCACGCACGCCCCGTCGAATCTCATTGAAGAGTTCCAATAATCGACGCTCACTCGTAATGGAGAACAGGGAAAAGACTTAAGTAACGTCTGTAAGCGATAAATGTGCTGGGGCCCAGTCAAGTAGCTGGGCGCGTTCGTGACACCCACCGGCTCATCGCCTCCGCAGACATCCTTCGGCGCGCTTCAGAATTTCGGCATTGGAGGCTGCCACGATC
>PLUE01000009.1 GCA_003164785.1 Gammaproteobacteria bacterium | reverse complement strand
CTTCCCCTTCGACACGGCAAGTACCTCTTGAAAATTGAATTAAGAAGCGATCTTCATCACTGCGTCGGCGACATTGCTCGGCACTTCCATGTACTTCGCGAACTCCATCGTGTAGTTCGCGCGACCCTGGCTCATGGAGCGCATCGCCGTTGAATACTGAAACATTTCGGCCAGCGGCACCTCGGCGGTGACCACTTTGCCCGATGGAGAATCCTCCATCCCGATGATCTGGCCGCGGCGCCGGTTCAGGTCGCCGACGATGTCCCCGTAATAGTCCTCGGGGGTCACCACCTCGACCTTCATGATGGGCTCGAGCAGCACCGGCTTCGCCTTGCGGAAGCCATCCTTGAAACCGATCGACCCGGCAATCTTGAAAGCCATTTCGTTCGAGTCGACGTCGTGAAACGAGCCGTCGAATAACGTCACTTTCACGTCGACGATCGGATAGCCGGCGATCACGCCGGTTTGCACGGCCTCTTGAATGCCCTTGTCCACGGCCGGGATGAATTCGCGCGGCACTGCGCCGCCGACGATGCCGTTGACGAAATTATAGCCCGAGCCCGCTGGCTGCGGTTCGATCTTGAGCCACACGTGTCCGTACTGGCCGCGGCCGCCGGATTGGCGCACGAATTTGCCCTCGGACTCGACGCTGTCCTTGATCGTTTCGCGATATGCGACCTGGGGCTTGCCGACATTGGCATCGACCTTGAATTCACGCTTCATGCGATCGACGATGATTTCCAGGTGCAACTCGCCCATGCCGGAGATGATGGTCTGGCCGGACTCCTGGTCCGTGTGTACGCGGAACGACGGATCTTCCTTCGCCAGGCGCTGCAGCGCAAAACCCATCTTTTCCTGGTCAACCTTGGTCTTCGGCTCGACGGCCACCGAGATGACGGGTTCCGGGAATTCCATCTTCTCGAGAATGATGATGTGGCCGGGATCCGTCAGCGTGTCGCCGGTCGTCACATCCTTCAATCCGACGGCGGCCGCAATGTCGCCGGCGCGCACTTCCTTGATCTCGGAACGCTCGCTCGCATGCATCTGCAGCAGGCGGCCGATGCGCTCCATGCGATTCCTCGCTGGAACGAAGACCTGGTCGCCCGAGTTCAATGTGCCCGAGTACACCCGGAAGAACGTCAGATTACCGACGAACGGGTCGTTCAAAATTTTGAAGGCCAGCGCGGAGAACGGAGCATCGTCGTCCGGCTTGCGGGTGATGACGTCGCCCTTCTCGCTCAAACCCTTGACCGGCGGCACCTCGGTGGGCGAGGGCATGTACTCGACGATCGCATCGAGCACGGCCTGGACGCCCTTGTTCTTGAACGCAGAGCCGCAGGTCACGAGGCACACTTCGTTCTTGAGCGCCCGCTCGCGCAGCCCGCGCTTGATCTCCTCGTCGGTGAGCTCGCCGGATTCCAGGTACTTGTTGAGCAGCTGCTCGTCACCCTCGGCGGCGGCCTCGATCATTTTCGCGCGCCACGCCTCGCACTCCTCGAGCATGTCGGCGGGGACGTCGCGATATTCGAATTTCATGCCCTGAGTCGCGTCGTCCCAGAAAATGGACTTCATCTTGACGAGGTCGACGACCCCGATGAACTCATCCTCCGCCCCGATGGGCAGCTGAATGGGCACCGGGTTGCCGCGCAGGCGGGTTCGGATCTGGTCGACGCAGCGGAGGAAGTCCGCGCCCGCACGATCCATCTTGTTGACGAACGCCAGGCGCGGCACGCCGTACTTGTTCATCTGGCGCCAGACCGTCTCCGACTGGGGCTGGACACCCGACACCGCGCAATACACGGCGACCGCCGAGTCGAGCACCCGCAGGCTGCGCTCCACCTCGATGGTGAAATCCACATGGCCCGGCGTGTCGATGATGTTGATTCGATGCTCGGGGAAGCTCTTGTCCATCCCCTTCCAGAAACAGGTCGTGGCGGCAGCCGTAATGGTGATGCCGCGCTCCTGTTCCTGCTCCATGTAGTCCATGACGGCTGCGCCGTCGTGCACTTCCCCGATCTTGTGCGACACCCCTGTATAGAACAGGATGCGCTCCGTCGCGGTGGTTTTACCCGCGTCGATATGCGCAGAGATACCGATATTTCGATATCTTTCGATGGGCGTCGTACGTGGCATTTTTCTCGCGCTTCGCGCTGAATTAACGGGGTATATCCATGCGCTTCGCGCAACTGTCAACGGGGCCGATGCGGCCCCGCCCGATAGTTGCTCGCTGCGCGAGCATTTGACCGACTCACCCACCTGGCGACCCATGTCGCCGACGGGTATCTCTATATGAGGTCTCGCCGCTGATTTACCAGCAGCCCGAAGCCCTACCAGCGATAGTGTGCGAACGCCTTGTTGGCTTCGGCCATGCGATGCGTGTCCTCACGCTTGCGCACGGCAGCGCCGCGGTTTTCAGCGGCTTCCATCAGCTCGGCAGCGAGACGATGCGCCATGGATTTCTCGCTGCGCGCCGTGGCGGCCTCGATGACCCAACGCATGGCCAGCGTCTGACGACGATTGGCGCGGACTTCGACCGGCACCTGGTAGGTGGCGCCGCCGACTCGACGGGACTTCACTTCGACGACCGGCTTCACGTTGTCCAGCGCCTGCTGCAACACGGCGATGGCCTCGGTGCCCACGGCACCGGACTTCTTCTCGCCGATGCGGTCGATGGCGCCGTACACGATCTTCTCGGCGGCGGACTTCTTGCCGCGCTCCATCACCATGTTGATGAATTTGGCCAACATATCGTTCCCGAATTTGGGATCGGGAAGGATGGTGCGATGGGGGGCTGCTGCTCTGCGGGACATGGAATGCCTTTATTTCTTGGGACGCTTGGCGCCGTACTTGGAACGCCCTTGGCGTCGATCGGTTACGCCGGCGCAATCGAGCGCACCGCGGACCGTGTGGTAACGAACACCGGGGAGATCCTTGACGCGGCCGCCGCGGATCAAGACCACCGAGTGCTCCTGCAGGTTGTGGCCTTCGCCGCCGATGTAGCTCGACACTTCGTAGCCATTGGTCAAGCGGACACGGCACACCTTGCGCAGAGCCGAGTTCGGCTTCTTCGGCGTGGTGGTGTAGACACGGGTGCACACGCCACGCTTTTGCGGGGAAGCCGCCAGTGCCGGGACCTTGGATTTCCAGTCCGGCTCGTTGCGGCCAGTGCGAATGAGTTGGGTCGTCGTCGCCATAAATACCTTTGATGGCCATCCTGAGGAGTCGGCCTGTTGGAGCAAAGAAACCTTTAAAGTAGCCGCGGACGTGTGCCCAGCGACAAAGGCCGGCGATTGTAGGAACCGAGCGCTTGGGTGTCAAGGTAATCGCTGCTATGCAGCACGGATAAATCCATCCATCAATACGCTCCCGACCCGAAATTCCTTCACAAGCCTCGAAATTGGGTATCACAGGGGTGCGACGCCATCAAATCATCGCAAAATTCTAATTCCCGCGCTACTCCGAGGGGAGCTTGGCTGACTGTTGCACGATTTCTTCGATTCTGTCCAAGACGCCATCTGGAAGGTGCACGTACTGTTTGCGGCCGTTCAAGGAAAGTGTGCCGTCATTGGAATACGCCATACGAATCAATGCCGCCAAATCCTTCTACGGGAGGTTCAACTCCCGATTCAGCAGGCCGAACGCCGTGTCATACCCTTCGAGCCACGCAATCTCCCGTGGAATCTCGATTTGCCAAAGCCTTATATACACGAGAATCGTGTATTATAATCAAAGCATGAAGAACATCACCATCACACTCGACGACGAAACCGCCACTTGGGCGCGTGTACGCGCTGCCCAGCAGAACAAAAGCTTGTCGCGCTTTCTGGGCGAATTGCTGAACAGCACCATGCACGAATCCCAGGCCTACGACGACGCCATGCAGCGCTACCTCGCCAACCAGCCCAGCCTATTGAATGAAGGCAATCCGACCTATCCCGCCCGCCACGACCTGTATGACTGAGTCCACCTTCGTCGACACCAACATCCTGGTCTACGCCCGGGACGCTGGTCAGCAGACGAAGCAGGTGGTGGCCCAGGAATGCTTGCGGCAACTGTGGCAACAACGGGCCGGCCGGATCAGCATCCAAGTATTGAGCGAGTACTACGTGACGCTCACCCGCAAACTCAAGCCCGGACTATCCGCCGATACAGCCTGGGACGACATTGACGCCCTCATGGCCTGGAATCCCCAACCCATCGACCGCGCAGTGCTGACGCGCGCGCGGGAAATCGAGCGACGGTACCGCACGAGCTGGTGGGACGCGACCATCGTCGCCGCCGCCCACGCCCAGGGATGTAGAATTCTGCTCAGCGAAGATTTTCAACACGGCATGGCGTTCGACCAGCTCAAGGTGCGCAACCCGTTTGCCAGTGAGCTCAACGAATCGAACGCCGGCTACACCGACTACGCCGCCACCATCCAGCCCCGGCCCCGCCACCGCCCCCGCGGGCGCCCCCGAAAATCTCCGTAACTAAGCGCGCTGCTGCCGCACTGCGCCAGGTTTCGCCGCGAGTGATCTCGCGCCGCGCGAACGACGTCCGCGCCGCCTACCGGAATTGAGGATGCCCGCTCACCGCCTCACGCCACGACTCATCGCCCGCGCTGGCCCCCATTGGCGCTTGGCGCTCGCTGCGCCGCCATTTCCCCAGCCACTCGCCTCCCAGCAGTTCACGCCCATGCGCAAGGCCCGCCGCCGCCGGCGTCAACCCGATGGTCGTCTCCGCCTTGGGTCCCGTGCCCCGGCCCTTCGCCACGTAAAAGCCGGCCGCCAACAGCGCGGCGCGCACGCTGGTCGAATAGGTATAGGTGAACAGCTCGACGCCCTTGTCCCCGGCGAGTTGGCGCAGTTCCCGAAACGCATCCAAGGTCCATAGACCACTGTCGGTCTTGAAGGAGAACGGATCGAAGAAGATCAAGTCTGGCAACGGCGCGGCAAATTTGGTTTCGCTGAAGTCACCGCGCAGCAACCGCCACTCGATATCCGCCGCCGCGTTGCTCCAGCGGTTCTCGGCCAGCAGCGCGCGCGGCGCCGCGTGCCGCAGATGCGTGAACCACGCTGGATGGCGCAGCGCCAGGATCAACGAGTCCATGTCGTTCTCGAAACTCACCAGCGTGAGAGGGCGTCCACGCACCGCAGACGTCACGGGTGACGCAGACGCCACGGGCTGCGCTGGTGGCGCGGCCTGCGGCTCACCCGCCCCTTTCATCGCTTCCACCGCGTGAATGGTCGCCATGGCATTCGCCGCAGCGCCCAAGCCCACGTCCCACACCACCAACGGTGCCCGGTCACTTTCGCGCAGGCGCTCCAGCAGCCGCGATTGATCCACGTATAGGGACCGCGCCTCCTCCGCCGGGTCATTCACCGAGTGCATGACCTCGCCGGACATCATGTCGCGAATGCGCCCGACGCCGTCGCTGACCACGACCTCATAGCGCCCGAGCTTCAGCCTGAGCACCTGCCGCTGCGCCTTGGTCACATGCCGCACCGGCGGACCGTAGCAGTCACGTGCGTCGAGGAGCAGGCGCTGCGCGTGGTAGAAATCGAGCCAGGTATCCGCCAGGATGTGCTCACGCATGGTGCGCATCAATCGCATGTAAAAATGCACGTTGTGCAGCCCCAGGAGCTGCCAGCCCTGCGGCTCGGACACCTTGTGCAGATGAAACAGATAGGCAATCGAATAGTTGGCGCATGTCGAGCAATCGCAGGCTGGATCGATCGGCCCGTCGAGCGTGCGATACGCAGCGCGGCGTAGATCCCGGCGGCCCACGCTGGTGAACGCCACGCCCTGCTTGGCGAGCGCCGTGGGCAGGATGCAGTCGAACATGTCGACGCCGCGGTGCACCGCCTCGAGCAGGTCCAGCGGCGTGCCCACTCCCATGAGATACCGAGGTCGATCCTGCGGCAGCAGCTCGGTCACGACGGCGGTGCAATCCTCCCGCTCGCCGCGCCCCTCGCCGACCGCCAGACCGCCGATCGCATAGCCGTCGAACGGCATCCCGGCGATGGTACGCGCACTTTCGACCCTGAGGTCCGCAAAGCTCGCCCCCTGCACGATCCCGAACAGCGACTGCGGCGAATCGCCGCGCGCCGCGAGGCTGCGCAGCGCCCAACGATGCGTCAGGTGCATGGCTTGCTCGGCAACCGCCCGCTCCACCGTCGCGGGCACGCATTGGTCCAGCACCATCATGATGTCGCTGCCGATGGCGCGCTGCGCGGCGATGCTGCTCTCCGGACTCAGACGCACGATCGTCTGATCCACGTAGCTTCTGAACTCGGCGCATTCCTCGGTCATCGAACGGCTGCCGGGCAACGAAAAGATCTGAAAGCCGCCCGAGTCGGTCAAAATCGAGCGCGGCCAGTTCATGAAGCGATGGATTCCGCCGAATTGTTCGAACAATTCGACACCCGGACGCAGCATCAGATGATACGTATTCGCGAGCAACACCTGGGCACCGCTCTCGAGCACGTCCTCGCGGCGTTGCGCGCGCACGGCGGCGTGCGTCCCCACGGGCATGAACGTGGGCGTGAGAACCTCGTTGTGCAGCGTGCGCAGACGCGCCGCACGGGCGCGCGAGCCGGAAGCCGTCGCTTCCAATTGGAAGTCCAGTCGAGTCATGTTGCCGAGCTACGCGACGTCGCGCGTTGCGGCCGCTGCCGCCACACCGCCGCGCACCGTGCCCAAGCAGGGATTGGCGCCGAGGTTGTAGCAAAGCTCCGCCGGCCGATCGATCGCGTACAGGGAGAAATCCGCCCGCTTGCCGACCTCGAGGGTTCCCACATCAGCCTGCATGCCCAACACCCGTGCCGCGTGACGCGTCGCACCTGTCAACGCCTCGAGCGGCGTGAGGCCGAACAAGGTGCACGCCATGTTAAGCGCCAGCAGCAAGGAGGTACACGGCGAACTGCCCGGATTGCAATCGGTGGCCACCGCCATGGCGACCCCGGCTTGCCGCAACAGCGCAATGGGCGGCGGCGTCGTCTGACGCAGCGTGAAGTAGGCACCCGGCGACAGCACCGCCACCGTGCCGGCGGCCGCGAGCGCCGCCGCGCCGCCTGCGCTGAGGTATTCGAGGTGATCCGCCGAGAGCGCCTGGTATTTCGACGCCAGCTCCGCGGCGCCCATGTCGGTCAACTGCCCGGCATGCACGTGCGCGGGCAATCCCAGGCGACGCGCCGCGCGCAGGAAGTGCTCGGCCTCCGCCACCGTGAACGCGATGTTCTCGCAGAATACGTCCACTGCATCCACCAAGCCGCTCGCCGCCAATGTCTCGAGCCAGGGTCCGCTCGCCAGCTGCACGAACGCTGCGCGGTCCGCGCGGTATTCCTTCGGCAGCGCATGCATCCCGAGATACGTGGTCCTGACCGACAGGGGCAAACACCTCCCAAGTTCTCGCGCGACTTCGAGCATACGCCGCTCGGTGTCGAGATCGAGGCCATAGCCCGACTTGATCTCGACCGTGGTGACACCTTCGGCCATCAAACGCTTCGCGCGCGACGTGGCGGACGCCAGCAGCGACTCCGCGTCGGCCGCGCGGGTCGCGTTCACCGTGGACTGAATGCCGCCGCCGGCACGCGCGATCTCCTCATACGAAACGCCGCACAGGCGCTTCTCGAATTCCTCGACCCGGTTGCCGCCGTAGACGAGATGCGTATGACAATCGATGAGCCCGGGCAGTATCCACAGATCCCTGCAATCTTCCACCGGCGTCGACTGCGTCGACGCCCTGGCCCGTGCTTCCTCCGCCGTCCCGATCCATGCGATGCGCTCGCCCTTGACCGCGAGTGCGGCATTCCGCATGGTGCCGTACGGCGCGTCGCCCGCGACCATCGTCGCGATGTTTGCATTGACCCAAACCCGGTCCCACTCACGAATTGAAGATGTCTGCACGTCGCCGTCCGCTGATTGCTGTTACGCCGATGATACGGCACGGGACCGCCGGCGACCGGCATTCCCTGCTAGGCTCCTCTCCCTATACAGGTATAGGCAACATGACTCGACGGTACTTTTTGCAATCGGCTCTTCTATCAGACGGCTGGGCAAACGGCGTCCGGGTGACCGTTGACGACGACGGAATCATCAGCGCCATCGACGCCGCCATCCCATCCGCGCCGGCAGGGATGGCCGATGCGGAACGGGTCGCTGGGATGGTGGTGCCCGGCATGGCCAACGCACACAGCCACGCATTCCAGCGCGGCATGGCGGGCAATGCCGAGTACCAATTGTCGGCACACGACAGCTTTTGGACCTGGCGCCAGGCAATGTATGCGCTCGCGGGACGCATCGGACCGGAGGACCTGCGGATCCTCGCCACCCAGCTGTTCATCGAGATGCTCAAGGCCGGATACACCTCGGTCGCCGAGTTTCATTACCTTCACCGGCAACCGAACGGCGCGCATTACGCGGATGGCCAAGGGCTGTGGGACGCAGTCATTGCCGCCGCCGAGACCGCCGGCATCGCCCTCACGCTGCTTCCGACCCTCTACCAAACGGGAGATTTCGGGGGTGTGCCGCTCAAGCCGGACCAGTCACGATTTGCACTCGATACCGACTGGTTCCTGCGCGCCATCGATGCGCGCATTGCCGCGGAGCGCCGCAGCCGGCGCACGACGCTGCGCACCGGCGCCGCCTTCCATAGCCTGCGCGCCGTGCCGTTACCGACAATCCAGGAGTCCGCGCAGGCGCTGCGTGGCATGGACCCCACCCTGCCGCTGCACATCCACGTCGCCGAGCAGGTCAAGGAAGTCGAATCCTGCAAACTCGCGACGGGACGGCGGCCCATCGAGTTGCTGCTCGACACCGGCCTGCTGGATCCGCATTGGTGCCTGGTGCATGCCACGCACGCCACCGCCGCCGAACTGAAAGGCATTGCCGCAGCGCGCGCCGCGGTGTGCGTTTCCATCAGCACAGAGGCCAACCTCGGCGACGGATTCTTCGACGCCGCCGCATTTCTGTCCCGCGGCGGACGCATTTGCGTCGGCTCCGACAGCCAGGCGACGGTCTGCCCCGCGGAGGAACTACGGTGGATGGAATACCAGCAGCGACTGCGGAAAAAGCGGCGCGGCGTTCTAGCCGACAAACTCGAACCGCACGTGGGCACACGCGTGTGGCGCGATGCAGCGCAGCACGGCGCCCGCGCCATCGGGCAGCCCGCCGGCGCGATCGACGTGGGCCGCCGCGCGGATTGGCTCGTTCTCGACACCACGCACCCCAGCATGGTGGGCGGAACCACCGAAAGCTCCCTGGATCACCTCGTGTTCGCGGGCGGCCGCGCGGCCATTCGCGACGTCATGGTGGGTGGTCGCTGGGTGGTGAAGGACGGCCGGCACGCCGCGGAAATGCCGCTGCGTCCGGAATTCTCCGAGCTGATGGTGCGGTTGGCGACGCCGCTCTAGTCCGCGCAGTGGCACAGCGCGGTAATAGTTGACCATACCTGTCTATACAGCTTAGGCTGCGCCCATGGATAAAGCCATGGACCAGCTGCAACCGCTCTACCTTCGGGTCAAGCGCCATATTCTCGACAACATCGGCTCGGGAAAATGGGCGACATCCACGCGCGTGCCCTCCGAGAATGACATCGTCAAATCCTTCGGCGTGTCGCGGATGACCGCCAATCGTGCGCTGCGGGAACTGCGGGACGAAGGGGTCCTGGTGCGCATCGCCGGTGTCGGCAGCTTCGTGGCCGACCGGCACGCGCATGCTCATCCGCTCGAGATACGCAGCATCGCCGACGAAATCCGCGAGCGCGGCCACGTCCATCGCGCCGACATCGTTTCGCTGGAACGGATTCGCGCCGTGGCGGAGCTGGCCGAGGATTTCGGGATCGCACCGCGCAGCGAGCTCTACTGCTCCGTCATCGTGCATTTCGAGAATCATCGGCCCGTCCAGTTGGAAGATCGGTACGTGCTCCCGAAACTGGCGCCCGATTATCTGAAGATCGATTTCAGCAAGACCACGCCGTACGACTATTTGATCAAAGTTGCCCCGCTTCAAGAGGCCCAGCACTTGTTGCGCGCGGTGATGCCCGACGAGCGTACACGTAAATTGTTGGCGATGAAACGCGACGAGCCGTGCCTGTTGATGATCCGACGCACGTGGACCGACGGGCAGATCGCCTCGGTCGCGCGCCTGTACTACCCTGGTTCTCGTTACGAAATGTCCGGACGATTCCGTCCCTGAGGAAACCCATGCTAGCCCCCGTCAAATCAAGAGTCATCCGCTCCGCCCGCGGCAGCACGTTGAGCGCCCGGTCATGGCAGACGGAAGCACCCCTGCGCATGCTCATGAACAATCTCGATCCTGACGTGGCGGAGAATCCCGCCGAACTCGTCGTGTACGGCGGCATCGGCCGCGCCGCTCGCGACTGGAATTGCTACGACCGCATCGTCGAGACCTTGAAAACATTGGGCGATGACGAAACCCTGTTGGTGCAATCGGGCAAGCCGGTCGGCGTTTTCCCGACCCATGTGGATGCGCCACGCGTGTTGATCGCGAATTCCAACCTCGTGCCGCATTGGGCCACGTGGGAACACTTCCACGAACTCGATCGCAAGGGCCTGGCCATGTACGGTCAGATGACGGCGGGATCCTGGATCTACATCGGCAGCCAGGGGATCGTCCAGGGCACCTATGAGACCTTCGTCGAGATGGGCCGCAAGCACTTCCAGGACCACCTCGCCGGCAAATGGATATTGACCGCAGGATTGGGCGGCATGGGCGGCGCACAGCCGTTGGCGGCCACCATGGCCGGCGCCAACATGTTGGCCGTGGAATGCCGGCAAAGTCGCATCACCAAGCGCTTGGAGACGGGCTACGTCGATGCGCAGGCAAGCACGTTGGACGAAGCGCTCAGCATGCTCGACACCGCGAAGAAGGAGGGCAAGGCGTTGTCGGTGGCCCTGCTCGGCAATATCGTGGACGTGTTGCAGACGCTGCTCGACCGCGGCATCAAGCCCGACGCGCTGACGGACCAGACGTCGGCACACGACCCGATCAACGGCTACCTGCCACAGGGCTGGAGCGTGGAGCAATGGGACGAGCGCCGCGTCAGCGATCCCGCCGGCACCAGCGCTGCGGCAAAGCTCTCGATGGCGAAGCATGTCGAATATCTGCTGCGCTTCCAGGCCATGGGTCTGCCGGTTTTCGATTACGGCAACAACATCAGACAGGTAGCGTTCGACGCCGGCGTCAAGAACGCGTTCGATTTTCCGGGTTTCGTTCCCGCGTACATCCGCCCGCTCTTCTGCCGCGGCATCGGGCCATTCCGCTGGGCCGCATTGTCCGGAGACCCGGAAGACATCTACAAGACGGATGCCAAGGTGAAGGAGCTGATCCCGGACGATCCGCATCTGCACCACTGGCTCGACATGGCGCGCTCGCGAATCCAATTCCAGGGACTGCCGGCACGCATATGCTGGGTTGGTCTGGGGCAGCGTCACCGGCTGGGGCAAGCCTTCAACGACATGGTGGCGAGCGGTGAACTATCCGCCCCCGTGGTCATCGGGCGCGACCACCTGGATTCCGGCTCGGTCGCCAGCCCGAATCGGGAAACCGAATCCATGAAGGACGGTTCGGATGCCGTTTCTGACTGGCCCCTGCTGAACGCGCTGCTCAATACCGCGAGCGGCGCCACCTGGGTCTCCATCCATCATGGTGGCGGTGTCGGCATGGGCTACTCGCAGCATTCCGGGGTGGTCATCGTGGCCGATGGCACTGCGGCAGCACGCAAGCGCCTCGGGCGCGTGTTGTGGAACGATCCGGGAACCGGGGTGATGCGTCACGCCGATGCCGGTTACCAAACGGCCATCGACTGCGCGCGCGAACAAGGATTGAATCTGCCGATGATCGGCGCCCCCAAGTGACGAACAGGTTGCAGGTCCAGGCGGGGGAACTCAGCCTGGCCGTGCTGCGGCGGGCCTACGAGTCGCATGCGGTGTTCGAACTTACCACCGCCGACCGCGAACGGATCGCCGCGGCCACCGCGCTCGTCGACCGGATCGTGTCGATCGGGGATGCTGCGTACGGCATCAATACGGGATTCGGTCTGCTCGCCCAGACCCGCATACCCAACGAGCAACTCGAGCTGTTGCAGAGAAACCTGCTTCTGTCCCATGCGGCCGGGGTGGGTGAGGCCCTTCCGGATGCGGTCGTTCGGCTGATCCTCGTCCTTAAGATCAATGCCCTGGCACGTGGCCATTCCGGCGTCACGTTGAGCCTGATGGATGCGCTCATGGCGCTGCTCGAGCACCAGGTCTATCCGATCGTTCCTGCGCAAGGGTCCGTCGGCGCATCCGGCGATCTCGCGCCCTTGGCTCACCTGAGCGCGTCCCTGTTGGGGGTCGGACATGTGCGCGTCAATGGCGCGGTCCTGCCCGCCACGGAAGGACTGCGCCTCGCCGGGCTCGAACCGATACGATTGCACGCAAAGGAGGGGCTCGCGCTCATCAACGGCACCCAGGTGTCGACCGCGCTCGCCCTGGCGGGGCTGTTCGGCGCGGAGGACGTGTTCGCCGGGGCCCTCGTTGCCGGCGCCATGTCGGTGGATGCGTTGAAGGGCAGCGATTCGCCGTTCGACGACCGCATCCATCAAGTCAGGGGCCAGCCCGGTCAGATCGCCGTCGCGGCCGAATATCGCGAGTTGCTCGCCGGCAGCGCCATCCGTGCCTCGCATCTCGACTGCAGCCGCGTCCAGGACCCCTATTCGTTTCGCTGTCAGCCTCAGGTCATGGGAGCCTGCCTCGATCTGATCCGCAACTGCAGCGCGACGCTGCGCATCGAGGCGAATGCGGTGACCGACAATCCTTTGTTGTTCGTAGAACAGGGCGACGTCCTCTCCGGTGGAAATTTTCACGCCGAACCGGTGGCCTTCGCCGCCGACACCCTTGCACTGGCCATCGCCGAAATCGGCAGCCTGTCCGAGCGACGCGTTGCCGTGCTGGTCGATCCCAAGATGAGCGGTTTACCCGCCTTCTTGGTCGAGAACAGCGGCCTGAACTCCGGATTCATGATCGCTCAGGTGAGCGCCGCCGCTCTGGTGTCCGAGAACAAGACGATCGCGACGCCGTGCAGCGTCGACTCCATTCCGACCTCCGCCAACCAGGAGGATCATGTGAGCATGGCCACACATGCCGCGCGCCGGCTCGAATCCATGGTGGAAAACGCCGCTGCCGTCGTGGGCATCGAGATGCTCGCCGCCGCCCAGGGCATCGATTTTCACCGTCCCGCCCGATCGTCGCTCAGCCTGGAGCGGGTCCATGCCGACATCCGGTCACGCGTGGCGTTCTACGCCGCAGACCGTTATTTCGCGCCGGACATCGAGGCGGCGAAGACCTTGGTGAGATCGGGACGTCTCGCGTCATACGTCAGCCGGGTGCTGCCGTCCAGGTCGCCGGCGTGAGCAGCCGTGACATGACGGGCCGCGTCGTGGCGGCCATACTGATCGCGGGTTTCTTCGCGGTCGCGTTGCTGCCGCAGAGCACCCGCGCGGCGACTTTGAATCTCGCGACGGTGAACTGCGAGAAGTACGAAAGCGAGGTGCTTGCCTCGACGGTCCCGGGTCTGGCGGCCGATCCCATCGATACCGTGATGTGGTTGTTCGGATTCGCGATCGCCAAGTCGGGCGAACGTGCCATGTACGGCGATTCGCTGACCGCCTTCGGCTTTGCACTCGACGCCGAATGCAAGAACAATCCGGGGTCCAGCTTGCTGGACGCCGTGACGTCGGTGAAGTCCAAGCGCGACAATCCGATGGATTTGACGCGGCTCGATTGCGCGACATTCGAAACACGGCATACGAATCTGCGCAAAACCGATTCGGAGAGCGCCAACACGCTCATGATGTGGCTGTTCGGATATGCCGTGGGATTGTCCGGCGGCCACTTGCTCGACGCCGATTCGCTGGGCAAATTCGATGCAGGCCTTGCTGAACGATGCGCGAACCAGCCAGGAGACAGCCTGTTCGATGCGCTGAATGCACCGAATCCCGCGGTTCCGACCCTTAAGAGCCCGACGCACGCCAAGCCGGCGCACACCAAGCGCGCCGCGCCTCTGCCGGCCTTGCCTACGCCGGCCGCGCCTGTACCAGCCGTGCCGACATCCGACGCACCTCGGCCGGTCATTCCCCAGCCCTGAGCGTCCACGTCCCGATGAACCGCGGCACGCCGGGCTCGGTTCTGCAGCGCCACGGCGCGAAGTGATCGCCGGCCGATCGGCTGCGACAATCGCGGCTTGTGGCGGGACCCCGGATTCTGCATAGTGCGCCCCCTCGACCTGTCATTCCGATATCTCCATGCTCGCCACCATCGAATCTCGCATTGCGCATGAACTCTCCGCCTCCGTGCATCAAGTCGTGGCGGCGGTCGCACTGCTCGACGAAGGTGCGACCGTGCCGTTCATCTCTCGTTACCGCAAGGAAGCGACCGGGGGACTGGACGATACCCAACTCCGCAACCTTCAGGAGCGGCTGATTTATCTGCGGGAGCTCGAGGAGCGGCGCACGGCCATCCTCGCGAGCATCGAGGAGCAGGGCAAGCTGGTCCCAGCCCTGCGCGCGTCGATCGAGCAGGCCGAGACCAAGCAACGGCTGGAAGATCTGTACCTCCCCTACAAGGTGAAGCGCCGCACCAAGGCGCAGATTGCCCGCGAGGCCGGCCTCGACTCGCTGGCGTCGGCGCTGCTGGCCGACCACGCGCTGAGCCCGGAGGTCGAAGCCGCCAAGTACCTCAAACCGGCGTTTACCACCGAACAGGGCGAAAACCCCGGCGTCCCGGACGTCAAGGCAGCGCTCGAGGGTGCGCGGCAGATCCTGATGGAGCAGTTCGCGGAAGATGCCGAACTGCTGGCAAGCCTGCGCGGCTACTTGCAGGATCACGGCATGCTGACCTCGGTCGTGGCTGAAGGCAAGGAGGAGGCCGCCGCGAAGTTCCGCGATTACTTCGCCTACCAGGAAACGCTCAGAACGGTCCCACCGCATCGTGCGCTGGCACTGTTCCGTGGCCGCAAGGAGTCCCTGCTGAAGGTGTCGCTCAAGCTGCCCGAAGACATCCAAGCCGAGGCGGCCGGGGGCCCGGCGCCCTTCAATAGCTGTGAACAGAAGATCGCCGCCCGCTTCAGCCTGGCGGATCGCAAGCAGCCCGCGGATGCATGGCTGTTGCAGACGGCGCATTGGGCCTGGCAGGTCAAACTGTCATGGCAACTGGAAACCGACCTGCTGTCCGAGTTGCGCGAGCGCGCCGAAGAGGAAGCCATCCGCGTGTTCGCCCACAATCTGCACGATTTACTGCTGGCCGCGCCGGCGGGTCCCCGGGTCACCATGGGGCTCGATCCCGGTCTGCGGACCGGCGTGAAGGTAGCCATCGTCGATCACACCGGCAAGTTGCTGGAAACCGCCACCGTCTATCCGCATGTGCCGCGCAACGACTGGGCCGGATCTCTCAAGGCTCTGGGGCTGCTGGCGAAGAAGCATGCCGTGGATCTCATCAGCATCGGCAACGGCACAGCATCCCGCGAAACCGACAAGCTCGCCGGTGAACTGATGAAACTCCACCCGGAGCTGAAACTCACCAAGGTGGTCGTATCGGAAGCCGGCGCATCGGTGTATTCCGCATCGCAGCTGGCGGCGAACGAATTTCCGACCCTCGACGTGACGCTGCGCGGCGCCGTGTCGATCGCTCGCCGCTTGCAGGATCCACTCGCCGAACTGGTCAAGATCGACCCGAAATCGATCGGCGTCGGCCAGTATCAGCACGACGTCATGCAGACGAGACTGGCTCGCAGCCTCGATGCCGTCGTCGAGGACTGCGTGAATGCCGTCGGTGTCGATGTCAATACCGCCTCGCCCGCCCTGCTGGCTCGCATTTCCGGCTTATCCTCGTCCCTGGCCGGGAATATCGTGACTCATCGGGACCAGCATGGTGCCTTTACGTCGCGCGATGAGTTGAAGAAGGTACCGCGGCTGGGCGCGAAGACCTTCGAACAGGCCGCCGGCTTTTTACGCGTCATGCAGAGCGAGAATCCGCTCGATGCCTCGGCGGTCCATCCCGAAGCATATCCAGTGGTGGAGCGAATTCTTGCGGACCTGAAACGGCCCGCGCGCGAATTGATCGGCGATGTGGCCACGCTCAAGAAGTTGAACCCGTCGAGCTACACGGACGAGCGCTTCGGGCTGCCGACGGTGCGCGACATTCTGGCAGAACTCGAAAAGCCCGCCCGCGATCCGCGGCCCGAGTTCAAGACGGCGGAATTCAAAGACGGGATCGAGGAAATCAAGGATCTTCGGCCAGGGATGATCTTGGAGGGAACGGTGACCAACGTCACCAATTTTGGCGCGTTCGTCGATATAGGCGTGCATCAAGATGGGCTCGTTCACATCTCGATGCTGGCCAACAAGTTCGTCAAGGATCCGCACGAAGTCGTCAAAGCCGGCGAAGTCGTCAAAGTAAAAGTTTTGGAGGTCGATGAGAAGCGCAAACGTATCGCCCTGACGATGCGGCTCGAGGACCAAGTCGGGCGCCCTGCGGAAAGCGCCGGCGCCGCCCGCGGTCCAATCCCGGCGCGGCGCGATTCGCGGGCCCCCGCCTCGCAGACACGCGAGCGCACCCAACAGCAGCCTCAGGGCAATGGCGCGATGGCGGAGGCCCTGGCGAACGCCTTCAAGCGCAAATAACGCTCGACCGCCACCTCCCTCTACTGGCGTGGGCCTGTTGACGCGAGCCATCGATGCCGCGCCTCTCGGGGCAGAGTTGAAGGTCATCGTCGACCGACAGGAGGACGAAGCGAGCATCACGATCGAATCAACGATCGACGCCGACCATTCCGCGCCGTCCGTCGCCGCCCCAGAACATCTTTCCAGCGACTTGACGTCCTTCTTTGCGCGGCGGTTCCTCGGCGCCAATGGCGGCCGATTGGTGGAAGGATCTCCCGATACCGGTGGACGGGGAAAGATGCTATCGATTCACCTTCCCTGCCTCATCCTCGCTCGTTCGCCGCATCCCGGGTATTCGCGAGCGCAAAATAATATTCGAGAAGGTGATGCCCCTTGAGATAGACGAAGATCGTGATCGAGGCGTCAAAGCGCTGCGGAAGTATCATCGGTAACCGCCTTATATTCCCGTCAAACGCTGCGCATGGGCGATGCGCCCGTCGACTTCCGCTTCTGCGGCCAGCCAATCTTCGGTCTCATGTCCCAGCGCGAAATTTCGCTGCTCCGCCCTCAGATAGGCGGCCGTCCCGATCATCGCGCGGCGTTCGCGCTCGGAAATCACTCGCGGCGGACTGAATCGCAGCGGAAAGAAATTATGGGTGGGTTTCGGGGGTAGCGCAGTCATCTGACGATCTCCATGCCACTGATCTTGGCCGGTAATTGCTGCAGTGTGTCTGTCGGTCTCGCTTCCAGCCATCGGTAAAGCTCCCACATCTGCGCCAGACTTCTCCCACACGTCGCCTGGCGCGGACCGACGGTCCTGGGGAGAGCCTGGCTAAAATATAACCAAAATCCCACATCGGTTTGGTATTTTTTCTGACGCCCCGCCACCGACGCCCGGGGACACCGCGGGCACGCGGAGCCGCCTAAACTCCGCCAACATTCGCTAACGTTGGGTGGAAAATCGACATGGCATACTCGACCGAAACCGACACGGGTCGGCGGAGTTTCATCGGCGCCGGCATCGCCTCAGGCGTCGGATTGGCGGTTGCGCGCATGGCCGGAGCGCAGACGCGCACCGATACCGATCCGCGTAACTTGAACGGTCAACCCATGCCCGAACCATCCAACGAACAAAGCGCGGGTCCCGTGAGGCTGTTTGAAGCATCTAGTCGGACCGGCGGGGCATGTCGACCCTGAACACCGTGACGTTGTCGCGTCCGCTGTCGACCGAGACGGTTCCGCGGTGTGCCTTGACGATCTGGTAGACGATGTAAAGTCCCAGGCCCAGTCCCTCATTACGGCCCGGTGGGCGCAGGCCGCTCCGAAATGGATCGAACAGATGGTCGCGCAGCTCCGGTGCGATGGTGCCGGAGTTGCTCACGGACAGGACGATGGACTCATCGGCCGCCCCATCCACATGCACGCTGACGCTACCCGAGGCATCCCCGTGCTTCAACGCATTCCCGATCAAGTTCGACGCTACCTGGGCGATGCGCTCGGCATCCCAGTGCCCGGAGAGGTCCCCGGCATAGGCACTCTCGATCGACCGTTCGGGGCTGGCAGCCTGATGCTCGCGGATGACGCGATCGACGAGGGTGCGCAGATCCCCCGGTTCGCGCTTGACGATGATGCCGCCGGCCAAACGAGCCCGGGCCAAATCCAGCATATCCTCGATCATCCGGCCCATCCGCCTGCCGCTCGACACGATGCGTGCAGCAGCTTCGTGGGCATGAGGATCATCGGACCGCCGCCGCAGCAGGTGCGCAGAGGCGAGTATCGCGCTCAACGGATTGCGCAAATCATGCGCCAACAAGGCGCTGAACATCTCGTTCAGGCGCAGCGTTTCAGTCCGATCCTGCAGTTCGTGAGCCAGCTGCTGGCGTTGGCGATACAGCTGAAAGAAGACGTCCGCCTTGTTCTTGAGGATGTGCGGTTCGATGGGCTTGTAGATGAAGTCGACCGCCCCGGATTCGTAGCCCTTGAATACGCGCTGCCGCTCGCGCGCGCCGGCGGTGACGAAAATCAAAGGAACGTGACGGGTCCGCTCGCTGCCGCGCATCAGCTCGGCAAGCTCGAAACCGTCCATATCCGGCATCTGCACGTCGAGAAACGCCAGAGCGACGTCATGCAGGAGCAGCAACTCGAGGGCCTCCGGGCCGGAACGGGCAGTCAGCAGTTCGACGTCGTCCCGCTGCAAAAGCGCCGACAGCGCCAGAAGATTCTCCTCGAGGTCATCGACCAGCAGGCACTTTATTCTCGGTAACATGGACACGTCCAAATGACTAACCATCGCGCGACGGTGTCGCAGTCCCAAGCGTCGCCAGCATTGCAGCAATGCCGCCCAACGGCAACACGTAATCGGGCGCCTGGCGCTTGAGCGCCGCACGCGCCATTTGCGGCGACTGCGCCGTTGCGGGCTCCTGCACGACGGTCAATCCGCCGGAAGCGTGAACGGCGGCCAGGCCCTCCGCACCGTCCTCGTTCGCCCCGGTGAGGATTATTCCCATCAAGCGCTTTTGATAAACGTCCGCGGCCGATTCGAACAGCACATCGATCGACGGTCGCGAATGATGTACCAGGTCGTCCACGGACAGCGCCAAATTCGGCCCTCGATCGATGAGCAGATGATAATTGCTCGGTGCGAAATACACGGTGCCGGGCTCCACGGGCTCCTTGTCCTGCGCCTCGCGGGCTTTCAGCCGAATCTTTCGGTCGAAGATGTCGGCCAGCAAGCTAGGCCGGTCGCGCGGCAGGTGCAGGACCACGAATACCGCCGCAGCGGTATCGGCCGGCAGGGCCGGAAGCAGGAACGACAGCGCCTCCACACCGCCGGCGGATGCCCCGATGACGACCGCATCGATGCGTCCTCGCAGCGGAGCCGGCCCGCTCAAGCGCCGCCCCTCTTCTGGTAGATGCGCTCCTGGCGAACCAACGAATCGAAGGTGTCGGCCTGGGACGAAAAGCGGAGGGACTCCTTGGAGCCCAGACCCAGAAAGCCCTGACGACACAGCGAGTCGTGGAACAGCCCGAGCGCCCGGTCCTGCAGTTCTCGATTGAAATAAATGACCACATTGCGGCAGGAGACCAGATGCACCTCGGCGAATACACTGTCGGTGGCGAGGCTGTGATCCGAAAAGACGATGCGGTCTTTCAGCGACTTGTCGAACACGGCGCGGCCATAGGCGGCGGTGTAATAGTCCGAGAGCGAGGTGCTCGACCCGGAAGCTCTGTGATTCATGGTGAATCCGGCGATTCGCTCGACGTCGTAGACGCCCGCGGCGGCCTTCTGCAAGGTGTGTGGGTTGATGTCCGTCGCATAGATCAACGTGCGCTCGAGCAGACCTTCTTCCCGCAGGAGGATGGCGATCGAATAAGCCTCCTCCCCGGCGCTGCATCCGGCCACCCAGACTTTCAAGGATGGATAGGTGCGCAGCAGCGGCACGACCTGCTCACGCAACGCGCGAAAATACGTGGGATCCCGGAACATCTCGCTCACCTGCACCGTGAGGTGGTCCAATAATCCGGCGAACACCTCCGGCTCATGCATCACGCGATCCTGGAGCTGGGAGACCGTGATGCAGTCGAAGCGCGGCAGGGCAGCCTTCAGTCGCCGCCGCAGGGATGCCGGCGCATACCCGCGGAAATCATAGTGATACAGGTGATATATCGCGTCGATCAGCAGCCGGAACTCGATCTCGAATTCCTTCGCTCCCGCCGCATCATCCGCCGTCATTTCGGCATCCATACCCGCACCAGCGACAAGAGCTTTTCCACATCCAGCGGCTTGGCGATGTAGTCGTTGGCGCCGGCCGCCAGACATTTCTCCTGGTCGTCTTTCATGGCCTTCGCGGTGAGGGCGATGATGGGCAGCTTCTTCCATTCGGGGCGCTTGCGAATTTCACGCATGGCCGTAAATCCGTCCATTTCCGGCATCATGATGTCCATCAGCACCAAGTCGACCGGTACGCCGGTCGACAGCCGGCTGCGGTCGAGCGCCGCGAGCGCCTCGAGACCATTGCGGGCGATCTCGACGGTCGCTCCTTTGGGCTCGAGCACGCTCGACAGCGCAAAAATATTTCTGACGTCATCTTCGACGACCAGCACCCTGCGACCCTCCAACGAGCTGTCCCGACCGCGCGCGGTTTTCAGCATCTGCTGGCGTTCGGGCGGCAGCTCGGATTCGACCTGGTGCAGAAACAGCGTAACTTCGTCCAGGAGCCGCTCCGGCGAACGAGCATCCTTGATGATGATCGATTTCGAATACCGCCGCAGACGCTGCTCCTCCTGGATGGTCAGTGCGCGCCCGGTATAGACGATCACGGGCGGAAACGACACCTCTTCCTGCTGCGCCATTTTCTCCAGAAGGGCGTAGCCGCTGTAATCCGGAAGATTGAAATCCATCACCACGCAATCGAACGTGGTGGTCTTCAGCTGGCGCAGCGCCTCGCCGGCGTTTTCGACCGCGGTGATCTGCACGTCGCCGTTGGCAAGCAGATGCTCGATGCTTTCGCGTTGGCGGGGATCGTCCTCGACGATCAACACGCGCCGGACAACCTGCGCCAGCTTTCCCTCCAGGAGCCGCAGGGCTTGGATCAGTTCATCCCGCTTCACCGGCTTCAGCGCATAACCGACGGCGCCGAGCTCCAGCGCTTCACGTCGATAGTCCGCCACGGAGGCGACGTGGACCGGAATGTGCCGGGTGCGGGCATCGCGCTTCAATTGATCGAGCACGCCGAGCCCTGAGTGATCGGGCAGGTTGATGTCCAGAAGTATCGCGCTTGGGCGAAACTCCGCGGTGGCCTGGAGACCCTCGTTGGCCGTATGCGTGACGATGCACTGAAAACCCATTTCTCGCGCAAGGTCGCGCAATATCATTGCGAAGGACATGTCGTCCTCGACCACCAAGATCAGACGTGCGGCGGCTGACAGGGAGTTGCGATCATCCTCCACGACCGGAGGGGCGATGGCACGTTGCCCGGCACGACCGGCGCTGACGTCGATCGGCGGCGCCTTCCCATTGCCCTGGGGCTCAGGAGCCTTGGGCCGAACTTCTGCATCCGCCGGCACATAATGCAGAGGAAGCGTCAGCGTGAAGACGCTGCCCTCGCCGGGCACGCTCTGCACGGCGATCGTGCCGCCGAGCAGCCGCGCCAGGTCCTTCGAGATGGACAAGCCCAGACCCGTACCGCCGAATTTACGGTGGATGCTGCCATCCGCCTGTCGAAAGGCCTCGAAGATGACTTCCTGCTGATTCGCCGGGATTCCCACGCCGGTGTCCCGCACGGCGAACGCAATCCAGCCGGCCGTTGCCGTGTGCACCCGCACGTCCACCGCTCCCTTCTCCGTGAACTTGATCGCGTTCGAGACGAGATTTTTCAATATCTGACCGAGACGTTGCGGATCGGTCTCGAGCTGCGCCGCCGTACCGGGTTCCACGTGCATGGAAAAGCCCAGCTTCTTCTGTTCCGCGGCGGGTTGGAATATCTTGGCCAACAGGTCGAGCGTTTTGCCCACCGTCACAGGCTCGACCGACAGGTCTATCTTGCCGGCTTCGATCCTCGACAGATCGAGCACGTCGTTGATGAGCGTCAGCAGATCATTGCCCGCCGAGGAAATCGTCTGGGCAAATTTGACCTGCTTGTCGTTGAGGTTGCCTTCCTTGTTGTCGGCCAGCAGCTTCGCCAAAATGAGCGTCGAATTCAGCGGCGTGCGCAGCTCGTGGCTCATATTGGCGAGAAATTCGCTCTTGTGTTCATTGGCCCGCTGCAACTCGGCGGTGCGCGCGGTCAGGACCACCTGCGACTTCGACAGCTCATCCTTCTGGTGTTCGAGGACCTGCGCTTGCTCTTCGAGCTGCGAATTGATCTGCTCGAGTTCGGCCTGCTGCGATTCCAGTTGCGCACTGCTCGCCCTCAAGCTGCGCCCCTGCTCCTCCAGTTCTTCGTTGTTGACCCGCAGCTCCTCTTCGCGGGTCTGAAGTTCCTCGGCCTGTTGCTGAGTTTCCTGCAGCAACTCCTCGAGCCGGGTCCGGTCCTTCGAGGCGCGCACCGCGACGCCGATCGACTGCGACACCCGCTCGAGGAACACCCTCTTTGGCGCGTCCGCCGCGCCGAAAAAGCCGAGTTCGACGACCGCGTAGACCATGCCGTCGATGCTGGCCGGCGCGATCAGCAACTCTCCAGGCTTGCCGTGTCCGATACCGGAACCGATCGTTAGATAATCCGCAGGCACGTCACGCACGTGCAAGGGTCGATTCGCCCGTGCGGCCTGGCCCGCAAGGCCATCTCCGGGCCTGATGGCGTCGACCTGCACTCCCGCCGGCAGGGCATAGCCGCCCACCCGCCGAAAATGTCCGCCCTCGGCAATGAGGAGAGCGCCGACTTGAGCGTCCAGATATTCGCCCAGAAAGTCCAGCACATTGTTGCCGAGCATGTCGAGCGGCTGATCGCCTTGCATCAGCTCACCCAGGCGTATTTGTCCGTTACGCAACCAGGATTCCATCGCACGAGCCCGAAAATCTCGCGCCGCCAGTGTCGCGGCCACGCCGATCAGAAACAGCAGCACCGCGGAGCCGCCGCCGGTGACCAGAAAGGACACCGAGGCGGCTCTCTGCCATTGGTCGGTACGCTCGGCAATTTGGGCCCGCTCGGCTACTTCCATGTCATCGACGGTGGCCCGGATCCGATCCATATAGCTCTTGCCATGGTCCGTCAGGACGATGGCCAGTGCTCGATCGCTCTCGCCCGCCCGCCGCAACTCGACGGTTTCGGTCAGCTCCGCCATCTTGTCCGCCGCCATCGCCCGGAGAATGCCCAAACGCTTGGTCTGTGCCGGGTTCCCCTGGGTCAAGTGGTTCAATTGAGCGACCTCGCCGGCAAGAGCGGCCTTCGCGACATTGAACGGCTCGAGATAGCTGTCTTTGCCCGTCAGCAGATAGCCGCGCTGCCCGGTTTCGGCATCCTTCAACGTGGACACCACGGTATGCAGCTGAGCCATGACCTCGACGGTATCGTTCAGACTCTGTGCGCTGCGGGCCCTCGATTGCAGCGACATATAGGATAAAACCGCAATGAGGGCCACCGCGATGAACGCCACCAGAAAGGCGACGATGCTGCGGGGCGCCATGGGTAGGTTGGAATGGGGAGAAACCTGACGAGCCTCGGAATTGGGGTACTGCATTGCAGCGGATTTTGACACGAGTCGGGTTAAACGGCACCTACGGCAGATGCGGGAACACGCCTACAGCCGCAGGCCAGGGGAGTCTCATAAAGTAGCATACTATTATCGAGGATACCGATCGATGCTGCAGCTCATCACGCTCGAAGTGTTATTCAGCGCCATCAGCGTGCTGATTTTCGGCATAGCAAAAGCCAGCGACATCCCGTAGCCATGGCGCACCGAGCACTGTGGCGCGGCGCCATCTCATTCGGTTTGATCTACGTTCCCGTGGAAATGTATGCCGCGGCGCGCGACGGATCTTTGCATCTTCACCTGTTGGACAGCCGCGACTTCGCCCCGATCGGATACGAACGGGTCAACAAGAAGACCGGCAAGGCAGTCGAGTGGTCGGACATCGTCAAGGGCTACGAGTATCAGAAGGGAAATTACGTGGCATTGTCCGATGCGGATTTCAAGCACGCGAATGTGAAGGCCTCGGAAACGATCGATATTGCGAGCTTCAGCGACGCCGCCGATATATCGCCGCCGTATTTCGAAACGCCCTACTACCTTGCCCCTGCCAAGGGCGGACAAAAGGTGTATGCGCTGTTGCGCGAGACCCTGCAGTCGACGAAGAAGGTCGCAGTCGCAACGTTCGTGATGCGCGGCAGGCAACACCTTTGCGTGGTCGCGCCACACGAGCGCGCACTGATGTTGATGACATTGCGGTTCGCGAGCGACCTGTTGGCGGCGGACGATCTGGAGTTGCCCGCTGCCTCGCCCAAGGCGGCGAAACTGAACAGCGCCGAACTCCAAATGGCGAAAAAGCTGGTCGATGAAATGAGTTCACCCTGGCGACCGGACGTCTTCAAGGACACGTATCGTGCGGATCTCATGCGCCGCATCAAGGAAAAGATACGCAAGAAGCAGACTCATGATCTGGCGACTCCCCCGCCGGAGGACGCCGAAAGACCCAAGGCCGAGGTCATCGATTTGATGGAAGCACTGCGCAACAGCTTGAAGGGGGTAGGCAGGCGACCCGTCGCTCGCGCGGCGCCACGTGCGCCCTCAAGATCGCGGAAACGCGCCTAGCGGCGCGTCGCTGGAACGGGCCGGCAACCCTCGCTTACCGGCCCGGGCTCAAGAGCACTGAAAGCTGACGTTGCCTCAATCCTTATCGCTCCTCCGTTGCTGGTGGTCCGAAGATTTTCCTGGGTTTTCCCTGCCTCGATTCGCCACATTCCCGCGGTCATCGGGGCGGGTCCCGCCCTGTCGCGCCTGCTCACCGGCGCCGCGGTCTCCGCCATGCTGACGGGCGCGCGTCTCGTTGTTTCCGCCTTGCTGACCACGGTTGCCCATGGGTCTTTCATCCCGAGTATTGCCGTTCGCCATCGTCGTGTTCCTCCGAGTGATACGCCTGAATCACCGCCTCGACGACCCAACCTTAGCGAGACGGTTCGCCGACGTCAGCCGGCATTGTGTTCCCGGCATTTTCCTACGGTCGATACCGGGACTATGCCTACAGCACGATGACCCGTTGCGCCGCAACGTGATGCTCGCCCATGCGGGGCAAAAATAAACCGGGGGGGAGAAGAGAATAAGGCCAATGCGAAGGCGAACAAGGTGGCGGCGACGCCGTGACCACGCGCGGCATGCGCGGCTCGATTATCGGATCGTATCGTCCAGAGCGGCGAAAAACACCAGCGGCGCGTCGCCAATGCCGGCCAGAATGGGGGTGATGGTGCACTCGGTGCCGGGCGGCACGACGGCAAGGTCCCACGCATGAAGTTCGGCGTCGCCCAGCTTCTCCGGTCCCGACTGTCCCGGTCCGATCGATAGGCGCCCGCAGATCGGCACCACGAGGACCGTTTCCGGATTCGACGCCCCCAACTGCCGGGGCGTATCCAACCGATCGACCCGGGCCGAGGCGCCCGTGATCGAATTCGCAACCATGAGGTTCAAGTCGGTGCAGGGTCCGTCGAGCAAATCGCACTGGGTTGCAGTGGCGCCGTCGAATTCCACCAGATCACCGGGTTGTCGCAGCACCGTCTGCCGATCGTCGCCAAAGGTCAGCCGCATGCCGGCACCGCGTAACAACACCATTTTGCGGGCATAGCCCGCAAAGTACGAGAAAGGGCCCGAGGAGTCGATCTGGGCGATGCTGACCCGCCAGCGAAACGGCCCTTCCGGCGGTACCCGGAGCGCCTCGAAGGTAACCCCCCCGCCGTTCTTCCAGGGGTTGGAGGTGAATGAGCTTTGGCGGACGATCTGCATCAACAAAAATGATACAGCCTTCGACCGCGGTGTGCGTCGCTGCCTGCGTGTCACACTCCCACGGCCTTACTCGTCGAGGTCGTCCTCGTCTTCGTCGTCCATATCGTCGTCGAGATCATCGGCATCGTCGTCTTCCGGATGCCCCAATTCGTCTTCATCGTCGACCTCGAACTCCTCGGGCGCCTCGGTGTCCTCAGCGACGTCGCCCACCGGAATTTCGTTTTCATCCGCCCGCTCATCGTCCCGATCGTCCTCATCGTCAGGGGTGCCGGTCGTCTGCTCGCCCAGCGCCCCCTTGTCGATCGCCAGTTCATCCAATTCAGTTTCGCTCATGCGCTCTTCGATGGTAGTCATGAAAAAAAATCCTGGGTTTGCGGCACGTCGGCCGGCGGTTGTTCGAGCATGGCCCAGTCTGACGACACTATCGGCCGACGCAACCCGAATAAACCGTCTCCCGCTGTGGGGGCGCGCCTACGGGGACGGGCGACACGGAATACCCCGGGGCCCCCACGACGATGGGGGAGCGGGTGCACGTCAGGCGGCGCTAGTGCTGCCAGAAAGCAAGCAGTACGAACACCAGGGCAATCACCGCCAAGCCGACGTGCCCGATACGCTGTCGCGCTTCGGCCAATAGATCGTTGGGTTCGGGCTCGCGGGGGGCCCATGCGCTGAGTATCGCGGTAAGCAACAACATGATGTCGGCCTTGCTGTTTCGGGGCCTCAGACAATAAACGCGCCAGCAATCAAAAACGTGTTCCATTTCACGCCTCTGACACCGCGGCTCTCATTGCATAACACAGGCAAAAAAAAAGGCCCCGAACCCTTACGAGCCCGGAGCCATATCTTTAGATGCTTATTATTATTCTCTTATTCGGCAGCTTCAGTGTCCCCCGCCGGTACAGTGTCATCCGAGTCGCCCATTCCGCCGCTCACATCCATGAAGCTGCGGCGTCGGCTGTCGTCAAACGCACGTCGGCGACGCGCATGATACGCGAAGCCGGTGCCCGCGGGAATGAGCCGACCGACAATAACGTTCTCTTTCAGACCGCGCAGATCGTCCTTGAGACCCCGGACCGCCGCCTCGGTGAGGACGCGGGTGGTTTCCTGGAACGACGCCGCCGAAATGAACGATTCGGTGGCCAACGACGCCTTGGTGATGCCCAACAACATCGGTTCCCAGGTCGACTGATGCTTCCCCTCGTTCTTCTGCTTGGCAATGATGTCCAACAGGCGACCGCGATCCATCTGTTCGCCGCGCAGTAATGCCGAATCGCCGGCGTCCAACACCTCGATTTTACGTAACATCTGCCGCACGATCACTTCGATGTGCTTGTCGTTGATCTTCACACCCTGCAGGCGGTACACGTCCTGGATCTCGCGAACCAGGTAGTTGGCCAGGGACTCGACACCCCGTAACCGCAGGATATCGTGCGGATTGGGCTCGCCGTCGGCGATGACTTCGCCCTTGTCCACCTGTTCGCCCTCGAACACGTTGAGATGGCGCCACTTGGGGATCAACTCCTCGTACTTGTCGGAGGCTTCGTTGGTGATGATCAAGCGACGCTTGCCCTTGGTCTCCTTGCCGAAGCTGACGGTGCCGCTGCGTTCCGCCAAAATCGCGGAATCCTTCGGCTTGCGGGCTTCGAACAAGTCGGCCACGCGCGGCAGACCGCCCGTGATGTCACGAGTCTTCGAGGACTCCTGCGGGATACGCGCAATGACGTCGCCCACCGACACCTTGGAACCGTCTTCCAGGCTGACGATCGCGCCCGCGGGCAGCGCGTAGACCGCCGGAATGTCGGTGTTGGCGAAGGTGACTTCCTTGCCCTTGGCATTGGTCAGGCGCACGACCGGACGCAGATCCTTGCCCCCCGAACCGCGCTGCTTCGGATCCAACACCACCGTGCTGGACAGGCCGGTGACGTCGTCCACCTGGGTCGTGACGGTGATGCCATCGACGAAGTCGGAGAACTTGATCATGCCGGCCACTTCCGTGACCACGGGGTGGGTATGCGGATCCCAGTTCGCGACCGACTGTCCGGCCGCAACCACATCGGCATCGTTCACGGTGATGGTGGCGCCATACGGGATCTTGTAACGCTCGCGCTCGCGGCCGAATTCATCGACCACGCCCAGTTCGCCGGACCGCGACACCGCGACCAGATGACCCTTCTCGTGGCGTACCGTCTTGATGTTGTGCAATCGGATGGTGCCCTTGGACTTCACTTCGACGCCGTTGGCCGCGGCAGCCCGCGATGCCGCGCCGCCGACGTGGAAGGTACGCATGGTGAGCTGGGTTCCCGGCTCGCCGATCGACTGTGCCGCGATGACTCCCACCGCCTCGCCGATGTTGATGCGATGACCACGACCCAGGTCGCGGCCGTAGCACTGGGCGCAAACGCCGTAACGGGTCTCGCAGGTGATGGGCGAACGCACCATGACCTGGTCGACACCCATCTTTTCCAGCAGCTTGACCAGCTTCTCGTCGATCAACACGCCGGACTTGACCAGAACTTCGCCGGTCGAGGCCATCACGACATCTTCCGAGACCACGCGGCCGAGGACGCGCTCGCCCAAGCCTTCGACCACGTCGCCGCCTTCGACGATCGGGGTGATGGACAGGCCGTAGGTCGTGCCGCAATCGATTTCGGTGACCACGAGATCCTGCGCCACGTCGACCAGACGACGCGTCAGATACCCGGAGTTCGCCGTCTTCAACGCGGTGTCGGCCAGGCCCTTGCGGGCGCCGTGAGTCGAGATGAAGTACTGGAGTACGTTCAACCCCTCACGGAAGTTCGCCGTGATCGGCGTTTCGATGATGGAGCCATCGGGCTTCGCCATCAGGCCGCGCATGCCGGCCAGCTGACGGATCTGCGCGGCGGAACCGCGGGCGCCCGAGTCGGCCATCATGAAGATCGAGTTGAACGACTTCTGCCGGACTTTCTTGCCCTTGGTGTCAACCACCTCATCCGTACCCAGCATCTCCATCATGGCCTTGGCCACCTGGTCGTTGGTACGCGACCAGATGTCGACCACCTTGTTGTAGCGCTCGCCGTTGGTGACGAGACCTGAGGAATACTGTTCCTGGATCTCCTTCACTTCCTTCTCGGCCGTGGCCAAAATCTTGATCTTCGAAGGCGGCACGACCATGTCGTCCACACCGATCGATACCCCCGAACGCGTGGCGTACTGAAAGCCCGTGTACATCAACTGATCGGCGAACACGACGGTCTCTTTCAGACCAACCGTGCGATAGCACAGGTTGATCGTCGCGGAGATGATCTTCTTCGTCATGTCCTGGTTGATGGCATCGAACGACAAGCCCTTGGGCAGAATCTCGGACAGCAAAGCGCGGCCGGCCGTCGTCGCGACGACCCGTATGTTCTGCACCAACGGCGCACCCTTCTCGGTGCGGGTCCATTCCGACAGACGCACCTTGACCCGCGCCTGCAGGTCGATGTTGCGGCTCTCGTAGGCACGATGCACTTCGGCGACGTCGCTGAATGCCATGCCTTCGCCCTTGGCGCCGACCTTTTCGCGGGTCAGGTAGTACAAGCCCAAAACCACGTCCTGCGACGGAACGATGATGGGCTCGCCGTTCGCGGGCGACAGGATGTTGTTCGACGACATCATCAGGGCGCGCGCTTCGAGCTGCGCCTCGATGGACAGCGGCACGTGAACCGCCATTTGGTCACCGTCGAAGTCGG
>PLUE01000043.1 GCA_003164785.1 Gammaproteobacteria bacterium | reverse complement strand
TACGCACTTTGCCTAATGGCCGCTGCACCAATGCTTCGGATCGCCGGGCGAGGGCAGGGACAGGGACGAACGGCCCCGCCAGACGTAGAATTCATCCTACGATTTCTTTGGATAGTCGAGCGACACCGTTGCGAGCGTCGCATTGCCCACATCTGGCCATGACTTCGCATTGAATGTGAACTCGGCGGCGGCACAGGTCGGCAGGTCGGTGATCTCGCTTGACAGACGATGCGCGAGCTCCGCTAACACCGGGTTATGGCCAACGAGCATCACGCGATCCAGCTTGTCGCCGAGCTTGTGAATAATGTTGAGCAGGTCATCCACAGCGCCTGGATACAGCCGATCATTCACCACGATATCCTTGAGCTTGTAATCCAGCTTTTTGGCGATGATCTGCGCGGTCGTGAGCGCTCGGTTCGCCGGACTCGACAGGATCAAGTCCGCCTTTACATGGCGCTTCGCTAATCGGTCGCCCATCCTCGGTGCGTCGCGCTTGCCGCGATCATTCAATGGCCGGTCTTTGTCAGGTAAGGTCGTGTCATCGCGGCTCGACTTCGCGTGCCGGACGAGGAATAAGGTTTTCATGTCACATGCCGCACGACCCGGCCCCCCCCCGACGCACGTTGCTGCGCGGCACAATGGCGTCAGAGCGTTCGCTCTTCACCTGGGTGTCGATGTCGGGGCTCTGTTGCGCCTGGCTGCGCGTAAGGGAGACGGGAAGGATCTTGTCGGACCAATTCGGCCGACCGATCGCAATGGGCGATATCAGTACTCTGTGCCGCGGCGGCCCTTGATCGGTTTCTACGACGAGATAGCGAATGACCCACCGATCGTCGTCAAAGTAAAAATCTTTCACCTGACCGATGATGCCGTCGGTCGCACCAATGGCGTAGCCCTCCATATCCTTCATGCTGCGTAACATACGTCCCTCGTTATGAATCATGTCGAGCACTCGATGTGCAACTTGAATTAAAGATCAGGGGAGAGGGTCATGGGCAGGATGCACGCCTGGCGACGCCCGCGTCTGTCTGCTATCGTACCATCGGGTCAGACGTAACACGATCGAATGGCTTGCGCCAACGGCCGGTGGGCCCTTCGACAGGGCGGGCGACGGCGCTGGCCTTTGCCGGGGCGGGAGCCGCCGTCATGATCGGCGACGTCGATGGCCGGGCCGCCGATCCGGCGGAAATCGCCGGCACCGTGCTACATTTGTGTTCGGATGCCGCGAGCTTCATCAATGGCTCCCTGTTCATCATCGACGGTGGGCAGACCGCGCATTGAGCGGTGGGTTGAGGCGGTTCAATTGTGATAACAGGGGGGACTGTCGATGATGAAGCACTTCTTGATGCTGGCGACGCTGAGCCTGCAGGCGGCGGTCGCGGGCACGTCCTTTGCCGCCGCGCTGCCCGGGTCCGCGCCAACGGCCGATCAGTCGAAGCCGCTGCAGATCCAGGTGATCAACACCTCCCTGGGCAGTCTGGCCGCGAATGTCACGCACATCAAGGAGTAACCGGACCCATGGCGGAAAAATACACGATAGAAGATCCTTCGCTTTCAATACCTTACGCTCAACAACCCCGATAAGTCTCGACGTTTCAACGGTTTATGGTTTTTTCGGTAGATGGCAGATCGCCGTGCTACGCTCGGGTCGACCAGGCGGATGTGGAGCGGGGCAGGGATGGCACACTGGCAGGACCGTTTTCTAGGGATCGGCGAGCTACCTGGCGAACTGTCGATATTCGAAATCGAATTCTTCCAGTTCTCCCCGCGGGACATCGCCGCGATTCGGAAGGAGTTTCGGCCGAAATATCGTATCGCGGTTGGCCTTCAACTTGGCTTTATGCGCCTGACTGGCGCCCGATTGCATGCATTCAACGTCGTTCCGCGCAAACTGCTGAATTTGGTAGGCGAGCAGGTCGGGGAGAATGCTCCCAGCATCGCGTCACTTCGGTCGATGTACCGACGCGGCAATACTCGCCGTGATCATCAAGCGTGGGTCATGCAGTGGCTGCATATCAAAGTTCATACCAAGCGCCAAGAGCGAATGCTTTTCTCTGCGCTTCGCGAAGCCAGCAAGGCGATAGGATCCATCGATCGGCTCTCGCTGGTAGCGGCGGCCAAGCAGGGCATGGATACGGTTTCTCAGGTATTGGCCCGGGGCGAGCTCTCGATCCACGAGGGTAACATCGCACCACCTACGAGATCATCCCAATGACTTCTTGCGTCGTTATGCGCGGCGGCTGGCATCCCGTCCGCCATCGGCGGGTCGCATGATTGTCGAGCCGGGCCGCACGATCGAAGTGGCTTGCTTCATGCGCTACAGCCTGCAGTTCAATACGGATCGGTTGCTGGTGATGGTGCGCCGTCAGTCCATCTTGAAGTTTCGCTTGAAAGAGATGCCGTACTCCCGGGGCGGTGCGGGATTGCCCTGCTCGCGACCGAAGAACGTGAGCAGGCTCAGCTTGCCGTCGAAGTATTCCTTGTCGGTCAGGTTGCGGCCCCACAGTGAGACTTCCCACTTCCTGCTGTTCGTCATCCACGTCACCCGTCCGTTCAGCAGGGCGTAGCCATTCTGCGCTCCCGTTCCGCAGCCCACGGTACTGGTCGTGGTGAAGCACCCGTTGTTGTTGGCGTAGTAGATGGTCGACTGGTAGGTCGCGTCCAATCGCGGGGTGAGTTTGCCGGCCTCGAACGTCCAGCTGTTCTGGATGCCCACCGCCGCGGTGTATTTCGGCGTGCGTTCGGATTCACAGGTTTCGCCGCCGCACTCGTTGCCCGTGAACAGCAGGGCGTTGCCGCCATTGCTCAGCAACAGGTAATTCAAATAGCCGAAGGAAGCATCGATGCGGAAGTCCCTGACGGGTTCGGCCTGCAGTTCACCCTCGATGCCCCAAATGCGCGCCGTGCCTGCGTTCTCCTCACGGAACCAGTTCTGGCCGAGCGCGTCGAGTTGCTGCGCGAACGTCTGCTGGTCGAGGTATCTGGAATAGTAAAAGTCGGCGTTGAATCGCACGCGGTTGTCCAGCCATTCCGATTTCTGGCCGAGTTCGTAGGTCTTGAGGTATTCGGGCTTGAATGGGAGCGTCTGCAGGGCATCGGCAGGACGCGGGCTGTAGCCGCCTCCCTTGAAGCCCGTGGAGTACTTCGCGTACGTCATCAGGCTCTCGTCCCACCGGTAGTTCAGCGACAGATCATAGTCGACATGAGATGTCGTGAGCGGAATCCATTGGCTGAAGTCTCCGACGGTGGTGGTGATGTTGGTGACGGTAACCTGCGCATCCTTGCGGTCGCTGGTATACCGCAACCCGCCGGAGATGGAGAACGCGTCCGTGAACTTGAAGCCGCCATGGGCGAACACCGCCCAGTTCTCCGTGGTCTGCGAGACGTCGGCATCCTGCTCGTCGATGATTCCCGGATACAGTACGTCCAGTCCATCGTCGGTGTCGAACGCGTCGTAGTAGAACGTGCCGACGGCCCAGTTCAGCCGGTCGTGAAGATTGACGCCGGTCAGGGTCAATTCTTCGGTGAATTGGCGGTGGGTGACGGCGTCATACGTTGCGTTGACGTCGAAGGGGCTGCCGTCGGAATCGCGCCCGTACTCATTGGTCAGTTCGCGATAGGCCGTCACGGACTTGAAGGCCATGTCATAGGGCAGTATCCAGTCCAACGTTCCGGACACGCCCCGGTGGTTCACATTGTTTTCGTTCGGAATGTCGCGGCCGGTGGCCGGATCGACCCCGTAGTTCGAATAGGCGGTGTAGAAGTTGTTGGTGACGAACCGGCTGTCGTAGGCCACCGGCTTGCCGAGGTAGGCCGCCGGGCCGGTCGTGGCGATGCCGTATTGCGCGATGGAGGCCGCGCCGACCACGGAGGGCGGCAAGGTGCTGTAGAAGGCGTTGAGACCGCCGGCCAGCGTGGGGGAGATGATGGTGTATTTGTCGGCCGGGCCTTCCTGATTCTGGGTGTTGATGTCGGTGATGAGGTTGAACTCGACCTGGTCGCTGAACTTTAACCGGAATGCGGCGCGGCCCGCCTGGCTGTCTTCATTGCCCAGGTGGCCGGTGACGCAATTGGAGTTCAGCGGAACCGCCGACTTCATGGTCCCCAAGCTGCCGGCACCATTGACGCAGACATAGTCGAGCAGCGTGAAATAGCCGTCCGCACGCTTGCTCGAATAGGAAAATCGAGCGGTGAGGAAACCGTCGACCAGCGAGACGTCGGCCATCCCCCGCGCTTCGATGCGGTTGAAGTTGCCGTAGGTCAGGTCGAAGGAGACCGAGTCGTCGCCCTGCGGCTTCTTGGATATCATACGTATGGTGCCACCCTCGGCATTCTTGCCGAAGAGCGTGCCCTGAGGGCCGCGCAATACTTCGACCCGGTCGAGGTCCAGCAGGTCGAACATGGCGCCCTGCGGGCGGCCGATATAGACGCCGTCGATGTAAATGGGCACCCCCGGTTCGAACGACAGCTCGTTGTCACCCAAGCCGACGCCGCGGATGTACGCCGCCATGGTTGCGCCCCAGCCGGCGCCCAGCGGCTGGATGACGGCGCTGGGAACATAGGCGCCGATGTCGACGATGTTCGTCAGGTTGCGTTCTTCGAGCCCTTGGGCGGTGATCGCGGTGATCGCAATCGGCGTGGTTTGCAGGTTTTCGGAACGGAACTGCGCCGTCACGACCACCTCTTCAAGTTGATTCTCGGTCGCGGACGGCGTGTCGGCCGCCGCCAGTGCGCCGAGCGGGAGAGTGGTCAGTCCAAAGACGAGCGTGTGCAGTGTGGCCAGCCTGCCGTTAGCTAAGTTCATGAATCGTCCCCCAATCGCGTTTAGAATTATTCAAATCCGCTCGTGCGGAAGCGCTCTTTGTGGCGCACTGCCGAAGAACATAACATCGGTTTGCGGGGTGCGCAACTCTACAAAAAGCGCGAACAGCTTTCTCGGTGGGAGAACACTATCAACCATGAGCGCTGCAGCCGTGGGCTAGGCGGGCGGAGCGCTAGACGAGTTGTCGGTCTACGGCGAAGCCTCCGTGACGTTGGCGGTTCTGACGGGATGCATGCGACCTTCCAAGGCGCTGAGTCGCTGTTGAAGCTTCTCGATCTGGTCCGGATTCAGTCGTTCGGCGCAACCGACCAAGATCCGTCGGCCACGCACGATGAGTGACTCGAGAAGGCGTGGGTCGCTGCAAGTCGAAGCAATATCGTCGAAAGCGCGTAGGACGCGCATGCTGACCGCGATATCCGACATCGAGTAATGGCGTATTTGCTCAAATGCCGTATCGAGAAGGCTCTCGATCCCAATCCATGGAACGATGACCCGGACGACGTGCGGTGGATCGCAAAGCAGCGAGACCGGAGCGTTGCGGCTCACGAATCGGATCAGGATCCGCCCGAGTTGGTCAAGGCAGGTAATCGCGGTGCTCGGATCGTTGACCGCGGAGGAAATCGCCTTGAGGGCGATGTCGACAATCTGGATGACCCCGAACTCGATGTCCTGCTGCATTGTGCGCGTCGGTCCAATAT
>PLUE01000027.1 GCA_003164785.1 Gammaproteobacteria bacterium | reverse complement strand
CCAGTTGCGTTCTGACGTAATTCAAGCCGTAATCGAAGAGCTGCTGCTCGCTCAAGCCCTCGCCGGAGAGACCCAGTTGGAGAATCGGCACCGAAGAAACATCGTATTTGACGATGGACGGAGGCGTGGTGCCCGGAGGCATGATGCGCAACTGGGTCTGCACCAGCGCGGTCACCTGCGAGAGCGCGGTTTCCACCTTGGCACTCGGCTGGAAATAGATCTTGATGACCGCGACGCCAGCATAAGCATTCGACTCGATGTGCTCGATGTCATTGACCGTCGTGGTGAGGCTGCGCTCGTTGACGGCCGTGATCCGCAACCCCATTTCCTGCGCGGACAACCCCGTGTAGTTCCACACGATGCTGATGACCGGGATGTTGATCTCCGGGAAGATGTCGGTGGGCATCTTGAGCAGGACCAGCGGCGTCGCGAGGAGGATCAGCAACGCCATCACCAAGAATGTGTATGGCCGGCGTAGCGCAACTTGAACGATCCACATTAGCTTTAATCACCTCTTGGCCGCCCGGCAGGCCGACCAACGCCCTTGCCGCTCGACCATGAAAATATCCGGGCCACGCCAAGGACTGCCTGAGCGACACCGGGAAAAACGGATTTTTGATGCGACCGCCGGTCGCAAAGGCTCGCGACTACAGCGTCATTACTGCAATCGCACCCGGGCCATACTTGCTGATAGCGACCTCGAAATCAACACGGCCTTTCGCGCCGGCGATTATAGCGGCTGCGGGCGCCGGCAACGCGGCAAACTGGCACAACTCCCGAAGCCTCAGATGCGGGCTGCCATCGCGCAACACCAGGCGGGTGCAGATGTTCTTCGCCTCGCGCAGGTTCGCCAATTTTCAACAAAAAGGTTTTTTCATGTGCCACGCCAGGCGCTTAAGTTTGTGTCATCGACAACACAGCACTTGCAAATGACCACGTTCGCAGCAAACAATAGCTTGTCTGCAACGAGACACCGGAACCGAGCTAAGTGTTTTGTTAGTCCCATGAGGTTCGGTTCCGGCTCCCGTTCAGGTTTTCGCCCATGACCTTCACTTCGCTGATCGTCGTCCTGGGGCTGGCGTTTCGCAGACTCATACCCCCTTTTCTCGCACGGCTTCAGGTCGCGGCCGCCGTCGCCTGGTGGAGAACGTCACCGCCGTCGCCGAAGATCATCGAAAAGCGCGCTGCCATCACCTCGGCCGCCTTGGTGGGGCTTCGCTGCAATCGAGCGTGCTCGTGCACGCCCTCATGCTCGATGCCATCATCATCGTGGGCATCATTCTGTCGCTGCTGCTGATCGACCGCTGGATTCAGCATCTGCTCGGCAACCCGAAGCTGGATCGTCGCCAGGCGGAAACGCTGCGCAGCATTACGCGGATCAGCCTGCGCGTTCTGGGCTTCGTCATCATCCTGTTGATGCTCATTGGAGTGCCGGGGCAATTCGGCACCATGGTCGGCATCGTCGGCGCCGGCCTCACCGTGGCGCTCAAGGATTTCATCGTGGCATTCTTCGGCTGGCTGGTGCTGATGGGGCGCAATGGGATCCGCGTGGGCGATTGGGTCGAGATCGACGGCGTCAGCGGCGAGGTCACCGAACTCGGCATGTTCCACACCGTCCTCCTCGAAACGGGGAATTGGAGCGACGCGGGGCATCCCACGGGTCGGCGGGTCACCTTTACGAACAGCTTCGCGATCGAAAAACACTACTTCAATTTCTCGACTTCGGGACAATGGCTGTGGGACGAACTCCAAGTGGTCGTGCCGGCGGGGCCACGCAGGATTCGCCGGGCATCATTCGAAACGACTCGACGGGGGGTTTGGGGTAAAATTCGCCCCGCCTCCGTCGTCCCCCTCCTGCCGGCACCCCTGCCGGATCAGCGGCGACGATGGTTTTCCATCAAGTGTATGATTTATTGTTAATATTTAGCGCCATGCCGGCTTAGCACAGTGGTAGTGCAACGGTTTTGTAAACCGTAGGTCGGGGGTTCGAATCCCTCAGCCGGCACCAAATCACGAGTCTTTCGGAAGAGGCTCGTCGCATCTCACCCGCCGACCGTGTCCCATTCGAACCCCCGACATGGAAAAATCGGGTTCGACAGCGCCGCGAAGCGGCGATGATCGCCCGCAGGGCGACTTTTATATGGTGGTGACAAGAGCACACAAGCGACGGATGTAAAAAAAGCCCATGCGTACTGGAAAGATTACAAAGCCCGTCTCCCCAAGCCGCCCGTTCAACGCAGCGGAACACCTGCGAAGTGAGGCCGAGATCGCCGCATACATCGAAGCCATGCTCGAGGACGGCGACGCACGCGCCGTACCCGTTGCGCTGCGCACCGTTGCCGATGCCGTGGGTGGCATGACCGCGCTGGCCGATAAAACTGGGCTTTCCCGCGAGACGCTGTATCGGACACTTTCCGAGCGGGGAAATCCTCGGCTCGATACGCTCGCTGCGATCCTGGCGGCTTTTGGGTTGCGCCTGACCGTAATGCCAACACACAAGCCTCGTGCACGCCGAAGCGAGCTACCCGTGCGTGATCGCATCGTTAAATAGCGGGATACCGCATAATGATCCAACAGCGGGCGGAACGCCGGTGGCCATGCCATGGTGAGCGGCGGCGTGATACCGCTCGGCGGCGGGACGAGTGCCCAAAAAAAGTACGGGATCGTGGATTCACCAGATTTATTGTTCCGGGATCTCACCGACTGGTCGGTAGTCGAACCGAATGGCTTTCCGGATTTTCGCTACAACGATCGGGAAATCGTTCGCGCATTTGCCGATAACGCAGCACGAACCTACGAGTGGCTGGCCGCCCACGGAGTCGCTTTCATAGACATCGCGCCCGGCTTTTTTGATGGAGTTTCCTGCGGCAATTCGGCGCCGCGCTCGAATTACGCCGCCGGTATGGATTGGCCGGTGGTCTATACCGGAAAACCGCTCGATGCACGGTATCAAAAGGTTACGGCGACAGGCGCCGGCATTGTCTGTCCATTGCTAGCGCGAGGATATGCTGAGCGCAGTCCGTAGAGGGAATCAGAGAATGCCCGAATCGAACGGACGCAGGTTACTCCAGGCCCCAATCACACCCGCGTCTACCAGTATAATAGACGGTGACTACCCAGTCTAGAGCCTCGCTAGCAGCCACAGATCGTCACAATAGCGCAATGATGGCGGTATAGTCTTGACGTGACTGATAGCGTGCAGGTAATCAGTTTTGCCGTCATCGGACCAGCGATTGGGATCTGCCGGACGAGAAAGTATCCTCGGCGCCCCAACCCCAAGTTTCTGCTCCCTCGACGAAAGTCGGAGCTGTTCTGCCGTACCACTGGTGTCTCGTCCTAAGAGAAGTACCGATCATGATCAACGATTCAATGGACTCGCAAATCCTCGCGCAGGAGCAGTGGGCCATCGAACTGCTGGCGCGTGAGACGCACACCGCAGTTGCGAAAGTGCAAGAGATCTTCCTCATCGAGTACGCAAAACTTGCGGTGGGTGCCCACATTAAATCGTTCTTGCCCTTGCTCACCAGCAACCGTGTCAGAGGCATTTTGGACGCGAAAAATCAGGGAAACGACTGCCTGCCGAAACTTTAGGCATCATCAGGCGATGGCGAGACGGCGGAACAGGAAGACCTTCACCGTGTCCAGGCAGAAGGCTAGAACGATGGCCGCGCCGAATACGACGGCTATGTGGCCTGCACGCTGCAGTGCCTGAACGAGCGCGTACTTGTCTTCAGGCATGACGCCGGCAAAGACCGCAAAGTCGTCGGCGCGGATATCCCGGGGCAGCGGCGCGGTCGAGCAGAGTGGCCCGGCGATGCGCAGCGGCTGGGCCGAACCCACCGCGAGAACCAGAACGCGGAAACCTTTGGCCTGAAGTTCCTGGACCATCGCCGCCGCGGGAGGCGATGCCTCGGCAATCGTTGCGACGACCGCAAAGGCTCCGATTGATCGGACGCTGAACCACATCCAGAACGGCATTCGTTCCGTTGGCCGCAAGCCGGCGCCGAGCTTCTTCGCTCGTCAATCCCATCGCGACATCAATGGGCGCGGCAGTCATCAGTTCATGCTTAGCTGTGGAGACCAAACAGGTTGTCCTCACTCAGGCCGGTTGTGCGGATCGGTGTCTTGACTTTGAGGCTAGCACGGGCGTAAGCCTCAGTGAGAACTGTCGTCGCTCAAAATGGAGCGGCGTTCTGTAGAGCCGCGTCGTGGGTTCCGCCGGGCCTAACTTTTTCGAGCGCTGAGGGGTTCGATAATTCAGAATGAGCGGCGAAAATGCCCTGGCCAATATTTCTTTTTTACAACCTCACGGGGTCCACGGTCTATACCATCAGCTATATCTTGATCGGATTTTTTTTCGGGAAGAAATGGAAACTTTTCGAGGCTTGGTTGGGGCCCACTCCGCTTTATGTCATTGTCGCAGGTATCGCCCTCATTGTTCTCGGCGTTGCTTTTAGACAATCGATATTCGGGTGGTTGAGACGCCTTTTTTCCAAAAAATGTGCGGCAAAATGATTGGCCGATCCGATAAAAGCGACGAGACAATGACAGTACCCAATGCGCAGAACACAACAGCGGCTTCCGCCGACGCTCCCGGAACGGCAACGGCCAATCAGGCAAGCCCACCCGCAGCGCCGCCTGGGCCGCCGACTCCGGCAAACACCAAGAACCAGACTATTCATGTGGCGCCCGCGGTACTGGAAGCCGCCCGTAAGGACGGCGAGCAGCTACTCCGGGATTTGCGAACCTCTCTGAATGGTTTGACGCAAGCGGAGGCCGCGGAAAAGGCAAGCACCGTGGGCCCAAATCAGATTGCACAGGAGCGCAAGCAAGGCTGGTTCGTCCGCGTGCTGAAAATCATCCGCAACCCGTTGGTCATCCTGTTGACGATTTTGTCGGGACTATCCTTTCTGACGGGCGACGCACGTGCCGGTTCGGTGATGGCGATGATGGTGGCGTTGAGCGTGGGTCTACGCTTCATTCAGGAAGCGAGGGCGGATGCCGCCGCAGAGAAGCTCAAGGCCATGATCCACGTAACCGCTTCGGTTGTTCGGGACGGCGCGGCGCGGGAGATACCCCTGCGCGACTTGGTGCCCGGCGACATCGTCAAGCTGGCGGCCGGCGACATGATTCCCGCCGATGTGCGGTTGTTGTCATTGAAAGACCTCTTCGTGAGCCAAGGCAGTCTCACCGGCGAGTCGCTCCCCGTCGAGAAGTTCCAGGAGCCGGCAACGGACAAGGAGAACTCACCCACCGAACTTAAGAACACATGCTTCATGGGGACGAGCGTCGAGAGCGGCACGGCGACAGCGGTCGTCGTGACTACGGGGTTACACACCTACTTGGGCAGCATGGCCCGCTCCATCACCGGGGATCGGCCGCCGACGAGCTTCGATAAGGGTCTCAACCGCTTCACCTGGCTCATGATGCAGTTCATGGCCGTGATGGTGCCCCTGGTTTTTCTCATCAACGGCTTCACGAAGCACGATTGGAAGGGAGCATTCTTCTTCGCATTGGCGGTAGCGGTGGGCCTGACTCCCGAGATGCTGCCGATGATCG
>PLUE01000016.1 GCA_003164785.1 Gammaproteobacteria bacterium | reverse complement strand
TCTACCATTGAACTACACCCGCACACCTTACAAGCCAATGGCACCGTACCCACACCCAAATGGTGGAGGGGGTAGGATTCGAACCTACGAAGGCATAAGCCAGCAGATTTACAGTCTGCCCCCGTTGGCCGCTTGGGTACCCCTCCTCAAAATGAGCCGCGTATTTTGGAGCGCAGATCGCTCAGTGTCAATGTCAAGACGGACCTAATTGACCGGTGCGCGACATCATATTCTTACCGAGAGCCCTTCGTGCGCGTTATTGACACTATCTTAAGATATAGGGAGCGTAAGATACATCGTAAAACACATCGGGAGATATAAATGCATAGATTTCATTCAGTTTCGCTGCATCGCGGTCCGGATTCACACCATGGACGCCGCAATCGGGGTCATGCGGGCCGGGTAGGCGTCCGCGCGACACGGCCTTGAGAACGCAGCTGTCGCGCCCCAACAAAGGGATATGGCTCAAGCTCCGCACCCCGTTCCGTTCTCGGTCCTCGACCTGTCTCCCATCACCATGGGCGGCGACGCCGGACTTTCACTACGCAACACCCTCGATCTCGCACAGCATGCGGAGCGTTGGGGGTACAACCGCTATTGGCTGGCGGAGCACCACAGCATGCCGGGGATCGCGAGCGCCGCGACGTCAGTGGTAATCTGCTACGTGGCGTCGGGCACCTCGACGATTCGGGTCGGAGCCGGCGGGGTCATGTTGCCGAACCATTCGCCGCTCGTGATCGCCGAACAATTCGGCACGCTGGAAGCACTGTTCCCCGGGCGCATCGACCTTGGATTGGGCCGGGCGCCCGGCTCGGATCAAGCGGCGGCGCGCGCCATGCGTCGGACGCTATCGTCGGATCCCAACGAATTCCCCCAGGACGTGATCGAACTCATGCGATATTTCGCTCCGGCCGAGGCCGGCCAGCAGGTCATCGCGGTTCCGGGCGTGGGCCTCGAGGTGCCCTTGTGGATCCTCGGGTCGAGCCTGTTCGGCGCCCAAGTCGCCGCAGCCCTGGGGCTGCCCTTCGCGTTTGCGTCGCACTTCGCCCCCACGATGATGATGCAGGCCGTCGAGATCTATCGCAGTCGATTCAAACCGTCGCCGCAGCTCGACCGGCCCTACGTCATGCTCGGATTCAACATCTTCGCGGCCGACACGGACGCGGAGGCGCAATTGCTGTCCACGTCGATGAAACAGGCTTTCGTGAATTTGCGCAGCGGCCGGCCGACGCCGCTGCCGCCGCCCCTGCGCGGCTACGAGAACGATCTGCCGCCGGCGGCGACCGCGATGCTGGCCGATGTGCTCTCCTGTTCCGCCATCGGTTCGCCCGATACGGTGCGGCGGGCGTTGACGGCCTTCATCGAGCGCACCAAGCCCGACGAGCTCATGCTGACGTCGCAGATCTTCGAACACTCGGCGCGGTTGCATTCGTATGAAATCGCCGCCGACATCCAGAAAAGCCTGGCGACCTCACATTCGAAGCCGCCCGCCGCCCGTTCAGCGTAGGCTTTCGTCCGCCAACCAGCGACGGAACGCGGCCAGCGGCCGGCCGCCCTCGCGGCCCGCACGCCATACCAGCCAGTACCCCGTATCCAACGAAAGGCGGTACGGAAAGGGAATCGAGAGCTGACCGGCGGCGAGCTCCGCCTCGATGAACCGGGGATCCACGATGGCGATCCCCATTTGCGCGATTGCCGCCTGTATCGCAAGGTCCCGCGTCTCGAAGATCGGCCCCGCATCGGTATCGATGCCGGACACCCCCTGCGCCATCAGCCAGCGGCTCCAGTCCCGACGTCGCGCGCGGGAATGGATCAGCTTGGCACGGCTCAACTCCTCGATCCTTCGCATGCGGCTGGCTCTCAGCCATTGCGGGCTGCAGGCCGGCACCAGTTCCTCGCGATACAAAGCATCGCTCGCCACGCCCTCCCAATCGCCCCGGCCGAGACGAATCGCGCAGTCGAACGTCTCCTGAGATAAATTCACGATTCGCGTGGACGTCGAAAGAAATATTTCGATGTCCGGATGCCGCGCCTGGAAGCGGCTCAACCGCGGAATCAGCCAGCGCACCGCAAAGGTCGACAGCGCGCTGATGCGCAACTCGCTGCCACGCCGCACGAAGCCGCCCAGCGCATCTGCGATCGAAGCCAACGCTGGCACGACGCTCGCGGCCAATTGCTCGCCTTCCTGCGTGAGCTTGATCCCGCGCCCCGCCCTCACGAACAACGGCACGCCCAAGCGACGCTCCAATTGGCGCGTCAGGTGCGACAGCGCGGAGGGACTCACCGCCAACTCGCGGGCGGCGGCGACCACCGACCCGGCGCGTGCGACCGCCGCGAACGCCTGCACGGCCCGCAACGGCGGCAGAACGGTTTTCATGCGTGGCTCATGCTCGTATATTACTGAGAATATTTCAGTATAAGCTCACTCCGAGCCAGCTACGATCCTGACCTTTGACGCAGGAGCATTTCATGGACCAACACCATTTGACGGCCGACCGGTTCGGCTCGATGGCCGAGCGCTACTTGACGAGTTCGGTGCACGCCTCCGGGGCCGATCTCAAGCGCCTCACGGCGCTCGCACACGCCTCCCGCGCCGCCAGCGCACTCGATATGGGATGCGGAGCAGGTCACGCGAGCTTCGCGCTGGCACGCGCCGGCACCGAGCGCATCGTCGCCTATGATCTCTCGCCGCGCATGCTGGACGTCGTGACCCAGGAAGCGACCGTCCGTGGGCATGCCGCACACCTGACGACGCGCGCCGGCCCTGCCGAACAGCTACCCTTCGCCGACGCGAGCTTCGATCTGGTGGTGACGCGATATTCCGCCCATCACTGGCTCGACGTTCGACGCGCTCTCAGCGAGGCAGCCCGTGTGTTGAAGCCCGGCGGCATGGTCGTCGTCATCGATGTGGTTGCGCCGGAGAGCCCGCTGCTGGACACCGTTCTTCAGACCGTCGAGATTCTGCGCGACGCCTCGCATGTCCGCGACTATCGCGAGTCCGAATGGCGCGCAATGTTGATCGCGGCCGATTTTTCGCCCCCGGCGGCCGATCACTGGAAATTGCCGATGGAGTTCCGCAGCTGGATCGCGCGGATCGGCACACCGGCTCGCCGCGTCGCGGCCCTCGAAGCGGTGTTCGCGGAGCTTGCGCAGGAAGCGCGCGATTACTTCAAGGTCGCCGCGGATTGCTCATTCGTCATCGACGCTGCGTGGTTCGAGGCTACCAAGCGATGAGCTGTCCACCGCCTGCATGACGGCGAAGGGCCACGCTCGCGCGTGGCCCTTCGCCTTCGAGACCCGACTACTGCAAATCAGACCTTGCCGGTGCGCCAGCCCTCGGCATACCCCTCACGCGCGACTTTGGAGTAGGGAACCGGGCTGACGATCGCCCGGATCTCGATTTGCTGATGAGGCTCGACGGTGGTTTTCTTGCTGCCACCGTCCGGTTCGCCCCACGTCAATTTGACCTCGTTGCCGATTTTCACGTCCGCATCGACCATGCCGAGCGACAGCATGGAGCGCTCGTTGTAGCTGATGCCCGAGAACATCGAGAAGCCCACGAACTTGCCGCCCACCGTCAATCGGTCGTAATTGGACGACGCATAGTTCGACAGCGGCAGATCGATGTACTTGTAGTGCGGTGAACCCGGAACGAACAGCGACGCGAACACCTTGGCCACGTCTTCGCCGTTCCAAGCCAACGTCACCTTCTTGCGCTGCGCCGGCTTGTCCAGCTTCTCGAGCGCTTCGCGACCGATGAAGTCATGATCGAACTTCACGAACGGGCCATAACCCAGCTCATACGGATTCGTGTAGTAGTCCTCGATGTTCGTCGACACGAAGCTGCCGCCCAACGATCCCGTCGCCTCGTAGCTGTCCGCGGGCAACCATTCGCGGTAGGCCTTCATCTTCTCGCCCGTGTACACGGCGGGCAGGGGCGACGGAATCCAACCGGATTCGAGCGTATTGGTCGCGTAAGCGCGCGAACCGACCTGGTATAGACCAAAGTCCTTGCCGGCTTCGACGATCGCGGCCCGGATTTCATCGCCTTCCGCATACGGGCCCCAGATTTCGAGACCCGGAGCCCCGGCCATGCCATGGCGCAACGCGGCCACCTTGCGGCCGGCGATGTTGATGAAGCCCATGTTGAAGAACTTGATGTCGGGGAACGGACCGCCGTTCAGCTTCTCGATGATGCCCTTCGCGTTAGGACCTTGAATCTGGAAGCGATAAAACTTGCGCATGACGGGCTTGCCCATCGGGCGGGAGGGCGAACGATCGTCCTTGACGACAGTGACGTTGTAACCGCCCTTCTCGGCGTGGAACATGATCCAGTTCGCGGACGGCGCGCGTCCGACGTACACGTATTTGTCCGGGTCGGTATGGAACAGGATGCCGTCACCGATGACTTGACCGTCATAGTTGCAGGGAACGAATTGCTTCGCCTTGTTGATGTCGAAGCCCTTGAAGCTGTTGATCGCCAGGTGCGACAGGAGCTTGGTGGCGTCCGGGCCTTCGATGAACAAATCCACCATGTGGTGGGACTGATCGAACAACACGGCCGTATGCGCCCAGGCGTATTGCTCGCTGCGCCAGTTCGAAAATTCCGGCGCAACGACCGGATAAACATAAGCGCCCAGCTGCGAATTTCGCAGCATGTCGACCGTGTTGCCCGCGGCATTGAGAACGTCTTCCAAATTGCGTGGTTTCATGTCGTCAAACTCCCCTCTTTAAAGACCCATTGAATAGATTACGATGGCACACGGACGGTCCGCTGCCGCTTTTTTGGAGGCTAGCATAGTTGCGGGCCTTGCATATAAATATTGTATGCGTAACATACAATCTCGATACTGGCTGGCGGCAATCGCGCACACGCAAGATCGCGGTGCGCAACACGAGGGAGTTGCGAGAATAATGTCAAACAGCATTGCGGAACATCAGGCATTCGGCATCAAAGAACTGCTGCGGAACTACTCCGCGGAAGTCACCTCCGGCGACCGGAAATCCATCGACGCGGCCGGGACCATGATGCAGCCGGGCGCCGAGGTGTTCATCGCCTCCCTGCCCTCCGATACGGGGGACAAACAGGTTCTCGCGGCGGCCCAACTCAAGCGCGCCGGCCTCACGCCCGTGCCGCACATCGTGGCCCGGAACATCAAGAGCCTGGCAGACCTGGACCAGCTTCTCGGGCGGCTGGTGAACGAGGCCGGGATCGACCGAGCCTTGGTGCTCGCGGGCGATCGCGACCAGCCGGCGGGGGAGTTCAGCTCGAGCCTGCAGCTGCTGGAAACCGGCCTGATCGGCAAGCACGGCATCCGCAAGGTCGCCCTGAGCTGGTACCCGGAAGGACATCCGCGCATTCCCGCGGCGGATCTGGTTGCGGCACGCGCGGCCAAGCTCGCGACCGCCGCGAAGGCGGGCCTGGACGTCACGCTCGTCAGTCAATTCTGCTTCGAATCGGCTCCCATCGTCGCGACCGCCCGGCAGATTCGCGCCGAGGGCGTGACGGTGCCGCTGCGCGTGGGCGTGGCCGGACCCGCGAGCCGCACGTCGCTGCTGAAATACGCCATGATGTGCGGAGTCGGCGCCTCGATCCGTGCCCTGAAGGAACGCCCGGCTGCCCGCGGCATGCTGGCCGGCGACACGCCGGAGGATTTGCTGGCAGAATTGGCGGCCGCCCGGTCGGCCGAGCCGGCGCTGGGCATTCAGGGTATACATTTCTTCACGTTCGCCTCCCTCGCGGCGACCGCGAAGTTCGTGGAAGAACAACGACAATCGGGAGCGCACGTTTGAGAGACGCTTATTATCTGACATTGTCCTGCGCCAATCAGCCTGGCATCGTCGCCGCGGTGGCCGCCTGCCTGTATGAGGCCGGCGGGAACATCCTCGAAGCCCAACAGTTCGACGACCTCGCGGCCAGCCGCTTCTTCATGCGCGTCGAACTCGACGTCGCGCGGGGCAGCATCAGCGAATCGGCCTTGCGGGAGCGCTTCGCGCCGGTCGGCCATAAATACGCGGTGGCCTGGAAGCTGCGCCCGCGCGGCCATCGGCAGCGTGTGCTGATGCTGGTGTCCAAATTCGATCATTGCCTCGGCGACTTGCTGTATCGGCTGCGTATCGGCGAGCTGCCGATGGAGGTGGTGGGCATCGTGTCCAATCATCCTAAGGAAGCGCTCAACTTGAATCTGGTTGGCGATATTCCGTATCACTACCTGCCCGTCACGGCCGCCACCAAACCGCAACAGGAAGCGCAGATCAAGCGCGTGGCCGAAGAAACCAAGGCGGAGCTGATCGTGCTGGCCCGCTACATGCAGATTCTCTCCGATGACATGTCCGCGTACGTCTCGGGCCGCTGCATCAACATTCATCACTCGTTCCTGCCGGGCTTCAAGGGCGCGAAGCCCTACACCCAGGCATTCGATCGCGGCGTGAAAATGATCGGTGCGACGGCGCACTACGTGACCGCGGATCTCGACGAAGGCCCCATCATCGTCCAGGACACCGAATTGGTCAGTCACGTCGACACGCCGGACACGCTGGCCCGTAAAGGCCGTGACATCGAGCGGCGCGTCCTCGCGCGCGCGGTGCTGTATCACCTGGAGGACCGGGTGCTCGTGAACGGCAATAAAACGGTCGTATTTCGCGACTGAAACGACCTGACGCCTTGCGCGTCAGTCGAGGGCGCCCCGGGCTCGGGCGCCCACCCTTCCCCCATCAACCGTGAATCTTTCGCAATAGCGCGATCAGGGTCTTTAGCTCGCGGGCGGTGAAGCGGCTCTTGAGCCACTTTTCATGGGCTCGCACGGCACGCTTCGCGTCCTGCAGCGCCTTCGCTCCTGCCGGCAGCAGCCTGAGCGTCTGCTTGCGGCCGTCCGTCTCCGATTCACCCCGGACCACGAATTTGCGCTTGGCCAACCGGTTGACGATCGCCATCACGGTCGCCCGATCCAATTGCAGACGCTTGGCAAGATCAGCCTGGGCTATGCCCGGATGGTCGGATACCAGCCACAGGACGGACACCTGTTTTTGGGTCATTTCCAGGAATTTGAACGACTGCATGAAATGCCGGTAGGCCGTTCCATTCGCAAGTCGAATGTGAAACCCAAGGATATCGTCGATTTCGCCGATATAGCCGGTCTCGTCGGTTCCATCCTTGTCAGCCGGGTCGTCGGACTTCGTCACAAGCAGTAGTTCTTCCTCGTTTCCAATACCGTAGCTTTGCCGAGTTCGACGGAAAAGACCAGTGAGCGCGGGCTTCAGTTCAGGCCCAACGCGGCTATCGCATTTTCCTTCAGGATGAGATCGTGAATTTCGGGCCTGAAGCCCGCTTCGCGGAAGTCCTTGATCCAACGATCCGGCGCGATGAGCGGAAAATCCGAGCCGAACAACATTTTCCGCTTCAGCTGGGTGTTCGCGTATTGCACCAGCTGTGGTGGAAAGTATTTCGGCGACCACCCCGATAGATCGATATACACGTTGGACTTGTGCAGGCACACCGACAACGCCTCATCCTGCCAGGGCCAGGACGGATGGGCGATGATGATCTTCATGTCGGGAAAGTCGACGGCGACGTCATCGACGTGCATGGGGTTGGAATACTTGAGCCGCATGCCGCCGCCGCCGGGCATGCCCGTGCCGATTCCGGAATGACCGCTGTGGAACAGCGCCGTCATTTTGGCCTCGGCGATCACCTCGTACAAACCATACGCCATGCGGTCGTTGGGGAAGAAACCCTGGGCCGTGGGATGAAACTTGAATCCCTTGATGCCGCCCTCGTTGATGAGCCGCTTCGCTTCCCGCACACCCATCTTGCCCTTGTGTGGATCGATGCTGGCGAAGGCCACCATCATGTCGCTGTTCTCACGCGCGGCATCGATGATCTCCTCGTTGGGAATGCGCCTGTTGCCGAGTTCAGCCTCCGAGTCGACCGTGAACATGACCAGGCCGATTTTTCGTTCCCGATACAGCGCGATGGTCTCGGCAATCGTCGGCCGCTTGCCCGCCTTGAAGTATTTGGTCGCAGCATCCTCATAGGCCTGCCACACCTCGTCCGTCGGCTGACGGCATGACACCTCGGCGTGCGTATGGACGTCGATCGCAATCAACTCATCGGTATTCAACGCAGGTCTCCTTAGGCTGTTCAGTCCACTCGATCGGCAGAGCTTTGCGCGTTGCTGGGTGGGTGCGACGAGACTGACGCGCCTTCTGGCGAGCACCCGGCACATCGGTCAAGGGCTCGCGGCTGGATCGGGACCGGCGAGCGCGAACACTGCTTTGTTATGAAGAATAACATTGTCGAGACCCGCGGAGAACGGGCATCCGAGCTTCGAACTCATCGAATCTCGCGGCGGCGACCGTTCAGGATCGCGGAGACATCGTCGACTCGTGCCGCTGCCGGCAGGGTTCAATTCCGGCCGCACGAGGAGCACGCATGACGCGCGCCCCCCGTGCCCCGGTGGACATTAGAACTTGTACTTGAGATTCACCGCCCACTCTCTCGGAGCACCCGGCTGACCGGACTCCATGCCCTCGCCGAAGGCGCGCAGGTCGAAGAGACTGACGTAGTACTGCTTGTTCGCCAAGTTCGTCCCGAGACCCGCCACGGACCACTTGCCGTTGGCCGCTTCCCACTGGATACGGCCGCTGAACAAGGTGTACTGGCCGAGGATCGCACCCGGGGTGTTGTTGATGACGTCCCAGTAAGTCATACCCTGATAGGTCGCGTCCAACCGCGGCGTGATGCTGCTGCCGCCCGGGATCGGAACCATGTAGGCAACGCCCGCGCTCGCCTTGAGTTTCGGCTGACTCACCGGGCGATCGCTGTAGCCCGGATTGCCTGCGATGCAGGTACCGGCGGCCAAGTAGGTCCCGCAGCCCACGTTCGTGCCGAGATCCTTGTACTTGAAGCCGGTGAATCCGACGGACGCGTTCAACGACAGGCCGCCGATGGGCTTCGCCTCCAGTTCGACCTCGTAGCCGTAGATGTTGGCGCCGCCGATGTTCGTGATACCCGTGTACGGGATGCCGCCTTGGATCAGCTGCGAATTGAACTGCAGGGACTTGTAGTCGCCGTAAAACGCCGCGACGTTCGCACGCAGCTTGTGATCGAACCAGTCGCTCTTGATGCCGACCTCATATTCGAGCAACTTCTCGGGCTGGAACACGTTGATCTGATCGGCAGCAAACGGGCGCGGGTTGAAACCACCCCCACGGAACCCGGTGGATGCCGATGCATACACCAGCACGTCCGGCTGGACCTTGTAGCCCAGGCTTACCTTCCAGTCGGTGTGGCTGTAGTCGACGCCGTAGGGTCCCAACCGGCCGAAGAAGCTCTGGTAGGTGTACGACTTGTCTTCGTGCGTCTCGCGGATGCCCACGGTCACGTCGAACTTGTCGGTGACATGGTCGGTGACCTGACCGAACACCGCTTCGTTCTGATCGAGCAACGGGCTGTTCTGATAGAAATTGAACCCATCCGCCGCCCCGCCGGCGGCGCCCAGCAGCGCAATGTTGACCTGCCCGCGGTTCGTGCTCTCGCCACGGTAGTAGAAGATGCCGGTGGCCCAATCGAGCGAATCCTCGAAAGCCCGTCCCGTCAGCCGGAACTCCTGCGTGAACTGCTGGTGGTCGACGACGTTGTAGGCCCAGGCCAGTGGCAGCGGCGAGTTGCTCTGATCGTCGGAGAACGCGGTCCAATAACCCAGGAACGCCGTGACCGCCTTGAAGTGTGCCTTGTCCGTGAAGTCCCAGTCGTACACGTTGCTGAACCCATACTGGTGCAGCGAGTTCGTGTCAGGAATCGCTTCCTGCTGGTCCAGATCCATGAAGTTCGAATACGTCGAATAGAAATTATGCGTCAGGAATCGGCTGTCGAACTCCTGCCCATACTTCGCCAGCAAGTACGAATTGAAGCCCGCGAGTGCCGCGGGAGCCACCGCCACCAGGGTCTCGGCCGCCGCCTCGGAATTGTCGTCCGATACGTACGCGGTGAAATTATTTTCCATCTTGTCGTTGATGATCCAGCGCAGCTGGGCTCGCGCACCCCTGACATCGATGCCGCCTTCGTTGCCGATGTTGCAGCCGCCGCCCATGGACTCGGGTGCGGCCCCGTTCAAGTAATTCGGAGCCAACGGGTTGACCGTGTAGCCCTGCGCATTGGTCACGGCGGCGGATCCCGCCTTCGGTTGCGGATTGACGCAGGTGTAGGAGACGCGATCGACGTAGCCGTTGCGATACTCCTCGAACACGGACACGCGTAGGAACAGGCTGTCCGGGATGATGGACATGTCGTACGCCGCGCGGAAGTCGCGGCGGCTGAAATCACCCAAGGTCACGTCGACGAAGCCCGTGTCGTCGCCCGTGGGCTTCTTGGAGTGCATGACGATGGCGCCGCCGATGGCGTTCTTGCCCTGCAAGGTGCCCTGCGGTCCGCGCTCGATGTCGACGCTGTCCAGGTCGAACAAGTCGAATGCCGAGCCCAACGTCGTCGCGAAGTACACGTCGTCGATGTAGATGCCGACGCCCGGCTCACCGGCCGCCAGATTGAAGTCGCCCTGGCCGATGCCGCGGATGAACGCGGCGTTGGTCTTGCCGTAGGCCGCCGAGGCCTCGAACATGGTCACGTTGGGCGCAACTTGTGCAATATCGATCAAATTGGTCATGTTGCGGTCTTCCATGCCCGCGGCTGTCACCGCCGTGATGGCGATGGGCACGTCCTGCAGCTTTTCATTGCGGAACTGCGCAGTGACGACGATCTCTTCGAGACTGTCGCTGGTGGCCGCCTTGGCGGTCGGCGCGGTCGCGCCGTTCTGGGCAAAGACCGATGTCACGCCGAGCGCCAGGATGCTCCCGACGGTCAGTGACAACAAATTGCCCCGTGCGGACGCACGCGGCAGCATAAATCGATGGTCGGATGAGGAACGCATTTTCTGCCTCTAATTACTGTTGTATAACTGCAAACGCCCGTAAGGACCCCGAACTGCTCGGCAATCCCCGCCAACGTTCGTTCGCGGATTCTCCAGCGTATTTAGCAATTTTAGCGGCCTGGACAACTCTACCAACGGCGAGCGGCGAGTCGATTCCGAGGGAAGGACCCTCGCGGCATCGCAATACCCACGTACCCCATTTGTTGCTAAATATCCACAGTCGCGCACGATAATGGAGCGTCGAACGCCCCGACCCCGGGGCTTCAGGAGCCCGGGGGTCGGGTCGCTTTGCGCACGTCGACGATGCCGCGGTCGGCATCGACCCTGACCCAGTCGCCCGTCTCGATGAGTTCGAGCGGGTTGCGGTCGAAGTCGGTCATGGAGGGGATGCGCATGACCACCGCGCCGAGCGCGACCTTCGTCGTCATCTCCGTGAACAGCATCGCTTTCGGCGAGGCCCCGCTCAAACGCGTCATGTGGAACATGGCCGACCAGCCCGACGAGCCTTTGGCGCCGGGAAACACCAAGATCTTGCCCTTGAAACTCACACCACGAAGTTCGTGACGTGTTTCGGTGATGGTCCCCAGTGTCGGATTGATGCCGCCCCAGCCGGAGATCGTCTGCCGCGTGACGAGGGCTTCACCCTCCGCCACGCCACCCACGACCTTTCGCCCCGTCAAGGAGAAAGTCTTCACGCTCACGGCCGCACTCCGTTCCAGCGGCCGGTCACCGCGGCGTCGATGCAGTCCTGGGTGGAACCGAACCACGCCTGAATATTCATGATGGCGGGCAGATAGTGCGTCTGTTTGGCCGAATCGAGCGCCGCCACTTTGGTGCCGGGCGGCACCGCCTGGGCGATCGATGAGCAGGTGTCGGTCACCAACACCGCGCCGCAATCACGCAGGCGCCTCGACAAGCCCTGGGCGTCGGCGACGGCTTTCACCGCGCGCGACGTGAAAACCCAGAGCTGCGTGTTGGGACTGACACGCCTTCCTTCCAACAGGGCCACCGCCCCCTGGATTTGCTCCAACGAATAATGCGGACATCCCAGCATGACGTAATCCACGTCCGTGTCGCTGGCTTTGGAATTCAAGTTGTCGTAGGTACGTCGTTTCTCTTCCAGCCCGTATTTGACCACCTCCACCGGCCGGAGGCCGCCGAACGCCGCCTCGAGGGACGGCGCCTCGGGAGTCACGCCGACGATGTGATACATCTCCACCCCGCCCGATGAAGCAGCGGCGGCGCCGAAATGCTTGTGGCGAATCAAATCCGCCGTGAATTGCCCGGTGAGCACCGGAATGCGCTCGCCGACGACTTCCCCGCAGAAGTATCCGAGCATGCCCCAGTCCATCACCGACTCGATCTCGACATCCACGTCGATCCGATGAGTTCCGCGGCGATTGTCGGCCCGGTGAAATCCCCAATCCGGGATCCTGCCGGTGAGCATCGCCGCGCTGGTGCTTTCACGGCCCTCGGTGTTGGTGCGCGCACCGATCACCGAATTGCAGTAGACGACCGCCGAGGATTCCATCCAGGCGCAATGGTCGCCCCGTTTGGGCACGTTCCCGGCCAGATAGGGGGCGCAGGTTTTCAGAATCTGGACGCCGCGCGCGGCGATGAAGGCCTCGCTTTCCTGGCTGATCCTGAAGCTCTCCGGCGACGCGCCCAGCAGCTGCCAGTTGTCCGGATCGAAACCGCCCTGCAGATGACAGGTATGAGCCGACGCCTTCGGAACCTCGACGATCTCGTCACTATCCAGATCGAACAACGAGAAAATGGCGTCGTAGCCGCCACCCCCGTGCAGGTGATAATAGCGTTGCAGGAAAGCGTTCGACGACCCGGGCACTCCGGCGACGTTGTCCGTGGCGACGAGGCGTTCCGCGCCGAGGGCCTCACCATAGCGCACCAGCAGCTGCATGGCCTTCTGGCGCGCCTTGCCGTCCTTCCCATCGAGCATGCTCTGTTCTTCGCGGGTCAATTTCATTGGCGGTATCCGGATGTATGCACCGAAGCCTAGCTCTTTCACCCGGGATTGTGTCCTCGACTTTCATCCCTGATCGGCTCGATCCTCACCCACCGTCTGCAGCCGCGCCTTCAAATAGGCGGCCAGCTCGCGTACGGCAGGTCTCGTCATTTTCATGCGCGGCACCAGCGCCTTCAGCCAGAACGTGGGTATGGGAAAGTCCGCCAGGATCGGCACAAGCGTTCCCGACTGAATGGCGCGGTCGGCCAGGAAGCGAGGAAGTATGGCGATGCCCAAACCCCGAATGGCAGCCACGCAAATCAGACGGCTGTCGCTGGCATGCAGGCGTGAATGCACGTCGACGCTGATCGGTCCGCGGGCGCTGTCGAACACCCATGTTGTGCGAAAGAACACCGTCGTCAAACATTCGTAGTCCATCAGCTCGTTCGGATGCTGCGGCGCGACTCTCCCCAGGAGGTAACTCGGCGCGCAACACGTGACCATGTCGTACGGCCAGATCGGCACATCGATGACGTTGGGGTAGGACACCGGCAGAGCGCCCAGGGCGAGATCGTACCCTTCTTCCAAAGGATTGACCGTGCGGTCGAGGAGAACGATTTCGAGCGTGACGCCCGGATGCTCGGCTTGAAAGTCGGCGAACAAACCACCCAGTCGTTCCGCCGTGATCGTCGTCGGACTCTTGATGCGCAGGTGCCCTTCGAGCATCCGCTCGTCCGAATCGCGGGCAACGAAGATTTCATCGAATTCCGCCAGCAACCGGACGAAACGCGGCAGGAAGCGGTCGCCGGCCGCCGTCAGCGACAGCCCGCGGGTGGACCTCACCAGCAACTGCGCGCACAGGCTTTGCTCGAGCTGCGTGATGCGCTTGGTGACGATCGATGGCGCGACCCCCAATTCGCGCGCCGCGGCCGAAAAGCTGTGCAGGCGCGCCACATGAACGAACGACGCAATGTTCACCAACGTGTTGATGCTTTTCTCCCCGAAAGAAAACTGATCGATCTTTTTATGGGTAGCCGCGAAACGGCATTCGGTGCTAACTTTTCTTCACGGTGCCGAAAAGCGCACCGATGCCGGGTTAGCGGGCACATAACTAGATGTTAACCGCGATTAGGGGAGAGCGACCCATGAATGCAAGATATCCACGCCAGTGGAACGGGCAACTGTGCGGATTGATTTTCCTGGGAGCATCCGGTGCCGCTTGGGCCGCGTAGGTCCAGCCCGCCGAAAACCAGCTCGAAGCGGTGGTCTGGGCCTCCGAGAGCAAGAAATGGGACGTCTCCCTGTGGGCCAGGAATCTGACCAACAAGGAATATTTCGACGGCAAACTCAGCCTGCTCACGTTCTTCGGCCGTGAACAGGGCAATCCGGCCCCGCCGCGCGAATACGGCATCACGTTCAAGCGGAACTTGAAGATGAACTAGCCGGGCGCCGCCGGCGGTGAGCCGTCCGGTGGCGGTGGGCCGCCCCGCGGTTCGCCGCTCATCGCGTTGGGTTTCTCAGACCGTCGAGTCGCTCGAGGTGACTACGTGCAGCCTACCCACCCCATGTCAGTCACACTTTATCACTGGGAACCGAACGCGAACTCCGGCAAACCGATGCTGGCACTGGCCGAGAAGGGCGTGCCATACGAAAGCCGCTATCTCGACCTCCTGCAGTTCGATCAGCACAAGCCCGCCTACCTGGCCGTCAACCCGGACGGCACGATTCCGGCGATGGTGCACGGCTCGCGCGTCCTCACGGAATCGACGCCGATGATGGAATACATCGACGACGCGTTCCCGGGCCCGGCGCTCAAGCCCCGGGATCCCGTCGCGCGCTGGCGGATGCGTTGGTGGATGCGCTTCTTCGATTCCTATTTCGCCCCGTCGCTCAGCATGATCGGGTGGAGCATTTTTGTCGGGCCGGCCGCGCGTCAGCGGCCGGCGGAGGAACTCGCTGCGGCCATCGACCGGATCCCGCTCGAGTCGAGGCGCGTCGCCTGGCGCAAAGCTCTGTTCAATCAGTTCACGCCGGAGGAGCTCGCCGAATCGAGGCGCCGCGTGTTGTTCGCGACCCTCGCGCTCGAGAAGCATCTGAGCGGCTCGACCTGGATCGCCGGCGACACGTATTCGCTCGGCGACATCAACGGCTTCAATCTGGGTTATGCCCTGCCATTGTCGATTCCCGAACAGTGCAACGACATCAAGACTCCGTACATCATGGAATGGCTGCGTCGGATCTACGAGCGTCCCGCCGCCCGCGAGACCTGGGCGAAGGGTCGTACGCAGCTGTCCTCGCGGATCAAACTTTTGGAGCGCAATCCCGGTGCTTGAACTGTATACGTCCGAGCCGAACACGTTCTTCCTGAAGCCCCTGATTGCCCTGGCCGAGAAGAAGGCGCGCGTCGAGATCCGTTACTTCGACGCCACGAGCCTGGACCAGTTTGCCGCCGGATTTCCTGCCGACCTCGAATCCAGCCTGCAGCTGGAGCGCGAAGGTCCGCTGCTGATCCACGACGGCACCGTCATCTGCAGCACCTCGTTCATGCTCGAATACATCTCCGAGTCGCTTGACGGCCCGTCGCTGATACCGGCCGACCCCTATGAGGCCTACAAGACGCGGGCATGGGCTCAATACCTGGGCTTGCAACTGGGTTCGATCGTCCCGGTCCTCGGCTGCGCCAAATACCTGGCCCCGCATCTGGCGTCGCTCGACCAGGAATTCGTCGATCGGCGGATCGCCGCCATCGAACCGATCGAGCGGCGCGCCAGCTGGCAGGCGCTGCGCGACGGCACCTATTCGGCCGCCTATCTCGCGGGCGTGAACCAAAGCCTGGTCACGCCGATTGCACGGATCGAGAAGGCACTGGGGGAAGGCCCCTGGCTCGCCGGACCGGCGTTCTCGGCAGCCGATATCGATGCCTATGCCATGGTGTGCGTCCTACCGGACCTCGCTCCGGCAATCGTCAATGCGCAATCGACGCCCCGCATCGTCGACTATCTGGAACGAATTGCCGCCCGCGAATCGGTGCGCGAGGCGCTCGCCAACGCGAAGACCCGCCATCCCCAGCATCAGTTCGTTCCCGGCATCGAAGCGTCGCGCTGGGGATGAACCGCCCCTAAACCGCGGTCGCAGGTGCTCCCTGGATGGCCACCGCCGCGCGCTCGGACTTGAACGGCAGCAGCCACAACGCCGCGGCGGCGACCAACGACCCCACGCCCATCATGAGCGACACGAACTCGAGGCTGTAACCGGCATGGAATAGATACCCGGCAACGATGGGCACCAGCATCGCTCCGGCACGACTGGTTCCGACGGCAAACCCGGTGCCCGTTGCGCGCACGTAGGTGGGGAATGCCTGCGCCAGGATGCCGTAAATGCCGACCACGCCGGCATTCGTGAAAAAGCCGGTGATCGCGCATATGAGCGATAATTCACCGAGCGTCGCCTGGCCGCGGCCGAAGACCGCCACCATGATGGTCGACAATGCCAAGACCAGCATCGTCAGTCCCTTCAGGCCGAACCTCAACGACAGCAATCCGAGCACTGCGCCGCCCGCCGCACCGCCGACGTTCGCCCACACCAGCACCGCCGCCGCGGAAGACGGCGTGAATCCCATGTCGACGACGATCTTGGGAACCCACTTCAAGATGAAGTAAAACGTGGTGATGTGCAGAAAGTACGCCAGGGTGACCAGCAATGCTACGCCGCCAAGCCGGCATGGCAACCGCCTCAGCGACGCTTGCGCTTCGGGCAGGGCAGATCGGCCAGACGATCGAGCAGACTCAACAGCTGCAGGCGGCCTTCGGATCCGATTTGCGCGATGACGCGTTTCTCGTGCAACGACTGCAATTCGGCGGCATGTTGCAACAACGCACGACCGTTCGGGGTGAGTCCCAACGAGTAAGTCCTAGCGTCGGTGTCGGACTTGCGCCGGCGTACCAAATCACGCTTTTCCAGGTCCGCCATGATGGCGACGAAGTTGGCCTTCTGGATACCAAGCGCCATGGAAACGCTCGATTGGCTGGCGCCGGGGTTTTGATCGATCACCAGGAGAACCGCGAACTGCCCCGGTCGCACGCCGAGGGTCGCCAAGGTTTGATTGAAATCAGCAAAGATGGCGCCTTGCGCCCGGCGCAATGCGTACCCGACATAGCCGTTGAGTGGCGCCAATTTCACGATTCCTTTGCCCAGCGCACGTCCCCCCCCCTGCGCGACAAATCTTGCCGTGGAACGCATCACGGAACTCTACGCAGAGAGACATCACAATGTCCGCAGCGCGAGAAGCGGGTGTTGCCTATTCACAACAAGCGAGCCTGGTCCGGCCATATATCATTGAATATCAAGCGAATATGGTCGAATTCGAGAATTCCCATATATCACGTATAAGGCGAAACAATTAACTGGCGGAATTGATTGTTTCGTATAACTATCGACACAAGAAGCGTAGGCTTCGACGCACAATAAAGTATGGTCCCGTAGCAACGGGGGAGTTAGTTCATGGCACACATCGAGTCGTTCTCTACGGCTGGCCTAGATCCACGTCGAAAACTTGCCTTCTGGAATGAGCGGGCAAGCGAAAGCTTCTCCCCGCTCGTATCGGAACCCGATGACATCCGTGTTTTCAACGGTTCGATCATTCGCGGCTCGATCGGCGACATGAGCGTGGCCGAGGTCTATTCGGACGCCCAGATCGTGCGGCACTCCCGCTCTCACGTGGCTCGGACCAAGGACGCGATGTTCTTTCTTCACCTGCAACTGGAAGGTGAAAGCATCAGCCGGCAGGACGGACGCGAGTCCCATCTGCATGCGGGGGATTTCACTCTGTGCGACAGCACGCGGCGCTACGAAATGGTGTTCGCTGCGGCGAATCGAATGCTCGTACTCGGCATTCCGAGCGCCATGCTGCGCCGCCAAGTGGGCTGTCCCGAGTCCCTCGCAGCCATCCCCATGACCGGCAATCGCGGCGCCAGCGGACTGCTGTCGCAACTGCTGCGCCGATATTGGAGTGAATACACCCATGGCCCCGACGAACAGCCTGGCTCGCGCATCGCGGTGGCCATCCTCGATCTCATCGGAGCCGCCTATGCGGATGTGCCGCAGGCACTGGGCGATCGCTCATCTTTGGGCACGGCGCATCGCATTCGCATCATCAATTACATCGAAGCACACCTGAACGATCCCGATCTGACGCCCACGCGCATCGCGGACGCGTGCAAGATGACGGCGCGATATCTCCATCACTTGTTCTCGGATCAAGACGAGACGGTGGCACGCTACATCCTGCGGCGTCGTCTCGAAGCCTGTTCGAAAGCGCTGCAATCCGGGGCGCAGCGCGGCCGCACGGTGACCGCGATCGCCTTCGATTATGGGTTCAACAGCCCGACTCACTTCGGCCGCGTGTTTCGAGCCAAGTTCAATGTCACCCCCCGGGAATTTCGCCGCGAAAAGGCCGGTACAGCCTGACGCCCTGCTGGGACCTTGGCGGGTGAGCGCGGAACGCCGAAGCACCGCCGCGCGCGTTATGGACACACAGGTGCCCGCCGCTCGTGCACAATTCACCGTTTAGATTCAATGATGGAGACGAGATGTCCAACGGGTACGACAGCGACTTGAAGTTATTCATCGACGGCGAACGCATCGGCGCCGCAGGTCGGGCGACGCATCGCGTCGTCAATCCAGCCACCGGTGAGACGCTTGGCGAATTGCCGCTCGCGACGCCGGCGGATCTGGACCGCGCCCTCGAGACGGCCGCTCGCGGCTACAAGCTATGGCGCGGACGCAGCGCGGCAGAACGCAGCAACGTCCTGTCCGGAGCAGCGAGGCTGTTGCGCGAGCGAATCGACAAGATCGCTCGCATCGCCACGATGGAAGAGGGCAAGACGCTCCCGGAGGCCAAGGGCGAATTGCACATGGCCGCCAATCTGTTCGACTTTTACGCCGGCGAAGTGTATCGCATCTATGGCCGCGTTCTGGTGCGTCCGGCCGGCATGCTGTCACGCGTGATGAAAGAACCGGTGGGCCCCGTGGCCGCGTTCTGCCCCTGGAACTTTCCGATCGGAAATCCGGCGCGAAAACTCGGTGCCGCGATCGGCGCCGGCTGCTCGATCATCATCAAACCGCCCGAGGAAGCGCCCGGCTCCGCGCTCGCGGTTCTCGATTCGCTGTTGGACGCGGGCCTGCCGAGAGAGGTCGCCAGCGTCGTGTTCGGTGTGCCGGACATGGTGTCCAGGCACCTGCTGGCATCGCCCATCATCCGCAAGATCAGCTTCACCGGTTCGGTCCCCGTCGGCAAACACCTCATGAAACTGGCCGCCGAGGGCGCCAAGCGCACCACGATGGAATTGGGCGGTCACGGCCCGGTGTTGATATTCGACGACGCCGACCTCGACAAGGCGCTCGACCTGCTGGTCCCGCACAAGTTTCGCAATGCCGGCCAGGTGTGCGTGTCGCCCACGCGCTTCTACGTGCAGGAGGGCGTGTACGAGCGATTCTCCAAGGAGTTCGCGCTGCGCGCCGGAAAAATCAAGGTGGGTGATGGTCTGAACCCCGCGCATCACATGGGACCGATGGCCAATCACCGCCGCCCGGACGCCATCGAGGCATTCGTGGACGATGCCGTCAAGGCCGGCGCCCGTGTCGCGACCGGCGGGACGCGCGGCGGCGGCACGCATGACAAGGGTTACTTCTTCAAGCCCACCGTGCTCACCGATGTGCCGCTCGAGGCACGCGTCATGAACGAGGAACCGTTTGGACCCATCGCCCTGATGCGTCCCTTCAAGACCTTCGACGACGCCATCGAGCAGGCCAACCGACTGCCGTTTGGACTTGCCGCCTATTGCTTCACCGAGAACGGTCGACGCGCGCTGCTGCTGGGCGATGCGATCGAGAGCGGCATGATCGGGATCAACACCACCATGATCGGCGGCGCCGATTCGCCGTTCGGTGGCGTCAAGGATTCCGGGCATGGCTCGGAAGACGGGCCCGAAGGCTTGGAGGCCTGCCTTGTGGTGAAGGCCATCCATCAAGCGTAACCCACGCACCCAATACGAAGGACATCATGACCGAACTGAAAACCGGCGGTGCGCAGGGTTACCTGCGCATCGCGACCGAAGAAGCCTTCATCACCAAGGAAGTGCTGGCCGCCTACAAGCGCCTGATCTCGGAGGGATTCGACGACCCCGGCTTCAACAGCCTCTGGGGCTTTTATTCAGGCTCCCCTTCCGAGCGCGCCACCGCCATCATCGAGAGATTGCAGGATCTCGGCGCGCGGCGTCTGGGCGACATGGACGATGCGGGCATCGACAAGGCCGTCATCGCGCTTACCGCGCCCGGCACACACGTGTTCGCGACCGACGAAGCAAAGGCGTTGACCACCGACGCCAACGATCAACTGGCTGCCGCCTGCAAGCGGCATCCGGATCGATTCATCGGCATGACGGCCATCGCCCCGCAGGATCCGGCATGGTCCGCGAAGGAAATCGAGCGCGGGCACGAGCTCGGCTTCAAGGCCGTCATCCTCAACGGCCACGTCAACGGCGAATACACGGACGACGAAAAATTTTGGCCGATCTTCGAGGCCGCCGATGCCCTGGGGACGCCCGTCTATCTGCACCCGCAGGGTCCCTCCAAAGGACTCATCGGTCCGCTCCTGGAGCGCGGACTCGACGGGGCCGTCTACGGATTCGGCGTGGATACCGGTTTGCATCTGCTGCGCCTGATCGTCATGGGGGTCTTCGATCGCTTCCCCAACCTCAAATTCGTCGTGGGCCACGGCGGCGAAGCGCTGCCCTACTGGGCATACCGTCTCGACTACATGCACGCCGCAGGCATCCGCTCGGGCCGCTACGACTTCCTGAAGCCGTTGAAGCTGCCCATTTCCGGTTACTTCAAACGCAACATCTTCGTGACGTTTTCGGGCGTCGCGTGGGAACCCGCGATCCAGTTCTGCAGATCGACGCTGGGTCCGGACCGCATCATGTACGCGATGGATTATCCGTATCAGTATCAGCCGGAAGAGGTGGCCGTCCAGGACGCCATGACGATGAGCGCCGAGGACAAGAAGGCGTTCTTTCAAACCAATGCTGAAAAGGTGTTCGGACTGTAAGGAAGAACGATATGGCGGCCATCCCGACCGACATCGGCACCGAGGAATTTTCGCGCGGTTACCGCGCGTGGATGTTGTTCATCCTGATGATGATGAACGCGCTGAACCTTGCGGATCGGCAGGGACTGGCCGCCGTCGCACCATCGCTCAAGCGCGATCTGCACCTGAGCGACACCGAGCTCGGCATCATCCAAGGCCTCGGTTTTGCGATCTTCTACACGCTTCTCGGACTGCCGATCGCGCGGCTCGCGGAGAGGCATAACCGGGCACGCATCATCGCGGTCTCCATCGCCGTGTTCTCGGCGTTCGGCGGCCTGGCGTCCCAGGTGCGCAGCTTCGGCGCGCTGCTGCTCTGCCGGATCGGCGTCGGCATGGGCGACGCCGGCGCGATCGGTCCGCCGCTGTATTCGTTGCTGGGCGATCACTATCCGGCGGGTAAGCGCGGCGCGGCCACCACCGTGATCTGGTTGGGCGCACCCATCGGTGCGCTCACCGGCGCGGTCATCGGCGGTTGGACCGCGCAGAACTCCCATTGGCAGAACTGGTTCATCGGTCTCGCCATTCCCGGGTTCCTGGCCGCACTGCTTGCGGCATTCACGCTGCGCGAGCCGCGACGTGGCCGGTTCGACATCGGCGGCATGGCGCGGGGCCCGATTCCATCCCTGCGCGAAACCATGGGCTTTCTGTTCGGCAAGCGCTCCATGCGCCACGTGTTGCTGGGTGCGGCGTTCTCGGCCATCGCGCTCAATGGCATGGGCCAGTTTTTCGCGCGCTATTTCGTCGCGGTGTTCCACGTTGGCCCCGGCCAGGCCGGACGCATGCTCGGCATGTTGGTGGTGGTGGCGATGAGTTCCGGGTTGATCATCGGCGGCTTCGGCGTCGATTGGGCGATCAAGCGCGACCGGCGCTGGTATGTCTGGCTGCCGAGCATCGCGTTGGTGATCGCGATGCCGCTGTTCGAACTCGGCCTGTTCCAGGCAACCCCGGGCGCGGCCATGGCCATCCTGCTGCCCGCCCACATCGCACTGTTCGTTTTCTACACGCCGACCCTGGCCATCGCCCAGAACATGGTGAGCTCGACCATGCGCGCGTCATCGTCCTTCACGGTCAACATCGTGTTCGGCCTCGTCGGGATCGGCCTCGGCCCGATGGTCGTGGGCATCATCAGCGACCTTGCGGCACGCCAATATTTCGGCCGCGGCGCCCTGGCGGGGGCCGGTAGTTTCGCGGCCCAATGTCCCGGCGGCGCGGCCCGCCCCGGGACGTCCGCGGACCTTGCGACCGCCTGCATGGCGTCCTCGTCCTACGGCATCAAGATCGCGATGGGATCGGTCTGTGTGCTGTTGCTGTGGGGCGCCCTGCATTACTTCCTCGCCGCTCGCACCCTGCGCGACGACCTCGATGCCCACTATCGCCCGGGCGGCGGCGCCGCTTGAACCCAATCGAGACTCCCATATTAAGGATGACGACGATGCAGCACCCTTTCTTTCCGAAACTCGAACACGCGTTCACCATCGGCATCGAGCTGACCGGCGCCCGCTGGATGAAGCCCACCAGCGTCGGCATGACCCGGGCGGCCGTCTACGCCGCCAGCGGCACGATCGACGGGCCGCTTCTCCGCGGCAAGGTCATTCCCATGTCCGGCGGCGATTTCCCCCTGGTACGCGCAGACGGTGTCATCGATTTCGATGCCCGTTACCTGATCGAAGCGGAGGATGGCACCGTGATCTACTTGCAGAATCGTGGGTATCGCTGGGCCAAGACGCCCGAGGTCGCCGAAAAGATGAGCCGCAACGAACCGGTCGGCGACGATGAGTACTACATGCGCGTTTCCCCCAAGTTCGACGTCCCCGATGGTCCGCACGCCTGGATGAACAAACACATGTTCATCGGTGTCGCAGAGAAGATCCCGGGCGCCAATCGCATCCATTATTTCGTCGTCCGCTAGGATTTCATATGACCCAGAAATTGCGCCGCATCGCGACCGAAGAAGCATTTTCCATTCCCGAAGTCGCCGCCGAACTGCAAAAGGTCGTTCGCGGCCCGAGCAGCAGCCTCGACAAGCTGCTGGTCAAGGGCATCTATGATTACAAGGGCGGCGACCCCGGTTATGGGCGCATGAACTTTCTCGAGGGTCTGCTCGACGTGGAGGGCCACCGACTGAAGGAAATGGACCAGTACGGCGTGGACATGCACCTGTTGTCGCTGACCGCACCCGGCGTTCAGATGTTCGATGCCGATACGGCCACCGAACTCGCGGCTCTCGCCAACGATCGGCTGGCGGACATCTGCCACCGCCATCCGACCCGGTTCGCCGGCCTCGCCTCGTTCGCCCCGCACAGTCCGAAGCGGGCCGCCAAGGAGATGGTGCGCGCCATCCGCACCCTCAAGCTCAATGGGTTCATCCTGAATTCGCATACCCACGGCGAATACCTCGATGATCCGAAGTTCTGGCCGGTGCTCGAGGCCGCGGAAGGCCTGGACGCGTGCATCTATATTCATCCACGCGCCGCATCCGACACCCTCAAGGGCCCATTGCAGGATTACGGCATGGATTCCGCGATGTGGGGCTATGGTGTCGAGGTCGGCACGCACGTGGTGCGCATGATGGCCTCCGGCGTGTTCGATCATTTCCCCAAGCTGAAGATCTGCATCGGGCACATGGGCGAAGCCATTCCCTTTTGGATCTGGCGCATCAACTTCATGAACAGCCGCGCCCAGGGGTTGGACCGGGCGCCGAAAACCAAGCTCAGCGTCGCCGAGTATTTCCAGCGCAACTTCGTGGTCACCACCAGTGGCGTCGAGGACCCGCTGGCACTCGACTACACGATCAAGAAAATCGGCATCGACAACGTTCTCTGGGCCATCGATTATCCCTACCAGCCCACCCAGCCCGCCGTTGCATTCATGGATTCGGCGCCGGTGACCGACGCCCAGCGTCATAAGCTGTACCACGAAAACGCCGAGCGCATATTCCACATCGAACCACTGAAGCCGGCCTGAGGACGGGCGGTCAGCGAGTTCGAGCGACCCACTGATGTTCCTGCTGCGCCATGGCCAAAGCTATTTCAATCTTCATTTCAGTGCCACGCGTGTCGACCCGGGGATCGGAGACCCCGGACTGACACCGCTGGGGCTGACCCAGGCCGTGGTCAACCTCAGAAGTTCTTGATGAGTTTGGCGGCTTCGGCGCGACGCTGGCGCCGGAAATCCTCGACGGCCATGCGCGCCTCCTCCGGCTCGCGATCGGGAAGCGCGGCCATCAACTCCCCATGCACCGCATTCAGTTCGTCGCGAAACTCCGCGTGCGGGAAGATGTACTGTCGGTTCTCGCGCACCCCCGCGATCACATGCGTGCCCACCTCGATCGGCGCCATGCCCACGGACAGGACGCCGTCCAGGCGTTTCATTTCCGCGTCACTGACCGGATAGCCGGTCGCGCCCAGACTCTTGGGGCGCGACAGCACCGCTTCGTGAATGTTGCTGCGGACGAAGCCCGGACACAGCACCGACACGCCGATCCCGTGCGGCGCCAGGTCGTAGCGCAGCGACAAGGTCAAGCCCACCACCGCGAATTTCGACGCGCAATAAAGGCCCATGTTGGGCCCCACCAACAAGCCAGCCATCGATGCCGTGTTGACGATGTGACCACCCTCACCGTGCAACTTGAGACGCGGCACGAACGACTGAATGCCGTTGATCACGCCGTCGAGGTTGACGCCCATGATCCAACGCCAATCTCCCGCGGTGGCGGCGTCCATCGGACCGAAGATGCTGACTCCGGCGTTGTTGCACACCAGGTGAACCTTGCCGAACACCTTGATGGTTTCCTCGGCCGCGCGCTCGACCTGGGCCGGATCCGCCACATCCACCAACATCCCATGCGCCTCGGCGCCGGCGGCGCGCAGCTTCGCGAGCCCGTCGTCCAGATGGTCGGCGCGTACGTCGGCGATGAACACCCTCATGCCCGCCTCGACCGCGCACATCGCGATGCCGAAACCGATGCCGCTGCCGCCGCCGGTGATGAATGCAACCCGTCCCGCCAAATCCTTCATGTCGCTGCCCTCTGTGCCATTCGCCGCTCACGTTCTCTGACGAACATCGGATTACGCACCACCATCGCCTCGGCCCCCACCCGCGCGAGTGGCGCTGGGTCGGTCGGAAACGATGCCAGGATCGCCTCGAACCGCTGCTCGGCTCCTTCGCGGTACTCGGAATGCGTCAGTATCCACATGTCGTTGCGCAGGATGCCCTGCAGGACCCTCTCGCCGACCTCCAGGGGCGCCATCCCATGTGGAAATATCTTTTCGCGCATGAACGCGGCGCGCTCGAGGGACACGTTCGTGTAGGTCGAATCGCGGTACTCGGATGGCCGCAGCTTTTCGACGTCCCCGATATTGGTGTCGACCAGCCCCGGACAGAATGCCGAGACCCCGATCGCAAGCGGCTCGAGTTCCGGCCGCAACGATTCCATGAGCCCGACGACGGCATACTTTGCGGTCGTGTAGATGCCCGCGAGGCCCGCGGCGAAGATGCCGCTCATCGACGCCGTGGTGACGATATGCCCCGGTTCGCCGTGGCGGCGGATGCGCGGCAGGATGGTCTGAATGCCATTGATGACGCCGCCCAGGTTCACCGCCAATCCCCAGTCCCAATCCGCGTAGGTCGCGGTGAGGAGCGGGCCGACGATGCCGACGCCGGCGTTGTTGACGAGAATATGGATCTTGCCGAACCTGGCCTCCGCGGCGTCGGCCGCTCGCACATACGCCGCACGATCGGCCACGTCCAATTGCACGCCGAGGACGCCGGCATTGTCCGGCGGAAACTGTGCGAGCGCGACGTCGATCGCTTCCTGGCGGATATCGGCGATGACGACCCGCATGCCGGCGCGCGAGAACACGCGCGCCATGCCAAGACCCATGCCGCTGGCGCCGCCCGTGATGAACGCCACCGCGCCGTCAATTCGTTCCATGCCGAACCCCCGGGGAATTTGTCGGCCTATGTTGCGGCCGTGCGGCCCTGCAACTCGATCCACCCTGAAGCAAAGATAGACACTCAGCGAAGGCCGCACGCTGCCGGCGGATAACTTGACTGGAGCCGCTCCGACGCGTGTAAATTACGACCAATTACACGAGGAAACCCCATGATCGACCTGTACACCGCTGCGACTCCGAACGGCTGGAAAGTCTCCATCGCGCTCGAAGAGATGGGGCTGCCGTACACCGTGCATCCGCTCGCCTTTTCGAAGCAGGAGCAGAAGGCGGAGTGGTATTTGAAAATCAATCCGAACGGGCGCATTCCGGCGATCGTCGATCGCAGCAACGATGATTTCGCGGTCTTCGAATCGGGTGCGATCCTGATCTACCTCGCGGAGAAGACCGGGCAGCTCATGCCGGAGGATCCCAAGGGGCGCTCCAGGGTCATTCAATGGCTCATGTTTCAGATGGCCGGCGTCGGTCCCATGATGGGTCAGGCGAACGTCTTTTTCCGTTACGCGCCGGAGAAGATCCCGTATGCGATCGATCGTTATCAACGCGAGGTGCGGCGTCTGTTCGAGGTGCTCGAGCGACAGTTGAGCGCCAACGAATACGTGGCCGGATACGAGTATTCCATCGCCGACATCTCACACTGGTCGTGGATTCACGGCCACGAATGGTCCGGCCCGAATCTTCTCGACGGGCTGCCCGAGCTTCAGCGCTGGATCACGCTCATCGGGGATCGACCTGCCGTGCAGAAAGGTCGCGCCGTCCCGCCCCCGGGCGACATCGGCGACAAGGACAAGACGACACTCGATACCGGCAGCAAGATCCTGGTCTGAGCTGCGGTGACGACCGGCGGAGCGGCGCGGTGAACCGCCGGTCTGCCGGACCTCGACGCTCCCTCAGTGCGGCACGACCGGTACGCCGTCCTTGGGGCCGCCGATTTTGTCCTGATTTGCGCGATGGATGACGTAGACCCGTATCTGCTCGAGATCCTGGGGCGTCACTTCATCTTTGAACGCCACCATGCCGTTCGCCTGCAATGCCCCCTGGCGCACGATGGCATCCATGGCCGCGGGATCCTTGATCACCGTCGAATAGCGCAGGTCGGGTAATACACCGGACCCCGTCGCACTGTCGCCATGACAGTTGGAGCAGTACGTGTGGTAGAGCTTCTTGCCCGCGAGCACCGTCGCAGGCGACGCCGTGTCGGCCGGCGGATCGAGTACGCGCGCGACCGCGGGGGCCAACGCCGGCAGGGTCGCCGACCCCCCGAGCTTGTACACCAGGATCCGCGGCAGATTCGACGCCACGTGCGAGTTCAATGCGAGTTCGCCGGCGGCGAGCCCGAACGCCCCGCCCCAGCCCACTTCGATCGCGACGTATTGCTCGCCGTCCACGGAATAGCTGATCGGAGCGGCGAGCACGCCGGCTTGGGTGTCCGCGGACCACAATCGCTCACCCGTGTCGGCACGATAGGCCACGAACTCCCCCATGGCCGTGCCCTCGAACACCAGGTTGCCTGCGGTCGTCACCACGCCGCCGTTCCACGGATGCCCGAGTTCCACCCGCCACACCTCCTTGTTGGCCGCCGGGTCCCAGGCGACCAGGTGTCCTTTGAGTGTCGTCAGCAGCTGCGCCTTGATCTTCGGATCCTGCGGCAGGCTGCCCGCGTTGAAATCCACACCGGTGTTCCACGCCAACTCGTGATGCTTCGGGTCCTTCTCGGGAATGAACGGGAAGCCGATGTCGGTGACCGGAAAGTAAACGAGCTTAAGTATAGGATTGAAAGCCATCGGCTGCCAGCTGTGCCCGCCGCCCGGGCCGGGCGTCGCGACGAAGGGCTTGCCCGATTCGCCGTAGTCCGCGCCCTTCTCCAGCACCGGCCGGCCGGTCTTCATATCCACGCTCTTCGCCCAGTTCGTCGCGGTGAAAGGCTGGGCCGACAGCAGCTCGCCGGTGGCGCGATCGAGCACGTAGAAGAACCCGTTCTTCGGGGCCTGCATGATCACGGCCCGCTTGGCGCCGCCGATCTGCAGATCCGCCAGGATCAACGGCGAGCACGAGTCGTAATCCCACTCATCGTGCGGTGTGGTCTGGTAGTGCCACACGTACTCGCCGGTATCGGCCTTCAAAGCGACGATCGAGTTCAGATACAGCGCATCGCCGCCGATCTTTGCGCGATTCCACGGAGCACCGTTGCCGACGCCGATGTAGATCAAATCCAAGATCGGATCATAGACGATGGCATCCCAAACCGGTCCGCCGCCCCCGAGTTTCCACCACTCGCCCTGCCAGGTCTTGGCAGCCTTCTCCAGCGCCGGACTTTCGAACGGTTGTGAGGGGTCACCCGGAACGGTATAGAAGCGCCAGAGTTGCTTGCCGGTGTCGGCATCGTACGCCGTGACGTAGCCCCTGATGCCGCTCTCGGCGCCGCCGTTGCCGATCAACACCATGCCCTTGAACACCCGCGGGGCGCCGCTGATGGTGTAGCGCTTGCCCTCGGGAACGGTCATGACTTCCCATGCGAGCTTGCCCGTCGCGGCTTCCAGGGCGATCAACCGGCCATCCAGCGTGCCGGAATAGATACGCCCCTTCCAGGCCGCGACACCGCGGTTGATGGCATCACAGCACGCATTGACGCCGACGCGCCCCGGCACCTTCGGATCGTAGGTCCAGATCGGCGCACCGGTCTTCGCGTTGAGGGCGAAAACCTTGCTCCACGAGCTCGTGACATACAGCACACCGTCGATCTCGAGGGGGGTCGACTCCTGTCCACGATGCGCGGCATCCAGATCGTACGACCACGCCAGGCCCAATTGTTTGACGTTGTCGGCGGTGACCTGTTCGAGCGGGCTGAAATGCTGCTCGCTGTAGGTGCGCCCGGTGCTCATCCAATTGCCTGGCTCGCTGTCCGCCGCGGCCATGCGCGTGGCATCCACACCCGCGCGGGACGGAGCCGGCGCAGGCGCCGCACTCGAGGGCGGCGGAGGCTGCGGTTGACCGCAACCAGCCAGCGCAAAAACGAAACCCAAGACACCGACGATCCGCTTGTTCATTAATTCGCCTTGGATCAAATCATGATGCACACGGACTTGGTCTCGGTGTACATCTCCACCGCAACCCGTCCGTGTTCGCGTCCGATACCGGACTGTTTATAGCCCCCGAAGGGCATGTTCGGGTCGACCAGATTATGGCAGTTCACCCATACGGTGCCCGCCTTTATGCGCGGTATCAGTCGATGCGCCGCCGACAAATTGTTGGTCCAGATGCTGGCGCCCAAGCCGTACGGCGTGTCGTTGGCCGCTTTGACCACGGCGTCGAGATCGTCGAAGCGCTGCGCCACGAGCACGGGCCCGAAGATCTCCTCACGCACCACGCTCATGTCCGGATTGACGTCGACCAGCACCGTCGGGTTGACGAAGTATCCGGGATGGGACGGCGCGTCGCCGCCGGCGGCGACGGATGCACCTTGCTTGCGGCCGGACTCGATGTAGCGCAGTACGCGCTCCTGCTGCTCCTTCGAGACCAGCGGTCCCATCTCGGTGGCCTGCTCGAGGCCGGGCCCCAGGCGGATGGCGGCCGCCGCCGCGCTCACGCCTTCGAGCACCCGGTCGAATATGGAGCTATGCACGTAGAGACGTGATCCCGCGGTGCACACCTGACCCGCATTGAAAAAGATCGCGCCGGATGCGCCGCCCGCCACCGTCTGCGGATCGACGTCCGGCAGAACGATCATCGGCGACTTGCCGCCGAGTTCGAGCGATACACGCTTCATCGTGTCGCTCGCGCTCTTGTTGATCAACTTGCCGACGTCGGTCGAGCCGGTGAACGCAACCTTGTCGACTCCCGGGTGCGCCACCAGGGCGGCGCCGGAGCTCTCGCCGAGGCCGGTCAAGATGTTGACCACGCCGGCCGGAAACCCCGCCTCGCGAATGAGGTCCCCCAGACGCAGCGCCGACATCGGCGTCTGCTCCGCGGGCTTGAGGATGCAGGTGCACCCCGCCGCGAGCGCAGGCCCGAGCTTCCATGCCGCCATCGCCAACGGAAAGTTCCACGGAACGATCTGCGCCACCACGCCGACCGGTTCCCGCGCCACGTAGGTATGGAATTTCGCGCCGGGAGCCTGCAGCGACGTCTCCATGGTCGTGCCCGTGATCTTGGTCGCCCAGCCCGCCATGTAGCGAAAATAATTCGACGCGCCCGGCACGTCGATGATGCTCGCCATGAAGCGCGTCTTGCCATTGTCGAGACTTTCGATCTCGGCGAATTCGGCGGCATCGCGATCGATCAATTCCGCGAGCCGCCATAGCAGCGCTTCGCGCCCGGCGGGAGTCATCGTCGACCAAGGGCCGGTCTCGAGCGCTGCGCGTGCGGCGTGCACGGCTCGGTCGACATCCTCCAGTCCCGCGTCGGCCACCGCGCCGAACTGCTGGCCGGTGGCTGGATCGTAGACCGGCAGCGTTTTGCCGGAACGCGCCTCCACCCACTCGCCGTTGATGAACAGCCGCGGCTTGAGGGCGAAGAACTTGGCCACGCTGGCCGATGGGGCGGGCTGCGCGGGCATGGAGCCAGACGAGTTCAGACTTGCGTTCACGAACGATCCTCCACGGTGATGGGTTTGCGATGGCAGGCCGACATCAGGCGCTTTCAGTGGTCGCGCAAACTCCACCAGGAAAGAGCATGGTTTCGATTCAGAGCGAACCTATTCAGGGGCGAACACGGCTAGGATATCGGCCAATTTCCAACCCATGATGCGTGCTCGATACGATGAGGACTCGCTGATGAATACTGTAAAATTGCTGATTGGTGGCCACCAAGTACCGGCCCAGTCCGGCGCCACTTTCGAACGCCGTAATCCGGTGTCCGGCGACGTGGTGACGCAAAGCGCCTCCGCCGGGGTCGCTGACGCCGTTGCCGCGGTCGAAGCCGCCGCCGCCGCTTTTCCTGCCTGGTCGGCGCTCGGCCCCAGCGCGCGGCGCGCGAAGCTCAACAAGGCGGCCGATCTGCTCGAGGCGCGCGCCGCCGACTTCGCGTCCGTGGTGCGCGACGAAACGGGCGCCACCGCCGGTTGGGGCCATTTCAACGTCCATCTGGCCGCCGGCATGCTGCGCGAAGCGGCCGCCATGACATCGCAGATCGGCGGGGAAGTCATCCCCTCGGACGTGCCCGGCAGCCTGGCCATGGGACTTCGCCAGCCGGTCGGCGTGATGCTCGGCATCGCGCCCTGGAACGCACCCATCATTCTCGGCGTGCGCGCCGTTGCGATGCCGCTGGCCTGCGGCAACACCGTGGTGCTGAAATCGTCCGAGGTGTGTCCCGCGACCCACGTCATGATCGGGGAGGTGCTGCAGGCCGCCGGGCTCGGTGACGGCGTCATCAACGTCATCAGCACCGACGTCAAGGACGCGCAGGCGGTGACCGAGGCCATCATCGGCCATCCGGCCGTGAAGCGCATCAACTTCACCGGCTCGAGTCGCGTCGGCAAGATTCTCGCACTCCTGTCGGCGAAGTACCTGAAGCCCATCTTGCTCGAACTGGGCGGCAAGGCGCCGCTCCTGGTTCTCGCCGACGCGGACATCGACGCCGCGGTGAACGCCACCGTATTCGGCGCCTTCGCCAATTCCGGCCAGATCTGCATGTCCACGGAGCGTGTGATCGTGGCCCGCTCCGTTGCCGACGAGTTCGCCGCGAAACTGGCGAGGCGCATCGCCGCGCTGCCGGTCGGAAACCCGAACGAAGGTGACTTCGTGCTCGGCTCGGTCGTCGGACCGCCGACCGTGGAGCGCGTGAAGCACCTGGTCACCGATGCCGTCAAACACGGCGCCAAAGTGCTGTGCGGCGGCGAGTTCACGGGCACCGTCATGCCCGGCACCGTCGTGGATCACGTGACGGCTGCCATGCTGCTGTTCCGCGAAGAGTCCTTCGGACCGCAGGTGTCGATCACGCGTGTCGATACGGTGGACGAAGCCGTGAAGCTTGCAAACGATTCAGAATACGGCCTCTCGGCGGCGGTGTTCACGCGCGACATTGCGCTCGGCATCGACGTCGCGCGCCGCATCGAATCCGGCATCTGTCACATCAACGGCCCCACCGTGCACGACGAGGCCCAGATGCCGTTCGGCGGCGTCAAATCGTCCGGCTACGGCCGCTTCGGCGGCAAGGCCGGCATCGATTCGTTCACCGAGTTGCGCTGGATCACGATTCAGACGACGCCGCGTCATTACCCTTTCTGAGAGCGCGTAGCGGCGGGCAACCGCGCGGCGGGCAACCGCTCGCCACTAAAGCCGATAGTCCTGCTGCGTGCCGGCGTACTCAATGAAGAAGTCGAGCGATTCGACATTCGACATGGCCGCGCGGTTGGCGGCTTTTTCGACCGGTACCCCCATCAGGATGCGGCGCACGGGCACCTCCATCTTCTTGCCGGTCAATGTGTACGGTATCGCACCAACCTGATAGATCTTGTCGGGGATGTGGCGCGCCGAATAGGCCTTGCGCATCTTCGCGCGTATCTTGTCGAGCAACGCCTCGTCCAATGCGACGCCGTCGCGCAGCTTGACGAACAGCGGCATGAAGAATCCTCCGCCCGGCAGATCCAGATTCACGATCAAGGAGTCCTCGATCTCCGGGACCTCGATCAACGCCCGGTACACCTCGGCGGTGCCGATGCGAATGCCGTGGCGATTCAGCGTCGCATCGGAGCGGCCCAGCACGAAGCAGCCGCCGCGTGCGTTGACCTTGAAGAAATCGCCGTGCCGCCAGATGCCGGGATACATGTCGAAGTACGCCTCACGATAGCGGCTGCCGTCGGCGTCGCCCCAGAATCCGACCGGCATGCACGGCAGCGGTTTCGTGATCACCAGTTCTCCCACCTCGTCGACCACGGATTCGCCCGCCTCGTTGAACGCGAACACCGCGAAACCCAGCTGCCGCGCCTGGATCTCACCTGCATATACCGGCAACAGCACGGCGCCGCCGACGATGCCCGAGCACAGATCCGTCCCGCCGCTGCCTGCATAGGCCCAGACATCCTCCCTCACGTTCCTGTAGAACCATTTCATGACCTCGGCCGTGACGGGCGAACCCGCCAGCATCACGGAATTCAGCTTCGACAGATCGAAGCGGTCCTTCGGAACGATGCCCGCCTTCTCCAGGATGTTCACATAGGTCGGGCTGGCGCCGAAGTAGCTCGCGCCCGTGCGCTCCACCATGGCCCACAGCACATCGGCCTTCGGATAGGCAGGATTGCCGTCGTACAGCACCGGCACCGTGTCGACCAGCAAGGCGCTGACCAGGAAATTCCACATCATCCAACCGGTGGTGGTGAAGAAGAACATGCGCTCACCGGGATGAACGTCCATCTGCAGCGCCAGCGCCTTGTACTGCTCCAGAATCATCCCGCCGTGGCAGTGAATGATGGGCTTCGGCAGGCCGGTGGTCCCCGACGAAAACAAGATCCACAGCGGATGGGCGAACGGCACCTGTTCGAAGTGAAACGCATCGCGCGGCACCTCCGCCCCGGCCAGCGCGTCCTCCCAGAAGATCGTGTTCGGCGTCAGCAGAGCATCGTTCTCCGGCTCGAGCAGGCGCACATACACCATGTGCTCGAGTGTCGGCAGAGAACCGAGGATGGTGGACAATTCCGGCCGCCGGTCGAAAGGCTTGCCGCCGTAGTAGTACCCATCGACGCAGAACGCGAGTTTCGGCTCCAGCTGCGAGAAGCGGTCGATGGCTCCGCGCGGCCCGAAATCCGGGCCGCAACTCGCCCAGATCGCGCCGATGCTGGTGGTCGCCAGCATGGCGATCACCGCCTCGGGCGAATTCGGCAAATAAGCCACCACGCGATCCCCCGCCGTCACGCCGAGGGCCCGCATCCGCGTCGCGAGCCTGCGCACCTGGCTGCCGAGATCGGTCCATGACAACGCAGCCAGATCGCGCCGCTCGCTCAAGAACAGCAATGCGTCTGCGCCCTCGCGTTCGTGACGCAGGGCATGCTCCGCATAGTTCAGACGCGCGCCGGGAAACCACTCGGCGCCGGGCATGCTGCGTGAACCCAACACACGCTCGTAGGGTCGCGAGGCCTTGACCTGGAAGTAATCCCAGATCGATGCCCAGAAGCCGTCCTGATCGTCGATGGACCATTGCCACAACGCTGTGTAGTCATCGAACGCATGTCCGCGCTGTGCCAGCCAGCGCAAGTAATGCATCAGATGCGACTTCGCCACGCGCTCCGGGCTGGGCGCCCACAGGACCTCACTCCCGGCGACTGTATTCGTCGGATTCGGCTCCGCCCCCAATGCTCCGGAGTTCAAGTCGGGACTGCCACGATGCCGCGCCGCACGAGATCCGGCCGCCGCATGAATATCAGGAGCACGGCGGTGATGAAGCACCAGGCTGCGAGGAAATAGAAAATCACCGCGTAGCCGATGCCCTGGTCGAACAAATGGCCCGCGACCTTGGGGGCGATCGCGGACAGCGTGGTATTGATCGCCACCGCCAGGCCCGCGAGTGACGCGAATGCGCGTGTGCCGTAATAGTTGCTCAACACCGACATGAAGCACACCAATCCACCGCCGAAGCCGATGCCGAGGCAGGTCGCGAACAACAACACCTGCCAGATGGCACGGGCATCGACGATCACCACCATGCCCACGCCGAAGATCGCCGTGAATGCCGCATAGATATAGCGTGGGTCGATGCGATCGCCGAAGACGGCCAGGATGACCTTGCCGAACAGCGCCGAGAACGTCATCGTGCTCACCGCCCACGCGCCCACACTGGCCGAATGTCCGAGATCCTCCAAGTGGACCACACCATGCGCCAGGAACAGCGTGTAGCCCCCGCTGGCCCCAAGCATGGAGATGAGAAATATCCAATAGGTGGGATTGCGCAGGGCCTCCCAGTAGGTCCACTCGCGGCGCGTCACGAAATGCGGACGCGTGTCCACCGGCACGGCGCCATCCTCGGTCGGCTTGCCGAAGCCGTCGACCACCTGGCCGACATCCTCCGGTCGCTCACGCACGAACACCAGCGCAATGATGGCGGCGACGGCCGACAAGGCCGCGAGCAGCCACCAGCCCGCCCGCCATGTGCCGGTTGCCTGGATCAGCCTGTTCAGCAGCGGCGCGGCCACGAAGCCGCCGATGGCGCCGGAGGAGTACAGCACCGACAGCACCAGGGAGCGGCGCCGCACGAACCAGCGCGCCAGGCAGGCCTGCCCGGCCAGAGCGGCGCCGGTGGCGACACCCGTGCCGACCAGCAGCCCGAAGCACAGCATCCCCCCGATTCCGCTGGTCACCACGGTGGCCATCAAGAGCGAGCCCACGATCGTGAAGCAGCTGCCCAGCACCAAAGTCCGTCTGGCGCCGAAGCGATTCACGCTCAGGGCCACCAGCGGCCCCGGCAAACCCGACATGATCATGTACACCGAAAACATATCACCCAAGGTTTCGCGGGGCAGACCCAGTGACCTCGCCATGGCGGCGTTGATGACCGCCGGTCCATAAGCTGGAAAGCCCAGATTGAGGAACATGATTCCCCAACAGGCAGCCAGCACAGTCCAACCGTAAAAACGCGCTTTAGGCAACTTTGCTCCCCGTCATGTCGCGACCCAAAATGAGGTCGACGGCTTTCTCGGCGATCATGATCGCAGGTGCGTTGGTGTTTCCGCCAATAATCGTGGGCATGACGGAGGCATCGGCGACACGCAGGCACTGGATGCCGCGAACCCTTAGATGCGCGTCCAACACCGCCTCCTCGCCCACGCCCATGGCGCAGCTGCTGGTGGGATGCATGGCGGTCCGGATGTTGGCCCGCGCATAGGACTCGAGATCCGCATCGCTCTGCAGCGCATCTCCGGGCAGCAACTCGCCTTGCACGACCTCCCGCGCCTCGGGCGTATCGAAGAAGCGCCGGACGAAGCGGATGATCCGCTTGAACGCCGTCACGTCTTGCGGAGCCTGCAGCAGATTGAGCAGGATGCGCGGCGCCGCCGCCGGGTCCGCCGACCGCAACGATATCCGCCCCCGGCTGGCCGGATGCAACAAGACGCCGGCCACCGAAAACACATGACCCGAGCCCGCACGCCAGCCCGGGAACCACGGCTTTGCGAGCATCGATACCGGACTGACCAGCATCTGTAGGTCGGGCCGGTCGAATTCCGGTGACGTGCGCACGAAACCCTGCGCCGACACGGGCAGGCCCGCGATCGGACCGGAGCGGAACAACATCCAGCGCAGAACGTCGAGTGCCAGGCGGTCGGCGCGCAGCCGCGAATCGTAGGCGATGGGTCCGCGCGCCTTGTACATCATCGCGATGGATTGATGCTCCTGCAGATTCGCACCCACTCCCGGCAGATCCTGCACCACCCGGATGCCGAACGGCTCGATGCCGGCCGCCGGCCCGATGCCCGATAGAAGCAGGATTTGCGGCGAGCCGAACGCGCCGGCCGACAGGATGACCTCTCGGTCACACGCGATCTTGTGCACGGCGCCATGCACGCTGTACTCGACGCCGGTCGCCCGATTGCCGTCGAGGAGTACGCGGTGCACCAGAGCGTCGGTGATCACGGTGAGATTTGCACGCCGCCGCGCCGGGCGCAGGAAGCGCAGCGACGTGCTGGCGCGTTCGCCATGATGCACGTTGAAATCGGGGACCGAGAAGCCCTCGGAACTCGGGCCGTGAAAATCGTCCAGCTGCTGGTAGCCGAGCCTGCGGGCCGCAGCCATCATGCGCGGATAGATCACCGAGTCCGGCACGTGCCGCGATACCGTGAGCGGACCTTCCGCGCCGTGGTATTTCGATGCGCCGCGCCAACTCCCCTCCGACCGCCGGAAATACGGCAGCACGTCGGAATAGCCCCAGCCCTCGAGACCGGCCTTGGCCCAGTCATCGTAATCGGCCGGCGCGCCGCGCGAGTACATCATGCCGTTCACCGAACTCGATCCTCCGAGCACCTTGCCGCGCGGCGCCGGGATGACCCGGTTGTCGGCGTACGGCTCGGGCTCGGTGAGATACCCCCAACTGGTCGAGGGATCCAGGAACGTGTCCCGCCAGGCGATCGGCATGCGCATCGCCCAACGCCCCATGTCGCTGGAACCTGCTTCCAACAAAACGACGCTGACGTTGGTGTCCTCCGACAAACGCGCGGCCAATACGCAGCCCGCAGAACCCGCGCCCACCACGATGTAATCGGCGCTCTTCATACGAGGGCGTAGTAGCGGAACAAGGTGTGGTCCGGCGCCGCGCCGACGGCGGTGTGACGCTCGCCGCCGCCGACGACGACCGTACGATTGAGCCAATCATGCGGACCTTCCGGTGCGCGAAAGTAGGGGGTGCAACGGAAGTAGCCGTTCGTGGCAGGATTGACGGGCGCGCGCTTCGCGTCGGCTTCCGACCGGGGCCCATAGACATAACCCAGATTCCGGATGTAGATATGCGCGCCATCATCCGCCTCGAGCACGTAGTGCGCGTTCAACTCCACCACGCCGTCGCTGCGCACGATGGGCCAATCGGCCCCGCTGAAGTCCAATACCTTGCCGTTCAGCAGCGGCCCCGACACGGTGCCGCTCTTGACGGAGGTATACGCCGCACGTTGCCCGCCCGGCATCGGATCGAAGACCAGGCGTTGGTGAAAATCGATCCGGATATCGAACGCGTGCTGCAACACCAGCGTGTGTGCCGGGGTCCCGTTCATCGAGGAAGTCGACATCAACTCTCCATCAGTTCGGGTACGATGGCTGCGCGTCGCGCGGCATCGGGACGCCCGGTATCGGGTGGCAAGGTTCGGCCGAGGATCATATCCGCGGCTTTTTCGGCGATCATGATGACCGCGGCATTGGTATTGCCGCCGGGAACCGTGGGCATGATGGATGCGTCCACCACGCGCAGCCCGGCGACGCCGCGCACGCGCAGTTGTGGATCCAGCACCGCGTCGGGACCCACGCCCATGGTGCAAGTACCCACCGGATGCTGGGTCACACCGGCCCGGGCACGGATATACGCATCGAGATCGGCATCGGACTGAACGGCCAAGCCCGGCGATATTTCACGATCGATGAGCGCCGACTGGGGCGCCGTTGCGTAGATGCGCCGCGCGAGGCGGACTCCGCGGCGCGCGGTCGCCATGTCGCCATCCGTCGCGAGTATGTTCAACTGGATGCGCGGCTTGTCAACGGGATTCGCCGAACGCAGCGTCACATGGCCGCGCGATTCGGGATGCAGCACCACCGCATCGGCGGTGACCCGATGTTCCTGGCGGGCGCCGAAGAGCGGCCACCAGATCTTGGCGTCCATGCGCACGGGATTGCTCATCAATTGCACGTCGGGCTGCGCCAGACGGGGGTCGGTTCGCAGTACGATGTTGCAACTGTTGATCTGTGTGGCGAACACCCCGCTCCCCAGCACGGTCCACTGCACCACCGAACGCGCCACCCGGTCGGCGCGCAATTCGTTGAGGAACGAAATGTCGCCCTTCGTCGCGAATTCGACCGGTACTCGTGCGTGCTCCGACAGGTTCCGGCCAACACCGGGCAGGTCAGCCCGCACGTCGATGCCGAGGGCGCGCAGTTGCTCCGCGGGACCGACACCCGACAGCATCAACAGTTGCGGAGAATTGAAGGCGCCGCCGCTCAAGATCACTTCCCGCTCGGCGCGGGCCGTCTCCACAGACGCCGGGGCATTGCCCGATCGATACTCGATGCCGGTGGCTCGTCCGTTCTCGATGACGACCTTCGTCACCAATGCTCCGCTCACGACCGTCAGATTCGGTCGTCCCAACACCGGCTTGAGATACGCGCGGGACGTGCTCGCGCGGCGGCCGCGCGCATCGACTGTGATCTCGCCGCGCGAGAACCCCTCCTCCACCGCGCCGTGGATGTCCTCGGTGGTCGCGAAACCGGCTGCCACGGCACTGTCCATCAGCGGCGTATGCATGAGGCGGCGCGTATCGATGGGCATGACCCTCAAGGGGCCTTCCGCGCCGTGCCAGCGATTTGCGCCCCGCCAACTGGTCTCCATGCGTTTGAAATACGGCAATACTTCGGCATAGCTCCAGCCGGCGCAACCCATCGCCGCCCATCCGTCGAAGTCCCCCGAATGGCCGCGCATGTAGAACATGCCGTTGATCGACGATGAGCCGCCCAGCACCTTGCCGCGCGGCAGCCACACCACCCGGCCACCCAAGGTCGGTTCGGGCTCGCTGGAGTATCCCCAAGTCAACGAGGGATCGAACAGCGCCCGCAGGAACCCGAGAGGCATCTTGATGAGGAATCGATCGTCGGAACCGCCGGCCTCGATCAGGAGCACGCGCAGGCCCGGATCCGCACTCAGCCGATTGGCCAGAACGCAGCCCGCCGAACCCGCACCGACGATCACGTAGTCGAAAGAGGTCGAGTTCATCCCCAGGGCCTTCAGGTCAATCCGACGGTGACCGACTTCACCTCGGTGTAGATCTCGGTCCCTTCGCGCCCGTTCTCGCGGCCCCATCCCGACTGCTTGAAGCCGCCGAGCGGCATCGCCGCATCCACCGAGCCCGCCGTGTTGATTCGCACGGAGCCGGCCTTGATGCGTTTCGCCAGGCGATGCGCGACGGTGATGTCCCGCGTCCAGATGCTGGCGGCGAGACCGTACTCGGTGTCGTTCGCCATCCGGGCGATCGCATCGACGTCCGTATCGGAAAACTTCATCGCACACAGCACCGGCCCGAAGATCTCTTCCCTCACCACGGTCATGTTGGCCGTGGTGTCGGCGAGCACCGTGGGCTGAACAAAGTAGCCGGGGCCGGCCACTTCGCCGCCGCCGGTCAGGACGCGCGCACCGCCCTCGATGCCGGCGCGAATGTAGCCGTTGACCCGCATCCGCTGCTTGTCGGAGACCACCGGACCCAAGTCGGTGGCCGCATCGATGCCGGCGCCGAGTTTGAGTGCTTTGGCCTTCGCGACCACACCGTCGACCACCTGGTCGAATACCTTTTCGTGCACGAACAATCTCGAGCCCGCCGCGCACACCTGGCCGGTATTCATGAAGATGCCGCGTGCCGCCACTTCCGTGGCTGGGCCCAAATCCGCGTCGGGAAAGATCACCACCGGTGATTTGCCGCCGAGTTCGAGCGTCACCCGCTTCAGATTCCCGGCGCAGGCACGCAAAATTTCCTTGCCCACCGGCGTCGAGCCGGTGAAGGCGATCTTGTTGACGTCGGGGTGTGCCACCAATGCGCGGCCCGCCGTCTGGCCGAGGCCCGTCACGATGTTGACCACGCCCGGCGGAAAGCCGGCCTGCAGGATCAGTTCGCCCAACCGGATCGCGCTCAAGGGAGTCTGCTCGGCGGGCTTCAACACCACGGTGCAGCCGACGGTCAGCGCGGCCGCGATCTTCGCGACCGCCATCACGAACGGAAAATTCCAGGGGACGATTTGGCCGACCACGCCCACCGGTTCACGCAGCGTGTACGCATGCCACTCCCCGGGAACGCTCAGATTGATGGTCTCGCCACCGATCTTCGTGGCCCAGCCCGCGTGATAGCGCAAACTCTCGGCCGCGCCGAAGGTCGCCGCCATGCGTGCCATGCGCCACGGCATGCCATTGTCGAGCGTCTCGAGCAGACCCAATTCGTCGCCGTTGGCCTCGATCAGGTCGGCGAGCTTCAACAGCAGCCGGGCCCGGAATCCGGGCATGGACATGCCCCAGGCGCCCTCGAATGCCCCGCGGGCGGCCTTGACCGCATCGTCGATGTCGGCCGCGTCGCCCGCCGCCGCATGCGCGAACACCTCGCCGTTGGCCGGGTCGATCACCTCGAAAGTCTCGCCCGAATGGGCAGGTCGCCAGGAACCGCCAATCAGCAATTCGCGCGGACGTTGCGTAAACGCGCGCGCCTTGGCGTTCAATTCGTCAGAAATCAATACGGCATTCATAGGCCAATCGCCCCTCTAATGATCGCAAGAAAAAACTGCATCCGCATCACCACGCTGCCTGGAGCGGGGACCGACATGATAAGCGCGAACGGTCGCGTTGGGCGTCTCGAGCCGGCTTTCTCGGCGGGTCGGGCATTCGGGGGGAGGAACACCGGCCGCCCCACCAGCATATGGCATCCGGCGCAGCTTTCATGCTCGACCTTGGGGGAATACCCCCTCCACCCAAAGCGCAACCAAAAATGCCGCGGGCGCAATCTGGTAAAATCTACCTGTCGCTTCACCCAGTAACGTGCATGCAATTCCACCGTTTCGATCTGAATCTCTTGATTGCGCTTGACATGTTGCTGCGCGAGAAGAACATCACGCGCGCCGCGGAAAGGGTTTTCGTATCCCAGCCCGCCATGAGCGCGGCGCTCCACCGGTTGCGGGACTACTTCGGCGATCCGCTATTGGTGCGCGTCGGCCGCGAAATGGAGCTCTCTCCGCGCGGTCAGTCGTTAGTCGACCCCGTGCGCGAGGCGCTGCTGCTGATTCAGACCACATTGGGTTCCCAACCCAGCTTCACCGCCGCGACCACGCAGCGCGAATTCACGCTCATTTTGTCCGAGGAAGCGGTCCCCGGGTTGCTGCCGGCCATCCTCGAGCGGGTCTCGACCGACGCTCCGGGCATCCGCATCAACATCGAGCTCATCACGCAGAGCGCCCTGTCGCGGCTGGAATATGGCGACGCGGATCTATGTCTGTGCATGGACAGCCTGCGGCTGTTCGATCTGCGCGCCTTCCCCGAGACCTTGCACCGCACGCGTCTGCGCCCGGTCCGCTGGATCTGTGCCGTGGATCGCAACCATCCGACTGTCGGCGACACCCTGTCGGCGGAGCAATATTTTTCGTTGCCGCATGTATTTGCCAGACCCAACGGCTCCACGGTATCCACCGAGCAGTTGGTTCGCCGCCTGCTTGGCATCGACATCTCCGTGCACATCACGGTTCCCAGCCTGTTGCATCTACCGCTGGTCCTGCCGGGCACGCGCCTGGTCGCCACGCTGCCGGAGCGCATCGCGCAGATGGGTGCCGCCACGATGACGCTCAAGACGTTCCCGTTGCCGGTCGAGACCGAGCCGCTGCACGAACTTCTCCTGTGGCACAAACGCCATGAAACCGATCCGGCGCACGCCTGGTTTCGCGACTTGATCGTCCGCCTCAGCCGCGGCGAGATGTAGCCCTCCGCCGTCAGGAACGCGGCAGTTCACTCTGCAGCGAATCGCCGCTCCTGCTCGTGATAGACAACCCCTCGAACGAGCGGAAGATGGCGACATGGCCAACTACCCAAAGACACCGGGATTCACCGGCACACTGCGTCCCCTGCGATTCGAGGGCGACATCCACGACCTCGAGATCGACGGTGAAGTGCCGCCGCAACTGAACGGCACCTACCACCGTGTTCATCCGGATCAGCAATATGCGCCCGTGTTCGAAACCGACCAATTCTTCAACGGTGACGGCATGGTTGCGTTGTTCCATTTCGAGAACGGCAGGATTCATTTCAAACAGAGGTTCGCCCAGACGGACAAGTGGAAACTCGAGCGCGAGGCGCGCCGCGCCCTGTTCGGTGCATATCGAAATCCGCTCACCGACCACGAATCGGTGAAGGGGAGGATCCGCGGCACGGCGAACACCAACGTGCTCGTGCACGCCGGCAAGCTGTTCGCGATGAAGGAGGACAGCCCTGCACTTCTGATGGATCCCATGACGCTTGAGACCTACGGCTACACCGACTTTGCCGGGAAGATGAAAGGAGAAACCTTTTGCGCCCATCCGAAGATCGATCCCGTCACGGGCAACCTGTGCGCCTTCGGCTATGCCGCGAAGGGGGTCTTGACGCGCGACTGCCATTACATGGAGATTAGTCCGACCGGCGAACTCGTTCAGGAAACGTTCTTCGAGGCGCCGTATTACTGCATGATGCACGACTTCGGGCTGACGCAGGATTACGCGGTGTTCCATGTCGTTCCGATCACCAGCAGCTGGGATCGCTTGAAGGCGGGGCTGCCCCACTTCGGCTTCGACACCACCCTGCCCGTCTACCTGGGCGTGCTGCCTCGACACGGCGACGCCGGCGCCATGCGCTGGTTCAAGGCGCCCACCGTTTTCGCCAGTCACGTCATGAACGCGTTCAACGACGGCACCAAGGTGTATTTCGATACGCCGGTGGCCAAGAACAATATGTTTCCGTTTTTCCCGGACTGGCACGGCGCGCCGTTCAAGCCGATGGAGTCCCAGAGCTTCCTCACGCGCTGGACGGTCGACATGGCCTCGCCGAATGACTCCTTCGACAAGGTCGAGCGCCTCACGGACTTGTTCGGCGAATTTCCGCGCATCGACGACCGCTACGCCTCGCAATCCCACCGTCACGGCTGGTTGCTGGTATCGGATCGCGAAAAGCCCTTCGAGGGACCGGGCGGACGCGCCTCGGGACTCATCATGAACTGCATCACACACATCAATTTCACCAACGACCAACAAACGACATGGTGGGCGGGACCACAGACCATCGTTCAGGAACCCTGTTTCATCCCCCGAGGCCCGAATGCGCCCGAGGGCGACGGTTACCTGATCGCCGTGCTCGACAACCTGGTCACCAATTATTCGGATCTGGCGATATTCGATGCCCAGCGCATCGCCGACGGCCCGCTGGCCAGGGCCAAGCTGCCGTTCCGAATGCGCCCGGCGCTTCATGGCAACTGGGCCGATGCCAGCAAGCTCGCCGCCGCGTGAGTCTGCGGCTCATGGGCCGGGTCCTCAGCTCATGGATTGATGCCGTGCTTGGCGAAGGCCTCCCCGATCGGCGGCCACAACGCCGCGGCGGCGGCCATGTCGCTGTCCGCATCGGCGATCTTACCGCGCCGCTTCTCGTCGGCGCCGAGACCATAGAGCGCCCAGGGATTCTTCGGGAGCCGTTTGAGCGACTCTTGGTAATCGACCATCGACTTGTCGTAATCGCCGAGCCGTAGCCGCACCAGTCCTCGATCACTCAAAATATGCGCCTGCGCCGGGTCATCTTTCGAGGTGCGTTTCAGAGCCCCGTTGCAGTCGTCGAGAGCCTTGGACAGATCCTGTCCCGCCAGCGCCCTGGCCGCGCAGCGCTCACGCAACGCGCCCGGCACCCCGGCATCCGCGGCATGGGCCGCCAGCCAGGAATCCAACTGATTGATGGCCTGCGGCAGTCGATCGGCGCCGAAATAGACGGCCGCCATGCGCAATCGCGCATTCGCCTCCTTCGCGGCGAACCGGTCCGCGGCATCAAGATCCTCCAGCGCGCCTGCCACGTCGTGTGCAGCGAACCGCAATTCCGCTCTCGCCAGCCGCGCGGGTACGTGCTCGGGCTCGAGTTCGATTACCCGGTCGAAATCCCCCCTCGCGGGCTGCGGCTGCCGACTGTCCCGGTACGCGATGCCACGTTCGTAAAAATAGTCGGGTACGGTAGGCGCCAGTTTGCAGGCGCGGGTCAGGTCCGCCAGCGCATGCTCGAAGTCACGGCGCCCGGCGAACGCGGTGCCTCGCCGGCTGAACTCGGCGGCGTCCTTCGGCTCACCGGGCCCGATTGGTCCTCCCGCGTCGCCCGCGGAGACCGCCGGCGGCGCTGCATCGGGCCCGGCGGCATCAGACCCGGGCGCATCCGCCGCTGGCGTCGGCCCCGACCCGGGTTTGGGCGCCGCATTCGAAGCCAGGTTGAAAACCGGGCCCCCGTTGTAGGTGAAGAAAAGCCGATGCTGCTTGCTGGCCACGTAGAGGTGGTGCGACAGGAAAAAATCGGTGCCGATGAGCATGTCGGCGATATCCGTGACCGTCTCGCCGATACGCAGGTGGGTGTTGCGAATCTCCTCGTCGCCGATTTTGAAGCTCGCGACCGGAACGATCCAGGTCTTCACCTGCTCCCGCCCGATGCCGCTCGAGTATCCGGCATAGGTCACCCCCGGGGCATTCATGTCGATGCCCGCTCGTTCGGCCGCACGCTTCGACAGCACCGAGGCGTAGGCGCCGGTGTCGAACAGGACCCGGATCTTGAGTCCATTGACGATTGCGCTGCCGAGGGTATGGCGGCTCATGGGCGTCGTCGTCTGAATGTCCATCACCGAATAGGGCGCGCCGGCCCCGACCCAATAGGCCAGATTGACCTTCCGGCAATCATCCTCGTGGATCAAGCGGATGACGCCGTTGGCCAGGTCGTACTCGACGTCGCCGATGCTGAAGACGTTCTGACCCAGAACGCCCACGCTGCCGCTGCCGACCTCGCTCCCGCCCACGAGGAACTCGATGTTCGGTATGGGGACGCCGGCCAAGGTGAAGGTCTTGACCCGTGTCACCGTGACATCGGCCTGGCCGCCCATTCCGGTCACCCTCAAGCCATACGGTGCCGGGTAGGTTTTCAGGCTGAATTCCGTGGCGGCGGCAGGGCTGATCATGCTGTAGAACGCGCCGCTGTCCGCGATGAACATGGCATCCACGCCATTGATCTTCGCCGTCACGATCGGCCTTCGATCGAGCATCGTGGCAGGGAGATCCGCGATTTTACTGATCTCGCACTTGGTCGCGGCTGCCGCCGGCAGCGGCGCCAGCACGACGAGCATGGCCAGCATCGCCGGCATCCCTACCGATAACATCCCTCTATCGCGCATCAACCGGCTTCTCCTTGTCCGCCCGAGCCATACCCGCGTACGTTACCGCAACGCCATAAAGCACGCACTCGTCCCCATTGGCGCTAGAGTCCTTCCATGCCGCCCACCGAACCGCCAACGAAGCCCCCCGCCGTGCGTCGAAACCTCAACGTAGCGCGCCATGGCGTGGCGCGCGTGCTCTCGAAGCTGGGAATCGGATCACGCACCCAGGCGGCTCGCTGGGTCCTCGACGGCCGGGTGAGCGTGAACGGCACCGTCGTACGGGACCCTGAGTTTCCCGTACGACAGGGCGTGGACCGACTCGAATTCGACCAGCGGGAAGCTCAGGTTGCGACGCGCCTCGTCATCATGCTCAACAAACCGCGCGGCCTGGTCACGACCGCCCAGGATGAGCAGTCGCGCGACACGGTTTATCGTTGTCTCGAGGGTGCCGGCCTGCCCTGGTTGGCGCCCGTTGGGAGGTTGGACAAGGCGAGCGAGGGGCTGCTGTTGTTCAGCAATGATCCCGAATGGGCGGCCCGGGTCACGGATCCCGGCTCCGGTCCCGAGAAGACTTATCACGTACAGGTCGACAGGCTGCCGGATGACGATTTTCTCGCCTCGCTCGAGCGCGGCGTCCACGTCGACGGCGAACATCTCGGCGCCAGGAGCGCCCGCTGTCTGCGGATGGGCGGCAGGAATGCATGGCTCGAGATCGTGCTGGAAGAGGGCCGCAACCGCCAGATACGTCGCTTGTTGGCCGCGTTCGATGCCTCGGTCCTGCGCCTCGTCAGGGTGGCAGTGGGCACGCTACGGCTGGGCGATCTTCCGAAGGGCGAATGGCGCGCCCTCACGGAACAGGAAATCGCCGCGGTGCCCCGCCAGAGTTCCGCCGCAGGAGCGGGTCAGAAGCACCGTCCTGCGGCGGCTGGCTAAGATCTCTGTTCCGGTGGAACCTCGGTGTCATTGGCCAATCCCACCTCTTCGATGGCCGTGATGACCTGACTGGCGTCAGCGCGTTCCTGCATCGCCATCGCTTGAGGGTCGACGCGATTTTTGACCATCGGTAGGTCCTTGCGAAGCTCCTCCATCAGATGGATCAGCTTCGTCACCTTCTGCTCCGTCAGAAGATTGACCTGCAGCCCCAGATGAGTATGTTGCTGCTCGAGGTGGCTCTGCCGATTTTGTGAGATCAAGACGATGGTCGTCGTGAGCAGCGCGATCAGCGTCAGCAATCCGGCAAGCAACTCGAATGGCAGGGGATCCCAGGGTGTCCTGCCCGACGACACCAGCCCCAGATTCACCGCAATCCAAATGGCCACGAAGACCAGAAGGCCGACGAGATAAGCCGGCCGCCCGATGAACCGGCCGACACGTTCGACCCGGCGTTGCGACAGGCTGGTCATCTCCCACTCGCGCCGCTGCAGAGCAACCACACTCTCGATATTCTGGCCGATGTGTTCCGACAGCGAATTTGGTGGAGGGCGGGTCGGTGACTCCTGCATGTCTTTTTCAACACGTTCATTGCTCATAGCTGCCCGTCCTTTGAAATTGGGTACCATCGCGGGGTTTGATTCCCCGTGGAACGGAGGGTTCAGCAAGAATCTCAGAGCCTGCCGGCGGAGATCTCCCGACCGATGTAATCCGCCTGCCGGAGCACCAATGCCACGATGGTCAACGTGGGATTCGCGGCGCCTGCAGTAGTCTGAACGCTGCCGTCCGAGATGAACAGGTTTGAAATGTCGTGCGTACGCCCGAAAGGAGTCGTCACGCCGTGCCCGGGGTCCTTGCTCATCCGCGCGGTGCCCATTTGATGCGTCGCAGGCGGCGTCGCGCTCGACAGCGTGCGCTTGGCGCCGACCGCTTCGTACATGCGCCGCGCCTGCCTTTGCGCATGTGATCGCAGCGCAATGTCGTTCGGGTGCTCCTCGCAATTGACGTGCGCGACCGGCAAACCATGCGGATCTTTGAGCGTCCTGGACAATGTGATCCGATTGTCGGATCGCGGCATATCCTCGCCGTTGATGAGTATGCCGGCCATGTTGCGATAGTTGTCCATGATCGACGCGAAATCCCGGCCCCAACCATAGGGCAGACCGACGAGGGGCAGTGTCGGAAGATCCAGGGAAGCGAGTTCCAGGTGATAACCGCCCACGAACCCGCGCCTCGGATCGTGGACATTCTCGTCCTCCACGACGCCGCCGAGCACCACGCCCCGGGTGGCATTGACCGGCTCGTCGAATATTCCCCAGACGAATCCTGTCAGATGGTGGCAGTAGTTGCGCCCCACCTGGCCCGACGTGTTGGCGAGCCCCTGCGGAAAACGCGCGGATTCCGACAGCAGCAGCAAGCGGGCCGTCTCGATCGCATTGCCCGCGACGCAGATGATGCGCGCCTTCTGGCGCTGCTCTTGCCCCGCTGCGTCCCGATAGATCACCCCGGTCGCGCGACCGGACGCATCGTGTTCGATGCGCGTGACGAAGCATTCGGTACGCAGGTCCAGACGCCCGGTGGCCTCCGCCCGTGGAATCTCCGTGTAAAGCGTGCTCCACTTTGCGCCGACCTTGCAACCCTGCACGCAGAAGCCCTGCTGGATGCAAAAGCCGCGCCCGTCCTGGGCCCGCGAGTTGATGGCCAGATAATTGGTGTGGACCCGCTTGTAGCCCAGCCGCTTCGCGCCGTTGTACATCACCTTGAAATTATTCGATGCCGGCATGCCCGGGTTGCCGTTGCGCCGCGTGACGCAGAGGCGCCTTTCGGCCACGAGATACCAGCGCTTGAGTTCCTCGTAGTCGATGGGCCAATCGGCCAACGACGTGCCCGGCACGTCACCATAGGTCGTGCGTGCCTGCATCTCGTAGCGCCGCAGGCGCGGCGTCGCGCCGGTCCAGTGCACCGTCGTCCCGCCGACCGTGCGGCAATGCCAGGCAGGCTGATTCGGCGAGTTCTTGACCGGATCCCAGGTGCCGGTCTGCGAGCGGGGCTCCAGCCAGGTCAGTTGAGCATACGCCGTGCCGGGATTCTGGGAAAAGCTCGCGAGCGTCTCGCGGCGCCCGGCCTCGAACAGAACGACCCGCAAGCCACGCCGGGTCAGCTCGTGAGCCATGGTTCCACCCCCTGCGCCCGATCCGACCACGACGACGACATCGCTGTCCGTGAGATCGAATTTGCTCATACCGGCATGCGACCAGCCGCCGCGATCGGAACGTCGGGCAGCCACTTCAGGTCATTGAATCCCCGCAACAAATAACCACCCTTCGAGAACGCCTCGCCCTCGTAGCCGAAATGCGTCCACGCAATGGGATTGTTGTAGAGCACCAGCAGTGTCTTGATCCGCACCGACTGAAAGAATGGCGAAGGCTCGACCGCCTGGAGTCTGCGCACACGGACCGGCTCCGGATCGTGCGCGAATTCGACGCCGAGACCGGCGAGTCCCTCGGTCAGCACCCGTCGACTCTCGGCAGACGAAGCGGCGTCGGCGTCCAGCGACGCCGCGACGAGTGCGTAGGCCGCGTCGTCCAACCCGTCATGCGGCGCGATGGTATGAATCATCGCGAGCAGCGTGCTCGACTGATCCGGCGACAACGAATGCAGCTCGACCGCCCACGCACGATCGAGCCCCGTCAGCACACCGCTCAACACCGCGGTGACAACCTGCACGAATCGTCGGCGGCCCAGAGCCACTGCCGCCTCCGACAGGTTGGCCGCCTCCGACATTACGCGGGATCGATCCGGCCCACGACCTGATCGCGGCCAATCACGGTTTCCGGCACGGCCAAGATGGTCAGCTTGCCGGAGGCCGGCGCGGTGATTTCCAGCTGGGCCTTCTCGACCATGATTTCGGCAATGGGCTTTCCCTGGGTCACGATGGCGCCGTTCTGGTAGATCCAGGTCACGACCACGCCCTCGAGACTCTCGCCCCACATGTCCTGGGGCACCACGATATCGACGCTCACTTCCTTGCCTTCATGGTCGCCTTCACCGCGGTGACGATCCGCTCCACATTGGGCAGGCAGAAATCCTCCATCGGCCGGGAGAACGGCACCGGGACATCGGGATAGGCCACTCGAACCGCGGGCGATTTGAGCACCGACGGATCACGCTCGGCCACCACCGCCAGAACTTCGGAGGTCACCCCAAAGCTCATGTAGTCCTCATCTGCCACCACGAGGCGTCCGGTCTTCGCCACCGATTTGAATATCCCGTCGCGATCCAGCGGCACGACGCTGCGCAAGTCGAGCACTTCGGCGGAGATGCCTTCGCCGGCCAGCTGTTCCGCGGCCTGCATCGCGTTGTGCACGGTCAGCCCCAGGCCGACGATGGTCACGTCGCTGCCTTCGCGCCAGATTCGCGATTGCCCGAAGGGGATCGTGTAGTCGTGCTCCGGTACCGTCGCCAGAGCCTTGGGCAACGGGAAGCCGAGCCAGCCCAAACCCCACAAACGTTTGTGCACCATCCAGATCGTGACGTTGTCGTCCTGCAGGCACGAAGCCATCAATCCTTTGGCGTCGTAGGCATCTGCCGGCGTGACGATTTTGATCCCGGGCACGTGACCCAACGTCGCGAACAACACTTGGGAATGCTGCGCGGCATCATTGTAGCCGCCGCCGTAGCCGATCATGAAGGTCAACGGCACCTTGAACTGGCCGCCCGACATGTAGTGGGTCTTCGCGGCGAAGTTGTAGATCTGATTGAAGCACACGCCGATGAAGTCGACGAACGCGATCTCGACGACGGGACGCATGCCCGCCATCGCCGCGCCCGTGGCAATGCCGATGAAACCGGTCTCGGAAATCGGGGTGTCGATGACGCGGGCGTCGCCGAACTCCTCGGCCATGCCGACCGTGGTGCCGAACACGCCGCCCAGTTTGGCGACGTCTTCGCCGATGACGAACATGTTCGGATTCTTGCGCATCTCGCTGAACACGGCCTCGCGTCCGGCGCGCGCCATGGTGAGCGTGCGTTCGGAGCCGGGAGCGGCAGCGGGTAAAGGTTGGGCCATTGTCGAATTCTCCGTCAGGCGTACAGGCGCTGCAGCGCCTCGGTTGCATCCGGATACGCGCTGTCGCGGCCGAACTTCATTGCTTCATCGACTTGTTGCTGCACGGTTGCCTCGAGGGCCGTCATCGCCGCCGCCGAGATGACGTTCTCGGCTAACAGCCGCTGGCGGTATGTCGGCACGGGGTCCTGCATCGCCTTGCGTTCGGGCTCCGGACGATAAGCTCCGCTGTCGCCGATGAAATGCCCGTGCAATCGCTCGGTTTCCAGCTCGAGAATCGTACCGCCCAGGCCGCTGCGCGCACGCTCCACGGCGCGACCGGCCGCCTCGAAAATGAGGTCGGGATCGTTGCCCGGCACGTATTCGCCCGCGAGCGCGTAAGCCGGGGCGCGATCGGAGTTGCGATCGATCGCGGTCGAGTCCTTCTTGTGGACCGACACGCCGTACTTGTTGTCTTCGATCACACAGATGAAGGGAAGCTTCCACAGCCCGACCATGTTCAGCACCTCGTGGAACGCCCCTTGATTGGCGGCGCCATCGCCGATGAAGGCCACGGCGATGCCGGGCTTGCCCTGCATTTTGCGGGCGAGCGCCATGCCGGCGCCCGGCCCCATGCCCTCGGCGATGATGCCGCTGGAGAAGAAGTTCACCTCCGCGTCGTACAAATGCATGTGGCCGCCGCGTCCGCCGGACAGTCCGGTCTTTTTGCCGAACAGTTCGGCCACCATTCGATTGAGGTGCACACCCCTCGCCACCGCGACGTGATGCGGCCGATGGCCGGCGCCCACCGCATCGTCCTTGCCTAGGTGCGCGCACACGCCGACCGCACACGGTTCCTGCCCGAAGGACTGGTGCATTTCTCCCGGCAACGGACCCTTGCCCATGTTGAACACCGGCGTTTTCCCTTCCATGTAGGCCGCGAGCACGGCGTCGTCCAGACGCCGGCTGCGATACATGGCTTCATACATCCAAATACGTTGTTCGACGCTCGGCTTCATTTGGCACTCCGGTTACAGGTCACTGAGACTCACTTCGCGCCGCTGCCGCCCATGTTATACCGCAACGTCCGGACGCATCGACCATGGCGGCCCCGCTCTGATTCTGTCCGAACACAACATACCGCTTGTCGGTGAGCTTGGTTCCACCCACAGTGAACTGCCAAACGCGCCCGGGTGCTTTGTAGGTCATATTCGTTTGCCCATCGCCGTTGCCGTCATCATTCTCGTTGCAGGTCCGCGACACGTTGCACTGCAATCTTTGTTTGACGCAGCGTCTCTCTCGCCCCACTGTACTTCTCGACTCAAAGAGAAATTTGCATCCACGTAGAGCGCATGCGTCCGGCAGTTTCGTCTAGTACAGTCGAGAGGGCTCACCGGGCTTGGGGAAAGCAAAAAAAATGAAATATGAAACCCGCCTCATCTGGGTGTTGGGGATCACGTTCGGCTTCGTGTTTTTCGATCGCAACGCGGTCAATTTCCTCATGCCGTTCATCACCGCCGACTTGCGCTTCTCCAATGGCCAGATCGGTCTCATCGCCTCGGCGCTGTCCTTGACATGGGCGATCGCCGGCTTTCTCGGTGGGGCGCTCGCGGATCGCACCGCCTATCGCAAGAAGATTCTCGTGGCCGCGGTGGTGGCGTTTTCCGTGTGCTCGTTCCTCTCGGGAGTCGCGGTCTCGTTCCTGACCCTGTTCCTGTCGAGGCTGCTCATGGGAGTCGCGGAAGGCCCGATCCTGCCGGTGTCCCAGTCATTGGTGGCGTTCGAATCCGCCGACGGGCGCCGCGGCTACAACATGGGAGTCATGCAAAATTTTGGCAGCAACCTGCTGGGTTCGTTTGTCGCACCGCTGGCATTGGTGGCGATCGCGTCGTTTTACACGTGGCGCACCGCATTTTTCATTGCCGGAATTCCGGGTCTGCTGATGGCGGCGCTCATCGTCAAATACGTCAAGGAGCCCAAGGTTCACACCCTCGGGGCGATGGTCAAGACCGCCGATTCCCGCATCCGGGCCGCCGACATGCTCAAGCATCGCAACATGTGGCTGTGCATACTCATGAGCATCGTGATGGTCGCATGGATGGTTCTCGGGTGGTCGTTTCTGCCGTTATACTACATCCAGGTGAAACATTACTCGGCCCAGCAAATGAGCCTCCTCATGAGCGTGCTCGGGCTCTCGGCGGCATTCTTCAGTTTCATCGTGCCCGGTCTGTCGGACCGCCTCGGTCGACGTCCCGTGGTCATCGCCTTCAATCTGGTGGGGGTGCTCGTGCCGCTGGCCGCGCTCTATTTCACCGGCTCGCCGTACGCACTCGCCGCGCTGGTGTTCGTCGGCTGGTCGGCCAGCGGCACGATGCCGCTGATGATGGGAACCATACCCTCCGAAACGATTCCGGCGCGCTACGTCGCGACCGCGCTGGGCATCGTCATGGGGCTGGGGGAGGTATTGGGGGGCGTGAGCGCCCCCGCCATCGCGGGATGGGCCGCCGATCTCTACAGCTTGAGGGTACCCCTTTATATGGAGGCCGGATGTGCGTTGATCGCCGCCTGCCTCGCGCTTTACCTGACAGAGACCGCACCTGCGCGGCTCGCACAACGAACCGCGCCTGCGTTGGCCGGCTGAGAGGACATCCATGACCCAGCAAATCGATCTATTGGCCTCGTATTGGACGATGGCGTCGGGCGCGGCTCCGCATTCGGACCATGAACACAGTTCGTCCCCGTTCGCGGACCGCGTGGTGGCGGCGGCACGCGCCGGATTCAAAGGCTTCGGCATCTGGCATGCCGACCTGGACCAGACGCTGCGCACCCTGTCGCTCGACGATATGCGCCACATTCTCGATGATAACGGCATCAAGCACGTCGAAATCGAGTTCCTGAGCGATTGGTGGCTCGAGCCCGGCGAACGACGCGCGGCGAGCGATGCCTCCAGGCGCAGGCTGTTCGACGCGGCGAGGGTGCTCGGCGCACGCCACGTCAAGGTCGGCGATCTGTTCAACAGCCCCGTGGAAATGCCCGAGCTCATCGACGGATTTGCCGCACTCTGCCTCGATGCACGCGAACATGGCACCCGCGTGCTTTTCGAGCTCATGCCTTTTGCACGGATCAACACGCTCGAGGACGCGCTCGATCTGGTCACCGCGGTGGACGCCGCGAACGGCGGCATCGTGTTCGACCTCTGGCACCTCGTGAAGCTCGGCATCTCCTACGAAGCGGCCGCGCGTTTTCCCATGCAATATATCGGCGGCATCGAGATCAACGACGGCACTTTCACGGCCCCGTGGAGCCTGTTTGAGGACACGATCAATCACCGGCGGCTTTGTGGGGAAGGCGAATTCGACGTGCGCGGCTTCGTCGCCACGATGCTGGAGGCCGGCTACCGAGGGCCGTGGGGAATCGAGGTTCTGAACGAGGATCTGCGCCAATTGCCGCCGGATCAGATCGCGCCGCGCGCCTTCGCGACCACCCGCGCGCAATTCCCGACATGAGAGCGGCGCGCGCCAATCCTGCGGCGGCACCATGCCACTGACTCAGCTCGAGCACTATCTGGTGCTCACCGATGATCTCGAGGGCACGCGCGACTTCTATGCGCTCGCGCTCGGCATGCGCGTGGGGCCGCGGCCGCCGCTGGGCTTCCCGGGCTACTGGGTCTATGTCGGCGAGATTCCATGCATCCACATCGCCGAATGGCGGAGCTATCGAACCTATTCGGAGGCGCTCGGGATCGACGTGTCGACGCGCGCCCCGGGGACAGGTCCCGTCGACCACATCGCATTCAACGGTGTCGACAGCAAGGACATCATGGCCACCCTCACCGCCCGCGGCATCAAATTCCAAGTGAACGAGATTCCAACGATCGGACTGAGGCAGCTCTTTTTGAATGATCCGAACGGCATCAAGGTTGAAATCAACGTGCGCGACCCGACGTAGCGCGTGCTAGCCGGGCAGCATCACACGATCGACGGGAAAGCGCATGTGCATGGCCACCCCCGCCGGCATGCGCTCGACAGCGAGTGCGCCGCCGAGAGAATTGATGCGTTGGCCGATTGCGCTCATCTGAACCGGAAAATGCTCGAATGTGTCGATCGTTTCGCAGACGCTGTGCGCGTGGGCGACATCGAGCAGGAGCGCGCTTCCCTCGACCGCAAACTCGATCTTAATCGTGGTCACGCAAGGTTCCGCCAGGATCACCGTGACGAAGTCCTGGACCAGTCGGAACAGGGGCGCAAGAGCCTCCGGCCGCCAAGCCGGCTCGATTCCCAGATATTTCTCGACGCAGACGACGCCTGCCTCCTTCGCCCGGTGCGCGACGTACCAGCGGCAGGCGGCGGACAGCCCGAAGTTGTCCAGCAGCGAGGGGCGCAACCCCTCGATGATGTTTCGCTTCAAATCGATGGCCGCACCGAGAGCCGTGCGCACGCGGTTCAAACGATCGTGCAGATCAGCCCCGGAGCGATGTTGGTCGACCCATCCAAGATCCATGAGCGCCGACACCAGAAGCCCGCCCAGGTCGTCGTGCAGGACGCGTGACAACTGAACTCGCTCGGCCTCCATGGCGCCATGAAGATGAGCGACGACGGCGGTAAGCTCGCATTCGCTTCCGAGAGCCGAGGGAACGAAGTCATCCGGGGCGGGAGACATTTCCATGAAGGGCGTGGATGCCGATGCGCTATCCCTCGCCGAGCGGGGTGTAGCTGAATTTCTGGCCGGCGACCGCGGCCGTGTACATCAGCCCACCTTTGGCGATCGTGAATATGGCCATTCCCTTTTGAAAGCCACCGCTGGCCGTGGTGGCATCCTTCATTCCGCCGCTGGCGCTGGAGGTGGCACCCGCCGTGCCGGCGCTCGCCGAAGCACCCGCCGTGACCGCGATGGCGCTCACCCCGGCCGAGAATTCGAATGAGCCCGACTCGAATTCATCGAGCGCACGCTTATCCTCGAAGAAAATGATCTGGCTGTACGCTTTTCCGCCCGCCTGGAATCCGGCGCTCAGCTGCGACATCGTCGTGTCGCCGACGTGCTTTCCATGCACGTAGACGTGGCCCTTGCCGAGCGCTCCGCCGACGATGAATCCAGCTTCGCCCACGGTAGGGAATACCGCATAGCCATAGCTGTTGGCGAAGAAAGCAGCACTGTCACCGGCATTCTTGAAGAGCGCGACCGTGTCCGAATACTTGCCTGCGTAGGCGAAGTTTGCAGCCAGCAGCAGCGCAGGGGCCAGGGTCAACAAACGAGTCATTCTTTTCATGATTCCCCCAAACAAGAGTCGAGGCGCTCGGGAGCCTCTGGTCAGAATTGGTAACACTCCGTCAGGATGGGCCCCGGGCGGCGGGGACCGTGTAGGACCAGACCACCTGTTGGAGTCAGTGCACGGTGCGACCGGATGATCCATCGCGCGGCGGCGGGTACCGCTCGCGCCCCTCTGGGACGACGGCGGTATACTGCCGAATGAAAAAACATCCACTCGCGCTGCTGGCCGTGGCCACGGCGGCATCCGCCCTGATCGCCAACTTTATTCTGATCCCCGGGGCATCGGCCGCATCCATGCTGTCGCTGGGACCGCGCGGGATCGAATCGCTGATCGCCGGGCAATTGTTCAACAAGGGCGGTCGCTGGTATCTCATCGACGACGGCGGTATCTGTTATGCCTATCTTCAGTCGCCGCACACCCGACTCGAGGGAGATCGTCTCGTGATGAACGCGCGCCTGACGTCGCGCCTCGGGCAACGCGTGGGCGATGCCTGCGTCGGCGCGAACTTTGCGTCGAATGTCACATTGTCCGGAAAACTACGGGCTACGGACCGCAAGCTCGTGTTGGACGACATTCGCATCGACCATGTGGAGGACGAGGCTACCCGCAGCGCGCTCACGCTCGCCCTGCAGATCGCGCCGCAAGCCATGCCTCGCACGGCGAGTATCGACGTCGTCGACCTGCTGCAAAGGCAAGTGGTGTCGAGCGGCGGGTTGCCGGTGCGCATCGAGCGGTTGCATATACTGGGTCTGGCGACCCAGTCCGACGCCGTGAGCATCCAGGTCGACATGAACTTGAGTACTCCCTAAAGAGGGCAGCCTGTAATCGCCGGCCCAGCATCCTGAGTTCGGTCGTCAAGTCGTTCTCCCTCATGTTTGTAGGCCAGCGCCTACCCCATCCGGCGGCCAATTTCCCGCCCCCCATCTGCGCGAGCGTCAGGTACCGCACAGAACCAACTCATCGTGTGCGCCACTCTGGAACTTACCCGATAATCACTCGCTTGCGATGGAGGCGATCATCCGATGAGTATTCGAATCGATTGCGAGATCGCCCGGACAATTGAAAACATGCTTTGGTGGAGCGGCTACTGGCGGCGCAACGAAATTCGCGTCGTCGTCGCGGATGGATGGGCCACTCTATCGGGTGAAGTCGAATGGGGCTACCAGAAGCGCCTTGCCGTCCACGTGCTGCGCGGCTTGGCCGGCATGACCGGGATGACGGACGACATCGTCGTTGCCCATGCCAGGAGCACGGTGAGCGGCGCCTCCGAGGCCGAGAATCCGCATGCAGATGTGGTGACCTCGTCGCGCTGGAGCTGAGCCCCCTGCGTTCCGAACCTGCCGGTCACGCGTCGCGGGTGTAAATCTCGTTCGACAGGATGAAACGGACCGATTCCGCCCGTTCCTCATTGATCGGCTCGCGGCTGATCGAGGCCTCGATCTTCGCATGACGTGTGCGCAGCACATCCCGGAACTCGGGGTGGCTGATGATGAAGAGTTGATTCTCCTGTATGCCTCTCAAGACATGGCCGCCCGCCTCCACGGCGTCCATGGCCAGGTTCATGAAGTGCACCTCCTCCGGCGCCGGCGCTGCGCGCGGCGTGTAGCCCGTATCCTTGTATTGTTCGTGGCGCATCTTGCCGCCCTCGCCGATGTTGGACTTGACCGTACCGGGGCAGTAGACCGAAACGCCGACGTTGCGGCCGATCAGGTCCGTCCGCAGAGCCTCCGACAGACCCACCACGGCGAATTTCGTCGTCGTGTACAAACCCGCCGAACCCAATGCCGCGATGCCACCCATGGAGGACACGTTGACGATGTGGGCCTCCTTCCCACTCGCGATCATTCCGGGCAGAAACGTGACCACGCCATTGACCACACCGCCCACATTCACGCTCATGATCCAATCCCAATCGCTGAAGCTGGCCTGCTCGATGGGACCCTGAATGCCGACCCCCGCATTGTTGACCAGCACCTGCACCGGACCCAAGGCGCCCTCGATCTCGAGCTTGGCAGCCGCCAGACCCGGGCGATCCGTCACGTCGACCTTGACCGGATGCACCTGCTGGTCGGGCCTGTCACGGAAATAGGCCATGGTCTCATCCAAGTGGTCCTGGCGGCGGTAGCTGAACGCCACCTTCATGCCTTCCGCGGCGAGCACCTTGACGATGCCCAGTCCGATGCCGCTGCTACCGCCCGTGACGAACGCGACCTTGCCTTTGAGATTCTTCATTGCGCTCCAGCCCTTGGATTGATGATTCAGACCGTTGCGCGGGGCAAGCTGCGCCCGCGGATGATGTCGGCGCCTTTCTCCGCGATCATGATCGCGGGAGCATTCGTATTGCCCCCGGGCACGTCCGGCATGATCGACGCATCGATGACACGCAGCCCCTCCAGACCGCGCACCCTCAAGGACCCGTCGACCACGGCGTGCGGATCCGTGTCGATCCCCATCTTGCAGGTGCCCACCGCGTGCTGCGTGATCGCGCCGGTCGCGCGGATGAACTTCTCGAGATCGGCGTCCGAGGCCACGGCCTCGCCGGGCACGATTTCGCTGGTGATCAAATCGCGCAACGGCTCACGATGATAGATGTCGCGGATGGCCTTCAAACCGCGAATGGCGCGCTCCATATCGGATCGCTCCTTGAACAGATTGAACAAGATGCGGGGCGCAACCTGGGGATCAGGGGAGCGCAGCGTGACCTCTCCCCGGCTGTCCTGCTTGATCATCGAAATGCCGACGCCGAGACTGTGTGCCGGCTTCTTGCCGAAGAACGGGAACCATAGCTCGCGCGCACTGATCTCACCCGACATGCAGGTGTATTGCATGTCGGGCCGGTCCAGGCGCGGATCCGTCCGAATGAACAAATTGCCGGCAGCGCCGTTGGTGGCGAACAAGCCCTTGCCTCGCAGACCCCACTGCATGACCCACGTCGTCGCGCGATCGACGCGCAACTCGCTGCGAAACGCGCCGTGGCGCAGGTTCCACCCTATGAACAGGAAGGGATGTTCGACGAGATTCTTGCCGACTCCCGGTAAATCGAGGAGCGGCTTGATGCCCTGGGTACGAAGATGATCTGCGGGGCCGACGCCGGACAGCATGAGCAACTGCGGCGATCCATACACCCCGCCGGCGAGGATGACTTCACGGTTGGCCATGGCCGTGAAGGCTTGGCCACCCTGCAAATAGTCCACGCCCACCGCGCGCCCTGCCTCGATACGGATGCGGCTGGCGAGCGCTCTCGTTTCGACCGTCAGATTGCCGCGGCCCATCGCCGGCTTCAAGAAAATGCGCGCGTTGTTCGCGCGCCGGCCGCCGACGATGGTCATCTCGCTGCGCTGAAATCCTTCCGTTTCCTCGCCGTGATAGTCCTGCGTCGCCGGATAGCCGGCGGCAATGGTGGCGGCGCGAATCTCGTCATACAGCATGTTGGTCTCGGGGACCACGACATGCAGTTCGCCGGAGTCCCCATGGTACGGGCCGTCGCCCAGCCAGCTCTTCTCGGACTTGCGGAAATACGGCAGCACGTCGGCGTAGCCCCATCCGGCCATCCCCTGCTCCGCCCATTGATCGTAGTCCCTGCGGTGACCGCGCGCATAGACCATGCCGTTGATCATCGACGAACCGCCGAGTCCCTTGCCGCGAGGGATGTCGATCCGCCTGCCGTTGCAATGGGGCTCCGGCTCGCTCACGAAATTCCAATTCAGATCCCGCCGCAGTACGTATTTCGGAAATGCCATCGGCATGTCTTTGAAAAGCCCGGTCGCGCGCCCCCCTGCTTCGAGCAGGAGCACCGTATTCGCCTCCTGCGTCAGGCGATTGGCGAGAACGCATCCCGCGGAACCCGCACCGACGATGACGTAATCAAATTTCTTGATCGACGCATTGGCCACCGAGCGACTCCTTCTTGAAACCCGTCTTTAGTGAACGTGGCCCGTGAACGTGCGCAACGCTGGATTGGTCTTGTCCGGGCCCGCAAGCGCCTTGGCCACACCGGGGCGGGCGCGCATCCGCGCAACCCAGTCGAGAAGCCGGGGAGTCGACTGCTGGTTGCCGATCGCGGGAAACATGCGTTCGAGCATCATTCCGCAATGGCTGAAGAAATTCGCGTCGGCAAGGCTGAACGTATCGCCCGCGATCCACGGGAATTCGCCCAGTTGCTTCTCCACCTTGGCCGCGGCCACTTCGATTTTTCGCGTGGCGTTCGCGAGGTCCGCTTCACTGAAGCCGGAGCGTGCCGTCCGCCATTTCTCGCGCTGCTCATGCAGGGGGATGCGCTCGAGCAGCTTCTCGAATTCGCCGCTGTCGACGCTGCGGGCGATGACGCCGACCATCCGGTGCCAGCCCCACATGGAAACATAATTCATCACATGCTCGTCGACGAACTTGTTCCAATAACGCATGCGCGCCTTGCCGACCGCGTCGGCGGGACGCAGCGGCGGAGAATCGGGAAACGCGTCGTCGAGGTATTCGTTGATGACCGTCGTATGCGTAATGATCACGCCATCATGATCCAGGACAGGAACCTGACCTTCCGGATTCAGCGCAACGAACCACGGCTGATGCTGCTCGAACTTATGCAGGTCCACGTAGATGCTTTCGAACTCCAGACCCTTCTCGTGCAACGGGATCAGGGATTTCAGGGAGTTCGCGACCGGTTCAGCGTGATACAGCTTTAGCATGGGACATCTCGTGAGGTGAGGGGACTCGAGGTTGGCGACGCACCGCCTTGATTCGCCATTTTATAGGACAACGCAGCCCGCGCCTGCGTTGCGGAAAAAAATCGACCGCTTCCCTGCGGATCGACTGCGGATTCGGTTACAGTCGATCGCGACGAGCACTCTTCGGTTCAAATGAAACATTAATCTGTGAGGAAGGACAATGCGCGCATATGAAATCGTCGCCGGCAGCAGCTCACTCGACGGCCTGCGTCGCTGCGAGCGTCCGGACCCGGCCCCGTCATCGAACGAAATCCTGGTCCGCGTGCATGCGGCCTCCCTCAATTTCAGAGATCTGCTGATCGCGCGCGGCCACTACATGGGCGGCCCCGGGAAGACCAATATCATCCCGATATCCGACGGCGCGGGCGAAGTCGTCGCGGTGGGTGACTCGGTCACCCGTTTCAAGGTCGGTGCACGGGTGTGCGGCACGTTCTTTCGCGGATGGCTCGACGGCGCGCCGCCGCGGCAGCCATTGGTCGCCCTGGGGGCGCCGCCCACCGACGGCGTGCTGGCCGAATTCGCCCTGTTCGATGAACGCGATGCCGTCGCGGTCCCCGAACATCTGTCATGGGCGCAAGCCGCGACGCTGCCGTGCGCGGCGGTCACCGCATGGCGTTCCTTGGTCGACATCGGCGGCATCGCGCCGGGCCAGACCGTGCTGCTGCTCGGCACGGGCGGCGTGTCCATGTTCGCGTTGCAATTCGCCCACATGGCGGGCGCCCGCGTGATCGTCACCTCATCGAGCAACACGAAATTGGAACGGGCGCGTTCATTCGGCGCCTTCGCCGGCGTCAATTACCGCCTCACGCCGGATTGGGATCGCGAGGTCCTGCAACTCACCGACGGCCAAGGAGCAGATCACGTTCTGGACGTCGGGGGTGCCGATACGCTTAGCCGATCCATCGGTGCCGTCGCGGTCGGCGGCAAGGTGACCATGATCGGTGTCATCACCGGCGTGGGCGCGGCAGGCAGCCCGTATGGGTTGCTCGGCAAGCAAGCGAGCCTGCACGGGGTGTTCGTCGGCTCGCGCGGCACGTTCGAGCGCATGAACGCCGCCATCGCGACACAGCGACTCGAGCCCATCGTCGATCGGGAATTCGGCTTCGACGACGCACCGGCCGCCTTCCGGCATATGGAGAGCGCCTCCCATTTCGGCAAGATCGTGATCCGGCTGTGAGCGGCGAGATGCCGGTTCGCGAGGCGGTCCACGCATTGCTGCGGGAGTTCGGCCTGACCACGATATTCGGCAACCCTGGTTCCACGGAGTTGCCGATGTTTCGCGAGTTTCCGGAAGATTTCCGCTACGTGCTGGGATTGCAGGAATCGGTGGTCGTCGCCATGGCCGACGGTTTCGCGCAAGCACGCAACGATGCCGCGCTCATCAACCTGCATTCTGCGGTGGGCGTCGGCCATGCGCTCGGCAGCATTTTCACCGCTTTCAAGAACCAGACACCGCTCGTAATCACCGCCGGCCAACAGGCGCGCTCCATCCTGCCGTTCGAGCCGTTCTTGTATTCCGAGCAGGCCGCGCAGTTGCCCAAACCCTACATCAAATGGAGCGTCGAGCCGGCGCGGGCCGAGGATGTCCCTGCCGCCCTGGCGCGCGCGTACTACGTGGCGATGCAGCCGCCGCGGGGTCCCACCCTGGTGTCGATCCCGGTGGACGATTGGGACCGCCTTTGCCTGCCGGTGGCGGCCCGCATCGCGAGCCGAACCCTGGCCGGCGATCCCGAGCTTCTCCGGCGCGCCGGCGCCGCGCTCGGCGCGGCCCGCAAACCGGTGATCGTGGTCGGCGCATCCGTCGCACGAGACGATGCGTGGGACGAAACCATCGCCCTCGCCGAACGACATCAAGCTGCCGTTTGGGTCAGTCCCATGTCGGCGCGCAACAGCTTTCCCGAACGGCACCCGCTGTTCGCCGGCTTCCTGCCGGCGAACCGCACGGCGATCGTCAAACTGCTCGAGGGCGCCGACTTCATCCTGGTGCTGGGCGCCCCGGTGTTCACGTATCACGTCGAGGGACACGGACCGCACATCCCCGCCGGCTCGACGCTGGTGCAGCTCACCGACGACCCGGCCGCCGCGGCCTGGGCCCCCGTCGGCACATCCATCGTCACGAATTTGAAGCTCGGCGTGGCCGCATTGCTCGCCTCCCAACCGAGGGAGACGCGTGCGGCGCCGGCTCTGCCTGCGCGCGCGGCGCAGGTGCCGGCCGATCGCCTGACCGACTGCTATCTGTTGCAGCAGATCGCGGCGCTACGGCCCGCCGACAGCATCATCGTCGAGGAAGCACCGAGCAGCCGCGGACCCATGCACGATCATCTGCCCATCCTCGAACGCGAAACCTTTCACACCTGCGCGAGCGGCGGCTTGGGCCACGGATTGCCCGCGGCGGTCGGCGTCGCCTTGGCGCGTCCGGGCCGTAAAGTCATCGGCTTGCTCGGCGACGGCTCGGCCATGTATTCCATCCAAGGCCTGTGGAGCGCCGCGGAACTCGGATTACCCGTCGCCTTCATCGTCATCAATAATTCGAGCTATCGCGCGCTCGAGGAATTCGGCCGCCATTTCGCCATCGACGCGCTGCCCGGCGTCAAACTTCCGCATCTCGATTTCTGTGCGCTGGCCACGGGGCAGGGCGTCAGGAGCATGCGGGTCGAGCGCTGCGAAGACCTCGACGCGGCGCTGCGCGAGATATTCTCGGCCGACGTGCCGATGCTGCTCGAGGTTCGGGTCACGTAAACGCCGCGCCGGCCGGGCTGGCTGAGGCCCCGATCAGTCGGCGACCCCCAGCGTCCAGCCCCCATCGATCGAAATCTGCTGCCCGGTAATATAGGACGACGCGGGCGACGCGAGGAACAGCGCCAATCCTTTCATGTCGTCGGGAAACCCCACGCGGTGCATCGGAATGGCTTTGCTCATCGCCTCCTGCACCTGCGGCTGCTTCGCATGTCCGCCGCCGATGTTGGTGGCGAAGAATCCCGGAGCGATCGCATTGACCGTGATCTGGTACGCCGCAAGCTCCAACGCAACCGACCGCATCAAGTGGGCGGCGCCGGCCTTCGCCGTCATGTAGGCCGCGCCGATGGCAGGCTCGCATTGATAGGCGGCGACCGATGTCGTGACGATCATGCGGCCCGAGCGCTGCGGGCGCATGAGGCGCGCCCCGGCTCTCAGGGTCGCGAAAATACCGTTCAGATTGATGTCGATGACCCGGTTCCAGCGCTCGTCCGTGTAGCTTTCCAAAGCCCCCGCCGGGTTTCTCGGCCGCTCCGCCCCCACCCAGCTGCCCACGAATCCCGGTCCCGGGTCGATCCCCGCATTGGCGAACACCACGTCCAGGCGGCCATGAGCGGCCAACGCCGCGTCGAAGGCACGATCGATGGCAGCGTGATCCCGCACATCGACCACTTCACCGCGGACCGCGTAGCCCAGATTCCCGAGCCGCTGGGTTTCTTGATCGACGCGGCTGGAGTCGACGTCGAGGATGGTCACCTGCGCGCCATTCTCCGCCAGCGCTTCCGCATAGCCCAGCCCCAGGCCGCTGGCGCCGCCGGTGACGATGACGCCGTAGCCCTCGACCTTGAACAGCTCCTGGGGCTTCACGCCGACCCCACGTCGCCGCTACCGGGCTGAGGCTCCGGAACGGACTCGAGCCGGAGGTCCCGGTTTCCATGATAGATGGCGGCACGCATTGTCTTCGACTCCCCAGGATTGCAGCGTATGGGACCTGAAGGCCGGTCGAGTCACTCCACCCAGCACGCAGACTGACTCAACCGCCAGCGAATTCGCGGCGGCCTCGCGCGCCGACACCCCACGCGGAAGGCCTTCCGCCAGGGCCGGGGCCAAACCCGCCGCCGAGCCGAAAAACCAGGGGGATGTTGGCCGATGCGGTGTATCCCACACAGCAGGCAGCCAGCAGGAGGAGCCCCGCATATCTCGATTTGCTCAAGCGATAAACTTCGCTCACCTGGCACCTCGTTATCGACAGTCGGGGCAGCGCTTGGCCGCAACGGCCATTCACCCCCGAGCCTCAGGCCCTTTTCTTCCCGCCGTGCAGACGCGCCACCAACTCCGCCTCGCCGCTGCTCAAGCCGAACTGTTCGCTCAGCTTGTCCGTATCGGCGCCCTGACGCGCCCATTCGATCGCCAGATCGAGCGAGTCGGCCCCCGACACCGGAGCCCGCGACTCGACCACGTCGACCCGGTCAGCAACCCCGGAAAATTCACTTTCGACGCGCTGCACCCGTCGGCCGGTCTTGACGCTGATCGACGCGACCAGCTCCACCTCTCGATGCAGGGAGGCAACGCTTGCCTCGAGAGACTCGCAGCGGGCCCGCCAACGTTGCGCGGCTTGCTTCGCGCCGACCGCCAGCAACAGTGCTGCCAGCGCCAAACACGCGCCGCCGACGCTCAGAAAGGTGTTCAGGTTCATCAGAACCCCCGCGAAACCCCGCCATTGATGGCGGTGAGGTAGACGGGTCCGGTGTCTTGTTGCATGTCGATTTCTCCGAAGTTAAAATAGCTGTGTTGGGTTACGCGGGCACGCGCCAGCACTTCGAATAGATACGATTTCAAAGCGGCGCACCTAAAGTCGGTGCGTGCGACGGCCAGCCGGTTGCAAACTGGGATGGTACGTCGGGTAAGACGGAACACACTTCCGTCCGTTCGGGACATCGAACGCTGAATCCAGGAATCCGCGTCCTTTAGGGCGTGGGAGGATATCAAGGGGCACCTCGCTAATTCGGCAGCGGCGGCGGCTCCTGCGCTGCAGGTTTTTCCGGACTCTTCACCAATACCGTCTTCTCGATGTCGCCAGGCGGTACACGCCATAGTAACCGATTTGCGGCGCTGCCCGAATCCGCCGTCTGCACCCCTGGCGCGGCTTGCTTCGGCGTCTGATCCGTGGCGATCGCCGTCACGGCTTCCCCCGGCGCGACTTGCTCCAAAACCAGCACGGCGACGCGCCGATTGGCGTTGCGTCCTTCGACGGTGTCGTTCGATTCGCGCGGGCGAAACTCGCCGAACCCCACGATTTCGAGGCGCAACGGATCGATGCCCGCTTTGGTGAATTCATGCACGACGCTGGCTGCGCGCGTCGCCGACAACTCCCAATTGGACGCGAAGGCGGCGGTGCGGATCGGGCGGTTGTCGGTATGGCCCTCCACCCGGATGGGGTTCGGAAAGGGCTTCAACACCTCTGCCAGTTTGTCGAGTACAGGCTCCGCCGCCGCCGAGAACTCGCCGGCGCCGCTCGGAAACAGAATGTCGGTGTTGATCTCGATCTCGAGCCACATGTTCTCTCGTTTCACCGAGACCATCTTGGCGTCGATCAACGCCTGCATGGCGTTCTGCACCTGACGCTCCATGCGGATCAGCGCGCCGGGCGCATCCTCGTGCGCGTAGCCGGTGGCCTGGGTCGGGTCCCGCGGCGTGAGGTCGCCCCCCTGGGGAGCTCTTTGATCCTTGATCTTCATCAAGGCCGTCGGCGTCACGCCGACCAGGGGCTTGTCGCCACCCTTGCCAGCCTGCTTCTCGCCGATGTTGACGGGCTGCATGCTCTTCGGCGCGCCATGGAACGCGGCGATCATCGAGTCCGACAGCACCCGAAATTTGCCCTCGTTCACCGACGACATCGCGTACATGACGGTGAACAACGCGAACAACAGCGTGACCAGATCGCCGTAGGGAATCGCCCAGGCCTCCGCGTTCACATGCTCTTCGTGTTTCTTTTTGCGCGCCATGCTACCGGTGGCTCAATGGTGAAAATAACCCTGCAGCTTCGACTCGATATTGCGCGGATTCTCGCCCTGCGCGATCGCGATGATGCCCTCGATCACCATGGTGCGGACCTGGGTCTGGCCGTGGATCACCGCCTTCAACTTGTTGCCCATGGGCAGGAACAGAAGATTGGCGAAGGCGATGCCGTAGATCGTCGCGATGAATGCCGCGGCGATGCCGTGGCCAAGTTTGGACGGATCGGCCAGGTTCTGCATGACGGCCATGAGGCCCATGACCGCGCCGATGATGCCGAGCGTGGGAGAATAGATGCCCATGGCCTCGAAGACCTTGGCCGCCTGGTTGTCGAAATGCTCCATGGTGTCGAGTTCGATCTCCATGCTCGCACGGATGGCCTCGGGCTCGCCGCCGTCGACCAACGACTGCAGACCCTTCTTGAGAAAATTGTCCTTTTCCCCTTCGACGGCCGATTCCAATCCCAACAATCCCTGCTTGCGGGCGATGTTGCTCCACTCGACGATCTTCTCGATCATCGCGGCCGGATTGTTCGCCGGCGGCATGAACACCCACGCCACGATTTTCCATGCACGCAAAAACGTCGCCATCGGCGTCTGCACCAGACTCGCGGCCAGTGTGCCGACCACCACGATCACGAATGCGGCGCTGCCCACCAGGGCGCCCGCGCTGCTGCCTTTCAAAATGGCGCCGCCGATGATCGCGATCAAGGCCAGAATGATTCCAACGATGCTGAGAATATCCATACGTTCAATCCGGCGTTAGCCACTCCGCAAGCCGCGCGCGTAATCGAACCAACGCCTGGCCATGAATTTGACACACTCTCGATTCGGACACGTCGAGAACCGCGCCGATCTCGCGCAGATTCATATCCTCATCGTAATAGAGCGAGAGCACGAGTTTCTCGCGCTCGGGAAGCAGGTTGATCGCGCCCGCCATCGCATCCCGAAAACCGGCGTCCTCGATGTGATCGAAAGGCCCCGGCCCCTCGTCGCGCGCATGATCCGCGGGACTCGATTCATCATCGCCGGCACCGAGCTGATCGAAGCTGAACAAGCGGCAACTGGCCGCATCCTGGACCAGCTTGTGGTATTCCTCGATGGTCACCCCGAGGCCCAGGGCAATGTCCGTCGGATTCGCGTCCTGGCCCTTGGCATTCTCGATCCTGCGGATGACGTCGGCCATCTCCCGCATGTTTCGATGCACCGACCGGGGCGTCCAATCGGACTTGCGCACCTCGTCGAGCATCGCGCCGCGAACGCGGATGCCGGCGTAGGTCTCGAAATTGGCGCCCTTCGTGGCGGAGTAATGCTTCGCCGCATCCAAAAGGCCGATCATGCCGGCTTGAATCAAGTCATCGACTTCCACGTTGGGAGGCATGCGGCTGACCAAATGATAGGCAATACGTTTGACCAAATCGGCATGTTTGATTACCAATTCTTGTTGCGGAACCTCGCCGACCGGAACGCCATCGTCCGCTATCGGCTTCCGGCTCCGCTTCTGCGTATCTGAATACTGTGTGCTTGCTCTCATTGCAATACCGTCGAAGGACCGATCCGGGCCCCCACCATCCGTTCAACGAAGAACTCCAGGTGACCTCGTGCACCCTGGGGCACAGACCACTTATCGGCCTTCGTCGCCAGATTCTTGAGCGCCACGGATGAAATCGAGGCCGGATATGCCTCGACGACGGCGGTCTGCCGCTGCACTGCGCGCCGCAGATAATCGTCGAACGGTATCGAGCCCGCAAACTCAAGGTGCACATTGAGAAACCGGTCACATACCTTGGAAATTTTCTGGAACAAGTCGGGGCCTTCGCCCGAACGGCGCGTCTGATTCGCGAGGATCTGAAACCTCTGCACACCATGCTCGCGACTCAGAACCTTGATGAGCGCATATGCGTCGGTGATGGACGCGGGTTCGTCGCACACCACCACGACCACATGGTGCGCGGCCTGGCTGAAAGTGAGCACGCTGTCGTGCAGACCGGCCGCGGTGTCCACCACCAGCACCTCCACGCGGTGATATAGGTCACTGAAGGCACGAATGATGCCGGCCTGCTCGGCTTCGGACAGATTCGCCATGCGTTTGATGCCGGATGCGGCCGGTACGATTTGCAGTCCGTGCGGACCGGTGACGATGGCATCCTCCAACGTGCACTCGCCCTTGACCACGTGCCCGAGGTGAAAGCGGGTATGCAACCCGAGGACCACGTCCACGTTGGCCATGCCGAGATCGGCGTCGACCAGCATGACGTCGCGGCCTTGCGACGCGATGGATACCGCCAGATTGGCGGATATCGTGGTCTTGCCCACACCACCTTTGCCGCCGGTGACGGCGATGACCTTCACGGGACGGGAAGCGTTCATCTCCTCGATCGTTTCCGCCTGGCTGCGCGACAGTCGTGTATCACGCATGGGCGGACGCTCGGCCGAAGTTGCGGGCAAGATAGCCTTCGTTCGCGCGAGACGGCGCCCTCTCCTTCAATTTCAACGCGACGCGTATCAACCACAAGCGGCGTTCGTGCGCCGCATGCAGATCTTCCGGCACCCGTTGGCCGGTGCACAGATAGGCGATGCGGAGCTTGTGACGCAATGTCGTCGAAATGGCGGCGCCCAGGCTCGCCGCCTCGTCCACCTTGGTCAGGACGCAGGCGACGGGGGACACCCGGGCGAATGACTTGACGATCTCCTCGAGTGCGTTCGCCTCGCCGTGCGCCGGCAGCGCCAGCAGCACACGCGCGCGTGCGGCGCCCAGTTGCAGGGCGGCGAGCTGTTCGGATAGCCGTACGTCGCGTGGTCCCATGCCTGCAGTATCGATCAAAACCAATTTCTTGGACTTGAGACGGTCCAGCACTTTTGCCAATTCCTTTCCGCTGTTCGCGATGTGCATCGGCGCGCCCAGGATGCGCGCATAGGTCATCAGCTGCTCGCGGGCCCCGATGCGGTACCCGTCTGTGCTCACCAGCGCCAGATCCTCAGGCCCGTGCTGCATGCTCCAGCGCGCGGCAAGCTTGGCGATGGTGGTGGTCTTTCCCGCCCCGGTCGGACCCACCAGCGCAATCACCCCGCCGTTGACCGTGCTCAGCTTGTCGACCACCGGCAAGTGTCGCACCAGCATCGCCAGTGGAATATGCGATGGGTTCTCGAGACTCGTATTTCGCGGTGCCAGCGCCGCCAGCGCCATCGCAACATCCGGCGCGATGTCCAAGGCCGTGAGTTCCTCCAGAACGCGCGCCTTCAAAGGCTCGCGCAGGCGCTTGTCGTTCCACGACATGTGCGCGAGTTCACCCTGCAACAGGACTCGCAGGTCCCGGACCTCCTGTTGCATTGCAAGAAACCCATCGTCCTGCGGGCGCACCGTTACCGGCCCCGGCGTGGCAGCGGCGGGTTCGGCCGCCATGCCGGCAACGATCCTCGCGATGTTCCGGTCGGGCTCCGGCGATGGACGCATCGGCCCCGGCGTTCTCACGGTGGGACTCGGGGCCGCCGTCGGAGTCACCGTGAGCGTCGGAATCCCGAGCTCCCCGGGCTTCTCGACGGCTTCCGGCGCGGCGATGGGCGCGCGCCGCGACGTTGCGTCGGCGAACAGCGCCTCATCGTAATCGACGGCCGCGATGACTTCGATGCCCTCCTCGACCCGGCGGCTGGATAGGATCACCGCCTCAGGCCCCTGCTCCGCACGCACCTGCGCGAGCGCAGCGCGCATGCTGACGGCCATGTATCGTTTAATCTTCATCTAGGACCTCCATGAATCAAGCAATTCACCAGCGACTTAGGGTCTAGCGACCGACCGCCGCAATGACACGAATGCGGCGGTTTTCGGGAATCTCGTTGTAAGCCAGAACGGATAGCGTGGGGGTGGAGTAGCGCATCAAGCGCGCGACCCACGGCCGGATCTTCGGCGCCACCAGCAGCACCGCCGGCTCACCCGCTGCTTCCTGCTTGCGCGTGCTGTCGAAAAGCGCGGTCTGAACGCGATCGGCAAGGCCCGGTTCGAAACCGGGCGCTTCGCCGCCGCCGCCGGCCATAGAATCCTGCAACAGCTGCTCGAGCTGCGGATCCAACGTGATGACGGGCAGCTCCTCGCGAAGACCACCGATGCTTTGCACGATGCTGCGTCCCAGGGCGACGCGCACGCCCGCCACCAGCGCGAGCGGATCCTGGCTCCTCGGCGCGAGCTCCGCCAGCGCCTCGCACACCGTACGCAGATTGCGTATCGGGACGCGCTCCAACAACAGGTATTGCAGCACCTTCACGACGACGCTCATCGGCAGGAGTTTCGGCACCAGGTCCTCGATCAACTTCGGCGCCGTCTTGCCCAACCGATTGAGCAGCTGCTGCACTTCTTCATGGCCCAACAGTTCGTGCGCGTGCGACTGGAGCAGATGACTCAAATGCGTGGCGATCACGCTGCTCGCGTCGACCACGGTATAGCCCTGCGCCTGCGCCTGTTCGCGCCGCGACTTTTCCACCCAGATGGCATCCAGGCCGAACGCGGGATCCTTGGTGGGTGAACCCGGCAATGCTCCCGACACCTGGCCTGGATTGATGGCGAGTTCCCGATCGGGAAACACCTCGGATTCGCCGACGGGTGCACCCAGAATGGTGATGCGGTAGGAATTCGGGCCCAGCTCCAGATTGTCGCGGATGTGCACCGCCTGCACCAGGAAGCCCAGTTCCTCCGACAGCTTCTTGCGCACACCCTTGATGCGGCCCATCAATTCGCCGCCCTGGTTGCGGTCGACCAACGGAATCAAGCGATAGCCGACCTCGAGCCCGATCAGGTCGACGGGCTCGACATCGTCCCACGACAGCTCGCGCTGCTCCAGCGGCGTGGCGGCCGCGGCGACCGGCTTGGCGGCGGCGACTTTCCTCTCCGTCGCGCGCTGCTTGCTCAGAAAGTACGCGCCCAGGCCGCAGCCTGCGGCCATGCACAGGAACACCAGGTTCGGCATGCCGGGAATGATGCCGAGCAGTGCCAGGATTCCGCCGGTGACGCCGAGTGCGCGTGGCTGGCCCAACATCTGCGACATGATCTGCTGGCTCATGTCGTGCGATCGCGAGACCCGGGTCACCAGGATCGCCACCGCCACGGACAAGAGCAGCGCCGGTATCTGCGCCACCAGACCATCGCCGATGGTGAGCAGCGCATAGGTTCTGCCGGCGTCCGCGAGCGACATGCCATGCTGAGCGGCGCCGATGATGGTGCCACCGAACAAATTGATGAACACGACGAGAATGCCCGCGATCGCATCGCCGCGCACGAACTTGCTGGCGCCGTCCATCGCACCGTAGAAATCCGCCTCCTCGCGCACTTCCTGGCGACGCACGATGGCCTCCGCCTGCGTGATGATGCCTGCGTTCAGGTCCGCGTCGATCGCCATCTGCCGGCCGGGCATGGCGTCCAGGGTGAAGCGCGCGCTCACCTCGGAGATGCGGCCGGCGCCCTTGGTGATCACGACGAAGTTGATGATGACCAACACGATGAACACCACCATGCCCACGGCGTAGTTGCCGCCGACTACGAACTGTCCGAAGGCGGCGATGACGTGTCCCGCCGCATGCCCGCCGGTATGGCCGTTCATCAGCACGATGCGGGTCGACGCCACGTTGAGTCCCAGGCGCAGCAGGGTTGCGCCCAGGAGCACCGTCGGAAACGTCGCGAATTCGAGCGCGCGCCGCACATAGATGACGGCCAGCAGGATGATGAGCGACAGCGAGATGTTGAATGTGAAGAAGATGTCGAGCAGGAACGCCGGCAGTGGCAACACCATCATGGCGATGACGGCCATCACCAGCACCGGCACGCCGAGGCCGGTGCGCGCGAAGTCTCCGAAGCTGGCCAGGGCGGCGCGTCCGTTCATACGTCGGCGTACTCATCCCCCACGGTGGGGTTGGGTCGCGCCACGCGCGCCGCGATGGTCGGGTTCAGGGTCCGGACACGGAAGACGTACGACAGCACCTGCGCGACCGCCACGTACAATCCCGCCGGAATCTCCTTGTTGAGGTCGGTCGACTTGTAGAGCGCACGCGCCAGTTTCGGCGCCTCGAACACCGGCACCCGGTGCTCTTCGGCGATGCGGCGGATGTTGGCCGCAACCAGGTCCACGCCCTTGGCCAGCACGCGCGGAGCACCCATGTTCTTCGGGTCATACTTCAATGCCACCGCGAAGTGGGTGGGGTTGACGATGACCACGTCCGCCGTCGGCACCTTGTGCATCATGCGGCGTCTCGCCAGCTGCTGCTGCATCTGACGAATTCGTTGCTTGGTTTCGGGGCGGCCGTCCGACTCCTTGGACTCGTCCCGCACCTCTTGGCGCGTCATCTTCAGGTTGCGGTTGTACTGAAACATCTGCAGCGGCACGTCGATCGCGGCCACGACCGCGAGCGAGGCGCACAGCCACACGAAGGACCACCCCAGAAGGCTTGCGCCGTGACCGACGGCCGCGTGCAGCGGCATGTGCCCCAGGGCCATCACGTCCTTGAACATCCAGGACACGACGCCGGCGCAGACGCCGCCCACGACCGCGCATTTGAGCAACGCCTTGCCGAGTTCCGAGACCCCGTGGAAACCGAACAGGCGCCCGAGGCCGGCCAGCGGACTCATGCGGGCGAAATTCGGGATCATGGCCTCGGGGCTGAAATTCCATCCGCCGAGCGCCACCGACGCCAGCACCACCAGTACGGTCAGACTGCCGAATATCGGCAACAGGGCAAGCACGGAACTCGTCGCTGCCTCGCCCAGCGATGCCGTCATCGACGCGGTATCGCGCAGCCGCTCCGGATCGACGGACAGAAAGCTGCGCATGATGTGCGACATGCGGGCGGCCAGGCTGCCCCCGACGGCGATCAGCGTCGCGCTGCCGCCCACCATGGTGGCGAAATTGACCAGTTCGCGCGAGCGCAGCACCTGGCCGCGCTCGCGCGCCTGCTGCAGACGTTTCGCTGTTGGTTCTTCGGTCTTTTCACCACCCGACTCGGATTCGGCCATCAGTGCGCTCCCGCCGCGGGCGTCCCGACGAGTTCGACGACGGCACGCAGTGCCGTGTCGATCAGGTTGGTGACGCCGACCATGATGCCGTCGAGACCCATGAGGAGCACCAGGAATCCGCACATCAACGTGATGGTGAAGCCGATCCCGAACAGGTTGAGCTGCGGCGCCGCGCGGGTGACCACGCCCAGCGCCATGTTGACGATGATCAACGCGATCACGGCCGGCAACGCCACCAACAGGCCGGTCTCGAATATCCGGCCTCCCCAGATCGCGACCGACAGCAGGAAGTCCCTGTCGATGTTTTGCACGCCGATCGGCAGGGTCTGGAAACTGTTCGCCAATGCGCCCAGCAACAGCAGATGACCGTTGATGGCAAGGTAGGTGAGCGTACCCATGATCGTGAACAACTGACCGAGAACGGGCACGCTCGCGCCACGCTGCGGATCGACCAGGGTGGCGAAGCCCAGCCCCATGGTCATGGAAATGCTCTGACCGGCAAAGTTCAGCGCCTCGAAGGCAAGTTCCATGACCATGCCGATGGCGACGCCGATGAGGAGTTCCTGCACCGCCGTCAGAACTCCCGCACCGGAGAATATCGACAGGGAGCTCGGCACCGGCGCCAGCGGCGCCAGCAACACCGTCAACGCCAGCGTCAGGACGATTTTGACCTGATTCGGGATGGTTTTTTCGCTCGCGATGGGCGCCGCCGCGATGAATCCGCCGATGCGCAGGCTGGGCCACCAGAGTTTCCCCACCCATTGGCTGACATCGGCTGCGTTGATGACCACGGGCTGCATGGTCTAACCGATCACGCTGGGAATGCTGGAATACAGATCATGCGTGAAATCGACCAGCACGCGCAGGATCCAGGGTCCGATGGCGAACAACGTCAGCACCAACATCAGGAGCTTCGGAATGAAGCTCAAGGTCGACTCGTTGATCTGCGTGGCCGCCTGCAGCATGCCGATCAACAGGCCGGTGATGAGGGCGATCAACAACAGCGGCGCCGCGACCATCGAGGTCACCAGCAGGGTGCTGTGCGCCAGATCCATGACGGTCTCCGGCGTCATTGATGAAAGCTCGACGCAAGCGTGCCGAGCAGGAGCGTCCACCCATCGACGACCACGAACAACATGATCTTGAACGGCAGCGACACCAACACCGGGGACAGCATCATCATGCCCATCGACATCAGCACGCTCGCCACCACCAGATCGATCACCAGAAACGGAATGAACACCATGAAGCCGATTTGAAACGCAGTCTTCAGTTCACTCGTCATGAACGTCGGCAGCAGCACCACGAGCGGCACGTCGTCGGCCGTCGCGTACGGCGGTTTGCCGGACAATTTGCTGAACAGAGCCAGATCGCTTTCCCGCGTCTGAGCCAGCATGAATTTTTTCAGCGGGCCCACCGTGCGATCGAGGGCCACTTCGCCGGCAATCTGCCCATCCAGATAGGGCTTGATCCCGCGGGAGAAGGACTGATCGAGCGTCGCGCTCATGACGAAGAACGTCATGAACAACGCCAGGCCCGTGAGCACCTGGTTCGAAGGCGTGGTCGACATCCCGAGCGCCTGGCGCAGGATGGACAGCACGATGATGATGCGGGTGAACGCGGTCATCGCCAGCAAGATTGCGGGCAACAGCGTCAGCACCGTCATCAGAATCAGAATCTGCAGGGTCAGCGAGTAGGACTGTCCACCGTCGGCCGCCGTCTTGACGGCGATGGCCGGCAGGGTCGCCTGCGCCATCGACAATGCCGGCAATCCTGCCAGGACCGCCAACGCGACCAGACGACGACGCGCAAGCATCAGGCCGCGCCGCCCGGCCGCTTGATGAACTCGCGCAGGCGATCGGCGAACAAAGGAGCCGCCGGTGGCCCGGACACTTCGATCGGCTTGGCAAGCGGCGTCAGGGCAATCATGCCCGCCGAACCGATGCCCACCAACACCTGACTGTCGCCGACGCGGACCAGCACGATGCGCTCGCGCGGCCCGATGGCGAGTTGATCGATGACGCTGATGTCGCCCCGCCCGCGCGGCGCCGCCAGCTTGAAGCGCTTCAAGAGCCAGCTGATGGCAAAGATCAATGCAACGATGGCGAGCAGGCTCAAGGTGAGCTGTGCCAGGCTGCTCACCGACAAGGGCGAGGCGGGTTGCGCCATGCCGGTCATCGCGCGTGTTCCATCCTTTCCGTCGGGCTCACCACCTCGGTCAGGCGGATGCCGAACTTCTCGTTAACCACGACCACTTCGCCCCGCGCGATGCGCACGCCGTTCACCAGCACGTCGAGCGGTTCGCCGGCGAGCCGGTCGAGTTCGACGATGGCGCCGGGCGCGAGCGCCAGAAGATCGCGCACCGGCATCCGGGCCCGCCCCACCTCGAGCGCGAGCGTCACCGAGACGTCGAGGATCAGGTTCAGATTGATTTCGCCGCCTGTGCCGGAGGCGGCGCTGGGGCCCAGATCGTTGAAATGCGCCCGCGCCACAGCGCCGTTCTTGGGATCAGCTACGCTCATGCGGTTCCTCCAGGGATGATTTTCATTGCGTTGCGTCCCTGCGAGACGCCAAAGCGGCCTCGATACAGCGGAACCTCACCCGCCAGCAAAGTGACGTGCTGCGGCGCTTCGATGGGGATGACGTCGCCGGGGGTCAAGCTCACGAGTTCGCGCAGGCTGATCTTGGCCTGCGCCAGGATCGCCCGGGTTTCGAGTTCAGCCTCCTGCAATACAGACCGCAGCCTGGGGCCCCAGGCTTCCTGCTTGGGCACCGGCGCACTGGCGCCTTCCGAGGAGAGCGCCTCACGGACGGGCGCCAGGACGCTCTCCGGCAGCAACCAGTCGATGCAGCCGCTGCGTGCGCCGAATTCGACGGTGAATTTCAACACCAGCATGGCGTCCTGCGGACCACCCAATTGCATCAAACGGGGGTTGGTCTCCTGCTTGACGAGCTCCAGCTCCATGGGCGCGACGGGCACCCAGGCCGCGGTCCAGTCGGCCGCGACGCTGCGCAGCATGAGGGCCAGGAAGCGTTGTGCGGCCGGCGCGATGGCAGCATGACTATCGCTGGTTGCGCGACCCGAGCCGCCGAAGAACCCGTCCAGCAGCGTGAGGAGCAGCCCCGGTTCGACGCTCACGAACGCAAGTCCGGGCAGCGGCTTGAGTCGCACGATGGCGAGACTGGCCGGCACCGGCAACGCAGCCTGCAGTTCCGCCGCTTTGGACGAATCGAGCGCCGTGAACTGCACGGTGGCATCGCGCCCCAACAGCCCCGACAGCGAGACGCCCATGCGATCGGCGAAGCTCTTGGCCACGACTTCGAGCATGGGCAGCTGGGTTCGATTGATCCTCTGAAGCGTGAAATCGTAGGGTCTCACTGCGTCGGAATGATCCTTCTCGAGCAGCGCCGAGACTTCTTCCTCGGAGATCGCGTTGGCGGCCGGCGCAATCCCGGCGGCAGCTTCTGATTCGGTTGCGGCCATTACTGCACCACGAAGGTTGTGAACAAAAGATCGTCGACCGAATCTCCGCCCTGCTTCTTCTGCACCGCATTGACTTCGGTCAGGGCTTCCTGCCGCAGCTTCTCCTTGCCCTCGCGCGACATCATCGATTGGTAGTTGCGGTTGCTCATGAGCAGCAACAGGTTGTTGCGGATCAGCGGCATGTTCTTGGTGGCGCTCTCGATCACTTTCGGGTCGTGGGCCATCAATTCCATGGTGATCTGTAGAAAGCGCACCACCGAGCCGTCCTCGAAGTTGACGACCAGGGGTGGGTCGATGGCGTAGTACACCGCGGCTTTGCCGCCGCCCTCGCCCCCCTCGCCGTGACCGCCCGACGACGATGACCCCATGACGGGGGTGATCTTGCCGTCCTTGTCCAGTTTGAAGTCGGGCATCGGATGCAGCTTGGCGTTGATGCCGCCGCCGACCACGACGGCGGCCAGCGTCAGCACGAATATGCCGACGCCGCTTATCAGCGTGCCCATGACGCCGCCCGATTTTTTCGGGGGGGGAGGAGGAGCTTCGTCCGCATCGGCCATGATGTCGATTCCTGTCACGGCGCGACTGCCGCAGACAGGAATTAGCAAGATCTATGCCAGGCGAGAGCTAGCGTATTTTCTTATTTATATTCAGTACGTTACGGTATTCCGTTCGGCGCGTCGGCGACTCCCGCCGACCGATGCGCCGATAATTTGACGCTTCTACCAGATGGTGACGCGCTGCTCCGGCGGTAGATACATCCTGTCGCCGGGCTTCACGTCGAAGGCTTCATAGAAGCCTGCCTGATTTCTGAGCGTCGCGTTGCCTCGCACCTGGGCGGGCGAATGCGGATCCGTCTTGGTGCGCTGCATCGCTTCGTCGTCGCGCATCTTGCCGCGCCACACCTGCGCCCACCCCAGGTAAAAGCGCTGCGGGCCGGAGAGCCCGTCGATGGTCGGAGCAGTTCTGCCCCCCAGCGCCAGCCGGTATGCTTTGTAGGCAATGGCGAGCCCGGAGTTGTCGCCGATGTTCTCGCCGAGCGTGAGCTCGCCGTTGACGTGATAGCCGGGCACCGGCTCGTAGACGCTGTATTGCGCCACCAAAGCCTTGGTTTTGGCCGCGAACTTTTCATGATCTTCCTTCGTGAACCAGTCATGCAGGTTGCCGTCGGCATCGTACTGGCTGCCCTTGTCGTCGAAGCCATGGCTGACCTCGTGACCGATAACGGCCACGATGCCGCCGTAGTTCACGGCATCGTCGGCGTTCGCGTCGAAGAATGGCGGCTGCAAGATCGCGGCCGGAAACACGATCTCGTTCATGACTGGGTTGTAGTAGGCGTTGACCGTCTGCGGCGTCATGAACCATTCGCTGCGATCGATCGGCGTGCCCAGCTTGGCCACGCCGCGCCGATACTCGAATTCCGACGCTCGCCGCAGATTGCCCCATAGGTCGTCGCGACTGATCGACAGGGTGCCGTAATCGCGCCAATGGTCCGGATAGCCGATCTTGGTGACCAACTTGGCCAGCTTCGCCTGGGCCCCGAGCTTGGTTTGCGGACTCATCCAATCGAGCGTCACGATGTCCCGCTGGTATGCGTCGAGCAGGTTGTGGACCAGCACCTCCATGCGCGCCTTGTTCTGCGGCGGGAAGTACTTCTCCACATAGAGCTTGCCGAGCGCCTCGCCCATCGAACCGTCCAGCACCACCATCCCGCGCTTCCAGCGCGGCCGGTTCTCCGGAATCCCCCGCAAGACGGTTCCGGTGAAGGCGAAGCGCTCGTCCACGAAGGCCTTGGACAGGTACGGCGCCGCGTCCGACAGCTGGTGCCACTTGAAATAGCTCTTCCATGTGCCGAGCGACGTCTGCGACAACAGCCGGTCTAGGCCGCCGAAATAGCTGGGCTGGCGCACGATCACATAGTCGATCTTGTCTGCGACTCCGCCGTGCTCGAGATAACTGTGCCAATCGTAGTCCGGCATCAATCGCGCGAGATCCGGGACGGCAATCTTGTTGTACGTCTTTTCGGGATCGCGGTTCTCCACCCTCGTCCACTGCAGCCGCGCCAGCTCGGTCTCGAGCTGCAAGATGGCGGCGGCGCTCTGATGCGCATCGGCATCCCCCGCCATTCCCAGCATCTTTTCAATGTGCGCCAGATACTTTGCGCGCGCGTCCTTCAGCTTGGCGTCGTCCTTCAGATAATAGTCCCGGTCGGGCAGCCCCAGCCCGCTCTGGGTCAATGTGACGGCATATCGCGTCGAATCCTTCGGATCGAGGTCGATATCAATGTCATAGGGGGCACCGGCACCCGTGCGGTTGAACTGCGCGATCAGGGCAGGGATCTCACGTTTGCTGGTCAGCGCATCGATCGCGGCGAACTGCGGCTTCAACGGCGCGAGACCCAGCGCCTCCAAATGAGGTTCGTCCATGTAGCTCGCATATAAGTCGGCCAGCTTGCGGGCGTCGGCCGCCGATGCGCCGCTGGTGACGGCGCCTTGACTGCTCAACCCGTCGACGATGCCGCGCAGCTGATCCTGCGTCTCATCGTCGATGTGCGTGAACGCGCCGTAGGAGCCCTTGTCCGGCGGCAGTTGGAAGGTGTCCAGCCACCTGCCGTTCAAGTGGCGATAGAGATCGTCCTGTGGCCGTACCGCGGCGTCGACATACTCGGTATCCACACCGGACGCCCCTGCGCCGGGTGCCCCGACGCCGGACGCCCCTGCGCCGGGTGCCCCCAATTGGTTACCGGTGGAACAAGCTGCCATGGCCAACAACCCCGCACATCCAACCAAATTTCTGATCATGAAACCTCAAAATTTTAACGAAACCCGTAAGCCCGGCGCCAGCAATCCGGGCCGCGCATCATCGAGAACCAGCCGCGCACCGTGCAATTTGGTGACGGCGGCCACCAAAGACAAGCCCAGGCCGGACCCGGGGAATTTTCGCGCCTCGTCGAGGCGCACGCGCCGGCCCAGAACGATCTCGCGTTTGTCGGCCGGTATGCCCGGCCCATCGTCCTCGACGACGACCTCCGGCTCGGTGCTCGATCCGCGCAGCGAAACCCGGATGTGGCCGCCGTCCGGGGTGAATTTAATGGCATTGTCGAGCAGATTGGCGAGCGCCTGCGCCAGCAGTTGACGGCTGCCCTGCACGTGAGCGCCCGTCGCCACGGCGCTCTCCAGGGCAATGCCGCGCTCTTCGCCCACCGGCGCATAGAGTTCGACCATGCTCGCCACCAATTCGGACAGGTCGACCGGCTCGCGTGCCACCGTGCCGGTTTCGGCGAGCGCAATCCGCAATAATGCGTCCAAGGTGCTGCGCATGTGGTCGACCTCGGTCGAGACTCCTTCCAGTACACGCCGCTCGACCGAACCGGGGACCAATTGACTCATCGCGCCTTCGGCGGTGGCCTGCAGCCGGTTGAGCGGGGTGCGCAGGTCGTGCGCCGCACTGTCGAGAACCGTCCGCATGCCGAGCGTGAGCTGTTCGATCTTGTCCAACATGCTGTTGATCTCACGCGCCAGCGTGTTGATCTCATCGTCCGCCTTGCGCACCGGCAGTCGCTGCGACAGGTCGCCGCGCATGATCTGGGTGGCCACCGCCGAGATCGCCCCCGCCTGCGCCAGGATTCGACGACCCATCCAGAATCCGCCACCCAGGCCCATCATCAAGGTCAGCACCACGGCGGCCATCAATCCACGCATCATCAGATTTTTGACGTCCTGGCGCTCCTGCACGTCGTGCCCCACCAGCATCCGATAGCCGCCGGGGAGGGGAAAGCGTTGCGCCCGCATCTCGTGCTCGCGGGTTTCATCGCCGAACGGCACCGACACCTTGAACTGGATCCACTTGCCTTCATCGGCGGCGATCTTCGGCCACGTGGGAACATTGCCCGCGACCGGGCGAAGCTGCGGATCCACCATCAGGTACACCGCGCCACGCACATCCTGGTCCTGCGAGCGTTGTTCGATGAGCTCGATGAAGTCCCCGCGCGACAGCACCAACACCTGCTCACGCAGTCCCTGGACCTCGGCCTCGATCAGGTTGTCGGTGCTGCCATCGACGACCCGTGATACCGCGAAGTCCACGGCGCCGAGCAACGCGGCGGCACCGCACGCGAACACGACCGAATAGACGATGGCGATGCGAAACGGCGAGGTATCGAGCACGCCCAGAAATCGCTGGTCCGGGCTCATGGGTCGCCGCAGTGCGATATCCACTATTCGTCTTCGCGCAGACTGTACCCTGCACCACGTACCGTATGCAGCAGCGGCTTGTCGAAATCCTTGTCGATCGCCTGACGCAGCCGGCTGATGTGCACGTCGATGACGTTGGTTTGCGGATCGAAATGATAGTCCCACACGCCCTCCAACAGCATCGTACGGGTGACCACCTGGCCGCTATGGCGCATCATGAACTCGAGCAGCTGAAACTCGCGTGCCGTCAGCTCGATCTTCTTGCCATTGCGCACGACGCGCCGGGTCATGCGATCCAGCTCGAGATCCGCCAGTTTCAACCGGGTATTGGCCTCGGCGTTGCCCGAATCGCCTCGACGCGCCAGCGCATCGATGCGCGCGAGCAGCTCCGCCATGTGATAGGGCTTCGTCAGATAGTCATCGCCACCGGCTCGCAGACCGGTAATGCGGTCATCGACATCGCCGAGGGCGCTCAATATCAAGACCGGCATCTTCCGGCCGGTCGCGCGCAACGACTGGACCAGGGCGAGCCCGTCGAGCTTCGGCAGCATGCGGTCGACGATCGCCAGGTCCACGGCGATGGATGACGCCATGTGGAGCCCGTCGAGGCCGTTCGTCGCGACATCCACCGTATGACCCACCTCACGCAATGCCTTTGCGAGGGTGTCGCGGGCGACTTCGTCATCTTCAACGATCAAGATGTGCATACGGGATATCTTACAGGCGTTGGACCGCTGTTTGTCGGCACGTTAGACTCCGGCGATGGTCGCCCGGGTCGACCCAACAGGGAAAGATAAAGAAGACTTCATGATGCCCGACACCTTCACGCCTGCGACAGGACACGACATATTGGTCATCGGCGGCGGCCCGGCCGGCGCCACGGCGGCCATCCTCCTGGCCGAGAAGGGCTACCGGGTCGTCGTGCTGGAAAAGTCCCGCCACCCGCGGTTCCACATCGGCGAATCCCTGCTGCCCGCTAATGTGCCGCTGCTGGAAAGACTCGGCGTTGCCGAAAAAGTTCGTGCCATCGGCATGGAGAAATGGGGCGCGGAGTTCGTTTCGCCTTCGGATGGCCGGCGCCAGGAATTTCAATTCGCCAACGCCTGGGACAAATCCCAGCCCATGTCGTACCAGGTCCGACGCTCCGAATTCGACGAGATATTGATCCGGCGTGCCGCGGCCCAGGGCGCCGAGGTCATCGAGGGCTGCAAGGTCCAAGACGTCGAATTCCTCGAGGACGGGTCGGGGGTGCGCGTGGCCGGGATGCATGACGATGGACGCACCCAGTCCTGGACGGCCGGTCAGATCATCGATGCATCGGGACGCGACACCTTTCTCGGCAATCGCCTGCAGACCAAGCGTCGTAACAAGAAGCACAACAGCGCCGCCCTCTATGCTCATTTCACCGGCGCACGTCGTGACTGCGGCAAGCGCGAGGGAAACATCGGCATTTATTGGTTCGACCATGGCTGGTTCTGGTTCATTCCGTTGGCGGACGGCACCACCAGCATCGGCGCAGTCGTCTGGCCGCAATACATGAAGACGCGCACCGGCCCATTGCGCGAATTTTTTCTCGAGACGATCGCGCGATGTCCGCCGCTGGCGGATCGTCTGAGCGGCGCCACGCTCGCCTCGGAGGTGGAAGCCACCGGCAACTATGCGTACGCCTGCGACCGCAGCTACGGAAGGAATTATTTGTTGGTCGGCGATGCCTTCGCTTTCATCGACCCCGTGTTTTCGTCCGGCGTCATGCTGGCGATGCACGGCGGCGCGGCTGCCGCGGAGACCGTCGACCGATGCCGCCAGGCACCGGCCCGCGCGTCGAGCGCCTTGAAACGTTTCGACAAGCTGATGCGCCACGGCCCCAAGGAGTTCTCCTGGTTCATCTATCGGGTGACCAATCCGACGATGCGCGAGTTGTTTCTCGGTCCCCGCAATGTGCTGCGGATGGAAGAAGCATTGCTCTCGGTGCTGGCCGGCGACCTGTTCGGTCGGACGCCCATCTGGGGATCGCTGCGCGCCTTCAAGGTCCTCTACTATGTGATCTCGTTCGCCAATCTGGGCCGGACCCTGCGCGCGATGCGCAGTCGTTCGGCGAATATCCGCGTCGAGCCCGAACGCATGACCAGCGGCTGATGACGCGCACGCAAAATGGCGACGGCCGAACGTTCCATGTCACGGTGACGCGAAACACGACGCTTCTGGCGGGGGCCCTGCTCTCCACGGCGCTGTTGGCTGCGTCGCTCGCCGACACGGCTGCTGCGCGGGACGCGCCATTATATGAATTCGGGCTGGGGCTGGGTGCGATCGCTTTCGAGGATTATCGAGGTTCCAACACGACCCACGCCTATCCGCTGCCGGTCCCCTACCTCCTCTACAACGGCAAGTTCTTCAAGGCGGATCGCGACGGCGTGCGCGGCACGTTGTTCAACCAAGACTGGGTCGAACTGAACGTGAGCGGCAATGCCACCACGCCCGTCAAGAACGATCGTGAGCGCAGCGGGATGCCGGACCTGCAATCCACCGTGGAGGTGGGGCCTTCGCTCAACTTTCACCTCATGCGCAGCGATGACCGGCGGATCAAATTCGATCTGCGAATGCCGCTGCGTACCGCGCTCACGGTCGACTCCTCGCCGAGGTTCATCGGCTGGACCTTCTCACCGCAGTTCGCCCTGGATGTGGTCGATCCGCTCGGTGCGCAAGGCTGGCATGCCGGGGTCCTGGCGGGACCACTGTTCGCGGATCACCGCTACGACAATTACTTCTATACAGTTGCCCCGCAATACGCGACATTGCAGCGGCCCGAGTATCGAGCCAGCGGCGGTTACGCCGGCACTCAGACGATCGGCGCCTTGTCGAAGCGCTTCCCCAAGTACTGGGTGGGAGCCTACGCGCGATACGATTCGTTGTCCGGTGCCGCGTTTGCGGACAGCCCGCTCGTGCAACGCAAGAGCTATTGGTCGGCGGGTATCGGTTTTGCCTGGATGATCAGCCGGTCTAGGCAGATGGTCGAGATTCCCGACTGAGGCCGTCATGCTGCGCCCGCTTCGCATTCTCTATGAATATTTCGCACTTTATTCATCGCTGATCCTCCTAGGGATCATCTGTCTGACTTGGTGCGGTCTGGCGCTGCCGCTGTACTTCATTCTGCCCCCCGACCTGGGCACGTCCGTCGGCCGCCGCGGCATCAGCGCCGGTTTTCGTCTCTATGCCTGGTCTTTGGCGATCACCGGCAGCTATCGCCTGGACCTGACCGAACTCGATTCCCTGAAGGGCGGCCCACCGGTGATTCTCGCGCCCAACCATCCCTGCCTGATCGATGCGTTGCTCATATTGACGCGGCATCCGAACATCGTGTGCGTCATGAAGGCGGAACTGATGAGGAACGTGTTCCTGGGCTCCGGATCCCGTCTGGCGCGTTATGTGCGCAACGAATCGTCGCTGCAGATGGTCAAGGAATCGGTGGGGCACCTGCGCTGCGGCGGGGTGTTGCTCCTGTTTCCCGAAGGCACGCGCACCGTGCGGGCGCCCATCAATCCCCTGGTCGCCAGTGTCGGCCTCATCGCCAAACACGCCGACGTGCCGGTGCAAACACTCCTCATCGAAACGGACTCGCCGTACTTGAGCAAGGGGTGGCCTCTGTTCAAGAGACCGCACCTGCCGATCACCTACCGTGTGCGCCTGGGTCGGCGTTTTGACCCGCCCAAGGACGTCAGCGCATTCACTCACGAACTCGCCGCCTACTATCGCGTCGAACTGGCCGGCGCCCTTCAATCGCGATGGTTGAAACCAGGTTGAATGCCATGGCGACACCGTCGGCGACCCATATCGTCCTGATTCCCAGCTATAACCCCGGACCCAGGGTATTCGACACAGTCAGGGCCGCCCTGGCGCACTGGTCGCCGGTCTGGGTGGTCGTCGACGGCAGTTCGGACGGCTCGGGCGAGCAGTTGCAGGAAATGATGGCGCGCGAACCCGGCTTACGTGTCCTGATTTTGCCGGAGAACCGCGGCAAGGGCGCCGCCGTCCTGCATGGCATTCGCGAGGCACTGCTCGCGGGCTTCACCCATGCGCTCACGATGGATTCCGACGGACAGCACCCGGCGGAAAAAATCATTCCCTTCATGGAGGCATCGCTCGGCCGACCCGACGTCATGGTGCTGGGATGTCCGGTCTTCGATGCCAGCGCGCCCAGCCTGCGCGTCAAAGGTCGCAAGATTTCGAACTGGTGGGCCAACCTGGAGACGCTCTGGTCCGGCATCGGCGACTCGCTGTACGGCTTCCGGGTCTATCCGATGGATGCGCTCGCCCGGGTCATGCGTCATCAAGTCTGGATGCGGCGTTTCGATTTCGACGTCGAAGCGGTCGTGCGGCTGTGCTGGCGCGGCGTGCGTCCGGTTAACATGCCCGCGCCGGTGCGCTATTTTCGCGCAGACGAGGGCGGCGTATCGCACTTCCATTATTGGCGCGACAACGTCCTGCTCACCTGGATGCATTTCCGGTTGTTTTGCGGATTCCTGCTCAGATTACCCGTGCTGGTGGCCCGCCGCGCGATCGGCTGATCCTCGGCCGCCGATCAGGCGACCGGGCTTCGGGCGCGGTATTCGGAGAAGATTCCGAGCGATACGATGCGTTCGACCTCGACGAATCCCGCGTCGCGCATCTTTCCCATGATGACGTCGGGACTCGCGCACGCCTCGATGGTGTCCCAGTAGTAGCGCATGAGCTTGGGCACGTCACGGTGGCGGGCGATGCATCGGGCCAATACCGGCACCAGACCCCGCATGTACGCTTTGAGCAGCAGGCGCTGCAAGCGCCCTTCCGGGCAGGTGATCTCCAGGATGCAGATCTGCCCTCCCGGCACCAGCACCCGCTTGAACTCCTGAAACACCACGGAGAAGTCCGCCACGTGCCGCAGCGCATACCCCATCGAGACGAAATCCACCGTGTCGGACGGCACCGGCAGGGCCTCGGCCTTCCCCAGCAGAAGGTTGACGGTGGCCGGCAGGATGGCACTTTTCATCATGCCGGCGCTCGGATCCACGCCGGTGACCTGACCGGTAGCCCCCACCAAACGCGCGGCCTCCCGCGCCGTCAGACCCGTGCCAACCCCGACATCCAGGACACGCATCCCCGGCCGCAAGCCCGCCTGCTGCAACGCGCGGCGTCGGTACCAAGGCCCCGAACCGAGGGCCATGGCACGCTCGACGCGATCGTAATCACCCGCTGTCTGGTCGAATAGCCCGCGGACCCAGCCGTTTCTGTCCGCCTCTTGGGCGTAATAGTCTTTCAACGGAGGGTGAGGTGCCTGCATGACCCCCAGGATAGCGAATTCAGTCGCGGGTTGCCGGTCCGGCTTACACCTATATAATGCCGCGAACAGGCAGACCGATGCCCGATATACTTTAAAAACCTAATCGAAGCTCAGCCTATGTCCGACAAAGCGTCGCTCATGCAACAGCCGGCGCCCTTGGCCGGTGTCGGTCTACAGCGGGAACTTGCCACCCTCTTCGTCCAGGCGTTGAATTTGGAAGTGGCTCCGCAGGACATCGATCCGGAGGCACCGCTGTATGGCGACGGTCTCGGGCTGGACTCGATCGATATCCTCGAGGTCGCTTTGATCGTGTCGAAGCAATATGGCATCCAATTGCGGGCCGACAGCCAGGAAAATCAACAGATTTTCCGTTCCCTCCGGCACCTGGCTGAGTACATTGCGGTACAGAGAACCAAGTGAGTACGCGCTGGGAGCGTAGGCTGCAGGCCGCTGCGGCCTGCTCGCTGGTCATCGTTTATGCGGCCCTGTCCCATTATTGCAATTCGACGGACGCCCACGGACTGGGCGCCGCCGTCGCCCTCGCACCGCTGACATTGCTGTTCCTGGTCTTCGCCTGGCGGTCGATGCCAGTCTGGCCGGCCACGGCCGCCTCCATTGCTCTCGCTTTCGTCCTTGTCTATCTTTGGCCGGTTCTCACCAGGAGCTTTTCGTTGTTCTACCTGGTGCAGGAGAGCAGCATCTATACCCTGCTGGGCCTGACCTTTGCGAGTTCGTTGCGGCGCAACAGGACCGCTCTGTGCACCCACTTGGCGGATAAAGTACATGGCCCGCTCTCGTCCCCCGAAATCGCCTACACGCGACGCGTGACCGCGGCCTGGGCTATTTTCTTCTTCACAATTGCAGCCGTATCGATCCTCTTGTACGCGGGAGCACCGCTGCGTGTCTGGTCGATTTACATCAATTTTTGTGTGATGCCGCTGGTGGCGACCATGTTCGTCGGCGAATACCTGGTGCGGCGGCGAGTTCTGCCCCAGATCAAACGTGTCGGGGTCATGGCCTCGGTGCGGGTTTACTTCGCCAACCCGACGTAAATCCAACCCATGGACACGAGCCCGCTGTTGACGCATCGAGCACCCGCCGACGTCGTTGCCTATCGAAGGGGCGTACCGGTCAGTGCGCAGCAATTTCTGGCGGATGCCGCCGAGCTTGCGTCGTGGCTGCCGGCCGGCCGGCACGTGCTCAATGTGTGCCTGGACCGTTATCGGTTCACAGTCGGTCTCGCTGCCTGCCTCATGACTCGACGCGTGAGCTTGCTGCCATCGACTCACACGCCGGAAGTCATCCGCCAGCTCCTTGAGTTCGCCCCGGATGCGTTTTGCCTGACGGACGAACCAGGCTGCACGATCGACTTGCCGAGGTTCGTTTTCCCATCGGACATGCACGGCGCGGCGGTCCCCTGGCTCGTGCCGCAGATTCCGGACACCCAGCTGGCGGCCATCGTTTTCACATCCGGCTCGACCGGCACGCCATTGCCCTACCGGAAGACGTGGGGTCGCCTCGCGCGCTGCGTGCGCGATGGAGCGCCGCTTCTCGGTCTGCTCGACGGCAGGGTCCATACGCTCATCGGCACGGTGCCGGCACAACACATGTACGGCTTCGAATCGACGGTACTGCTGGCGCTGCTCAGCGGCAATGCGTTCAGCGCCGAGCGACCGTTCTATCCCGCTGATATCTGCGGCACTCTGGAGGCGGTGCCGCGGCCGCGCGCGCTCATATCGACGCCCATTCATTTGCGCACCCTGCTGGCCGCCGGCGTCGAGCTACCCATCGTCGATCTGGTCGTCTCCGCGACCGCACCGCTGGACCTCGACCTGGCCCGCGCTGTGGAAGCTCGGTGCCAGACGCGCCTGCTCGAAATCTACGGCTCGACGGAGACGGGCCAGATCGCCACCCGCCGCACCGCCGCATCCCCCGTCTGGCGCCTCTGGCCCGGTGTGCGCCTCGATGCGCAAGGCGACCAGGTATTCGCGCAGGGTGGCCACGTGGAGCAGAGGACGACCCTATGCGATGTCATCGAAATCACGAGTGACGAAGAGTTCTTGCTGCTCGGCCGCACCGCCGACCTGGTCAACGTCGCCGGCAAGCGCAGCTCGTTCGCCTATTTGAACATGCAGCTGAACGCCATTCCCGGCGTCGTCGACGGCGTATTTTTTCTCCGCGAAGCCGCCGGGAGCGGCCAGACAGGGATCGCACGCTTGGCCGCGGTCGTCGTCGCACCCGGCTTGAACGCCGCGCAATTATCCGCACAGCTGCGCCGCCGCATCGACCCCGTTTTCCTGCCGCGTCCGCTCCTGCTCGTGGACCAATTGCCGCGCAACGCAACGGGTAAACTACCCGAGCAGGCGCTGCTCTCTTTCGCGGAGCGCCAACTCAAGGCAGGGGGGCCGCAACCATGATCACGGAACTGAAGATCGCACGGGATCACGGCGCCTATGCCGGGCATTTTCCAGGGTTTCCCGTTTTGCCGGGAGCCGTGCTGCTCGACGAAGTGCTGCACGAAATCGCACGCGCGCGGAACCTCGATCTGCTGCGATGGCAGGTCTCCTCCGTCAAATTTCTCGGCATCGTGCAGCCCGGTCATTCGCTGACGCTCGAACACGACGCGCCCAACGGCGCCAGCATTCGTTTCGCGATCCGCAATACGCAGGGAACGGTCGCGTCCGGCCTCCTGTCAGCGCTGAGCGCGACGCCGGAGGAAGCGGATGGCGCTTGAACCCCGGAATCTGGCCGGGGCACCGCCGAAAGCCGCCGAATGGATAGGGCATCGCGAACGTGGCAGCACCGCGCTGCTGCGTCTGATGGCGTATCTTTCCCTGCGGCTCGGCAGGACTTTCAGCCGGATCCCGCTTTATTGGATTGCCATCTATTTTTTCCTGTTTGCGCCGACGGCGCGCCGCCAATCGCGGCGCTATCTGCGCCGCGCACTGGGCCGGGAGCCGACCGCCGTCGACCGCTTTCGCCACGTGCTGAACTTCGCGACCACGATTCATGATCGCGTCTATCTCATCAACGAGCAGTTCGACACGTTCAAGATCACCATCGACGGCGAGTCCCTGATGCAGGCGCAGGTGGCGTTGGGCAAAGGCGCCTTCCTGATGGGGGCGCACATGGGCAGCTTCGAGGTCATCGGCAGCATAGGCCGCCGCCAGCCCGGATTGCAGGTCTCGATGGCCATGTACGAGGACAACGCGCGCAAGATCAACACCATTCTTGCCGCCATCAACCCGAATGCAAAGCCCGACATCATCTCTCTAGGCCACATCGACGCCATGTTGCGAATCGCTGAGCGGCTCGACCACGGCGCTTTCGTCGGCATGCTGGGCGATCGCACGTTGGGCGAAGAACCCGTGCATCAGGTCATGATTCTCGGCGAGCCTGCCTATCTACCCACAGGTCCGATGCGCGCGGCGGCGATCCTGCGCCGGTCGGTGATCTTCATGGTGGGACTGTACCGTGGACGCAACCGCTACCACGTCGTTTTCGAGCCCATCGCGGATTTCTCCTGCGCGACGGCGGCGTCGCGCGACGCCGCAGTGCGTGCGGCGGTCGAGCGCTACGCCGGGTTGCTCGACAAACATTGCCGCCTCGATCCGTTCAACTGGTTCAACTTCTTCGATTTTTGGCGCAAGCCGGCGGAAAAATCCGCGCGCGGGTCGAAGCCGTGAGAGGGCGCGCACTCGTTGCCCTGCTGGTTCTGGCGAGCCTCTCGGCGCGCGCGGCGAACGATGATCTGGACCGGGTCATGCACCTGCTCGCCGACCGGCATCACGGGGAGGTGAGCTTCGTCGAACAGCAGTTCCTGGCGATGCTGAAACGACCCGTGGAGTCCTCCGGCGAGCTGATCTACGACGCGCCGAATCGGCTGGAGAAGCGCACGCTCGAACCTCACCTGGAGAGTCTGCTTCTCGTCGACGACGTGCTCACGGTTCAGCGCGGCCGTCGCAGCCACGTGCTCGACTTGAAGTCCTATCCCCAGATCGTCCCATTCGTGGAAAGCATTCGCGCGACGCTGGCGGGCGACCGCGGCGCACTCGAGCGGGTTTTCAGGCTGGAGTTTTCCGGGGATCTGGCGCGGTGGACATTGCTGTTGGTGCCGCTGGAGCCCCAAGTCGCGAAGAGCATCGCCCAGGTGCGGATCGATGGAATGCGCGACGATCTGATCAAGATCGAAATCCGCTCGGCCGACGGCGACCGCTCGCTCATGACGCTGCGGACCCAGGCATCGCCATGATGTCGCGCCGCGCGCGGATCCTCGCGCTGTGGTTGATCGCCATCGCGGCGGCCATCGCCATCGTGGCGCACGCCAACTACGTCACCGATCTGTCCGCCTTTCTGCCGTCGAAGCCCACGCCCATGCAACGAGTGCTGGTCGATCAGCTGCGCGATGGACCCGCGTCGCGATTGATCCTCGTCGCCTTGGAGAACGGCGACACGGCGGCTCGCGCCGCGCTCTCCACGAGCATGGCGCATCGGTTGCGCGCGAACCCCCGGTTCACGAGCGTCGACAACGGCGAACCGCTCACGGCCGAGCTCGATCGCGATTTTCTGTTTCGACACCGCTACCTGCTGAGCGACCAGGTGTCGGCCGGGCGCTTTTCCACGCCCGGCTTGCGGGCCGCCGTCGGCGAAACCATCGAGAACCTCGCCACGTCGAGCGGCCTCATGTTGAAATCGCTGGTGCCGCACGATCCCACCGGCGAGACGCTGCACATCATCGACCAGCTTGCGCACGCCCAGGGGCCGCGGACCCTGGACGGCGTCTGGTTGTCGGCCGACGGCGCGCGCACCCTGCTGGTTGCCCAGACCACGGCGGCCGGATCCGATACCGACGGCCAGGAATTGGCGCTCGATGCGATCCGGTCGGCATTTGCCGCGGCCGTGCCGGCGGCGTCGAGGATCCAGCTGAGGTTGAGCGGGCCCGGCGTCTTTGCCGTGGCCGCCCGCGCCAAGATCAAACGGGCGGCAATGCGCCTGTCCATCATCAGCAGCATCTTGGTCGTCTGCGTGCTGCTCGCGGTATATCGGTCCCTCGTCGCCTTGGCGCTCGGGCTGCTGCCGGTGGCGACCGGCGCGTTGGCGGGCATCGCCGCGGTCGCGCTGGGGTTCGGCGTGGTCCATGGCATCACGTTGGGCTTCGGAATCACCTTGATCGGCGAGTCGGTGGATTATTCGATTTATTTCTTCGTTCAATCGCTGCGCCGGAACGCCGACACCGCGACGTGGCAGCGCACCCTCTGGCCGACGGTGCGTCTGGGGATGCTCACGTCCGTCTGCGGATTCGCCTCATTGCTGCCGTCGGGTTTTCCCGGACTGGCCCAGCTGGGTCTCTACTCCATCAGCGGACTCCTTGCCGCAGCGCTGGTCACCCGCTTCGTGCTGCCGCAGTGCATGCCTCGCGGGTTCACCATCCGCGACGTTGCACCTCTTGGAGTGAGGCTGCGCAGATGGCGGGATGCAGGGCGCCATGTCGGTGACCGCAGGATCGCGATGGCGGCATTCGCACTGGCAGTGCTCGCGCTGTCGATTTTGTACCTGCATCGCGGCACGCTGTGGAATCGCGAGCTGTCGTCGTTGAGTCCCATCTCGATCCAGGAGCAGCGCTATGACGCAGAACTCCGCTCCGACCTCGGCGCCGCGGACGTTCTCGATCTGGTCATCGTTTCCGGCCCCACCCTGGAGGCGGTTCTGCGCGGCGCCGAACGCGCCGGCGGCGCGTTGCAATCTCTCATCGACGCCCAGGTGATCAGCGATTACGACAGCCCCACGAATTACCTGCCGAGTCTGGCCGCACAACGAGCTCGCCGCGACGCCCTCCCGGACGAGCGCGCGCTGCGAGACTCCGTGCGCCAGGCCACCGCCGGCACGGCCCTCGAGGATGCCGAGCTCGCCCCGTTCGTCGACGAGGTCGAGGCCGCTCGAGGTGGTGCTTTGCTGACCGCAGAGGACTTGCGGGGCACGTCGCTTGCCGCAGGTTTCGGCGCTCTGGTCCTGCATCAGTCCGACCATTGGAGCGCCTTGCTGCCGCTGCATGCGCCGGCAACGAAGGCCGCGGCGCCCGCGATGCCCGATGTCGATCTCGCACGGGTCGACGCTGCGCTGACGGCGGCCAATTTGAGCAACACCCAGGTCCTCGACCTGAAAGGTCAGACGGACGCCCTCTACGCCGGTTATCTGCATGAGGCGATGCGACTGTCGCTCGCCGGGTTCGTGCTCATCGTCCTGCTCCTCTGCATCACCCTGCGTTCGATATCGAGGGTGGTGCGCGTTCTCGCACCGCTCGCGCTTGCCGTCCTCATCGTCGCGGCGACCCTGGCCGGCCTCGGGCAACAATTGACCATCCTGCACTTGGTCGGTATGTTGCTGATCGTCGCGGTGGGTTCGAACTACGCGTTGTTCTTCGATCATGAGGGAAGTCAGGAGCCTGGCGCCGGACCCCTGACCTTGGCGTCATTGGCCGTTGCCAACGTCAGCACGGTGATCGGCTTCGGCCTGCTGTCGTTCTCCCAGGTCCCGGTGCTCGAAGCCCTGGGAACGACGGTCGCGCCCGGGGCATTTCTTGCCCTGCTGCTCTCCGCTCTGCTGACCTCACGGGCGCCGGAGGGCTTCGATCGTGCGTAGCGTGTTGCATGCGGCGGCGGCCGGCGCCGTCGCGCCCACCCGGATCGTCTGCCTGCCCGGGGCCTATCACACGGCCGAGGATTTCCTGGCTGCCGGCTTCGACAAGAGCGTGCGCACGCGAAACCTGCCCATCGATCTGCTGTTCGTCGACGTCGACATGCAGCACCTGGGAGACCGCCGTGCACTCGAGCGACTGAAGCACGAGATCGTGCTGCCGGCACGCCAATCGGGCTGTCGATCCCTGTGGTTCGCCGGCATCTCGCTCGGCGCCTTCATCGCCCTGGACTATGCAGCCTCGAATCCAGGTGACCTCGACGGTGTTTGCGCGCTCGCGCCCTACCTGGGGAATCGCATGTTGACCGCCGAGATCGCAGCCGCCCCCGGTCTGGGTGCCTGGGCCGCGGAAGATGTTGCGGATGCGGATGAAGAACGTCGAATATGGCACTTTCTGCAGGCCCAGTCCGAGCGCTCGAGGCTTTTGTACTTGGGGTTCGGCCGCGAAGATCGATTCGCCGCCGCGCATCGATTGATGGCAGAGGCTCTGCCCCCGGAGGCCGTCGACATCGTGCGCGGCGGCCATGACTGGCGCACGTGGACCGTGCTTTGGGATAACTTTCTGGACTCCACTTTCGGGACGCCGCGTGACCGACATGACCCAACCTGAGCACCGCCGCAGTGGCATCTTCTCGTCGCCGAGCGTTGCCGCCTCTGCGGCCGTTCATGTGGGCGCAGCTGCCGCGGTCGTGGTGCATGCGGGCGCATGGCCCTGGGCGCTCGGCGCCGTCGCCGCCAATCACGTGGTGTTGACCACCGCCGGCTTGTGGCCGAGGAGCCGGTTGTTGGGTCCGAATTGGACCCGCCTGCCCGCCGCCAGCGCCGCGGCCGGCGCCGTCGCGATCACCATCGACGATGGCCCCGACCCTCGGGTGACGCCCTTCGTGTTGGCGCAGCTGGCCGAATATAACGCCAAAGCGAGTTTTTTTTGCGTCGGCGAACGCGTCGAACGCCATGCGGAACTGGCTCGCGAAATCGTCCGCCAGGGGCATACGATCGAGAATCACAGCCAGCGGCATCGGCACAACTTCTCGCTGCTCGGACCAGCCGGAATGCGGGCGGAGATCGCACGTGCGCAAGAAGGCATTTCCGGGGTCACCGGCAGCGTGCCGCGGTTTTTTCGTGCCCCCGCCGGGCTCCGCAACCCGTTTCTCGATCCAGTGTTGAACAGCCTTGGCCTTCGGCTGGCGAGCTGGACGAGGCGCGGCTTCGACACCGTCAACCGGGACGCGGACGTCGTCCTGCGACGGCTGACGAAATCGCTGCGCGGCGGTGATATCCTTCTGCTCCACGACGGTAATGCGGCCGCCGGCATGACGGGTCGTCCGGTCATTCTCGACGTGCTGCCGCCCCTGCTCGAGAGCTTTCAGGAGCGCCAGTTGACGCCGGTCACCTTGCGCGACGCATTGGCGTGAGCCCATCCGCCAATCTCGTCAAAGCGGCGAGCGAAAGGTACCGCGATGCTGGCCGGTTTGCGTATCACTTTGCCCGGGGAAAGTTGCAGGGCGATCCGATCTTCGAGGTGATCCGCTCGAGGAGGCTGCTCGAAAACCGCAGGCAGATACTCGACCTGGGATGCGGTCAGGGCTTGCTGGCCGCGTGGCTGCTGGCAGCGCATGGTGCGTCGCCTCCGCCCTGGGTGTTTCGGGGCGTCGATTGCGTGCAACGGTGCATTGAACGGGCGCGGTGCGCACTGGGATCGCAGGCCGAGTTCACCGAGGGCGACATGCGCAGGACGGATTTTGGCCGTGCCGATGGAATCGTCATCCTCGACGTGCTTCATTACATTGATTACGCTGACCAACGCAGCGTGCTCGAGCGCGTGCGACAGGCGCTGGTCGCCGACGGGGTGTTGTTGTTGCGCGTGGGCGATGCCGACGGCGGCCTTGGTTTCAAGTTGGGGAATTGGGTGGATCAAATGGTACTGCTCGCCAGTGGGCGTGGATTGCAACGATTACATTGTCGCTCGACGATGCAGTGGCGTGAGCTGCTCGCGACGCTCGGCTTCGACTGCGAAACCATTTCGATGAGCGCGGGCGTGCCCTTCGCCAATGTCTTGATCGTTGCCACGCCACGATGAAGCCACTCCTTCTCGAGAGTTTCACGGCGTCGAGCTGCATCGGACTTGGGCTGGGGCCGACGCTCGCATCACTGCTGGCGCAACGGAGCGGTCTGAAGCGCTGTGATTTCGAGACCGTCAAGATCGATACGCATATCGGCGAGGTCGCCGGGGTTGACGACGTGCGCCTGCCGGGCGAACTGGCTCGCTTCGACTGCCGGAACAATCGACTCGCGGAACTGGCGTTGCGGCAGGATGGTTTCCTGGACGCCGCCCGGAGCGCGGTGGCGCGCTGGGGCCGCAAGCGCATCGGTGTCTTCATCGGCACCAGCACCGCGGGCATCCTGCAGACCGAACTCGCCTACCGCGAACGCGATCTCGTCACCGGCGCGTTGCCCGCGGCCTTCGAGTACGGCGCCACCCACAACTCCTTCTCGGTTGCGGATTATCTGCGTCAGCGGCTGCAACTCGAGGGGCCCGCGGTGGCGGTGTCCTGCGCCTGCGCCTCCAGTGCAAAGGTCTTCAGCTCGGCGCGGCGCATGATCGAAGCCGGTCTCATCGACGCCGCCCTGGTGGGCGGCGTGGACTCCCTGTGTTTGACGACGCTCTACGGTTTTCATTCACTGCAGCTGTCCTCCACGGCGCCATGCCGGCCATTCGACCTGACCCGGGACGGCATTTCCATCGGCGAAGCTGCGGCCTTTGCGCTGCTCGAGCGCCCGCCCCCCAGTCTCGACGCCGACGATATCCTGCTCACCGGTATCGGCGAGTCGAGCGATGCCTATCACATGTCGGCACCGCATCCGGAAGGTCACGGTGCTCGCCGCGCCATGCAAGCCGCTCTCGTCGCGGCCGATCTCGATCCGGGGTCGATCGACTACATCAACCTGCATGGCACCGGGACGCCGAGCAACGATCGTTCCGAGAGCCATGCGGTGACCAGCGTTTTCGGCCCGACCACGCCCAGCAGCTCGACCAAGGGAGCCACGGGTCATACGCTGGGAGCCGCCGGCGCTCTGGAGGCCGTCATCAGCGCCATCGGCCTGCAAAGCGGCCTGATGCCGGGCGGGGTACATACCACGCAGATCGATCCAACCCTCACCACCTTCTATATCCGGGAGAATCGCCGTTCTCCCATGACGCGCGTATTGAGCAATTCGTTCGGTTTCGGCGGAACGAATTGCAGCCTGATCTTCACCCGCGCGCAATGACGCTATCCGCCTTTGTGGGTGGCATAGGGGTGCTTGGGCCCGGCCTGGCCAATTGGGAAGCAGCCGCCGAGGTCTTGATCGGGCGCGTCGCCTATTCGCCCGCGCGCACGGTCCTGCACGTGCCGACGCTCCTGCCGTCCGCGGAGCGCCGGCGCACGGGACGCGTGGTGAAGCTGGCGCTTGCCGTCGCATTGGAAGCGACATCCCGCGCCGGTGCGAATTCCGCGCAATTGGCAAGCGTGTTCTCATCCTCCGGCGGCGATGGAGACAATTGTCACGAACTGTGCCAGGCGCTCGCACTCGAAGGGCGGGAGATTTCACCGACCAAGTTCGCCAACTCGGTGCATAACGCCGCCGCCGGATACTGGAGCATTGCCACCGGTTCGAAACTCGAGTCGAGTGTGCTGTGCGCATTCGACGCGAGTTTCTGCGCCGGACTGCTCGAAGCGATGACCTACGTGAATGTCGAGGGCGAATCCGTTTTGCTCGTGACCTACGACACCGAATACCCCGAGCCCATTCATGCCAAGCGTCCGATCCCCGACGCCTTCGGCACCGCTCTGGTGCTTACCCCCTGCCGGACACCCACGTCGCTCGCCCGTATCGAACTGACGCTCGATGAGGCGGCCCACGACACCCTCGCCGACCCGCAACTCGAAGCCATGCGCCAGGCGATACCGGCGGCACGCTGCCTGCCGCTGTTGCGCCAGATGGCGCTCGGCGCACCGGGCAGAATCGTGCTCGAGTATCTGGACGTTTCGCGCGTGGCGCTGCAAGTCGAACCGTGCATCTAGGCCGCGTCTGGATCGAGCGCCATATTCCGCACCAGGGACGCATGTGTCTGCTGGAGGAAGTTCTCGACTGGGATGCGGAACGCATTCGTTGCCGCGCCACCACCCACCGTGATGCCGATCATCCGCTCATTGCCCATGGTCGGCTGGGAATCGCCTGCGGCATCGAATACGCCGCGCAGGCCATGGCGGTGCACGGAGCACTCGTCGCCGGCACCGCCGAATCGGGCACGTCCAGCGCAGGCGAACCTCTCGCTGGCAAACCCGCTTCGGGTTTCCTGGCCGGCGTGCGCAGCGTGAGGCTCCACGCGCCACGGCTGGATGATGTCCCGGGCGACCTGATCTGTCAGGCTGTACGGGTGGCCGGTGATGGCGCCAGCGCTCTGTATGAATTCGAACTCCGCGCCCAGGCGGTGTGCTTGCTGAGCGGCAGGGCCACGGTGGTACTCGATGGCAACCGACGGTTGAAACTATGAGCGATCAGATTCGGGCCCTCGTGACGGGCGGCAGCGGCGCCCTCGGTGCGGCCATTTGCAAGCAGCTGGGTGCCGCCGGCCATTTCGTCTACGTGCATGCGAACCGGGGCCTGGCCGCAGCCGATGCGGTGGTCGGCGAGATCGTGGCCGCGGGCGGTCGAGCGCGCACGCTCGGCTTCGATGTCACCGACGCCGGCGCCAGTCGCGCGGCTCTGGAGGCGATCCTGGAAGAGGCGCCGGTGCAGATCCTGGTGAACAATGCCGGAGTCCACGACGACGCCGTGTTTCCCGGCATGCGCGCGGCGCAATGGCACCGCGTGATCGATGTGGCGCTCGACGGATTCTACAATGTCACGCATCCGCTGATGATGCCCATGATCCGCACGCGCTGGGGCCGGATCATCAACATCACGTCGGTCACCGCGTTGTCGGGAAATCGCGGGCAGGTCAACTATGCTGCCGCCAAGGGCGCGCTGAACGCCGCGACCAAGGCATTGAGCCTCGAGGTGGCGAGCCGCGGCATCACGGTCAATGCGGTCGCGCCCGGCATCATCTCGACCGGGATGACCGGCACGACGTTCGACGCAGCGACCATAGCGGATCTGGTGCCGATGAAGCGCGCCGGGACCTCCCAGGAAGTCGCGAGTCTGGTAGGATTTCTTGCATCGCGAGAGGCCGGCTACATCACCGGGCAGGTCATTTCCATCAACGGCGGGATGTATTGAGATGAGTACGTCAGGATCCATGGCAATGGTGGGAACTCACAGAAACGAACTGATGTTGTTCTACACGCTGCTGGAACTGGCGCTCATCACCACGCTGGCGGTCAGCAACTGCGTCGCCGCAGACTTCGCGCTGCGAGTGACGCTGGTGATCGCCTTCGGTTTGGCGAGCGTCAAAGTCCTCCGACCGCTGCTCAAAGTTGCGATCCGCCGCTCGGGGTTCGACCATCCGCAATCCGCGATGCTGGGATTCATGATGAACACGCGCGGCCGGATGGGCCCGGCCGACTACCGGTGCGGCCGCTCAGGCGTACGCGTCCAGCCCCCCCAACGCCGAGCGCGACGTCGAGGCGCCGGCCGCCGTCACCGCTGTGACGGCTGCGGCGCTGCGTTTGGCGGTCGAGGTTTGCTCATAAGGTTGCGAATAGGCAGACCGGTCTTGAAAGGAGCGCTGTGAGATATCCACGCTGACCTGTCCGAACCCCTGTGCGCCCAGCATCTCTTTTAGCTTCGACGAACTCGCTTCGAGCGCATCGCGCGTCACCGCGCTGTGCGTGCTCATCCACACCTGCGCATGATCGCCTTCCACCGCAATGCGCAATTCAATCGGCCCCAGCGCCGGCGGATTCACTTGAAGCTTGGCGCCGTTCAGGCTGTTGCCGACCATCCAGGAAACACGATCCGAGAGCCCTTGTGCGAACTCCGCGCCATCCACGCTGGCGTGGATGCGCAAGCTCGGTGTGGCGCTGGCGGTCGCGTCCGCGCTGCTGTTCGCTGCGGATGGTCCAGTCAACTGGGACAACCCGGCGGCCGCGTCGGCGCCTTCCGCCGCGGCCGCCGTCGAATCCGCCGCAGCCGCCGACGTTCCAGCTTTATCGGTGGCGGACGCGTCGTAGGCGCTGGCTGCGCTCAGGACCGTCCGCACGGCAGCGAGGGCCTTGGCTGATGCGGCGACCGCCGCTCCGGCGATCGCGGTGCCCGCGACGGCTGACCCGACTCCCGCAGCGCCTGAGCCATCCAAGGCATCGGCTGCGCCCGAATTGGCCGAACTGGCCCCCGCGGCATTGGCTGCCTGTGCCGCCGCAGCGAGCGCGGCGGCAGGGTCGCTACCCGATGACGCCGTGCCGGACGCACTGGCAGAATCCGCGGCATCCGCTACATCCGCCGCCACACTCGGGGCAGTCGTCGAGTCCGCGGTGTTTGGCGTCCGGATGTTCGAGGCGGCCCGTGCGGTGGCGACCGGCGCTTTCGCTGCGCCCTTCCCCGCCGACGCCGCGACCGATGTCGATGCCGCCGCGGTCGCCGCCGCCGATGCAAATGCAGATGCCGCCGCGGTCGCCGCCGCCCCCGTCCCCGCCGATGTCGCTGCAGATGCCGTCGCCGCCCCCGTGGGGACCACGGCGCTGGCCGCCGCTGGGCTGGGCGTCACCGGGACCGACGTCTGAACCGGGACACTCGCCACCCGAGCGGTCGCGGGCTGGGCCGGCGCCTCGCCAGCGACGGCGGTGGTTGCCATGTCGGGAGCACTATCGTCTCCCTCCTCGCCACCGGCGGCCGACAGCAAGTTGTTGAACGCATTCACGACCTTCGCCGCCGATTGTCCGGAGTTCCCGGCAGTGTCCGGGGGTACCCTGGCCGTTGAAGACGCCGCGGTCGTGGCGCCGGTTTGCGTCGCGACATTGGGCGCTCCGGTCACCGTGCCGCCCGTGCCCTTGGCGGCGGCCGGCGAACTGGCCGCTGCCGCCGGCACAGGATGCAATGCGACAGGCGTGACCACCACCGGCACGGGCGGCGACGCATTGCCAGCGGCCGGCAAGTTCCCGCCGGAGTCCGAATCGTCGGACGACTTGGACGAGGCAGACTTGCGGGCAGGTTTCGAGTTCGCGTTCCTCAGGGCGCCGGCGAAGGTCGTCCCGTCACCGCCCGAACTTGTAGGATTTGCGGCAGCTGCACCGGCAGATGTGGATGGACTAATATCGGGATGGCCGGAGGGCTGCAATACGAGATTTGATGCGTTCATGGCGGAGGAGATTGCAAGCTGCGTGCCATTCTTCGCAGACGTGAGAATCGCCGCAAATACTCGAGGTCTTAAGCAGATGAAACTAACGGGCATCGACACCATTGCCGTTCCCGTCTCGGATACGACGGTCGCGAAATTGTTCTACACCGAGAAGCTCCAGCGGAACGAGCCGATGCGCTAGCGCGCGCGCCTCGCCGACGCCGTGACCACCACGATGGCCACGCTCTCGGAATCCGGGTCGAACAGGATCTGCGCTTCACCGCGTTCCAGTTGTCGAACCACTTTGGACACTTTCTGATCGAGGGAAAATTCATGTTCCCCATAGTCGGTCCCCTCGCGCAGCACGAACGACTCGATGACCGCACGTAGCACGTCCGCCGCCAGCTCCGTGTGCGGCACGATGACCGGCTCGGCGGGCAACTCCTCCATCTACGCCGCCACCCGACGCGCGAGCCAGGTATCGAGATGCCCGGCGAATGCATTGCGATCGGCCTGGGTCAACGGCGGGGGACCACCGCCGATGTTGCCGCTCGAGCGCATGGTATCCATGAGATCGCGCAGTGTCAGAACCGCGCGGATGGTGTCCGGGGAGTACAGCTCGCCACGTGGATTCAATGCCTCGCCGCCTTTGGCGATCACTTCCGCCGCGAGCGGAATATCCGACGTCACCACCAGATCGCCAGCCGTGACCTGCTTGACGATTTCGCCGTCCGCCACGTCGAAACCCGACGACACCAGCAAGGTCTTCACGCTCGGTATGCGCGGAGTCTGCAACGGCTGATTGGCGACCAGCGTCACGATGACGCCCGTACGCTCCGCCGCACGAAACAGGATCTGTTTGATGACGTTTGGGCAGGCATCCGCATCGACCCAGATTCTCGCGCGCATGGCGCGATGATACACCTGCCGCGCCGCGGTTATCCGGGCGCGCTCATTCCTCGAGCCCGACCGTCGCGATCACCCCATCAGCCTTGCGCAATACCTCCCGCGCGTAGTCCGAATGTCCAAAAGTTGGAACTTGCGTCATGTGAGGATCATACAGAAACCAAACCGGCACCGGCCGCGGTGATCCCGCCTGCATTCCCGTCGCCGGATGCCACGCTATTTCATGATCGTCACAATGTGGCCAGCGGCTTCACAATACAAGCGGCTCGAGCCGGAGCTCGAGCGGCCGTTCATTCCTCGAATCGGCACGGGAACGCGCCTGTCCTGGATTCACGATCCCGCCGAGCGTGCAGACAGTTCGACTCTTTCAAGCGGCGACACGCCGGTCAACAGATTTTCCGTCTCGCGGCTGGTCAGTGGCTCGCTGAATATATAGCCTTGAATTTGGTCACAGCGCAGCAACCTCAGTAATTTTCGCTGCTCCTGGGTCTCGACGCCCTCCGCGACGACGGTCAGCTTGAGCACGTGCGCGAGAGCGATGATGGTCGACACGATGGCCATGCCCTCCGCACTTTCAGTCATGGCGGCAATGAACGACGTGTCGACCTTCAGCGTATCGATCGGCAATCCGCTCAGGTATCGCAGCGACGAATAACCCGTGCCGAAGTCATCGATGGCGATGCGCACACCTTTGTCTCGTATGAGCCGCAGCTTCCGGATGATGTCCTCGGTGTTCTCCATGAGTACGCCTTCGGTGATCTCGATATCCAAGCCGCCACCGTCGCGCGGATCAGCGGCGATGGCGCGCTCGAAGACATCGAGAAAATCGGACTGCCTGATCTGACACGGCGACACATTGACCGCGATACGCGGCGTATCGATGCCCTTGCGCCTCCAGTCCGAATAGCGATCGGCGGTTTGCTGCAGGACCCAGGCACCCACTTCGAGTATCAAGCCGGACTCCTCCAACAGCGGAATGAATTCCGACGGCATGACGAGGCCGTGCCCCGGCCGATCCCATCGAAGCAATGCCTCGAGACCCACCACCCTGCCGCTTCCGAGATCGACCTTTGGCTGATAGCGGACCACGAACTCACCGGCGCGCGCAGCATGGCGTAACGCCGAATAATGCCCTTGATTCGCCTTGCCGCCGCAGATGAACAGCGATAACTGACGGCGAAGTTCCAGCTGCGCCATGGCGTGTCGGCTCAATGTTCGTAGCGCAGCCTCGTGCTCCGCGGCCAACTCACGCGGTACTTGGTCGATGACGCAGAGCACGCCAAGCGCATGACCCTCCGCGTTGATCAACGGCACTCCCGCGTAGAAGCGCATATTCACGCCGCCGCTGACCAGCGCGCTGCCGGCGAAACGACTGTTCTCCATCAAGTCCGTTACCACGAAAATGTCGGAGCCGCTGATCGTGCAGGCACAAAGCTCAGCCAAATCGAATTGCGCGTCGGCGCCCTGCAGGCCGACCTTGGCTTTGAACCATTGCCGCCCCTCATCCATCAGGCATATCACCGCGATGGGTGCCGTGACAATCGATGCTGCGAATCGCGCCAATTCATCGAACACCTCTTCCGGACGCGTATCGATGATGTGATACGAACGAAGCGCAGCGATCCGCGCTCGTTCCTTCTCGTTCAATAGCCGCTCCGGCGGCGCTGCAATCCGCGCCGCATCATTCGAACGCACGCTGGCCCTCACTTCCATATTTCGACCTCCAACATATTAAAGACCCGGAATAAATCCTCTCCGCTCGAACTATCGCCGAAATCCCGTAAAACTTAACGCATCCGCGCGAGCGTCATATCAACTACCGCATGTCCCCGCCTTCGTGAGACCCACGGTCTATCGCGCGAAAGTTGAAATTAGCGTGTCCGACGAAATACAGCCCGATTCGTAGGCCAGTTCCACGGTGGCGCATTTATTCCGTCGCCGGTGTTCTCGCACCATGATCCCAGTCTTGCATGCCTTCGGCGTCGCGCATTTCGGGCCACCGCCGTGTCCGACAAACAACGCCGCCGTCTTGGCTCGATGACGATACGGCTACCGGCGGTGGGCAAACCTCGATGAGGCATGCGTCACCCGAAAATTCGCATGCATGCGCACCACTTCACCTTTTGCCCGCGGCGCGCGTCTTAATTCAAACCCCAATTGATCGCATGCGCACCGGGATCGATCGCGGGCAGTTTACACACGCCACTCGGTCGTGTTTGCTCGACTTTTGCGACGACTTCCCCTGTTTTTCACAACTTATCGCATGGACGCTCCTCGCCCCTTCGCTGCTCCGCAGGGGGCTTCTCTGCGCTGTTGACTGATGCAGTTTTTAATATGTCGCTTGCAATGATTCATAAAGTTTGCTCATACGTAGACGATAGAACTTCCTCGGCTGGACATCGCCGCGAAAGCGCAGCAAGTCGCAGAAAACGACGTGAATTATGTGGAGAGCTGTTCGATGACAAAAAAGATTCTCGCGGTCGATGATTCGGCGTCGATGCGTCAGATGGTCCTGTTCACGCTGAAGCAAGCGGGATACGACGTGCTGCAAGCCAGTGACGGCGTAGAGGCTCTTGCCATGGCCAGGAAGGGAGTGGTGGATCTCGTGTTGACCGATGTACACATGCCGAACATGGACGGCATCACCTTGGTACGCGAGCTTCGCGAACTGCCGGACTACAAGTTCGTCCCGATGCTCATGCTGACGACCGAATCCAGTCAGGAGAAGAAGATGGATGGCAAACGTGCGGGCGCGACCGGTTGGATCATCAAACCGTTCAATCCACCGCAACTGCTCGCCACCGTCGCCAGGGTCATCTGACCGAGGATATGGAATGACACTCGATCTCGACATGGCGGAGATAGCCAAGGTCTTCTTCGAAGAGGCGCGCGAAGGACTCGACATCATGGAGTCCGGCCTGCTCACGCTCGATGCGCGCGCCGACGGCGAGAACATAAACACCATATTTCGCGCCGCGCACTCGATCAAGGGAGGTTCGGCGACCTTTGGATTCTCCCCGGTGGCCAAGTTTACGCACGGCATGGAAACGCTGCTCGATGAGATGCGCGGCGGCATTCGTGCCATCGTACCGGCGGCAATCGCATTGCTGCTGCAGTCGTGCGATTGTCTGCGCGAGATGATTCGGGCAACCGAGTTCGAGCAACCGTTCGACGAGGCGCGCATCGAATCCCTGACGGGCGAGATCGAGCGGATGATCCGCGATAGACCGGCGGCGCTTGCCGCTGCGGTGCCCGGGCCGGCGCCGCCCGCCGCGCGGGCCGGGGGATCGGTCGCCGCCGGCGCAGGCGGTTGGCGGATCTTGTTCGAACCCGTCGCCGATCTGCTACGGCTCCGCAACGAACCGGTGCGCATGTTCGGTGAACTCGGAAGTTTGGGCGGGCTCACCTCCCGTGCGGACGTGTCGCGAGTGCCGATGCTGGATACGCTCGACCCGGAGGGTTGCTACATCACGTGGGATCTCACGGTGACGGGCGATATTGCGAAGGCCAAGGTCACGGAGATTTTTGATTGGGTGGATGCCGGTTGTGTCCTGCAACTGATCCCGTTGGCGGCGGACGTAATGGTCGCGGCCGTGACGGTCGCAGAACCGGACACCGGCACGATCGTCGCCTCTGCTGCAGTGCCGCCCGACAGCATACGTTCCAGCGCAACGGCACCGATCCAATCGCAACGAGCTTCATCGGAGCCCGGATCGATTCGCGTTGCCACGGAGAAAATCGACGGAATCATCAATTTGGTCGGCGAGCTTCTCATCACGCAATCGATGTTGTGCGGCTTTGCGGACGGCATCGATCCTAGCGATCTGGAACGCCTGCGGCAGGGATTGTCGCAGCTCGCTCGCAACACGCGGGAGCTGCAGGAAAGCGTCATGCAGATCCGCATGCTGCCGATCAGCTTTGCCTTCAATCGGGTGCCCCGTTTGGTGCACGACTTGTCGCAGAAGCTGGGCAAGAAAGTCGATCTGAGGTTCATCGGTGAGAGCACCGAACTGGACAAGACCGTACTCGAGAAAATCAGCGATCCGCTTGTCCACCTGGTGCGAAACGCGCTAGACCATGGACTCGAAACCCCGGAACGGCGCATTGCATCCGGAAAGGACGAGACTGGCAAGCTGGAATTGGTGGCCTTCCACGAGGGGGGCAACATTATCATCGAGGTACGCGATGATGGGGCAGGCCTCAACAAGGCCAAGATTCTGCAAAAGGCGCGCGAGCGGTCGCTCGTCTCGGCCGACCAGGAGATGTCGGACGAGCAGATCGACAACCTCATCTTCGTTCCCGGATTCTCGACCGCCGACCAGATCAGCGACGTATCGGGCCGCGGCGTCGGCATGGACGTCGTCCGCCGAAACATCAATGATTTGGGCGGGCAGGTGCAGATCTTCTCCAAACAGGGCGAAGGCAGCCGCATTCGCATCCGACTGCCGCTCACCCTGGCCATACTCGACGGACAGCTCGTCCGCGTCGGCGACGAGGTCTACATCATCTCGCTGCTGTCCATTGTCGAAACGATTCAGATAAAACGCGAGCGGCTGAACACGGTCGCGGGGCGGACCGAGGTCTTTCGACTGCGGGACGAGTATCTGCCGGTTCTCAAGCTTTACGACCACTTCGGCGTGGAACCGGACAGCAGGAGCGCCGAGAGCGGCTTGCTGGTCATCGTCGAGGCGGATGGAAAGCGCGTTGGCGTGCTCGTGGATGATCTTCTGGCGCAACAGCAAGTCGTCATCAAGAGTCTCGAATCGAACTTCAAGGCGGTGCCGGGCCTTGCCGGAGCCACGATTCTCGGTGATGGGACCGTCGCCCTCATCATCGATGTGCCGGGCCTGATCCGCTCCGTCGCGGGGCCGCATCCCGGCACCGCGACCGCGCTCGCAGCAGCTTAGTTAGTTAGTTAGTCATTCATTCATTCATTCACCAACAATCAAGAGTCACTCACAAGGATCCATATGAAATCGCGCAAATCAACGAAGCCGAAGCCAGCGGCCAAGAAGTCAACGAGCCGTCTGGTCGATCTCGAGGGGCAGTTGTCTGCGATCGGCAAGGCACAGGCGGTGATCGAGTTCCAACTGGACGGCACCGTCATCACCGCCAACGACAATTTCCTGGCGGCCATCGGCTATTCACTCGACGAAGTCCGCGGCAAGCACCACAGCCTCTTCGTGGAGCCCGCCCACCGTGACAGCGGCGAGTATCGGGCGTTCTGGACGAAGCTCGGCCGGGGCGAATACGATGCTGGTCAGTACAAGCGCATCGGCAAGGGCGGCAAGGAACTGTGGCTCGAAGCGAGCTACAACCCCATCCTCGATGCCGGCGGCCGGCCATTCAAGGTCGTTAAATACGCCACCGACATCACCGCCGCCAAGGTTCGCGAGGCCGATGTCAACGGTCAGTTGTCGGCGATCAGCAAGGCTCAGGCCGTGATCGAGTTCCAGCTCGACGGCACCATCATCACGGCCAACGAGAATTTTCTGGCCACCGTCGGCTATTCCGCCGACGAAGTCCGCGGCAAGCACCATAGCCTGTTCGTGGAGCCCGCCTATCGCGACAGCGGCGAATATCGCGCGTTCTGGACCAAGCTCGGCCGCGGCGAATATGACGCCGGTCAATACAAGCGCATCGGCAAGGGCGGCAAGGAACTCTGGCTCGAAGCCAGCTACAACCCGATCCTGGATGCGAGCAACCGGCCGTTCAAGGTCGTCAAATACGCCACCAACATCACCGCCCAGAAGTTTGCCGCGTTCGAGCTCGAGAATGTTCTCGCCGAAACCGCCCGCGTCATGACGGCGATGGCGGGCGGCGATCTCACCACACGCATGGAAGGCGTGTACACGGGTGAATACGCCAAGCTCAGCGAGTCGGTCAATGGATGCACGGACCGTCTGAAGGATGTGGTCACCGAAATTCGCGCCGCTGCGGTTTCGGTCGCCAGCGCGTCGACGCAGATTGCTCAGGGCAACAATGATCTCTCATCGCGCAGCCAGGAGGAAGCTTCGTCGCTGGAGGAAACCGCGGCCAGCGTCGAGGAAATGACGGCGACCGTGAAGCAGAATGCCGAGAATGCGCGTCAGGCGAGCCAGGTTGCCAAGGGTGCACGAGAGCACGCGGAAAAGGGCGGCGCGGTCGTCTCCAGCGCCGTCACGGCGATGCAAGGAATCAACGCGTCGAGCAAAAAGATCGCCGACATCATCGGCGTGATCGACGAGATCGCCTTCCAGACCAATCTGCTGGCGCTGAACGCTGCGGTCGAGGCCGCGCGCGCGGGGGAGCAAGGCCGCGGCTTTGCCGTCGTCGCGACCGAGGTTCGGAACCTTGCGCAACGCTCGGCCACGGCGGCCAAGGAAATCAAGAGTCTGATCAACGACAGCGTCGAAAAGGTCTCCGAAGGTTCGCGACTCGTCAATGAATCAGGAACGACCCTCGAGGCGATCGTTCTTTCCGTCAAAAAGGTCAACGACATCATTGCCGAGATCGCCGCTGCGTCCGAGGAACAATCGACCGGAATCGACCAGATCAACAAGGCCGTCACGCAAATCGACGAGACGGTTCAGCAGAACGCGGCTCTCGTGGAAGAAGCGGCCGCTGCCGCCGAATCCCTGCAGGAGCAGTCGAACCGCCTGACCGGACTCATGGAAACGTTCGATACCGGGGACAAGGAATATTCTGCCTCCGCGGTTGATACCCTCCTGTCCAGACCCGCTTTGAAGCCCGCGAAGCTGAAAGCGGTCGCCGCCAAACCGGCAGCCCGTGTGCCGGACAGGAAGGTCGCGGCGCCGCGCAAGGCCGTCGGCGACGACAGCTCATGGAGCGAGTTCTAGACGCGGCCCACTGAAGGAAATAAATCATGAGTACAGCAAAAGCAGCAGCTGGAGCGGACCGCTCGTCCTCGGCAACGAGCGAACAGTATCTGACGTTCATGTTGGCCGGTGAAGAATATGGCGTCGACATTCTGCGAGTTCAAGAGATCAAGGGATGGGACAAGGTGACGCGGATTCCGCACACGCCGGAGTTCGTGCTCGGCGTGATCAACCTGCGCGGCACGGTGGTCCCGATCCTCGACCTCCGCCGTCGATTCGGCCTGGAAACGATCGCCTTCGGCCCCACCACCGTCGTCATCGTGGTGAAAGTGGCCGGCGCCCGCACCGAGCGCACCGTCGGCATGGTCGTGGACGCCGTGTCGGAGGTTTATAACGTGGATGTGGCCGACACCAAACCGCCGCCCGACGTCTGCGGCAGCGTGGAGACGATCTTCGTCAAGGCACTGGCCACCGTGGAGGAGAAGATGCTCATCTTGCTCGATATAGACCGACTGATAGGCAACAGCATCGTGGATGACGCCGCACCGGCGATGGTCGCTGCATGAGCACGATTACGTCGATCGCGCTCGTGGAACGCCAGGATATTTCGGGTGCCGCGGCGTTGCACGTCCGCTTGTCGGCGGCGGTCGCTGACAGCCGGGAAATCGTGATCGACGGCGGCGACGTCGATGAGATCGATACCGCCGTCGTTCAATTGCTGGTCAGCCTTTGGCGTACGTGCACGGAGCGCACCATACCGTGCCGTTGGAGCAGCGCATCGGTGCCGCTGCGGCGCACGGCAACACTGCTGGGTGTGGCAGGGTTCCTGGAACTCGGCAACGGAAGCAATGATGCGCCTGCCTGAGATTGCGCCGGAGTCGGCCGGCAGCGCCCACGGGGTCGCCATTGAGTACAGCCGGGCGTGGCTGGACTGCATTGCGATTCAAGTCGATGAGTGCCTGGCCCGGGACAGTGTGGCGTGCGTCACGCTGCTTTCGTCCATCGATGGTCTGCTGTCGGCCGCACGCGCATCAGGTGCGGCCGACAGGTCTCTCGATGACGAGCTGGCGTCGGTGATCGTTGCCGTGCAATTCCACGATCGATTGATCCAACAGCTGACCCATGTCGCCGAATCGCTTCGCGCCATCAACGCTCACTTGGGTGATCCGCGGCGCGCGACCTCGAGTGCCGCATGGGAATCCCTCTCAACGGAACGCATGCAGGCGTTTACGATGAGGGACGAGCGGATGTTGTTTGCCGGTACGGATGCCGGTTTCTCGCAAGCCCACCGCATCGAGGAAACCGCGGATGCGATCGAACTGTTCACCGACGATCTGGCGGAATCGCGATGATGACCGGAGCGGCACGGGACTATGATTTGTCGGACGCGGAGTTCAGTCGGCTGCGCGGCCTGGTCTATAAACACACGGGAATCGCACTGTCGGACGCGAAGCGCGAACTCGTCTACGGACGGCTCTCGAAACGTTTGCGCAGCCTGGGTATGTCCTCGTTCAGTGAGTATTGCGGCATGCTCGAAGGCGCTCCCTCCGACGAACTGCAGGAACTGACCAATGCCATCACGACCAACCTGACGTCGTTTTTTCGGGAGAAGCACCACTTCGAGCAACTTGCCGCCGAGGTGCTGCCGCCGATGCAGCGGGCGGCGGACAATCGGCGCCGTCTTCGCGTCTGGTCCGCCGGATGTTCGACCGGAGAGGAACCCTACTCCATCGCCATCACCCTGCGCGAGGCCTTGGCCGCCAGCCGCGACTGGGATGTCAAGCTGCTCGCGACGGACATCGATTCCAAGGTAGTGGCCACGGCGCAGGCGGGCTCATATCGGAGCGACCGCTTCAAAGGGATGTCGGCCGACCGCGTCAAGCGCTGGTTTCCGTCACCGGCCGGGCAGCCGGATCAAGGCGTGGCGTCCCCCGAACTAAAATCGTTGATTACGTTCCGTCAATTGAATCTTTTGAATCCGTGGCCCATGAAAGGTCCATTCGACGTGATTTTCTGCCGCAATGTCGTCATCTATTTCGACAAGGAAACCCAGCGCACTCTGTTCGAGCGGATGGCAGCCCTGCAAAAACCGGGAGGCTGGCTGTTCATCGGACACTCGGAGAATCTCTTCAACGTGTCGCAGCGCTACAAGCTCGAGGGTCGGACGGCCTATCGGAGGATGGCGTGAGCGCGGCGTCGCCGAGGGCATCGGCGGCTGACTTCCGGCGGCCGCCACCCGCACTACCGAATTTCTCACACATCCGGCGCAGCTGGGATGCGGCGCTGGGCGTGTCGGTCGCCACGCTCTTGCCCGGAGAGTATTACGTGACGCGCCACAATGAAAGCATCTTCACGGTACTCGGATCGTGCGTTTCCGCCTGTGTTCGCGAACGGGTGCTCGGGATCGGCGGCATGAACCATTTCATGCTGCCCTTGGACCGCTCCGGCGGTACGAGCGCCTGGGCGGAACACGACGTCAGCTCGGCGACGCGTTACGGCAATGTGGCCATGGAGCGCCTGCTGAACGACATATTGAAGCTGGGCGGTCGCCGCGAGAATCTGGAATTCAAGGTGATCGGCGGCGGCAAGGTGCTCGACATGAAACTCGATGTCGGCCTCCGAAATGCGCAATTCGTCCGTGATTATCTGCGCGCGGAGGGCTTTGCCATCAGCGGCGAGGATCTGGGGGACCGCTTCGCCCGCAAGCTCTATTACAGCCCGAAGAGCGGGATGGTGCGGGTCAAGCGCTTGATCTCGAATTCGCATCGTGCGGTTTTCGAGCGCGAAGAAGCGTTCTCCCCCACGCCAGCCCAGGTCGAATCCGGATCGGTTGAACTGTTTTGAGCGCAAGATTCTTTTTATGAACCAGAAGATTCGTGTACTCATCATCGACGACTCCGCCGTCATGCGGCAGTTGCTGACGGACATCCTTGCCTCCGACCCCGAGATCGAGGTGGTCGGCACGGCCGCCGATCCGATCATCGCCCGGGACAAGATAAAAGCGTTGAATCCCCACGTCCTCACGCTTGACATCGAGATGCCGCGGATGGATGGCTTGGTCTTCCTGCGGAATCTCATGCGGCTGCGACCCATGCCGGTCGTGATGTGTTCTTCCTTGACTCAACACGGAGCCGACGTGACGCTGGATGCCCTGTCGCTGGGTGCGATCGATTTCGTCGCCAAGCCGGCCGTGGATACGGTCCACGGCATCAAGGAGGCTGCGCGCGAGATCATCAGCAAGGTCAAGGGAGCGGCAGGCGCCAAGACGCGTGCGGCCAAGCCCTCGGGCACGCCGGAAATCGAGCAACGCTTCGACACCGATGTGGTGTTGCCGAAGCGTACCGCGCCGACCCATTTTCAAACCACGGATCAGATCATCGCCATAGGGGCGTCCACCGGCGGCACCGAGGCCATCAAGGAAGTGCTGATACGTCTTCCGGCGGACGTGCCGGGCATCGTCATCACGCAACACATACCGAAGGCGTTCAGCGGGCCGTTCGCGGCCCGCCTGAACGCGATCTGCCAGCTCAATGTCTGTGAGGCACGCGACGGCCAGGCCATCCTGGCGGGTCATGCCTACGTGGCCCCCGGCGACGACCATCTTCTCGTCGTGCGGGATGGCGCTCATTACCGCTGCAAGCTCAGCTCCGCCCCGGCTGTCAATCGTCATCGTCCGTCGGTGGATGTGCTGTTTCGATCGGTGGCCCAGAGCGCGGGCAGGAACTCAGTCGGCGTGATTCTGACCGGCATGGGTCGCGATGGTGCCGAGGGCATGCGCGAAATGCGCGATGCCGGCGCGCCGACGTTGGCGCAGGACGAAAACACCAGTGTCGTCTGGGGAATGCCTGGCGCGGCATGGGAGATCGGCGCGGCGCAAGCGCTGCACCCGTTGCACCAAATGGCCGCCGCGATAGTTCGCGTGATGAAAGAAAGAACGGACGCAATGCCCAAGGCCCGCGCCGGTTGATACCGGCCGTACATGAACAGTGGATCATTTAAAGAGAGACAGAAGATGAAGATTTTGATAGTGGATGACTCGAGCGCGATGCGCATGATCGTGAAGCGGACGCTGCGCCTGGCAGGATTCGAAGGTCATACCGTTACGGAAGCCGAGGACGGCGAAAAGGCGCTGGCCGCGATCAAGACCTCGGCGCCGGAACTCGTGCTTTCGGATTGGAACATGCCCAACATGACGGGAATCCAACTCTTGGAAGCACTTTCCGCCGACAAGATCAGGCTGACCTTCGGCTTCGTGACGACGGAAGCCACCGCCGACATGCGCGCCAAGGCGACCAGCGCCGGCGCGCGCTTCCTCATCTCCAAGCCATTTACGCCCGAGTCGTTCAAGGAACAGCTCGGCCCCCACATTCGTTGAATACCAACGACACGAGGAAACGATGATGGCGACAGGATTCCCCTTGCCGGACGGGCCCAAGGTGGCGCAATTGCTTGGAATGTTGTTCGATGGGCTGGCCGTCAAGGCGGGCGGCGCCGTGGATCAAACGCCACAGGGAGGCGCATGGTTCGGCGTATTCATCTCGGACGAAGGCGAGACCGTCGGTTTGTGCGCGGCCGACATTGCCCTGTCGGCGAGCATGAGTTCGGCACTGTCGATGCTGCCGGTCAATGTGGCCAAGGACGCCGTCAAGACGCGCGAACTCACCGAGGTCATGATCGCCAACATCCGGGAGATCATGAACATCTGCACGCGGCTCATGATGGACGGCACGTCGCCGCATCTGCGGCTCGAGGAGGTCTATTCCGTCAAGTCCCTGCCTGCCGCCGCCGCCGCATTGCTCGCTCAACCAAGGGGGCGAAGTGTCTTCCAGATTCAGCTGCCCAAATACGGCGGCGGGTCTTTGGCATTGCTCTGCGCCTGACGAGCACGCGTCACGTCCAGAATGAAAGCTCGACTTTTCTGCCGCCGCGCCGATAGGAAGCCTGCCCATGCCACGGCGCCATCAAGCCATTCCAGCCGCCGATGGTTCTTCCCTTCTTGGCCGCTTCGATTTGCTGAAACCGCCAACGGTATTGGTTGTAGATCATCATGATGTAAACCGCGTATTGGCGGGCCGTGGCGGCGTCGTTGTCGAGGGTGAACGGCTGATCGGATTGCCCGCCGGCTCGGGCACCGCCCCATCCACCGATGATGATGGCGGGATGCTTCCCGAACGGGTCCACCAGCAACACATTGCTCCGCGGCAGCAACCCTGAAACGCCCTCGGCCCGCCGCTCGGCATACCGTCGGACCGATGACGCCCATTCGTTGACGGAGAGCGCGGCGTCGCTCTGTTGCTTCCCCATGCCGGGCGTCATGGGCACGACGGCGGGAACCATGACATCGACCGACGCCGCGGACGACCGATGGTTTCGGTGCACGAAGGTCACGCTCGGCGGTAAATTTCGTCGGGCGGTCCGATGCAACAGCCCGTGAACCAGCAGATCGGCGCCTGCCGGGTCGCGCATCACCTTGAACAGCCGCTCGAACAACGGCCAGGGGTTCGTCACGCCCGACGCCAGGAAGAGAATGCCCTCCTGGGCATTGTCGATGGCGCGCTCGGCCGTGCGCCTTTGCGAGTCCCGTGCATGCGACTTCAGCTCGGACGTGCCGCGCCATTCATCGAGGAAGCGGCGCGCAGGCCTGGGATCGTCGATGAACAACGCATGATTGGACTGGCAGCATATGCCGTGCGACGTCAGATCACCGCTCTGCAGCCATACCGACACTGGATTGTCGGGCTCGTCCGGTTCCGTGAAGACGATGACGGACTTGTGCAACCATCCGCCATTCCGTGAGGATATGTGGGCCCGCTCGCCGTATTCGGCCAGTGCCGGCAGGATCTCAGGATCGCGAAGCTCGCCGGTCGAGACGTAAACATGCGCACCGGATTTTTGCGCACGCCGCAGTTGAGCGAGGAGTCCCGCCTTGAGGCGGCCGCCGAGGAAGTCGCGGATCTTGTTCTTCGCACGGTTGGTCTGCTCAATCGTCGAACGAAGCGCGTCACCTTTGAGCCCCCGCATCTGATGCGCGTCCCATTGAGTGAGCGTGGCACCGCGATTGAAGAATACGCGGGTCGGCCGTGCCTCGTCGTGCGACAGACAAACGGCGTCGCTCCAGTCGCTCGCCCAATGGTGCATCGGCCGCATGTCGGCGAAGCCGCTGCCGCACATGGGGACGACCTGGTAGCGGACTGATGCCTCCCGTGGCGCGAGAAAATCCGGCCACATGAATTTCTGAATCGGCCATTCGGTGCTGGGACGATATACGCCGAGCGACACGTTGGACCCATCGGCCGGCCCGACGAAGGTCTCGACCGCCTGCGGGGAGGCGCCCTTTCGCTTGCGGAACAAGGCGAAACCGAGGCAGGCCGGAATCAGGGAGGAGGAAGTCCACGCCAAATAGACGTGGTCGGAACTTGCATATGCCTTTATTTTCAGTGATGGTTTTAATCGCCGCGGCGACCGCGCGTTGGCCTTCTGCATGCACGCTAGGCTACTCCGGCCACCTACAAACTCAAAATCGGCGGGCCTATCCGGACGACTCGCTTCCGGAGCGCGAGTGGGGCTGATTCGATCGCAACACCTTCAACAACAACCGCTGGCTCTGTCTCAGACCGAGTTCGACCCCATGCACCGATTGAAGATGCCGGGACAGAAGTCCGCCGGTCCAGGCATCCGCATCCCAACCGAAGGCCCGCGGCGAAGCAGCCAGCTCCGAGCGCAGCTTTCGAAGCTTGGATGTATCGACGCCGTCGGGTCTGCCCGGCCGATTTCGCTCCCGCAAAGCATCGGGTCCGTCGACGTTGAATTGCACGACCCATCGGCGCACGCTGGTCGGATCGTCGCCGAACAGCCGGCCCACGGACCGGCAGGAATGACCCACTGCGACGAGGAAGACACAATGCAAGCGATGCTGATAGCGGGATTCTGCGTTGGCTTTGAACTGCCGTCGAACCAATTTCCGCACGACTCCGGCTTCGCGGAGCTGTACCTTTCTCAAAAATTTCCCCGCGCGCGACCTGCCTTCCCCTGCGAAACCGCGCCACGCAAAGCAGTACCTGGCGATCGACCTGTGCCCGGCCCATCGGCTTTTCTTGCTGAGATTATCATTCATTGCGCTGCAGCCATTGCCGGCATTTGCCGCAGTGCGATAAGGGTTTCCCTCTGGGGAGCGGCATTCTCAATACGGTTTGCGGTCGCCCTGCGTGCTCAAGGAAATCCGCATGGCAGCATCGTCGCCTTCCCGTTGTTCACGCTGATCGGCCTGCTGCTGTTCCTCTTTGCGAAAACGGTCGATCACGCGACCCAAGGACTCGGCCTCGATTCGCTTCTCGCTCCACAGCACGCGCTTCTTCTCGTAGTCGGCGCGTGCCGCGTCGATGTTCACGAGATGCTGCCGCATCGCCTCCCCCAGTCGATCGAGGAACGAGCGGTAGTTCTGCAGTCTGACCGCATCGAAGCTGCCGGTGGCTTGTGTGGAATTGCGCACATACTCGTCGCGATAAGCCGTCAGCTGTTGCAGCTGGCGCTCGAGGTCTGCGACCCGTCGGCCGGCCTCCGCCATCGCGCGGCTCAGGTCCTTCGCCGAACTGGCGACGATTTCCTGGATCGGCTCGAACCGTTTCGATTTCATCATGCGCGGCCTGCTATCGGGCTGTTGCGGACGGCGGCGCCGAGAACTGCGTCACGAGTTGTTTGAGATCGGCGTAACTTTTCTCGATGCCGATCGGCGTGTGCATATCCTGGCGCAAAAATTCGAGCATTTTCGGCCACTGATCGATGGCCAGATCCACGCGCGGATCGGAGCCACGCCGATAGGCCCCCACGGAAATCAGATCGCGATTCTGCTGATAGTTCGAATAGACCTGTTTGAAGCGGATCGCGAGGTCCATTTGATCGCGCGTCGCGATCGAGTGCATGGCACGGCTGATGGACGCTTCGATGTCGATGGCGGGATATAAACCGCTTTCCGCCAAACGACGCGACAATACGATATGGCCATCGAGAATGGCCCGTGCTGCGTCGGCGATCGGATCGTTCTGGTCATCGCCTTCGGCCAGCACGGTGTAAAACGCGGTGATCGAGCCGACCCCTCGATCGCTGTTGCCGGCGCGTTCCACCAGCTGCGGCAGCCGCGCAAATACCGACGGTGGATAGCCCTTGGTCGCCGGTGGCTCGCCGATCGCAAGCGCGATTTCGCGCTGCGCCTGCGCGAATCTCGTGAGCGAATCGAGCAGCAGCAACACCTTCATGCCGCGATCACGAAAGTATTCGGCGATCGCCGTTGCGAGCCATGCGCCGTGCAGCCGCATCAGCGGCGGATTGTCGGCGGGCGTCGCCACCACGACCGCGCGGCGCATGCCGTCGGGCCCCAGCGTATTGCTGACGAAGTCCTGCACCTCCCGGCCACGTTCGCCGATCAACCCGACCACCGTCACGTCCGCCTTGGTATAGCGCGTCATCATGCCCAACAGCACGGACTTGCCCACGCCGGAACCGGCAAACAAGCCGATTCGCTGGCCGCCGCCGACGGTCAGCAAGGAGTTGATCGAGCGCACACCGACATCGAGGGGATCGCGGATTGCGCGCCGCATCAGGGGATTCAGCGGCTCGCCGGTGAGCGAGACACGATCGGTGCAGCGCAACTCGCCCAATCCGTCGAGCGGCCGCCCGGCGCCGTCCAGCACGCGTCCGAGCAATTCGTCCCCGACGGCCACCTCGCTGACGCTGTGTGTGGGGATCACGCGGGCACCCGGCATGATTCCGCGGATGTCGCCGGTCGGCATGAGGAACAGTTTATCCCCCGAGAAGCCGACGACCTCGGCTTCGATTTGCTTGCCCTCGGCAGTATCCACCAGGCAGCGCCCGCCCACGGCGGCCTCGCAGCCCACTGCCTCGAGCGTCATGCCCACCATTCGGCTGAGGATGCCCTCCACCACGATCTCGCCGGTGTTGGACATGCGCTCGCGCGCCAGGGCGAGCGCGGCGGCCCACTTCTGCGGCCGGAGCCGCGAGCCGGCCGCACTCACGCGCCGTTCCCACCGCGCGACAGGGCGGCGGTTCGCTCGGTGCCCATCAACTCGCTCAGAATGGCCGTGAGGCGCGTCTCCAGACGAGCGTCGATGCGCGAGGTCGCCGACGTGATCTGGCAGCCGCCACGGGCCATCACCGGATCCTCGATGATCGCCCAGGCACGCTCGCTCTCGGTCGGGGCCAGATGTTGCCGCATGATCGAAGCGTCCTCGGGATGCAGGTGCACGCGCACGTCGCGCGCCGCCACGGGCAGGGCCGCGATCGCGTCGCGGATGATGCCGATGATCTGGGTTGGGTCCGTCTTCAGTTCCCGCCGCACGATCTGCCGCGCCAACGCCATGCCAAGCGCCAACAATTCGCGCTCCACCTCGCCGTCGAGCACCTCGAAGGGCTTCGCGAGGTCGTGGAACATGGCCGCCAGCCCCTCGGCTTGGGTCCGCACCTCGGCGCGACCGGCTTCACGCCCCTCGGCCAATCCCTGGTCGAACGCCTCTTTGTAGGCCTCCTCCTGGAGGTCGGCGAGGCCGCTCACGGTGGGCAGCTTCTGATTGGTCGATGGCACGTTCATGTCGGGCGCCGACCAGACGGCGGCATCCGCGGAGGCTTCCTTGGTGAATACTTTAGACAAACTCAGCCGCTCCCTTGCCACCCAGACTGATCGTTCCTTCCTCGGCGAGTCGCTGGGCAATCACGACGATTTCCTTCTGGGCGGCTTCCACGTCCGCAAGCTTCACCGGCCCGCGTGCCTCCATGTCGTCCTTGAGGATCTCCGCGGCGCGCTTCGACATGTTCTTGAGCAACCGATCCTGCACCTCGGGTTCCGCGCCGCGCAGCGCGACCGCCAGGGTATCCGAGCCAACCTCGCGCAGCAGCGCCTGGATTCCCCGATCGTCGACGTCCAGCAAGTTGTCGAAGACGAACAGCAAATCCTTGATCTGGCCGTGCATCTCGGAATCCGCCTTCTCGATCTTGCCCATCTCTTCGCCGCTCTTTTCCTTCTCCATCGCATTGAGGATGTTGGCCACGGTGCGCGCGCCGCCGATCTTGCGCAGCGGCACCGGCGTTGTGGCGTTGGCCTGCTTCTCGACCAACTGATCCAGTTCGGTCAACGCCGATTGCGGCACCTCGTTCAACGAGGCGATGCGCATCAAGACCTCCGTGCGCATGTCTTCCGTCAACAGCGGCAGGACGCTGGCCGCCTGCTCCGCTTCCAGATGCGACAGGACGATGGCGGCAATCTGCGGATGTTCACCGCTGATGATCTGCGCGACCGCCTTGGCGTCCATCCACTTGAGCGCTTCGATGCCCTGGCCGGTCGTGCCGGTGGACACCCGATCGAGCAGCAGATCGGTTTTTTGCTTGCCCACCGCCTGGGTCAACACACGTCGCACATAGTCCTGCGAGCCGGAGGCAACGTCCGACTTGCCGTCGACCACGCCGATGAACGTCTCGAGCACCTTGGTCATCTGGTCGCGGGAAACCTCCTTCAATTCGGCCATGGCGATGCCAAGCTTTTGCACTTCCTTGGCGTCGAGCTGCTTCAGCAGGTTCGCCGCGTCCTGCTCACCCAGACTCATGAGCAGGATGGCAGCACGCTGTGTCCCGTCGAGATCTTCCGGCTTGCTAGCCATCGGCAGCGACCCAATCCTTCACGACTTGCGCCGCCCGTTTCGGATCCTGACCCACGAGAGCCCTGGCCGCGGCGATTTGCTGCTCGAAACTCGGCGCCAGCTTGATGGCTCCCGGGGCGCTCTTGCCCGAGAGACTGACGCGATCGCCCGCCAGATCGGTGGATTCGGGGTTGCTCACCGTAATGCGCGCGGGCGCCTTGGTGAGCGACTTCATCAACGGCCGCAGTACCAGGAACGCGACCACGAGCACCAATCCTGCGCCGACGACCTGCTTCGCGAGCGCCAGGACCCAGGGGGTCTGCCACAACGGCAAGCCATCGACCGGCGCCAGCGGCGCACTGGATTTGAAGGCCTGATTGAGCACGTCCAGCTTGTCTCCGCGCTCGTCCTTGAGGCCGATCGATTCCCGTACCAGCTGCGTGAAGCGCTTGATGTCCGTATCGCTCATCGGAATCGTCGTGACCTTGCCGTCCGCGGCGGTCTTCTGCCAGTCGTCGAGCACGACGCCGACACTCAGGCGTTTGAGCACGCCGCTCGGTTGCTTGGTATATGAGAGAACCCGGTCCACTTCGAAGTTGCGTGTGGCGCGCTCCGAGTCCGACGTGGGTCCGCTGGCGGCGCCCGTCTGCGACCCCGGCGTGGCGGGAGCGCCGGCGACGACAGGTGCGCCCGACGTGCCCGGCGGCTGGTTGCTGAGCGCCCCGGGAATGCCCTCCGCGCCGTCGCCGCCCTTGCGGGTCTCCTTGCTGGTCTGCTCACTGCGCACCGCCGTCTTTTGCGGATCATAGTTCTCGTGCGTCTCCTCGGTCACGGTGAAGTCGAGATCTGCGGTGACCGTGGCGCGCACGCGCCCGGCGCCGATCATGGGCTCGAGCAATTCGATGATGCGCCGCTGATACCCCTCCTCGAGCTTGCGGGTGTATTCGAGTTGGCGGGTGTTCGCCGCCTGCTCCGCATTCTCGTCGGGCGAATTCAACAACGACCCAGCCTGGTCGACCAAGGTCACGTCGCTCGCCGCGAGTTCAGGCACGCTCGACGCCACCAGATGCACGATCGCCGCGACCTGGCCCGGCTCGAGCCGGCGCCCCGGATACAACTGCAGCATCACGGACGCGGTGGCCTTGCGCGCATCGCGCAGGAACACCGACGGTTTCGGCAATGCCAGGTGGACGCGGGCGCTCTGCACCCCCTGGACCTTGATGATGGTGCGCGCCAGCTCGGTCTCCAGCACCGATTGATAGCGGGCGGTCTCCATCATCGAACTCGTGCCCAGCGGCGAGTCCTTCTGGATCATCTCGATGCCCATCGAATCGCTTTGCGGGAGGCCCTGGCTGGCGAGCCGGATACGCGCCTCCTGGACCTTCGTCTCCGGCACCGACACGGCGCCCGACGGATTGAGTTTGTACTCGATGCCCGCCGCCGTGAGAGCGTCCATGACCTGCCCGCTCTCGCGCTCCGAGAGCTGTCCGTACAGCACGGTGTAATTCTGTCCCTGTGACCAGAGCACGAGCCACATGGCGGCCGCCACGGCTGCGGCGACGCCCGCCAACAGGCCGACTTGCTTGATCCCCGGGATGTCGAGCAGACCACGCGGAGCGGGCGCGGCGGGAACGATGTCAGCCATGCGTTATCCTCTCAAGTTTCCGTTAGACCGACATGTTCATGACTTGACTGTATGCATCGAGAAGCTTGTTGCGTACCTCGGTCATCGCCCGAAATGCCAGTCCTGCCTTCTGAGCCTCGAGCATCACCTTGGTCAGGTCGACACTCTTGTCGCCGGCCTCATAGGCATCCGACATCGCGTTCGCCTGGTTTTGCATGGTGGAGATTTGATCCACCGAACTTTTCATCAGGTTCGCGAAATCGGATGGCTGCGCACTCGACGTCGGTATCGCCGCATTCTCGCCCGACGCGCCGGACGCCCGCGCTTGCAGCGCGCGCATCTCGGAAAGGACTTGTTGAATTTGCATGCTGCTCATGGGTTACGCCGTCATGAAGGGTGAATCGTGCAATCGCGGGACGCTGACACCCGCGGCTTTGAGCTGTTGCAGCTTGTGCCGCAACGTCCGTGGGCTGATGCCGAGACGCTCGGCGGCGAGCTTGCGGCTGCCGTTGGCGGACGCCAGGGTGGCGAGGATCAGTTCGCGCTCGCGCTCCTTCAGATCGTGACCCAACCCGGCTTCTTCCGCCGACGCGCCGGGGGGCGCGGACGCGACCATGGGTGCCGCCGCCGCGTTGCCGGGAACATCGATCATGCCCGTGTCGAGATCGGAGGCATGGATCTGGCCGCCCGAGGCAAGCCACGCGGCGCGCTGCACGATGTTGGTCAACTCGCGCGCATTGCCGGGCCAGTCGTATTGCACCAGTTTGCGTTCGGCTTCCGCTGACAGGACCGGCCTGATCTGGCTGCCGCGAACGCAGGCCTGAATGGCGCGCAGCGCCAGCGGCAGGATGTCGCCGCGTCGCTCCCTCAGCGCCGGCAGCTTGAGGGACATGACGTTCAGCCGATAGTAGAGATCCGCGCGGAAGCGTCCCGCGCGCACCTCCTCGGGCAGGTCACGGTTCGATGTCGCGATGAGGCGCACGTCCAGATGGATCGTGCGGGTGCTGCCCAGACGCTCCACTTCGCGCTCCTGCAGGACGCGCAGAATTTTCGCCTGCAGCCCCAGGTCCATTTCGGAGATTTCGTCGAGCAACAACGTGCCGCCCTGCGCCTGCTCGAACTTGCCCGCGTGCGCGGCGGCGGCGCCAGTGAAGGCGCCCTTTTCATAGCCGAACAAGGTCGCCTCCAGCATGTTCTCCGGAATTGCAGCGCAATTGATCGCGACGAAGGGTTTGTCCGCCCGGGCGGACGCATCGCGCACGAATCGCGCGTAGACCTCCTTGCCCGTCCCGCTCTCGCCCGTGATGAGCACGGTGGCCTCGGTTTCCGCCATCTTGCGTGCCAGCGCCATGATGCGTTTCGATTCGGGGTCCACGGCGACCATCTGGTTCGGCACCACCCTCGCGCTCAGCTGCCGGCGTGCCATCTCGATCAGAGCCTGGGCATCGAACGGCTTGACGATGTAATCGGTGGCACCCTCGCGCATGGCAGAGACCGCCTGCGCCACCGTGCCATACGCCGTCATCAACACCACCGGAAGATCCGGACGCAGCCGTTTGATGGAAGTCAGCAATTGGTAACCGTTGAGGCCGGGCATCTGAACGTCGGAGATTACCAACGCGATTTCTTCCGTTTCCAGCAATTGCAGCGCCTCGCCGGCATCGCAGGCGGCGATCGCCGCCAGGCCCGCCGCGCGCAGCGTGTCGATCAAAGCCTCGCGCAGCGCGGCATCGTCCTCGACGACCAAGACCGACTCGTTCGTGGGGTTCATGCAGTTTCCTCAGCCGGTAAATCAATGACGAAGGTGGCGCCACCTGTGCCGAACGCGCCGCTGTCGGCCAGACGTACGCTGCCGTGATGTGCTTCGATCACGGACTTCACGATCGAAAGGCCGATTCCGTTGCCATGCGTGCGCGTGGTGAAGAACGGCTCGAATATGCGTTCGCGGACCTGCGCCGGAATTCCGGGGCCGTTGTCGCTGACGATGATTTGCGCCCGGCCGCCCGAGCGACGCGCCAGCAGTTCCAGGTCCAGATCGGCGCGGGCGGCCTGCAGCGCATTGGTCGCCAGGTTGAGGACGGCGGACACCAGCGATGGCGCGTTGGCGCGCACCGTCAAATTGGGCGCCTGGGTGCGGATCGTGAGCCGCACGCCCTTGCGCAGCGCCGGCCGCAGCCATTGCGCCACCTGCTCCAGCAATGCACTGACGCTGACGAGTTCCCGGGCGGCGCCACCGTGGGCGAAGGCCAGCATGTCGTTCACGAGCCGGTCGAGTTGCTTCAGGCTGCCGACGGTCTTCTCCGCACAGCGGCGGAGGTCTGCGAGGCTCCGATCCGGCAGCGCCATCTGCGACGCGTATAGCAAGGCGGTGGCCAAGGGCGTGCGGATCTGATGCGCGAGACCCGCCGCCAGCTCACCCAGGGTGAGCAGGCGCTGTTGCCGCGTGAGAAAAACCCGCATCAAATGCGCCTCGGTCACGTCCGTGAGCAGCACCACCTCGCCGCCCGAACCCAATTCGCGTCGCGAAATGTTGACGTACTTCCCGCTGCGCAATTCGGTATGCTCCGGCGAAGCGCCGGTGGTGACTGCGGCTTGCTCGAGCACCGTGATGAACGGACGCAGCAGCAACGGCTCGCCGAGGAGTTGCACGGCGGCGGGATTGATTTCGATGACGATGCCGTCCGCGTCCAGCACGACCACCCCGCCGGGCAGACCTTGCACCAGCGCCGAGAGACGTGCCGCGAGATGCTCCTTTCCGGCGTTCGCGTCGCTCAATTCGGCGCGCAGCTGCGCGACCTGATCGCGAAGCGCGTCGAAGGCACCGGACAGCTGTTCCGACACCGTGCCGAAGGCGCGAAACGCCGCCTGCAATTCGTGACGCTGGGTATCGGTGGATTCGAGCAGTGTGGCTGACATACCGCAGGAGGTAAGCAACTTCTATGCCTGGCCAGTATTCTGCCTATAAATCAATAACTTATGGAAAAAACGACGCCGAAGTAAAACGTCAGCGTCAAAAAACCGTCAGGCGCTGAGACGGTATTTGCGCAGCTTCTCGACGAGCGTGGTACGGCGGATTTTCAGAAGACGCGCGGCTTCCGCCACGGTGCCGTCCGCTTCCTCGAGCGCTTGGCGAATCAGGCCAATCTCGATCGCGGACAAATGGTCTTTCAAATCGATGCCGCCGCGCGGCAAAAACCGCCCGCTGCCGGACGAATCGATCGCCTCGAGCGTCTCGAGAATCTCGAGCGAATCGAGCGTCTCCTTGATGTGTGCGACGGGCGTCACACAGGGCTCGGAAATCGATACCGCAGCCAGGGGCGAGATGATGCGCACGCCGCTGCTCGCCCAACCAGCGGCGCCTCGACTACGGTAGCGCTCGGGCAGATCGTCGGCGGAAACCGTCTGTTCGGGAAACAAGATGGCCAGGCGCTCGAGCAGATTCGACAGCTCACGGACGTTACCCGGCCAAGGGTTGCGCGCCAGGCAGTTCATTGCCTCCTTGTCCAGCTTGATGTGCCGTCCGGCCATCTGCTCCTGGCGCTGCAAGAGGTGCTCGATCAACACCGGCAGATCCTCGAGCCGTTCCCGCAGCGGCGGCATCTGGATGGGGAATACGTTCAACCGATAGAAAAGATCTTCGCGAAAACGGCCGACGCTGATGGCCTCGTCCAGATCGCGGTGCGTCGCAGCAATGATGCGCACGTTGCATTTGATCGTACGATTGCTGCCCACGCGCTCGAAACTCCGCTCCTGCAGCACCCGCAGCAATTTCACCTGCATCTGCAGCGACATGTCGCCGATTTCGTCCAGAAACAAGGTGCCGCCTTCGGCAAATTCGAAGCGGCCGAGGCGCGTCGACAAGGCGCCCGTGAAGGCCCCTTTTTCGTGACCGAAGAGTTCGCTCTCCAGCAGATCCGCCGGTATTGCGCCGCAATTGACCGGTACGAACGGATGCCCGGCGCGGCCGGACAATTCGTGAACATGGCGGGCCACCATTTCCTTGCCCGTGCCCGATTCCCCGAGAATCAACACATTGGTGTCGAAGGGCGCGACCTGCTCGATCAGACGGTGCACGCCACGCATGGCCCGCGAGGTGCCGCTCGGCCTGAAGCGATGCGCGCCCGGCTGGGTCGGGTGGCCGTTGCGGATCTTTTGAGCCTGATCCAATACCGCCGACAGACGCCGCTGCTTGACGGGAAAATCCAGATGAAACCAGGCAAGGTCGCCGCTGCTTTCGGCAATCTTCGGCAGTCCCTCGCTGCTCAGGTAGATCAGTGGCAGGGGAAGCTCCATGGCTCGCAGATGAGCCACCAGTTCGCGCCCCTCGCTGGTCACCGTGTCCTTGCCGACGATCAGCGCCAACCAATCGTGGGGCTCGCCTTGCTTGTAGCGCTGGAACTCCGCCAGATCGTGAACATGGATCGGTTCAAGATCCAGAAAACGCAGCAGCGCCTCGAGCGAACGCGCTTGCGAATCCGAGGGTTCGATCACAATTACTTTGGCATCAAGCACTATTCCGTGCTCCTTCACGTGAAAAACTGTGACGGAGTCTGCAGATCTCCTGTCCCGTCTGAAGCATTACTGCTAACCCGTTGACATTGCTAAGCCAATATCAGTTCGGGGGCATACTAGCTTAAGGGTCCGCAATAAATGCAGGTGGGTAAAACCCGCATCGCCTGTAGGGGATTACCTTAACGTGCGACTGAGTCTACGGCTTAATCAGGGCTTTTTTGGTGCAATGCGTGCGCCCGCAACCAGGCGCCGGTGATGTCGGAAGATTAATTTCTCGATGAGTTCGACGACTTGATCGCTCAGACCAGAAAACTGCATCTGCGCAGCGGCCGATTCGGTGTGCGCCCGATTCCCGATGACGGTGACCGGCAGCCGCAGGGGCTGCGGTAGCGTTGTATTGATGTATAAATCGAGGATCCCGCTGCTGCCCATTTGCGGCGCGTCATCGCCGATCCATTCCAGTCCCTGTGCCGCCAATTTGATGTGGTGCGGTGCCGGCAAATGACTGCTCCGTTTGGCGAGCTCCGCTGTAAGGCGCAGCAATACGTTCAATTTGAACTCCAGCCGCTGCAGCTCGTGCAGCAAGGCCGGAGATTCATCTTTGAGCGCGTCTTGGACGCGCACCTCGTCGAGCGATGCCTCCGCGCCCAGCAACTGCTGGTTTTCGGCATTCAGTCGGGAAAGAGCGATGGTTGGCGGGAGCGGGCCTGGCGACCAGCCGAGCGGCAGAAAATCCTCGAATATCAGGCCTTGACCCAGAAATGACACAGGCATGACTGCCGCCTTTGGAGATGATGAACGGCTCTAACGATACGCTCCGGCCGAGGCATAGGCACGCAACGCGCGTTTGCCGACGGACAGCAAGTCCATATCGCGCGCGTTGCCGCGCTGGCGATGCTCCAACAACCGGATCGCCCGATCGTTCAAGTCGGCGATCTCGCGCAGCAATGCTCGATCCCTGTCGCTCAACTGCCCCACGGCGTTCCTGGCCGACCTGAGTAACTGCATCCGCTCGGCGTCGAGGCGCTGCGTCACCTGCACATCGCCGCCATCGGCAAGCAGGGTAAGTTCGCGGGAAATCTCCGCGGCGCGCTCCAAGGCAGCGGTGGCGGCCCCGTGGTTCATCGCGCGTCCTTCACGACTTCGTCCCAACCGATCTTGATCTTGTGCACCAAGCCCGACACTTCGGCGACGATCGCGGCATCATTCCCGACGTTCGCCGTCGTAAGACGCCCCAACATGTACAGGTACAAGTTGTGCAGATTGTGGGCAATCTGGCCGCCGCGCTCCATGTCGAGGGTCGCGTCGAGCTGCCCGATGAGTCGCACCGCCTTGCCCACCGCCTTGCCCTTGATGATGACGTCGCGCAGCGGAATATTGCCCTTGATCCGCTCCATGCACCCCTGCGCCGTCGCCAGGTTCGACAGGATATGCTCGAACATCACTTGAACCAGTCGCGCCGGGCTCGCCTCCGCGACTTGTCCATGACTGCGAACCGCGCCGTATGCGGCCGCCGCCCTATTTTGCGAATACATCATGTTCTGTTCACTCTTCTAAGTACTGGTCGTGCCGCTGCTCAAATTGCTGCTGCTGCTGCTCGATGAGCTCGAGCTTGACGGATTGAACTCGGCGGTCAGGTACGTCTGGGTTTCCTTCAATGCAGCCACTGCGGTATCCATCGCGTTGTACTGGGTGGTCAACGTCGCCGAATAGGTCGCCAACATCGCATTCAGCTGCGTCTGCTGAGTCGCGTAGTTGGTCAGGTTCGTTTGCAGCCCGTCGTTGACGGTGGCGAGCACCCCGCCGGCCTGGGTGTACTGGGTGACCAGCGCATCGATCTGGCTCGCGATGCCATTGGTCCCGCCCAGCAGGTTGCCGACGCCTGAGAGACTGGCGCTCAGCGCGGAGGCCAACGTGGTGGTGCTGGTGTCGTAGGTTCCCGACGTGTTGGCGGTGATCCCGATGTCGCTCAATGACTGGATCCCGGTGGAATTGACCGGGTTGACGGTGTCCAGGATGTTTTCCAGCTGGTTCTGGAAAGCCTCGATCGTCGCGTTGCCCTGCAGCGCGCCGGCCGTCTCCGTGGTCGGGTTATAGGCCGTCAATGTCTGAATGCTGGTCACCGTCGAATTGAGCGCCGTGACGAACGCGGCGATCGCGGTCTGGGCCGACGTCGTGTCGGGCGTCACGGTCAAGGTGGTCGCCGTCGGTGTGGTCGCGCCGGCCGCCGTCGCGGAGGCCCCGACCAGATTCAGGGTCACGCCCGAAATGGCGCTGGTCACGACGTTGCTCGCACTCGTTGCGCCATAGCCGTTGATGCTGAAGTTCGCATCCGCGGCGGCTGTGGTCTGCGTCAAGGTCGAATCGGTATTGGTCGGATCATAGACGAGCGATGACAACCCGCCGTCGCCGCCCGCCTCGGTCACGGTGATGGCGTTGGCGGCGCCGGTGCTCGTGCCGGACAGCACGAGGCGCGAGCCCGCGGAGGTGGTGATGATGCTCGCGGTCACCCCGGGGTTGTTCGTCGCGCCATTGATGGCACTCGCGATGCCGGCCAGCGTATTGTCGGTCGAGTCGATGCTGATGGCGGCGGAGGTGCCGCCGACGGCGATGGTCAAGGTGCCGGTTCCGACCGTCGTGGCCGATGTCGCGAAGGCGCCCGAGGTGAGCGTCGCCGCGGTGGCGATGTTGCTCACGGCCAGCGAATACGTGCCGGCGACCGCCGAAGAACTCGCCGACGCCGTCGCGACCGTCTTGTCCGCGACCGTCGCGTCGAAGCCCGCCAGGGTGCTGGGCGTTTCGATGGCGGCGAGGGTCGTCTGCAGGCTGTCGAGAGAACTGGCGAACGTGCCGAATGCCGACACCTGGGAATCCGCGGCCGTTTCCTCCGCGGTGATCTGCGATTGCTGAGCCGCACCGTCGGCCGTGGTCAGCGCCGACACGATGGCGCTGATATTGAGTCCCGACCCGATGCCGGTCGAGGTGATCGCCGCCGACGCGGCACTGGAAGCCGTGCTGGCCGTGCTGCTGGCGGTGCTGGCTGTCGATGAGGTGGTGCCCGATACTGCTGAGCTCATAATTGCACGTGTCCCGTTTCAGATACCGCTATTTATCGGCGAGATTCGCGAAGACTTAAGCAAGAGCGATGCCATCGAGCGACGCCCGTCGGAACCGCGGCCTCAATTATGCGATATCGTCGACCAGAAGGCCGGAAGCACCCAAACTTCGGGCGAGATCGGGAAACTCCTGAACGGAGAACTCGCCGACGACCAGGCCGTTGGCCGGGTTGATTTGCTGCACGCGGGTGTTGTTCGATGTCGGGTCGACGCGGAATTCGTCGGCGCGTCCCGAATCGTTGAGAAATTTGTTCAATGATTTGGCCTGCGACTGCGCGTCCGCATTTCGCACTTGCCCATCCGTCTTGGCGGCGTTCGGCACGGACACGACCTTGGGTGCCGCGGCAGGCTCGGGCGCCACCTTGCCGGCCGGCGGCAAACTCCTGCCGGCATCCGTCTACGCTGTCCGTCTTGACGACGCTCGCCACGCCAGCCTGGATTGCCTGCACACTCGCAACCGGGATCTGCCCGGAAGTTCCGTCGCTTGCCATCTGCGTAACCTTCCTTGCAGAGCATCAGAAGTCTTAAAGCGCTACTGCTACGGCCTTTCTCCCTGCATGCGAAGCCCGGACGCCATCGTCCGGGCTTTACGATCAACCTGACTGAACTACTATGTCGGCACTTAGCTCAAAAGCTTTAAGATCAGCTGGGGTTCCTGGTTGGCCTGCGCCAACACTGAGATACCGGCCTGCTCCAACACCTGGGCCTGGGTCAAATTCGCGGTTTCCTGCGCGAAATTCGCGTCCTGAATGGTGCTGCGCGACTGGCTCAAGTTCTGCGCCGTGGAGGTGAGGTTGCTCACCGCCGCCGTGAACCGGTTCTGGATGGCGCCCAACTGACTTTGGAATGCGCTGACCGTGGCCAGTGCCGAATCAACCGCCTGAATCGTGGAATTGGCGCCGGCGAGCGTCAAAACGTTCTGGCTGGCCAGCGTGGTGGTTCCCAGTGCAATGTTGCCGGCCGTCTGGCCCAGAGCCGTGATGTCGGCAGCCGTCCCACCCACCTGGATGTTGCTGTTGGACTCCAAGGTGACCGTACCGGTGTTGGTGCCGACGATGTTGGCGTTCACGCCGGTTCCGGTGCCGCCCGTGCCCGCGTTGGTCAGGGTCTGCGCGACGACGACGTCGCTGCCGTCGGCCGCCGTCAGCGACAGCGCGCCGCTGCTGGATACCGCTGCCGTGACATTGCCATCCTTGGCGGAATACAGGTTGATCTGAGTGGCGACCTGACTGGCGGACAGCGTCGATCCCGCGGCCAGATCGCCCGTGCCGGCGTAGATCGCCTGGCCGTTGATCGACAGCGCATAGCTCGCCCCGGTCGAACCCGCGGTGATGGTCGAGAACGCCGTGGTTTCCGTGGCGGTCGTGGACGCGCTCGCCTTCAGGCCCGAGATATTCGCCGCATTGATCGTCGCCGCTTTGGCGTACGCCGAGTCCGCGGTTTGTCCCGGAGAAGACGTCGCGTACGAGGCGCTCGCTCCCACCGTGACGGCCGCTGCGGTGCCGACGGCGATGGTTAGGCCGCCGACCAAGGCGGTGGTCGTGACCTGTTTGGCGCTGCTGGCAGTCTGGCCGACCTGGTTGGCCTGCACGCCCTGCGACAGATTGATGGAAATGGTGTCGCCGACGTTCGCGCCCACCTGGTAGGTAGTCGTGCCGCTGCTGCCGCTCAGCACGCTGGCGCCATTGAAGGACGTCTGTGACGCGATCTGGGTGATTTCAGCGATCTGCTGCTGCACCTGCGAATCGAGGGCTGCGCGATCGGAGGAGCTGTTCGAGCCGTTTGCCGCTTCGACCGCGAGGGTTCGGATGCTCTGCAGGTTGTTGACGATCGTCGTCAGGGCGCCGCCGGCCGTCTGGGCTTCGGAGACCGCGTCGTTCGCGTTGTTGATCGCCTGATTGGTGCCGTTCACCTGGGTCGTGAACTGCTGACTGATCGCGAGACCGGCGGCGTCGTCGGCGGCGCTGTTGATGCGCAGACCGGATGACAGTCGCGTCAACGACTGCGACAACAGCGCCTGTGAACCGCTCAGGTTGTTCTGCGCGGTAAGCGAGTCGATATTTGTATTGAGTGTTAATGCCATGTTCGAAGACTCCAGTTGTTTAATTCACCGGCCCGTTTTAGGCCCTGCCTGTGCTCACTTCACCCGCCAAGCGGGCGGACCGGTGACCACGTTCAAAAGGTTTATCGGAAGTTTCGCCGGGTTCTTGAGGGGAGATTGCGGTGGCGGGGAATACTTTCTTCGGAATCACGTCACAAAAGCCATACAAGAAGTTTGACAACACGCTCTCACCACGCCTGCGCCGCATATCGGCACGCCCTGCCGAATATGAAGGCCCCACACGGCATAATTTATGCAACAGGTCTCACTGCGCAGGAACTTCCTCCGCGAGCAGACTCGAGAGGCCGTGTTAAGTTATGCAGATGCCGACTCCGATCAGCGACGCCGTGCCGCACGCCGGGAGCCTCCCGTATTTGTTGCGGGCTCTGCAGGAGAACCTGGAGAACCCGGCCTACTGGCTGGGCTACCTCGAGGCGCTGATGCGGAGCGACCAGCTCGCCGAGGCGCGCGGCACGTTGGCGCTCGGCCGGACGCACGGCTTGGCGGGACCGGCGGTCGAGGACTTCGGAAACCGCCTCGACGCCCGTGAAGGCGAGAGCGCGCTTCTGTCGGCATTGAAGCAACAGCGATTGCCCGATGCGCGTGCACTGGGGCGCGGCATGACGGAACGCTTCCCCGACCGTGGACTGGCGTGGAAGATTGTCGGCGCGTTGCATTGGGAGGACGGGCTCACCGACGAGGCCCTCGCCGCCATGCGGGTCTCGGTCCGACTGGCTCCGCGGGACGCCGAGGCTCACACGAATCTCGGTGTGACCTGCGCCAAGTTGAACCAGTTCGATGAGGCCGAAGGCAGCCTGCGGCGGGCCATCGCCATCGATCCGACGTTCGCGACGGCGCATTACCGCTTGGGTATGACCTTTTTCCTGCAGGCCCGGCTCGCCGAGGCGGAGGCTTGCCTGCGCGCGGGTGTCGCACTGCGCACCGGATATGCCCCGGGGGATGACGAGTCCAATTACTCCAATCTGTTGTTCATCGCCAGCCACAACGGCGTGCATGGCCCGGACTCGCTGTTCGCCGAACATCGCCGGTTCGGTGAATGCTTCGAAGATCCGTTGCGCGCCGGCTGGCCCGTGCATCCGAATCCCCGCGACCCTCACCGCCGCCTCAAGGTCGGCATCGTCTCCGGCGACCTTCGCGAGCACGCGGTCGCCGGTTTCATCGAACCCTTTTTGGGGGGACTGCGCGGCCGGCCGCGGATGGAGCTCCACGCCTACCACAACAACGTCACCGAAGACCATGTCAGCCGGCGTCTGCGCGATGATTTCAAGACATGGAACCCGGTCGCCACTCTCTCGGATGCCACGTTGGCCGAGAAGATCATGGCCGATGGCATCGACATCCTGATCGACCTGTCGGGGCACACGGCACACAACCGGTTGCCGGTGTTTGCGCGCAAACCCGCGCCGCTGCAGATCAGCTGGATCGGCTACCCCGGCACCACGGGACTGCAGGCGATGGATTATTTTCTGGCCGATCCGCATTTCCTGCCGCCGGGCCAGTTCGACCGGTATTTCACGGAGAAGCTGGTGCACCTGCCGGCGCAGACGCCGTTTCAGCCGCACCCCTCGGCTCCCGCCGTCAACCCGTTGCCCGCGCTCGCCACGGGACACATGACCTTCGGCAGTTTCAACCGGCCTGACAAAATCGGCGACTCGACCATCCGCGCCTGGTCGCGGTTGCTCGCGCAGCTGCCCGACGCCCGAATGATACTGGGCGGCATTCCGTTCCCCGCTCAACACCGCCGGCTCGCCGAGGCGTTCGCGGCGTACGGCATCGCCGCCGATCGCCTGACGTTTCATCCTCCTTACGACATGGACCGGTATCTGGCGCTGTATCATCGAGTGGACATGTGCCTCGACACCACACCCTATAACGGCGGCACGACCACCATTCACGCCTTGTGGATGGGGGTTCCGACCCTGAGCATTGCCGGGCCGACGCCGGCCGCGCGATCCGGCGCGGCCATCCTCGGACAGATGGACCTGCATGAGTTCGTCGCCTCGAACGCCGAGGATTTCCTCGAGAAGGGCATGTATTGGGCGCGGCACACCGACGAGCTGGCCCGCTTTCGCGCCGGCCTGCGCGAGCGCTGGCAGCAATCCCCGGGGCGGCGCGCCGATGTCATCGCCGCCGCATTCGAGTCCGCCCTGCGCCGCATGTGGCAGCGCTGGTGCCAAAGACTCCCCGCCGAGTCCTTTCAATCGACCGATGGGGGCGACTCCGCTTGATGCCGCAGACGCAACTCGATGCCGCGTGCGCAGAGGCCACGGAATTGCAGCTGGCCGGCCAGCTGGAACTCGCCGAGCAGCTGTATCGCGCGATTCTACAGGCCGAGCCGCAGCACGCCGCCGCCAACTATTGTTTCGGCATGCTGCACGTGCAATCGCTGCGTCCGGCGTCGGGATTGCCCCACCTCTTGGCGGCGCTGCAGAGCAATCCGAGCGTGTCGGAATACTGGCTGGGCTATCTGGAAGCGTTGCTGTTGGCGGATCAAACCGACGAGGCTCGAAGCACCCTCGCGTTGGGCCGTGAGCACGGCCTCGGGGGCGCGGCCATCGATGGTTTCGCCGAGCGCCTCGCGGCCAGGCTCCCGCCGGTGCCGGTGCCAGTGCAGGCGCCGGCGCCGCCAGTCGCGCCGGGCACGCCGGGCACGCCGGCGAAGGTTTCCAAAGCCAGCCGGCGAAACGAGTCCCGTCTGGTACGCGAGCAGGAATCGACCTTGCTGGCGTTGGTCGACAAGCGGGACTTCACCGCGGCGCTGACCCTGGCACGCGCCATGACCGAACGCTTTCCCGAGCGGGGCCTTGCCTGGAAGGTCGTGGGCGCCTTCGTATCCACCGACGGAGGTCACGAAGAATCGCTGGCGGCGATGCTGACCGCGGTGCGACTGATGCCCCAGGATGCAGAAGCACACGTCAATCTCGGCCTGACGCTTGCCAAGATGACGCGGTTCGAAGAGGCCGAGTTCTATCTGCGTAAAGCCCTGGACATCAAGCCCGGATTCGCCGCCGCGCATTATCGACTTGCCATGGCCTACGAGTGGCAGGGACGCTTTGCGGATGCGGAAGCCAGTCTGCGGCGCGGCATCGCGCTGCGCACCGGGTATGCCGGCAGCGACGATGAACTGAGCTACTCGAATCTGCTGTTTCTGGTCAGCCACAATGCTGCGGTGGGCGCCGACGAATTGTTTGCCGAACACTGCCGTTTCGGCGAGTACTTCGAAAGCACGCTGCGCGCCGGCTGGCCGACGCATTCGAACGTTCGCGACCTCGATCGCCGCCTCCGGGTGGGCTTCGTGTCCGGCGACTTTTACAATCACGCCGTGTCGAGTTTCATCGAGCCCATTCTGGCGGAACTGGCGGGGCGGCCAGGGCTTGAACTGCACGCCTACTACTCGAACGTTCGCGAGGACGAGGTTAGTCGGCGCTTGCGCGGACACTTCAAGCGTTGGACTTCGGTCGCCTCGTCATCGGACACCCAACTGGCGAACCAGGTCATGGCCGATGGCATCGACATCCTGATCGATTTGTCGGGCCACACGGGGAACAATCGATTGCCGATGTTTGCGCGCAAACCCGCGCCGCTGCAGATCAGCTGGATCGGCTACCCCGGCACCACGGGACTGCAGGCGATGGATTATTTTCTGGCCGATCCGCATTTCCTGCCGCCGGGTCAATTTGACCGGCATTTTACCGAGAAGCTGGTGCAGCTGCCGGCACAGACGCCGTTTCAGCCGCACCCGTCCGCGCCGCCGGTCAACTCCTTGCCCGCGCTCGCCGCCGGACACATGACCTTCGGCAGTTTCAATCGCCTGGGCAAGATCAACGATGCGACCATCCAGGTCTGGTCCGAGCTGCTGAGCCGGGTGCCCGATGCGATGATGCTCATTGCCGGCATCCCCGCCGGCAATGAGCACCGACAGCTAAGCGCGAAGTTCGGACGCCATGGCATCGACGCCGACCGTCTGCAATTTCACGCGCGCTGCGATATGGACCAGTATCTGGCGCTGTATCATCGAGTGGACATGTGCCTCGACACCACACCCTATAACGGCGGCACGACCACCATTCACGCCTTGTGGATGGGGGTTCCGACCCTGAGCATTGCCGGGCCGACGCCGGCCGCGCGATCCGGCGCGGCCATCCTCGGACAGATGGACCTGCATGAGTTCGTCGCCTCGAGCGCCGGGGATTTCCTCGAGAAGGGCGTGTATTGGGCGCAGCACACCGACGAGCTGGCCCGCTTTCGCGCCGGCCTGCGCGAGCGCTGGCAGCAATCCCCGGGGCGGCGCGCCGATGTCATCGCCGCCGCTTTCGAGTCCGCCCTGCGCCGCATGTGGCAGCGCTGGTGCCAAAGACTCCCCGCCGAGTCCTTTCAAGCAACTTAAGGTATTGGCTCGCATGTCATGGATTCAACAAGGGGTCGTTTTCACACCCGACGGCACGCGGGAATGGTCTCGAACACATGCTCAGGCACCCTCCGCGATCGACCTCCGCGGCAGGATTCGCGTCTACTACGGTACCCGCGATGCGGACAACCGGAGCCGCACCAGTTTTTTCGAAGTCGACCGGGACGATCCAACGAAGCTGCTCTATTCCCACGATCGCCCGGTCCTGGATCTCGGCAAGCCCGGCACCTTCGACGAGGACGGCGTGATCGCCTCGCAGTTGCTGGAGGTCGGCGATGAGTTGTGGATGTACTACGGCGGCGTCAGCAAGGGTGGCAGCGTGCCCTACCGCATGTCGATCGGTCTGGCGCGAAGCCTCGACGGGGGATTGAGCTTCTCGCGGTTCTTCGACGGCCCGATCGTCGATCGGTCGCCGCAGGAGCCCTACATGACCATGGCGCCCAACGTGCTGCGCGAGGCGGGCGGCTGGACGATGTGGTACGGATCGGGCGTCAAATGGACGCTGGTATCGGGCAAATACGAACCCGTGTACGTCACCATGGTCGCCCATTCGACCGACGGCATCGAGTGGCTGCGAACCGGGCTCCCGTGCATTCGGCAGCAATTTCCCGACGAGGCAAACACACGGCCGGCAGTCTTGAAGACATCCACGGGTTATGAGATGTGGTTCTGCCATCGCCACAGCCAGGACTATCGCGACGGCCAAGGCTCCTACCGCATCGGCCACGCGGTGTCCGTCGACGGACAGGTGTGGGATCGCGTCGAAGGCGACCTGGGCCTGGAGCCGACGGGCGCCGGCTGGAACGCATCGACCATGGCTTACCCCAGCATCGTGGTGGTGGGCGGCCGCAAGATCATGTTCCACAACGGCGACGGTTTTGGGAAAACCGGGATAGGCTGCGCAGTCTGGTCGGACACACCCGCGTGACGACGTTGATATTTCCGAGCGCGTTGGAGGAGTCGGCTCGTTACGCGGACGCGGCCCGGGAGAGCGGCATGCGGACCATTGGGGCTTCCTCGCTCGACGTCGATCCTAACGCCGCCCGGTTCAATGTGTGGGCACGGCTGCCCTTCATCAACGACCCCGGTTTCTTCGACGCGCTCGAACGCTTGGTCGAGGAGCATCGGATCGATTCGCTCTATACGCCGCACGCGCCGACGTTTCATCTGCTGGAGCGCGCGCTCCCGCAACGGCTGCCGCACCTTCGCCTGGTGGGGGACGGTCCGTTCAATCGCCAGATGCGCAAGGTGCGCGCACATCTCGATGACGCCATTCACCATCGCGCGACGGTCGATGCCTTTGCCGGCCGCGCCGCGCAGTTTCCCATCCCCGTTCTCGCGGGCCTGCTCGCCCAGGTCGATCTGCTGTACGGCGAATGTTCGAAGCAGAAAATACTGGCGCTCTGCGGAATCTTCAGCGATGCGCCGCGCGGCGATGTCGTCGAAATCGGCTGCCTCTATGGCAAGAGCGCCTATGTGTTGAACCGCCTCGCTGCGCACTTCCATATCGGCGCGACGCTGGCGGTCGATGCCTGGAATCTGGGTTTGTCCGTTCAGTACGACGCGCCGGTGAACATCCAGGAAGCCTCCGGCGGATGGGATTGGGAGATCGTCTATCAGGGCTTTTTGGTGAACATGGCCGGCTGCAGCGCACCCCCGTTCAACTATCTGCGCGCCACGTCCGCTCGCGCGCACGGGATCTACCAAACATCGCGCAGCGTGACGTCGGACGAATTCGACACGACCACGTACACCGGGGACATATCCGTGCTGCACATAGACGGCAATCATGACGAATCCGCGGTCGAGGCCGATTTCCAGCTCTGGAGTCCGCACCTGGTCGCCGGCGGTTGGATCGTCTTCGATGATTATCACTGGCCTCACGGCGACGGACCCCGTGTGGTCGCCGACCGCGCATTGCAGCACTACGGCAGCCGCATATCGCGCCATTTCGTCGGCGGCGGCGCCCTGTTCATGAATGTTCGCGGCTAAATCCGGCCCTCGAGGCCGCTCGTTTTCGGACCCCGCTTGCGGGCGGTGCAAATGTAGTAGAACTCGTAGACTTGGGCGACCTGGACATCCTCGAGATCGGCCGGCAATAGTTCGACCGGACAATGATGGATGACATTATGGCTCGACAGCACATTGTGAAAGTAAAGGCGCTCGATGCGCGACGGCGTTGCGTACATCTGCTCGTCGAGAAACAGGAGCAACGCGCCCGGCTTGGCGACCCGCGTCATTTCGGCCAGCGCCTTGCCGGGATCCGTCATGCCGTTGATCGCGCCGTAGTTCAACACCACGTCGAAGGTGCCGGATTGAAACGGCAGATCGAGGGCGTCGCCGAGGACGAGATCGATCGGTATGCCGCGTTCGGCCATCAAGTCCTGACCTTTCTTCAGCATGATCGCGGACAGATCGATGGCGGTATACGCGCCGTCGAGCGACATCCACCCGTGCTTGTACAGCGAGTTGCAGCTGCCGGTGGAGACATCGAGAATGCGCAGCCGGCCGGTGCGCCCTGACAACGACGCGATGGCGCGCCGATGCACGTCCGCGAAGGTTTCGACGGGCACGAAGCGGCTCTTCAATATCGAGAGCTTGGTCGGGATCGCCAGCAGCAGCAGATCGAACAGGTATTTTTGGCGCAACAGGAACCAGACGGCGAGGCCAAGCACACCAAGGGCCGTAGTCGCGAGGACGGCGTGTCCCGCGATGAACCCCCATACACCGCCCGCGGCCAGCACCAACATCGACCCGCAGGTGGCCAGATACAACGCCCAATGCCACCACGCCCCGGCGGCCGGGCGTACCGGCAGGACGATGAAGGGCATCATGAAGGCGTAGAAGGCGCCGAACACGCCGTCGTAGAACTTGTCGCGCAGCTTGCGATCCTGCAACCCGATGGCGGCATCGATGTACAACTTCGGCATGCCATGGACGCACGGATACGCCTGACTGCATTGCTCGCAAACCCATACGGTCGACGAGCGCGAGAAGCCGCCGGCATTGCAGCGCAGGCAGCGGAATTTCTCAGGCTGGAGCATGCGCGCTCATCCGGCCGGATCGAAGTAGGCGAACGTCGCGACCCAACGTCCGTCGACAGCATTCCAATCGAATTTGCAGCCCAAGTCGGATTGCGACACCCAATGATGATGATCGTAGCGCCAGATGCAAATATCACCGAGCATCTGCTGGCCTTCCATGTCGACGATGTCGCCGTCGATGTCGAACACCGTGGCGCCGCGCGTGAAATGCCTGCCGTGCTCGGATAACACCACGATGAATCCCAGCCTCTGCGGCACCAGGTTGTGCCAATGCCTTCCGAAGAAGCCGCCGCCGTTCGGATAGTGGAGTATCTGTGGATGGGGGTACGGGCCGCTGTCGGGAATCGCGAATTCGACGTCGTTCGACGTCAACGCGTTATACAGTTGGCGCAGCGGCTCGAAGAGGCCGTATAGCTTGTCCGCGAGGCTGGCCGGCAGATCCGGCATGGCGTTGAAATTGTAGTCATGGAAGACGTGCGGCGCCTGCTGCAGGCGGGAGACCATCGCCCGACGTCGATGATAATTGCCGCGGAAATCGTCGATCGGGGCCGGCTCGATTTCGCGTCCCCACGCGATCACCGCGTCGCGCAGTTCCGACAACAGGGTTTCGGGAAACACGCTTTTCAGCACGACGATCTTCTTCTCGTCCATGACCTTGGCGGCGATGGCCGCCGGGTCGAACGCAGCCACGATCCGGCCCTCGACCAGCGCGGCGTCGATCGTCGCGATTCGCCCGGAGCTCGCCGCCTTAATCGTCATTGCGCGCGGAGGCGTCCCAGTAGTGGTTGGTGCTCACCAAGCTGTCGTAGTCCTCGCGGGTCACGCCGACCAGGATCTTGTCCCATCGGCGTCCGGCACGATAGTACCAGCCGCGCTGACGTCCCTCTTCCTTCCACGCGCACTTTCCGCAGTACAGGCGCAGCGACGCCGCGTTGTATTCGATCATCGACCCATCCAAACGGCTCAAGCCGAGTTCGTCGAAGGCATACCGCATGATCGCCATCACGGCGTCGAGCCCGATGCCCTTGCCCCGCGCGGCCGGATTGCCGAGCATCATTCCATGAAAGGCATGGCGGTTCTTCCAGTCGAGTTCGAGCAGGTTGGCGAGTCCCACGACGCCCAGGTCGGGTGTCGAGACTGCCAGCCGCAGATTCGACGGGTCGTTCTGCAGCTTGTCGAACCAGGCGCGAGTCGAGGCGCGCGACACGGGAAAATGCCATCCGCCGAGTTGGCGCCACAACTCGGGATCATTGCCCCAGTCGTGAAAACTGTCGAGGTCGGCCTCTTCGATGGCCCGCAATGTGACGCTGTTGCCGAGAATGTGCATGTCAGTCCGTCCGTGCCCGGTAGGCGGGAAAATACAGTGTATCCGGCGGCACGCCTTTTTGGCGCACGAGTTTGTCGTAGAGGCCGGCATCGAGAATGGCGCCGCACAAGTAGGCGGACGCGCGGTCATTCGCGAACCCCCGTTTGAAGCGCGCGAGTCCGTCGTCGGGATCATCACCGATGCCCGCGCCTCCCCCGAAGTTTATCAGCTCCGCCTCGCTGAAATGGCGGATGGACGCGTCGTATACCGCATACGCGGCGCCGGCCTCGTACCCGGCGCCGCTCGACGCGGCCAGATGGCTGTGAACGTGCCTGCCGTCGCTGACCCACAGATGCGCGCAGACGAGTTCATCGTTCAACCAGGCACCGATCGACGTCAAGCCGCCCAGCTGCTGCAGCGCCTCGTGATGGGCCGGCGGAAAATCATGGACGCCCGTGAGCCCCAGGCGCCTGACCAGGCCGGCATATAACGTCGACCACTCGCCGGCGTGGTCAGCGAGCGCGAACGGGCGCACCGTCACTCTCTTTGCCGCCCGCCGCACCTCGTACCGATGGTGCTTGCCATAAGAGAAGGGCATCGCGCCGCGTCGAAGGTAATGCGTCTTGAAACGGTTGATGACCTGGAAGCATCGCCCGAGCTCATCGAGCGAAGGGCGGTTGAAATCGTCCAACACCAGCGTGATCGACACCACCCCCGAACGACGCAGTCGCTCCAATCCGGCGGCAACGTCGGCCCCCGGCGCCAATACGGCGATCGGATAGGTGCCCGCCGCATCGACGCCACCCGGAATCTCGCGCAGCATGACGTAGCTGCCCCACTCGGGTACGTGGAAGGCATCCCCCCAATGACCCAGTGAGCGAGCGTAGCCCTCGGTCGCGTACGGATGCGTCAAGGCCGGCGCACACTTTGGCGCAGCACATCGGCCACCCGTTCCATGTCGGCCGTCCCGTAGCGCTGATCACAGGGCAACGTCAGGAGTTCGCCCGCCAGCCCGTGCGCGACGGCGAAGCTGGCGGGCGATGGCAGATCGTCCCAATGCACTGCCGGAAATATCCCCTGCTCGATCAGATCGGCACGCACCCGGCTTCGTGTTGCCGGCGGCAGACGAACCGGGAATCCCAGCGGCACATAGGCGGGCCGTTGGTCCGGCAGGAAAGCCAGCCCACTCATCGATTCCGCCAGCGCCTGGAAATTGTCGCGCCGTTGCCGGGCGATGGCCTCGACGGGAAGTCTGGCGAGAAGCTCGCGCGCGAGGCGGCTCATGCGCCGCCGCGATACGTTCTCCGCTGTTTCGCGTTCCTGGTTGGCTGCGTGCCAGCGGGGATTGGCCTGTTCCTCCTCGTCCTCGAAGCGCAGGCAGGCCGCACGCTGAGCATCCAATCGAGGATCGATCCGCGAGCGGTGCGGCTCGGCGATATCATCGCCCGGCGCGATGAATCCGCCGTCCGGAACCCCGACCAGCTTTCGCGGACTGCGCAGGCACCATCGGCCCCACGGCGGCGCGCCGGTGTCGACGGCATGGCACCCATCCTCCACGAACCGCAGGTCTTGACGCTGCGCAACGAAATCGAGAAAGGGGGCGTCCGGCGCCCGGCCGAAATAATCCACCGCAAGCACCATGTCGCCCGCACGCGTCGCCGCATCGAGGAAGGCGATGTCGGGCTGCAACGAGACATCGACCGGAAAATACCTCACGGGCGTCTCGGCCGCGGCGGCGGCCTGCGGGACCGAACGGCATATGTAGGCCGGCAACCACAGAGTCGGTGGGCGCACCGAGGCGAGCAAGGCGCTCAACGCGGAACGTGCGTTGACGAAGGTGAGCGCGGGATCCGGCGGCATGCCCCAGTAGGAGCCGATGCCGGGAGCTTCAGCCGGCGGGAACTCGATGCCGAAAAATCCGCCTAAAAAGGCCACGGCTCAGCGCGGCGAAGCCGGGGCATGCCGGCTCGTCAGCGGCATGAGATGCCGCCGTCGACCATGAAGGTCGATCCGGTGCAATAGCTCGACGCGTCCGAACAGAGAAAAGCCGCGGCGCGGGCCACCTCGTCGGGGGTCGCGTAGCGCTGCATCGGCACGAGTTTGGCCGCGTCCGCGCCTCCTCCGAGCCGCTGCGGAAATTTCTCGCTCAGGTCAGTGTCGATCCTGCGCATCATGTCCGAGTCCACCGGCGCGGGGCACAGGGCGTTCACGCGCACGTTGAAGGCGGCCGCCTCGCGCGCCGCCGTTCTCACCAGCCCGACGACGGCATGCTTGCTGGCCGCGTACGGCGCCAACATTGGTGCCGCCATGACGCCGGAGATGGATGAGAGGGCGACGATGCTGCCGCTGCGTTGCGGCTTCATGACCTGCAGACCGTACTTGATCCCCAGCCAGACACTCTTCACGTTGACCAGCATCACCGTGGCGAAGGCCTCGTCGTCACAGTCCTCGAAATTCCCCACGGGTCCCTCGATTCCCGCGGCAAGGATCACGCCGTCCAAGGAGCCGGCGGACGCCTGGCGAAACACCTCGGCGACCTGAGCGGCATTGGTCGCATCGGCGACGAACTGCACCGACGTCGGATAGTCGGCGGCCATGCGCGTCAAGTCCTCTTCATTGCGATCCACCAGCAGCAAGCGATACCCGTCGGCCGACAGGACTCTTGCCGCGGCACGTCCGATCGCACCCGCGGCGCCCGTGATCACAATGTTGCCGCGGTTCTCCATGGTGCGCGGACTATGCGCCACCTGCGTGGCGTAAGACAACTGCGTATACTGTGGCCTCATGCATTCGGGAGTCACGCACGATGACTGAAACCAATCGACCGCAGCCGATATACGTCACGCGCCCCGAACTGCCGAGTCTCGACGATTTCATCCCGTACCTGCGCCAAATCTGGGACTCGAAGGTGCTCACGAACGGCGGTCCGTTCCATGAGGAATTCGAACAACGTCTGTGCGAGCGGCTGGGGGTCCACCATATCGCCCTGTTCGCCAACTGCACCATCGGCTTGGTGACGGCTCTGCAGGCGCTGCGCATCACCGGCGAGGTGATCACCACCCCGTATTCGTTCGTGGCGACCGCCCACTCCTTGGTATGGAACGGCATCAAGCCGGTTTTCGTCGATATCGATCCGCTGACGCTGAATCTCGATCCGGCCAAGATCGAAGCGGCCATCACGCCCCAGACCACCGCGATCATGCCCGTGCATTGCTATGGGCATCCTTGCGACGTGGAACGTATACGCGCGATCGCCGACACCTATGGGTTGAAGGTCATCTACGACGCGGCACATGCATTCGGCGTGGAATGCGCCGACGGCAGCGTGCTCAAACACGGCGATTTGTCGGCGGTGAGTTTTCATGCGACCAAGGTCTTCACCACCTTCGAGGGCGGCGCCATCATCTGTCCGGACGAGAAGACCCGCCAACGCATCAACTACCTGAAGAATTTCGGCTTCGCCGGCGAGACCACCGTCGTCGCGCCGGGCATCAACGGAAAGATGAGCGAATTCAATGCGGCGCTCGGCCTGCTGCAACTCAAGGGATTCGATGAGGCCACGGCCAAGCGCCGGGCGATCGATGGGCGCTACCGGGCGGGTCTCGCGCATGTCCGTGGGGTGACATGCGCGCGGGAGACCGGAGAGACCGTCTCGAACTATGCCTATTTTCCCATCTTGGTGGGACCCGACTACCCCCTGTCCCGGGACGCCCTGTACCAGAAATTCCGCGACCACGGCATCCATGTGCGCCGTTATTTCTACCCGCTCATCAGCGATTTCCCCATGTATCGCGGCCTGCCGTCGGCCGCGCCCACCAACCTGCCGGCGGCCAGCAGGGTCGCGCAACAGGTCCTTTGCCTGCCCATTTACCCCTCCCTCGAGCACGGCCAGGTTGAGCGCATCCTCGAACTCATTTGCAGCTGAGGTTCGGGTGCAGCTGAGGCCGCGGGTCGATATTCGGTTCATTTCGCGATAAACTAGATATTCTGCCGCCACCGCCGTGCATCGCACAACCGATCGAGCGTGAAGACCGGCATCCCCTACACTTAAAGAGCCTCCCAGTGAAAACGGTTACCCGTAAAATCCCCAAAGTGGGCTTCGTCAGCCTGGGCTGCCCCAAGGCGCTGGTCGATTCCGAACGCATACTCACCCGGCTGCGAGCGGAAGGTTATGAGGTCGCCCCCAGTTATCGCGCGGCCGATCTCGTGATCGTCAACACCTGCGGCTTCATCGACAGCGCGGTCGACGAGTCGCTCGACGCCATCGGCGAGGCACTGGCCGAGAACGGCAAGGTGATCGTCACCGGTTGCCTCGGCGCGCAGCCGCAAAAGATTCTCGACCGGCATCCACAGGTGCTCAAGATCACGGGCCCGCAACGCTACGAAGAAGTCGTGGCGTCGGTGCACGAACATCTGCCCCCGCAGCACGAGCCGTTCCTGGATCTGATCCCGCCGCAGGGCGTGAAGCTCACTCCCCGCCACTACGCGTATCTCAAGATATCCGAGGGCTGCAACCACCGCTGCAGCTTCTGCATCATCCCGTCGCTGCGCGGCGATCTCGTGAGCCGCCCGGTCGGCGATGTATTGCGGGAGGCCGAACAGCTGGTGCGGGCCGGCGTCAAGGAGATCCTGGTCGTCTCACAGGACACGAGCGCGTACGGAGTGGACTTGAAATACGCCGCGCAACCCTGGCGGGACGTCGAGCGGCGGGCAAAATTCTACGATCTCGCCGCCGCCCTGGGCGAGCTCGGCGTGTGGGTCCGCATGCACTACGTATACCCGTATCCGCATGTCGATCAGGTGATCGGCCTGATGAAGGAAGGCGGTGTCCTCCCGTATCTCGACATCCCATTCCAACATGCCAGTGCGCGAATCCTGAAATTGATGAAGCGTCCGGCCGCCTCCGAGAACACGCTCGAACGCATTGCGGCGTGGCGGCGCATCGCGCCGGACATCACCATTCGCAGCACGTTCATCGTCGGCTTTCCCGGCGAGACGGACGCGGACTTCGAGGAGCTACTGGCGTGGCTCGAGGTTGCGCAACTCGACCGCGTCGGCTGCTTCGAATACTCGCCCGTCGCCGGCGCCGCCGCGAACGCGCTGCGGCAACCGGCCGTGCCCGATGAGGTCAAGCAGGAACGGCGCGGCCGCTTCATGGAACTGGCCGCCGAGATTAGCGCGCAGCGGTTGGCACGGAAGGTGGGGCGCAGCATGCAGGTGTTGGTGGACGGGTTCGACGGCGACATTGCGGTGGCGCGATCCAGCAGCGATGCGCCCGAAATCGACGGCACCGTCAGGATTCACGACGCCAAGGGCTTGAAAATTGGCGCGCTGGCCGACGTGCAGATCGTCGGCGCCGGCGACTATGATCTCGAGGCGCGATTGGCCCACTAGTTGTGTAAGCTGGGGGTCTATTTTGGCAATATTAACGGACGCTGGAGATTCTTTCGTGGAAATTATGGCAGATCGAGTGGTTCTCATTCACTACACGCTCAAGGACGACAACGGGGCGGTGCTCGACAGCTCCGCCGGCGGCGAGCCGCTGGCGTACATCCAGGGGCACGGCAACCTGGTCCCGGGCCTCGAGAAGGCCTTGGAAGGACAGCAGGAGGGGAGCACCCTCGCCGTCTCGATCGCGCCTGCGGATGGTTATGGCGTGCGCGACGAAGGCCTGATTCAACGTGTTCCCAAGCGATCCCTGCAGGGCGCCGGCGAATTGAAGAAAGGCATGCAATTCCAGGCTCGAACCGAGGACGGCATGCGTCTGTTCACCGTGACTGCCGTGGTCGGCGACATGGTCACTCTGGACGGTAACCACCCGTTGGCGGATCAAACCTTGAATTTCGACGTGGAAGTCGTCACCGTGCGCGAAGCCACCGGCGAGGAGCTGGAACACGGCCACGTTCACGGCGCCGGCGGCCACCACCACTGAGCGACCCTGCTCCTGCGGGCGGCGCTGGGGCCGCTGCCAGGGTGGGCCACCCTCGCGTCGCGTGGCCTCTACTGCAGGAACTTGAACAGCGACAGGCCCTGCGTCAGGGTGTAAGCCTGCATCGCGGCGCTCAATGTCGTGTTCTGCTGGTCGAGGGTGGTTATCGCGCTGGCATAGTTCAGGCCCTGCAGCCCGGAGATCGTGGATTGCAGCTGGATTTGTTGGCTGGCGGACACCGACAGCTGCGTCGTGATCGAGTTGAGCCGGCCCCCGATGCTGGCCCGCACATCCGAGGTCTGATTCAATGCCTGATCGAGGTTGTCGATCTGCGCGTTGATGGTGTTGCTCAACTGCGCGCGGCCCGTGGTCGTGCTGGTGCCGGTCTGCAACGCGCTGACGAGGTTCTGCACCGTGGTGAACAGGCTCTGGTTGGCGCTTGGCGTGACGGCGAAGGAATCGCCGGCCGCGGGCGTTCCGCTCAATGTGATTTGCGTCCCGCCGTAGGCGATTGTCGAACCGTCGGTGTACGTGCCGGTGGTGGCCACCGTACCGTTGGCATTGTCGACGTTATAAGCGGTCGGCGAGGTGAACACTATATTGAAAGGCTGCCCGCCATAGTTCGATGAACTCGACACGGTGGTGGCGCCGACGACGGCGCTGCCCGTATTGGTGGACGTGGCTGCCACGGCGAACGTACCGTTGCCCGTTTTGATCTGGTTGAAGACGGCATCGCCGCTATCACCGTCGGCGACGGTCTGTCCCGCCGCGATCTGCACCTGCCGCTGACCCTCATCGCCATTGTAGGTGGCGCCGGTCGCGGAAAGAGAGAATGGCTGGGTGGTCGCGTTGTAGCCGCCAAAAATGTATTCGCCGTTGCCGTTCGTGGTGTTCGCCAGCGCGAGCAGGCTGCTCTGGATCTGCGAAGCCTGGGTTGCTATCGCGCTCAAGTCCGTATTCGACTCGGTGCTGTTGTTCGCTTCCAGCGCCAGGTCGCGCAGGCTCTGTAGCTGTGTCTGCACACTCGACAGGGCGCTGTCCTCCGTGTTCAGGTTCGTCTGGGCGCTGTCGGCGTTGGTGTCGAACTGCTGGCTCTGAGCGAGGGCCTGATTGTAGTTGTTCACGCTGCCGGCAGCGGTCGGATTTTCCGAGGCCGTGGTAAACGACAGGTTGGTCGAAATCTGATTCTGCGTGGTCGCGAGACCCGATTCCAGCGAATTGATGTTGGCGAGAAACTGGCTCTGGGTGAACCCTTCAGTGATGCGCATCGGATTATTTCCTGTCAGGTCGTGGTGTTGAGCGACGTGATCAACGTGGTGAACAAACTGTTGGCGATGGTCAGGGCCTGCGCCGCCGCCTGGTAAGCCTGCTGCCACTGTAGGAGATCCGCGGCCTCCTGGTCGAGATTCACGCCGGAAACCGAATTCACGCTGGCGCTGGCAGCCGTGTTGACCGCCGTTTGCGCCGTTTGCGCCGTGTTGATCTGCGCAGCCTGGCTGCCGATGTCCGTGATCATGGCACTGACCCCATCGGTGATGCTGGTGGTGCCGCTGTTCAGGACGCCCGTCGTCTGTTGCGCGGCGCTGGCGAGCGCGTTGCGATTGTCGCCTGAGCCCCCGGAGTTCTGGGCAACGTTGAACGTGTCGCCTGCCGCCGGCGTGCCGGTGATCTGAACCTGCCAGCCGTTCGCAGCGATCGTGCCGGTGCTTGCCAGGGTTTGAACGGCCCCCCCATTGATGGAGTAGGTGGTCGGTGTGGCGAAGACGATGCTCGCAGGGGTCAACAACGCGGCATTGGCCGGATCGATCACCGTGCCGGTATCGATGGTCGCGGAGCCCGTGTTCGTGGTCGCCGCCGTGGCTTTGATGGCGCTCCCCGCGGCGATCTTCGACGGATCCGTGATGGCGACACTGATCGACGACGCGGCTTGCGCCGTCGGCTGGATCAGAAAGGAATCGTTCGCGGCCGGCGTGCCCGTGAGCACGATCGAGATGCCGTTGGCCGTCAACGGATTGGCGACGGTGCCGGTGCCGGTCACGGGCACGTTCGTGCCGTCGGTGGAGTTGGTGAGCGAGTAGGCGCCGGCTTTGTAGGTCAGAACGTAGCTGTCCGCGGTCAACGTGCCGATGTTGGAGACACTGACCGCCGCGCTCGCGGTGCCGGTGTTCTTCGATGAGGGTGTCGCGGTCGGCGCCGCCACCGAGAAGATGGCCGTGCCCACGTTGCCGCTGAGATCGACGCCGGCGGTCTGCTGCGTGTTGGCCGACTGGCTGATGGCGGTGGCGATCTGCCCCAACTGGTTCAGCGCGGGGGCGATCGCCTGGGTTCGCGCCGCCAGAAGCCCCCCGAGATCGCCGGACGTCAGCGAACTATCGATGTTGCTGCCGCTCGAGGAAGACGAGGTGATGTCGAACTGCTCTGCATTGTATTGATCCGGCATGGCGGTCAATTGATACGCCGACCCATCCAGCACCAGCGGTTGCCCGTTTCCCACGAACACGTTCAAGGCGCCGTCACTGGACGTCGTGGTCGACACGCCCACCACCCCGGACAAGGTGGAGACGAGTTGATCGCGTTGGTCCAGGAGATCGTTGGGGGCCTGGCCGCCGTTTTCGGCCGTGCTCACCACGATCTGCTTGTTCAACACGGCGATGGAGGAGGAGATCGAATTGATTTGCGTGACGTCGGCCGTGATGTGGTTGTTGACGTCCGTGCTCATGGCGTTCAACTGCGTCGCGGTGCTTTGCAGGCTGGACGCGACGCCTTGGGCAGCATTGAGCAACGCCTGGCGTGAGGCGCTGGACGTCGGATCGTTGGCCACGTTGGACCAGGCACTGTAATACGTGGTCAGGGCGGTGCTGAGTCCGCCGCCGGTGGTTCCGAGGACATTGTCGATCTGGTTCGTATAGGTCTGCAGAGTCGTCAGCTGACCCAGGGTGCTTTGCGAGGTATTGAGTTGACCGGCGGCGGCCTGACTGTAAGCCCGCGTGACCCCGGATACCACGACACCGCTACCGACCGTCGCGGATCCATTGGACTGAGGAATCGCTTCGGTCAAAATGGCCGATTCGTCGTCATAGCCCGGCGTGCTGGCGTTCGCAATATTGTTGCTGGTGACCGTGATGGCGTTCTGGAACGCGGTCAACGCAGAAACACTGATTCCAAAGACATCTGACACTACGTTTCTCCGCGCCTAGCCTGCCCCGACTTCATTGCATGCACGACATATCGGCAACCGCTCGACAATCTACAGTTTGACGGGACGCGACACCATCGCGGCCCCCAGAACGGCGCCCCTGAGGATCCTATTTAACTTATTCGCATACTCCGGGTCGGTCGCGTAGCCCGATTTACCGAGGCTGTCGACGTAGGCCTGGGTATCGCCGCCGGCCGCGATGACGTCGCGGTAACGCGGCGAATTCTTGAGCAACTTCGCGAAGTCATTGACACTTTCGTCGATCGACCCGTAGGCGCGGAAGGCGCTGCGGCGCGGTGTCGCGACCCCGTTGGTGAACTCCACCGTATCCGCGGTGGCGCGCGCCCCCGACCACTCGTCGCCCGCCTTGATGCCGAACATGTTGTGGCTTGGGGCGCCGTCCGCCGTCCGCGGCATGCGCTGTCCCCACCCGGTTTCGAGCGCCGCTTGAGCCAGCAGCGCACGCGGATCGACCCCCAGATCCGCAGCCGCCCGTTCGATGGAGGGCATCACCTGGCTGACGAACGCCGCCGGCGTGAGGTCGGCCTGGGTGGCGGACGTGACCGGCGCGCCGGCGTCCGTGGCGCCCGCGGCCGCCCCGATCGCGCTTTTCGACCCGGCCGGCGCGCTCTTGCCGGACGTCTGTCGCTTGAGCAGGGCCGCGATCCCGAGATCGGCATGTTGGCTGATGGTCAAAGCCACCTGCTTGTCGAACATGTCCTGGTACATGCTCATTTCGTTGCCGTCCATCTCATCGCCCATGTTCGCGTCGCGCATGCTCTTCAGCATCATCTGCAGGAACATGGCCTCGACTTGCTGCGCCACCGCATTGATCGACTTTTCCGAGGTCGGATCCCGCTTGAGCTCGGCCAGGCCGTTGATGTCGGTGTAGGTGTTCCCGGCCGCGGAATTGTCCGCGGGCAACGGGTTCAGCGCAGGGGCCTGACTCAACGGGGGTAGCGATGTCGTCATTTAAATCACGATGAGCTCGGCTTGCAGGGCACCGGCCTCCTTGAGCGCCTCGAGAATGGCAACGAGGTCGCCGGGCGCGGCTCCAACCTCGTTCACGGCACGCACGATCTGTTCGAGTTCCACGCCGGGATTGAACAGGAACATGCGATTCGAACCTTGGTCCACATTGATAACAGAATTCTTGACCACCGTGGTCGTTCCGTTGGAAAGGGCGCCGGGCTGGCTGACCGTTTGGGTCTCCTTGATGCTGACCGACAGCGAGCCATGCGAAACGGCGGCCGGCGTCACGACGACATGACTGCTGATCACCACCGTGCCGGTGCGGGAATTGATGATGACCTTGGCGGCCGCGCTCGCCGGCTCGACCTGAAGGTTCTCGACCGTGGAGAGGAAGGCGACGCGCTGCGTGATGTCCATGGGCGCCTTGACACGCACGGACCCGCCGTCGATGATGCTCGCGGTACCCTCGCCCACACCCTTGTTCACGCTCGCCACCACCCGGGTTGCCGTGGTGAAGTCGGCATCGTTCAAGTTCAGCACGATCGCGTCGCCCTGCCCGATCTGGGAGTTCACCGCCCGTTCGACGGTGGCGCCGTTCGGGATCCGGCCCGAGCTGGGTACGTTGACCGTGAGTTTCGAGCCGTCCGTGCCTTCCACACCGAAGCCGCTGACGATCAGGTTGCCCTGCGCGATCGCGTAGATCTGTCCGTCGAGCCCGCGCAGCGGCGTCACGAGCAGCGAGCCGCCGCGCAGGCTCTTCGCGTTCGCGATCGAGTTCACGGTGATGTCGATGGTCTGCCCCGGTTTGACGAACGCCGGCATGACGGCATGCACGGCCACCGCCGCCACGTTCTTGAGCTGCGGTGTCACGTTGGCCGGCACCGTGACCCCCAACTGGGCCAGCATGTTGTTGAGCGATTGCACCGTGAACGGCGCCTGACTGGTTTGATCGCCGGTGCTGTCGAGACCGACCACCAACCCATAGCCCACCAACTGATTGGTGCGCACCCCCTGGATTTGCGCCATGTCCTTGATCCGTTCCGCGCGCGCGGGCGCGACGGCCAGCATCAGAGCCAGCATCGACATCAGCATCAGCGGGATAGGGTGGCGCATGAGATTAGTACGGTGACCAAGCTGAGTTGAAGAAGCGCGCCAACCAGCCCATCTTGTTGGACGCATCGATGACCCCCTTGCCAGAATAGCTGATGTGCGCATCGGCGACCCTGTCGGAGGTCACGGTATTGTCGGTGGCGATGTCCGCACGCCTGACGACGCCGGACAAGTGCACGAACTCGTCGCCCTGGTTGAGCTTCAGCGTCTTGTCACCCTGCACCACCAGATTGCCGTTCTGCTGCACCTCGACCACCGTCACCGTGAGGCTTCCCGTGAACGTGTTGCCCTGCGTGGCGGAGCCTTCGCCGTCGAAGCTGTCGGCGCCGTTCAGCGCCGTGCTGAACAGCGACACGCCGCCGACCGTCGGTGTTCTGCCGAACAAGGTCGGGCCCGTGTTGGCGACGGAGGTCGTCTTCGCGGTCTTCGTTACCGCGCTTTTGCTGGCGTTGGTCGATTCCGTCAGCCGGATGGTCAGCACGTCGCCCACCCGGCGCGCCTTGAGGTCGGCGAACAATTCGATCGTCTGTCCAGACTGAAAGATGGCCCCTTCCGTGCGCGGCGTCGGCGGCGGCAGTTCGCGCGCGACCACCGGGTCCGGCGCGCGCTTCTTCGCCGGCAACAGCCCGCAGCCGGCCGTGGCCCCCGTGAGCGCCACCAAGATCGCAACCCGCAGCGGCGTGAGGCGCACCGGTGTCATGACAGGTTCGTCGTCAGGTACTGCAGCATCTGATCGGTGGTGCTGATCGCCTTGGAGTTCATCTCGTAGGATCGTTGACATTCGATCATCGAAACCAGTTCGGTCACCGAGTTCACGTTCGAGGTCTCGAGCGTGCCCTGCTGGATCTGCCCGAGACCGTTGGTTCCCGCCGTGCCGACCTGCGGTGAGCCGCTGGCCGCGGACTCGACCAACAGGTTGTTGCCGGCGGGCTGCATGCCCTCCTCGTTGATGAAGTCGGCGAGCTGGATCTGGCCCACCTGCGTCCCCTTCGCGTTGGTCGCGGACGTCACCGTCACGACGCCGTCGTTGCCGATGGTGATGGACTGCGTCCCCGTCGGGATGTTGATGGCAGGCTGCAATGGATAGCCCGCGGACGTGACCACGTTGCCCTGGTTGTCCAGCGTGAAGGCACCGTCGCGCGTGTAGGCGATCGTCCCATCCGGCATGGTGATCTGCAGAAATCCGCGTCCCGACACCGCGATGTCCAACGAATTGCCGGTCTGGTTGACACTGCCCTGGGTGTAATCCTTCTCCGTGGCGACGATGCGCACCCCGGTGCCGAGCGTCAACCCCGTCGTGTACTGGGTGTTCTGCGTGCTCTGCGCGCCGACCTGGCGGATGTTTTGGTACATCAAGTCCTGGAAGGCGGCGCGCCCGGCCTTGAAGCCGGTGGTGTTCACGTTGGCCAGGTTGTTCGAGATGACGGCCATGCGCGTGTTCTGCGCGTCCAAGCCCGTCTTTGCTGCATATAGTGCGAGATTCATGGTGTTTCCTTGGAATTACGAAGTCGTCATCAGACGCTGCGCGCTCTGCTCGTTGGTATCGGTCGAGTTGAGACTCTTGATCTGGAATTCGTACATGCGTTGCAGTTCGATCATGCTGATGAGCGATTGCGCGGCGTTGACATTGCTCGACTCCAACATGCCGGAGGAGATGACGACGGTGTCGTCGGTCTTCGCCTTGCCCCCGGACTTGAGGCGCAACATGCCGTCGTCGCCCTTCTGCAGGTCCTGGGTCGATGGATTGACCAACTTGATGCGATCCACCTGCGTGACCGCGAACGGTGCGGAGCCCTGCGGCACCACGGAAATGGTCCCGTCGTTGCCGATGCTTACCTGGGTGGAGGGAGGGATGACCAGCGGCCCGGATTCGCTCAATACCGCCTGACCGCTGGCGGTGGTCACCGCGCCCGTCGGCGTGATGCGCAGATCCCCGGCGCGCGTATAGGCTTCCTTGCCGTCGCTGCCGCGCACCGCGATGAATCCCTTGCCGTTGACGGCGATGTCGAGATCACGCCCCGTGCTCTCCATGACGCCGCTCGAGAAGTCGGTGCCGGCGTCGCCCGCCACCGCGTTGACACGCGTCGCATATCCCGGCCCGTAAATCGGCTCGCTGTCGAACGACACGTTGTCCGCGCGAAAACCGATGGTGCTCAAGTTCGCGATGTTGTGATTGTTGACCGCCTGCGCCTGCATGATCTGCTTCGCACCGGTCATCGCAACGTACATTCCTCGATCCATGATTCATGCTCTCGTGTGGTCTACGGGATCAATGCGTGATGTTGATGACGGTTTCGGACAACTGATTGGCCGTCGTCACGACCTGTGCGTTGGCTTGAAAGGCGCGCTGCGCGGTGATCATGTTCACCAGTTCGGTCGTCAGGTCGACGTTCGAACTCTCCAATGCGCCGGCCTGGATGGTTCCGAAACCCGCGGATCCCGCGGCGCCGGACACCACGGTGCCCGACGAAAACGTCTCCGCCCAATTGGTGTTGCCCAGCTGCTTCAAGCCTTGGGGATCCGGGAAATTCGCCATGGCCAGTTGACCGAGCTGCGTGGACCGGCCATTGGTGTAGACCGCCGACACGATGCCCGTGGTGTCGATGGACACCGTGCTCAACTGGCCGGTGGCATAGCCGTTCTGCGTTATCGACGTCACACCGAAATCGCCGCCGTATTGGGTGCTGGAGGCAAAGTTCAGGCCGAAACTCATGGCCGACGCGCCATCCGTCGGGGTGTAGCCGCTGAACGTCACCGCGCCGTTTGCCGGGGTGACGAGAGCGCCGGCCGCGGAATACGTCAGTGTTGCCGGCGTCGCGGTCACCGCCGTCCCGTCGACGGTCATGTTGACGTTCCAGGTGTTGGCGACGGCGCTCTGCGTAAAGTACAGCGTGGCGGCGTGGGCGGTGCCGAGGGAATCGTAGACCGTCGTCGACGTGGACTGGTTGTAGGACGCCGAATTCGTCGGATCGAACGGCGTCACGGTCGGCGCGGTCGAATTGGCGGGCAGGTTGAGAATGACCGCGCCGGTGGTCGTCGCCAGCGGCGCGCTCTGCGCGGTCTGCAGATTCAGATCCGTGAGCGTCCCGGTGTTGAATCCGCCGGTGGCGGTCGGCGGATATACCTGCAGCGCCTGGCCGGTGGCATTGACGACGTTGCCGCTGCTGTCCTCGGAGAATTCGCCGTTGCGTGAGTACACGGTGCCGCTCGCGTCCTTCATCGTGAAGAAGCCGTCGCCGCTGATGGCGAGGTCGAGGTTCGACGACGTGGTGGTGATGTTGCCCTGGCTGAACTGCTGCGCGTTGGCGTCTTCGCGCACACCCTCGCCTGAGACGGACGTGTTGAGGTTCACGGCGCCCGATGCAAAGACGTCGGCGAATTCGGCGCGCGAGGACTTGAAGCCCACCGTGTCGGCGTTCGCCACGTTGTTGGCGGTGACGTCGAGATCCGCACTGGCCGCCGTCAATCCGGATAACGCGATACTGAAAGATGACATTCGATTACTCCTGGAAAATTAGTTCGAGATCTGTTGCAAAGCGCTGATGGCCACACTGCCGACACCGGATACGTTCAAGGTCATTCCCGCGGTCCCGGCGCCCATGCTGACGCTTTCGACCGTGCCGTTGACCGCCGTGGTCGCGGCCGTGCTCGACGCGGTTTGTCCGCCGTATGTGGCGCTCAACGTGTATGTTCCCGTCGGCGCGGCCGTCCCGTCGGACTCCGTCCCGTCCCAGGTGAAATCCGCGAGCCCCGCCGATTGCGCGCCGAGACTGACCGTTTTGATGACGGTGCCGGCGCTGTTGGCGACGCTCAGCGTCACGGACGCGGTGGTCTGCGGTACGGTGACCGCGCCGGTGACGGTGCCCCCCGACGTCAGATTGGCGGTGGTGCTGGTCACCAGGGCCTGATGGCCCAGCAGCGACGACGCCTGCATCGTCTGCGCCGAGGTCATGGCACTCGACAGCGTGCTGAACGACGTGTTCAGCGTGTTGATTCCCTGCACCTCGCTCAACTGCGCGAGCTGCGTCAGGAACGTGTTGCTGTCCACGGGACTGGTGGGATCCTGGTTCTTCAGCTGCGCCAACATCAGCGTCAGAAAGTCCGTTCCGCCCAGGGTGGCGCCACCGGTCACCCCTGAACTGCTGGAGCTCGAAGTGGTGCCCGTGGTGGCCGCCGTGCCCGTGGTGCCGGTGGTGCCGGTCGTCGATTTGATGGAGGGGATCATAAATACGTCCTAAGTGAGGCCTAGTGACCCATCGAAATGGTTTTGAGCAGGAGATCGCGCGCCGTGTTGATCGCTTCGATATTGGTGGCGAAACTGCGGTTGGCCGAGATCATGTTGGTCATCTCTTCGATCGAATTGACATTCGACGTGAAGACATAGCCGTCCTTGTTCGCGAGCGGATTCTCCGGCGCGTAGCGCTGCAATGGCGGCGCGGTGCTTTCCACGATCCCCATCACCCGCACGCCCGATGCAGCTCCCTGCTCCTCGGCGAACGGGTCGGACGTGTCCATCATCGTCTGGAACACCGGATGACGAGCGCGGTAGATCTTGCTCGAGTCACCGTTGACGCTTTCGGCATTGGCCAGGTTGCTGGCCGTCGTGTTCAAGCGAATGGTTTCCGCGTTGAGCGCGCTTCCCGAGACGTTGAAGACATTGAACAAGGACATGAAAATCTCCTTTGATGAGGACTACTGGCCGTTGATCGCGAGCGTCAACTCCGAAATTGTGCTGTTGATGAACTGAAGGCTGGCCTGGTAACGAACGTTGTTCTCGGAGAAGGCCGCCTGCTCGACCGGCATTTCCACCGTGTTGCCATCGAGCGAAGCCTGATAGGGATTGCGATACTTGAGGTCCGCGGAGCCCATTTCGTCGTTGCTCAAGGCAATGTGGGACGATTGGGTCAGCTCCATGGGCAGCGGGCTCGCATCCGTATGTGAGAGCACGGCGCTGAAGTCGATGTCGCGCGCCTTGTAGGCCGGCGTATCGGCATTCGCCAGGTTGGTGGCAAGCACGCCCATTCGCTGGCCATGCAGCAGCAGCGCTTGTTCGTGAATACCGAAAATAGTGTTAAACATGTGTGCTTGATCTCCTCGAAGGAGACTAAAGCAAGACCTGTGCCAACCGCGAAAATGACGCACCGGACGCCGCAGGCGGCTGAACCCGCCGGTGAAACGCACCGGTGGCCGGGCGCGCGGCAAGGACTTGCCACGGGCTTGCCGCCTGCGGCGTGAAAGCCGCCCGGCCGGCAAGCACCGCTGTGCATAAGACAGAACGCGCCTCCGCCGCGGGGATCGGCCGCCTGGCACGCCGCTTGCTTGCTTCTCTCTCAAGATGAAAAGACCGCCAAAATACCGACGATGGATAATGTCCTCGGCCGTGCTCGCGACCCTGGCCCTCCCGGCGCTGGCCCTCGCGACTCTGGGCGGCCCGGCGCTGGCGGCGGCGGGCGGCAGCAATGCTGCGGCCGGCGAATCGCAGGATATTGCGCAGCTCGAAACCCTGGCGAAGTCCGCCGCGGCGCAGGAATTGGCGCCATTGACAGACCGGGAGAGGTTCATCGTAGGGCCGATCCAATCCAATTTGGAACTGCAGCGCTGCAACAGCCTGAAACCCATCATTGGAACGGCCCATCACATGAAAGACCGGGTGACGATCGAATTGCGCTGCGCCGGGCCCACGGCCTGGCATCTCTATGTGCCGGTGCGGATCGTCGGCACCACGCCGGTGGCCGTCACCGTCCACGCCCTCGTGACCGGCAGCGTGCTGACGGCCGCCGATTTGAAGGTCGAGCAACACGACATCTCCGAATTGCCCCAGGGTTATTTCGACGATCCCGCCGTCGCCGTCGGCCTGACCGCGGCACGGCCGATTTCAGGGGGCGCCATCCTCACCAATCAACAGTTGGTGGCCTCGAGGGCCGTGCAACGGGGTCAGGCCGTGACCTTGGTGGCCGATTCGGGCGGCATGCTGGTGCGCATGGCCGGACGCGCCATGAGCGACGGCTTGGTCAATCAGCGGGTCAAGGTGCAGAATTTGTCGTCCGGGAAGATCGTGGAAGGGATCGCGCGATCCGAACAGGTAGTCGAAATAATTTTTCAATAGCCCTTCAGTGAAGCGCGTCACAGTCGATAACAGAAATTACAGGGCGAAGTGGACTACATGATTAAAGTTCATGAAAGACGCGACGATAACAAGGCAGGGCGGCGCGGGTGCTCGCCCTAGGAGGTTTGCGGTGACGAACAAGATCAGTGGCTATTCGACAACCGAACCGGTCCTGCCCGTCAAAGGCTCGGGCAGCAGCGTCGTTGCCGACAAAACCCAGGGTGATGGGGCGTCGAGCACGGCGTCGACCACCCCGGCGGCGGATCAGGTCACGCTGACCAGTTCCGCTCGAACGCTGCAGAAGGCCGAGGAAACCATTGCCAAAACGCCCGTGGTCAACACCCAAAAGGTGGCGGCGGTGAAGCAGCAGCTGGCTTCCGGGACCTATCAGATCGACGCCGGCCGGGTTGCCGACAAAATATTGGGTTACGAGAGCGGTCTGAAGTAAGCCATGAACACCGACGCGCGCCGTCTCGAAGAATTGCTCGATCGCGAGATCGAGGCCGCCCGCTGCTTGTCGATCACCCTGGTCGCCGAGCGTGCTGCGTTGACCGGCGACGCGCCGGCGGTGGTGCAGGAATTGGCCGCCGAAAAGGTCCGGCTGCTCGGGCTGATCGAAAAACTGGAAGGCGAACGACGCTCGCTCTGGGGTCCTGCCGATGCGAACAACGCAGGCGCCATCGCATCCGGACTGGGTTCGGCCGTGGCCGAACGCTGGCGCTCACTGATGGAATTGATGGCCGGATGCCGCACCGCGAATGATGTGAACGGCCATATCATCCATATTCGTCAAAACCAGATCAGGCAGCTGATCGACATCATCCGTGGCGGCCCCGCGGTGACGTACGGCCCGCAGGGAAAAACCTTCGCCAAGGCGCTTCGAGCGCTGGCACGAGCTTGAGTCATGTTGGTACTGAGCCGGCGCGCCGACGAGTCCATCCTGATCCAACCGGCGGAAGGCGTGGACGGCAGCATGACGATGGCGCAGTTGTTTGCCAATGGTCCCATCCAGATCACGTTGCTGGGCGGCACGGGACGGCGGGTGAAAATGGGTATCGACGCGCCCGAACAGCTGTCCATCCGTCGCAAGGATCTGCCCGAGCCGGTCTAGCGGCCGGCCCCGCGGTCTAGAACAGCCGCGCACCATTCGGCACCGACGAGTCGGGGCTGAACAGGACCACTTCTCCCGTCGCATCGGGAAAACCCAACGTCAGCACCTCCGACATGAACTTGCCGATCTGTCGCGGCGGAAAATTGACGACGGCGGCGACCTGCCGCCCCACCAACGATTCCACCGTATAGTGTCGTGTGATCTGTGCGCTCGATTGCTTCACGCCCACACCCGGGCCGAAGTCGATGCGCAGCTTCAAGGCGGGCTTGCGCGCTTCCGGAAAGGCCTCCGCCGCCACCACGGTGCCGATCCGTACGTCGACCGCCATGAATGATTCGAAATCGATGAGGGCCGCGGCCGGGGCGCCCGGGTCATGAAGCAAGTGCATTGAGTGCCACGTCGGGTATGTCTCGCAGGTATCGCGTCTTGTGTCGCAGGTATCGCGTCGCGGCCGTTGCCGCCCTTGGCCACATTGTAGCCAGACTCCACCCGGATTGCCGCCGTGGCCGTTCGAACGGTCGACGCCGGGCACGATGGGCAGGGTTGTCCGCGTGCCAGTCGCGCATGGCGGAAAATCACCTTCCTTTGAACGTAATATAATGATTTTTTTGGAATAATTTGACATAACAGAAATCTTGTTGCTGAACGCTTCGCTAACAGGAAAGCGGTGTGCATAATGGCGCTTCGCAGTAATCAGCCAGTCGCAATAACCAACTAGAAGGGAATACGATGGAGCGTCGCTTGCATACCCGCCACCGCGCACGAACGACGGTTTACGTCGTCATGTCGGGACGGAAGAGCCGGATCTGCAGAGCCAAGAACCTCAGCGCGAACGGTGTGTTCGTCGAGACCGAGAATCTGGGGCTACGCAAGGGACAGCAAGTACAGCTCGCATTCGCCATCAACCTGGGATTGGTCACGAAAATTCATCGGCGCACGGCCATCGTCGCCCACGTCACGCGGGGCGGCACCGGGCTGATGATGGAGCAATTCGCCGGCCGGTGACTGGTGGGAATCCTGTGTAAAATGGGGGCATGCCGCCCCTAGATCCCCCTCGCCTGGATGCGATCCGCATCCGCGGCGCCCGTCAGAACAATCTCAAGAATCTCGACCTCGATCTGCCGCTGAACGAACTGATAATCGTCACCGGCGTCAGCGGGTCGGGCAAGTCCACGCTGGTGTTCGACACGCTGTACGCCGAAGGCCAGCGCCGTTACGTCGAGACGTTCTCGCCCTACGCCCGGCAGTTCCTGGATCGCATGGACAAGCCGCTCGTGGACCGCATCGACGGCATTCCCCCGGCGATCGCCATCGATCAGACCAACCCCGTGCGCACCTCTCGGTCGACGGTCGGCACGATGACCGAACTCAATGATCACTTGAAGCTGCTCTTCGCTCGAGCCGGGGTGCTGCATTGCCGAGGCTGCGGCAAGCCCGTGACGCGTGACACACCCGAGTCCATTCGCGCCGCGCTGGAACGCCACGCTCGCGAGAACGGCGATCCTCGGCTGGTGCTGACCTTTCCGGTCACCGTCCCCAAGAACTTCGGGCAGGCCGAGATCGAGAAGCTGCTTGCCGGCCAAGGCTACACTCGCATCCACGAACAGCGCGGCGACACGCTGCAGGTCATCCAGGACCGTTTTCGCTGGTCGACGGTCGATCCTGGCCGCGCCGGAGACGCCATCGAGGGCGCGCTCAAGGTCGGACAAGGGCGCTTGGACGTGTACCCGGTCGCCGACGACGCCCGCCCCGCATCGGCCGCCTGGCGATTCAGCACCGAGCTCCATTGTCCCGACTGCGACATCGGCTACAAGGATCCGAGCCCCAGCACCTTCAGTTTCAATTCGCCGATCGGCGCCTGCGAGGTCTGCCGAGGATTCGGACGCAGCATCGGTGTCGACTACGGCCTGGTGATTCCCGATGCGTCGCTCTCCCTGCAGGGCGGCGCCGTCAAACCCTGGCAAACCGAATCCAACAAGGAATGCCAATCCGACTTGTTGAAGTTCGCGCGCAGGCGCGGAATCCCCATTGAGACGCCGTGGCGCGATCTGTCGGACGCGCAACGCGCCTGGGTGCTCGAGGGTGAAGGCGAGTGGACCAAGAACGTCTGGTACGGGGTCAAACGCTTTTTCGCGTGGCTCGAGACGAAGGCCTACAAGATGCACATTCGTGTGCTGCTCTCGAGGTATCGCTCGTACACCGAATGCTCCGCGTGTCGGGGCGCCCGGCTCAAGCCCGACGCACTCAACTGGCGGGTTGGCGGGCGGGACGGCCACCCGGGCCTCAACATCCGCGAGCTGATGCTGCTGCCCATCGATGATTGCCGCGGGTTCTTCGCCAGTCTCGCCCTGCCCGCGCCTCTCGATGATGCGGCCGACCTGCTGCTCCGCGAGATCCGCGCACGGATGAAGTACCTGACCGACGTGGGTCTCGGATATCTCAACCTCGATCGCCAGTCGCGCACGCTGTCGGGGGGCGAAGTGCAACGCATCAACCTCACCACGGCGCTGGGCACCTCGCTGGTGAGCACGCTGTTCGTCTTGGACGAGCCTTCCATCGGCCTGCATCCGCGGGATGTCGGCCGCATCGTCGGCGTCATGCAGCGCCTGCGCGACGCCGGTAACACGCTGGTGGTCGTCGAGCACGATCCCAAGGTCATGCACGCCGCCGACCGCGTGCTGGACATCGGCCCCGGACCCGGGGAGCATGGCGGCGAGATTGTCTTTTACGGCCCGGTCGCAGAACTCGCACGCACCCGGGGCTCGCTCACCGCGGATTATCTATACGGGCGCAAACGCGTCGAGCTGCCGCCCCTGACGCGCGACAATCCCAGCTCGGGGGTCCTCAGGGTCGAAGGCGCCGTCGAGCACAACCTGAAGAACATCGACGTCGACATCCCCTTGCAACGCTTGGTCTGCGTGACGGGCGTCAGCGGCTCGGGCAAATCCACGCTGGTACACGACGTGTTGTATCCCGCCCTGATGCGCGCCAAGGGCAAGCCCACCGAGAATCCCGGTGCCTATCGCTCCCTCGCGGGCATCGAACTGATCGGCGATGTCGTGATGGTCGATCAGAGCCGCATCGGACGGACGACGCGCTCCAATCCCGCGAGCTATGTCGGCGCCTTCGACGCGATCCGGAATTTGTTCGCCAAACTGCCACAGGCGAAGGAGCGCAAATACACCGCCGGCACCTTCAGTTTCAACTCGGGCAACGGTCGCTGCCCCGCCTGCGGCGGCAACGGCTTCGAGCACGTCGAGATGCAGTTCCTGTCGGACGTGTACCTGCGATGTCCCGACTGCGACGGCCGCCGTTACCGGGCGGAGATCCTGGAGGTGCTCATCGTCAGCGACGGCTTCCCGCCGAAGAGCATTGCCGACGTCCTGGATCTCACGGTCTCCGCAGCGCTCGCATTTTTCGCCGCCGACGCCGAGGTGTGCCTGCGCCTGGAGCCCCTGAAGGACGTGGGTCTCGACTACCTGCGCCTCGGACAGCCGGTCCCCACCCTGTCCGGCGGCGAAGCCCAACGGCTCAAACTGGCGGGGCATCTGGCCGACAACGCCGTTCGCGAACACGCCGCCCGGAAGAAGAACGCCCGGAAGCCCGTCGCGGATCAGCGTGGGTCGCTGTTCCTGTTCGACGAGCCCACCACCGGCCTGCACTTCGACGACGTCGCCAAACTGCTGCGCGCGTTCAGGCGCCTCATCGACGCGGGTCATTCGCTGTTGGTGATCGAACACAACCTCGACGTGGTGCGTGCCGCGGACTGGATCATCGATCTGGGCCCCGAGGGTGGTGACGGCGGCGGCGCAATCGTGTGCGTCGGCACACCCGAGGACGTGGTGCGGGTCCCCGCATCGCATACCGGACGGGCACTCCAGGAAGCGCGCGATCCCGGCGCCTTCGGCAATGCAGTCCACGATGCCGCGGGCGACTATCGCGCCGCGGCTCCCACGGCCATCCAGATTCGCGGTGCGCGCGAGCACAATCTGAAGAACATCGATGTGAACCTCGGCCGCAATCAGTTCACCGTCATCACCGGGGTCTCGGGCAGCGGCAAGAGCAGCCTGGCGTTCGACATCCTGTTCGCCGAAGGCCAGCGACGCTACCTCGAGTCGCTCAACGCCTACGCGCGGCAGTTCGTTCAGCCGGCATCGCGTCCGGACGTGGACGCCATATTCGGCATACCGCCCACCGTGGCGATCGAACAACGCACCAGCCGCGGTGGCCACAAGAGCACGGTCGCGACACTCACCGAGATCTACCATTTTCTACGCCTGCTGTACGTCAAATTGGGCGTGCAGTACTGCCCCGGGTGCCACACCGCCATCGAGCCGCAATCCGCCGACGCCATCGCCGCGCGCATCCTCAAGGACTATCGCGGACGCAAGGTCACCGTTCTCGCGCCGCTCATCGTGGCGCGCAAGGGCCTCTACACGGCTCTGGCCAAGTGGGCGCGCGGCAAGGGCTACGACGCGCTACGCGTCGATGGAAAGCTCATCCCGACGACGAAATGGCCCAAGCTCGACCGGTTCGTCGAGCACAGCATCGAGTTGCCGGTCGCAACGCTCACGGTGAACGCCGCCCACGAGGCCGGGTTGCGCTCGGCGTTGGGCGTGGCGCTCGAACATGGACGCGGGGTGCTGCACGTCGCCGCAGCGGATGGCAGCCCCGTCAAGACTCGCGAAGCAGGTGGGCGCGGGGCCGCGGAAGCCGCGGTCTTTTCCACCAAGCGCGCCTGCCCGAACTGCGGCACCGGCTTTCCCGAGCTCGACCCGCGCTTGTTTTCGTTCAACTCCCGTCATGGCTGGTGCAAGAGCTGCTACGGCACCGGCCTGCAAATGGCGGAGTTCGACGCCGAGCAAAGCGGCGAAGAGTCGAAGTGGCGCGAGACCCAGGGTGCACAGATCCCCTGCCTCGAGTGCGACGGCCAGCGGCTCAACCCCATCGCGCGCCACGTGCTGTTTCGCGACCTGTCGATTGCAGCGCTCACCGATTTGCCGGTGCAGGATTTCGCGGCCCGCCTGTCCAAAGTCAAGCTGGCCGGGCGCGAGCGCGACATCGCCCGGGATCTGCTCGCGGAACTCGCCAGCCGCACCACCTTCCTCTGCGATGTGGGCCTGGGTTATCTGCAGTTGAACCGTGCGGCGCCGACCCTGTCGGGCGGCGAGGCACAACGCATTCGTTTGGCCGCGCAACTGGGCTCGAATCTTCAGGGAGTCTGCTACGTGCTCGATGAGCCGACCATCGGCCTGCATCCGCGCGACAACCGGACGCTCCTCGACACCCTGGACCGGCTGCGCGCCAAGGGCAACACGCTGGTCGTCGTCGAACACGACGAGGACACCATCCGCCGCGCCGACCATGTGATCGACATCGGTCCCGGCGCCGGCACCCATGGCGGCCGGGTCGTGGCCGAAGGCACGGCAACGGAGCTGGCCCGCCTGGCCAATTCCGCGACCGGGCGTTCGTTGGCGCACCCCTACCAACATGCCCGCTCCCGGCGCAGGCCGGTCGTGACGAGTGCCCCGTCGATCGCGATCAGCGGCGCCACGCTGCACAATCTGCGGGAAGTCGATGCGCGCATCCCATTGAGCCGGCTCAGCGTGATCACTGGCGTGTCGGGATCCGGCAAATCGTCGCTGGCCCGCAACGTATTGCTCGGCAACCTCAAGCGCCTCTTGACCCGGCCCACGAAGGAGCAGCGCGGCCGGACGCCGACGATCATGGTGGAAGGCTGCGCATCGATCACCGGGTGGGAAACCATCAGCCGCGTGCTCGAGGTCGACCAGACGCCGATCGGCAAGACACCCCGCTCCTGTCCAGCCACCTACGTCGGATTCTGGGATGCCATCCGCCGCATCTATGCCGAGACCACGGATGCCCGGATTCGGGGCTTCACTGCCGGCCGATTCTCGTTCAATACGGCCGGCGGCAGATGTGAAGCCTGTGAGGGTCAGGGGATGCAGCGCATCGAGATGAGCTTCCTGCCCGACGTGCAGGTCCTGTGCGATGTCTGCGGCGGCAGGCGTTTCAATCACGAAACGCTGTCGATTCTCTTCAAGGGCAAGAGCATCGGCGAGGTCCTCGCGATGAGCGTCGAGGACGCCGTGGAATTCTTCGCCGCACAGCGCAGCGTGCAGCATCCGCTCAAGCTGCTCGCGGATGTGGGGCTGGGATACTTGAGCCTGGGCCAGCCCAGCCCCACGCTCTCGGGCGGGGAAAGCCAGCGCATCAAGCTCGTCGCCGAACTCGCCAAGGTCCGCACCGACGCGCTCGGTGTCGACATTGCCCGCCGCGAAGGTCAGCACACCTTGTACGTGTTGGACGAACCCACCGTCGGACTGCACATGGCCGACGTCGAGAAGCTCGTGAAGGTGCTGCAGCGGTTGGTGGACGCCGGCAATACCGTGGTCGTGATCGAGCACAATCTCGACATCATGGCCGAAGCCGACTGGATCGTGGATCTGGGGCCGGAGGGCGGCTCAGGCGGCGGACGCATCGTTGCCCAGGGCATGCCCGCCGTGATCGTCGGCAAACCGGGCAGGAGCCACACCGCGCGCATCCTGGGCGAATTTCTGGCGGAGCGCGGCATCGCATGAAACGACGATGAACCCGAGCACTGCCACCTTCCTGCGGATCGGTGCCGGCTGTCTCGCCACCCTGCTGGTCGTTTTGCCCGCCGTCTGGGGCGGCTTCGCGCTGTGGTATCAGATACCCGGCGGCACGACGTCGAAGCTCTTCAGCGTGCTCGGGTGGACCGCTTTCAGCATCGTGATGCTGGTGACCATCTGGCAGGTGCGGATCGCGCTCGGGTTGCTGATATTCGTCGTGGCCTTCGCGCCTTTGATGGTGTGGTGGGTGAGCATACCGCCGTCGAATGACGGGCAGTGGGCGGACGACGTGGCGCGCATGACCACCGGCACCGTGGACGGCAGCCGGGTGACCTTGTACAACGTGCGCAACTTCGACTGGCGCAGCAAGACCGATTACACCCCACGCTGGGAAACCCGCACCTACGATCTCGACCGTATGCGATCGGTCGACATGATCATGTCGTATTGGGGCATGCCGGCGATCGCGCACATGTTGATATCATTCGGCTTCGACGACGGCACGTACGTGGTGTTTTCGGTCGAGATCCGCCGCCAGACGTTCCAGGCGTTCTCCGAGATCGGCGGTTTCTTCAAGGAATTCGAGCTCAGCATCATCGCCTCCGACGAGCGCGACGTGGTGCGCGTCCGCACCAACTTCCGCGGCGAAGACGCTTATCTGTATCAACTGCGCATCCCGGTGTCGGCGATGCGCTCTCTGTTCCTCGGCTACGTCGGGGAAGCGAACAGCCTCATCGACACGCCGCGGTTCTACAACACCCTGACCGTCAACTGCACCACGCTCGTGTACCAGATGATGAAACGCATCGTGGGTTACCTGCCGATGGACTATCGGCTGCTGCTGTCCGGTTATCTACCCGAATACGTCTACAGCGTGCATGGCCTGAATCAGAATCTTTCCATGGAGGAACTGCGGGCGCGCGGGCGCATTACCGACCGCGCCAAGCAGGCCGGTCGCAGCCCGGATTTCTCCGCGGAAATCCGCAAGGGGCTGCCCGGCATGGATCTTCCGGCTCAGTAGACCGAATCGGTCTTCACCGATGCCCCCGACCTAGGCCCCTTGAATGCCGTGACCAGATCGGCCGCCGCTTTCGCGAGCAGGGACGTATCCACGCCAACGGCGACGAAGGTCGCGCCCTGCGCGAGATATTGACGTGCGGCGCCGTTGTCGCTGGTCAGGCAGCCGGCCGCCTTGCCCGCCTTGCGAACGCTCGCGAATCCCGAGGCAATCGCCGACTGAACCGCAGGATCCATGCGCTTGCCGATCAATCCCATGGAGGCCGACAAATCCGCGGGACCGAAAAACACACCATCCACGCCCTCGACGGCGGCGATCGCCTCGAGATTCGCGAGCGCGGTCACCGATTCGACCTGCACCAGCACGCACATTTCCTCGTCGCTGCGATGCACATAGTCATCGACCTGGTTCCATCGCGATGCGCGGGCCAAGGCACTGCCGACGCCGCGAATGCCGCGCGTCGGATAGCGGGTGGCCGCCACCATCAGCGCCGCCTGCTCGGCGGTCTCCACCATCGGTATCAAGAGGGTCTGAGCACCCAGATCCAGGTACTGCTTGACCAACTCCACGCTTCCATGAACCGGCCGCACGATCGGATGCACGGGGTACGCTGCGACCGCCTGCAGTTGACGCAACACGCTGCGTGGATCGTTCGGCGCGTGCTCGCCGTCGATCAAGAGCCAGTCGAATCCGGTGCTGGCCAGCAGTTCGGCCGCGTAGGAGTCCGCCAGGCCCACCCAAAGGCCTATCTGCGGCGTGCCGTTCTTCAGCGCACGCTTGAATGTGTTGATGGGCATTTGCATCAATGGCTCTCCAGGATCAACGGGTGTCCCGCGGGCGTACATCGACGAACGTGCATGGTCAAACGAAGCGCAGGGTGATGTTGCCGAGCGGACCATAGTCCGCCTGCAACACGTCGCCGCGGACGGCTTGGGTGGGGCGGGTGAATGACCCGCCCAAAACGATGTCGCCGGCATTGAGCTGCTCGCCATGCGGCGCAATTTTGTTCGCCAGCCATGCCACGCCGGTGGCCGGGTGATTGAGGACCGCGGCCGCGAGTCCGCTCTCCTCGATGACCGCGTTCTTGTAAAGCAGCGCTCCCACCCAGCGCAGGTCGACGGCATCGGGCCTGACGGGCCGGCCGCCGATGACGATGCCGGCGCAGGCGGCGAAATCCGCGATGGTGTCGAAAACCTTGCGCGGCGCCTTCGTATCGCGATCGAACTGCTCGATTCTGGCGTCGATGATCTCCAGGGCCGGGGTGACGTACTCGGTCGCCTGCAGCACCTGGAACAAGGTCACGTCGGGACCTCGGAGCGGCTTGCCAAGCACGAAGGCTAGTTCGACCTCGACGCGCGGCGCAATGAAGCGGTCGAATGGAATGTCGCTGCCGGTCTCGAAGAACATGTCGTCCATCAGCGGCGCATAGTCCGGCTCGGTGATCTGCGAAGCGAGTTGCATCGCGCGCGAGGTCAGCCCGATCTTACGTCCCAGCACGCGATGGCCGTCGGCCACCTCCAACGCGACCCAGGCCCGCTGGATGGCATACCCATCCTGCATGGTCATTCCGGGGTACTCCTTGGAGAAGTGTCGAAGTTGCGTCCGCGTCTTGCGGGCGTCGTACAGGCGCCCGGCCAACGTATCGATGGTGTCTTTGGGTAACATGGGTTCCGTTCACGACTTCTTGAAATGAGCGTGCAGATTGTTGTGCTTGAGCGTCCCCGCCTCGCTGAACTCGTTCAGTTCGAGCGACAAGGCGAGCCCGCACGTCGAGGACATCCGGGCAAAATGCGCCTTCATGATGTCGAACAAGCCGTTGCAGGTGGCCTGTTTGGCGGCATCGCTGCGCCCCGCGCCGATTTTCAGAACGGCATGCACGAATCCGGCATCCGGCAGGCTGCCATCCGCGATGGAGAACTCATCGCACGGAATCGCGCGCACGCGCACTCCGCCCGGCGGAAACACCGGCAGGTCGTTCACCCTGAGCGAACTCATGAAACGGGCCAGCTCGCCGCACAATTCGGTGAAGCCTCCCGCATTGCGAAGATTTCCGCTGTATTCCAAAGTCATATGCGACATGAGTTACGACCTTGACATGCGTGACGACCCCGACATGAGTTGGGACCGCGATCTGCGTGACGACCGTGACATGGCTTACGCCGCGACATCCATGCTGGCCACGGTGCACCCCACGGAGAAAATCGGGATCGGGCGGTAATGCTGCACCGCCCCCCGGCCCCGCGCCGCCGCGGCCACCGCGATGAAGGTGCGAATCTCGAAGCCGCCCTGTCCCGCATCACGATAGGTCTCCTCGTCGGTGTAGGCCAACATGGCCCGTCGATCATTCGCCTTCCAGCGCTCGAGAAATTCCCGATCCCAGGGCTCGTTCACCTTCCCGGAATCCGGCGTCGCAGGCCAGTGCGAGATGCCGCCGGTTCCCACCAGGGCAACACGCTGCGGAACGGCGTCCGCCGCCCGCCGGATCGCCTCGCCAAAGGCCCAAGCGCGATGCAGCGGCGTCAGCGGCGGCCCCTGGCAGTTGATGTTCATCGGGACGACAGGGACGTCGTACTTCGGCGTCAGAAAATGCAGCGGCACCATGATGCCGTGGTCGAACTTCCACTCCTCCGCGTAGGCCACGTCGACGCTCTGCATCATTTCGCAGATGAGCCGCTTCGACAGCGCGGCGTTTCCCGGCACCCTGGTGCGCGCGATGCCCAGCCAGGTCGGATCCTCGATCGGTCCCTCGTAGGTATCGGCCATGCCCACCGCGAACGCCGGCATGTTGTTCATGAAGAAATTCGCGAAATGTTCGGCCGCGACCACGATCAACACGTCCGGGCGGGACGCCGCGAGACGCGCACCCATGTCCCGATACGCATCGTGGAACGCCTGCGCAATGCCCGCATCCGCCATGTGTGCGCGTCCCGTGATCCCGGGCGCGTGACTCGCGATTCCGGCGAAGACGAGACTCATACGTCCGCCACCCGCTCGTCGAGACGGGTCGTCATCGCGTAGATGCCGGCGCGCACGGGCCCATGCTTGGCGACCCCATCGCGCATCGATTGGATATACCCGGCCCACTCCATTCCGAGGAGTGCGGCAAAATGCATCAGCAACTGTCCGTTCGCGCCCAACACATAGATCAGGCCGATGTCGCCGGCCGTGATCGCGGCGCGCTCCTCCGCATCGAGTTCATAGCGCTCCAGCACCGCGGCTCGCCCGGCCATGAATTGACGCTGCAAGGCCGGGTCGCGGTTGACGTCGAACAGGAACTTCTGCATGTGGTACAGGCTCATGGCATCAACCCCCCCAGTGCGGAATATGGTGCGAACCGAGACTCACGCACACGTTCTTCGGTTCGAGGAACACCTCGTAGCTCCATGTGCCGCCTTCGCGTCCGGTGCCCGACGCCTTCGTTCCGCCGAACGGCTGGCGCAGGTCGCGCACGTTCTGCGAGTTGACGAAGCACATGCCCGCCTCGATCGCGGCAGCCACCCGGTGGGCGCGCCCCAGGTTCTCGGTCCACACGTAGCTGCTCAGGCCGTAAGAGATGTCGTTCGCCAATGCGATCGCCTGCGCCTCGTCCTTGAACGGAATCAGGCAGGCCACCGGGCCGAAGATCTCGTCCTGCGCGATGAGCATGCGGTTGTCGACATCCGCGAACACCGTGGCTTTGACGAAATTGCCTTTTTGAAGGTTCCCGGCGAGTTGCGGTGCATCGAGGCCGCCGCACAGCAGGGTGGCTCCTTCCTTTGGACCGAGTTCGATGTAGCGCCGCACCTTCGCCAGATGCTCCGGGCTGATCATGGGACCAATGGCGATCTTGTCATCGAGCGGGTCCCCGACGCTGATGCGTTTCGCGCGGGCGGTGAACTTGTCGACGAAGTCCGCATAGATCGATTGCTGCACCAGAATGCGGGAGCCCGCGGTGCATCTCTCACCGTTATTGGAGAAGATCATGAACAGCGCCGCATCCAGGGCGCGGGGGAGATCCGCATCGTCGAATATGACGCAGGGACTCTTGCCGCCGAGTTCCATCGAGAACTTCTTGAGCCCCGCGGCTTTGACGATGCGGTTGCCGGTGGCCGTCGAGCCCGTGAAGGAAATCGCGCGGACGTCGGGATGCCGCACGAGGGCCTCGCCGGCCTCATTGCCGTACCCATGAACGATGTTGAGGACCCCGGCCGGAATGCCCGCCTCGAGCGCCAAATCGCCCAACCGCGAGACCGACAGCGGCGACAGTTCGCTCATCTTGACGACGGCCGTGTTGCCGAAAGCGAGGGCCGGCGCCACCTTCCATGTCGATGTCATGAATGGCACGTTCCATGGCGAGACCAGGGCGCAGACCCCGACGGGATGGTACAAGGTGTAGTTCAAATGCGTGGGCGTCGGGTAGGTATGTCCATCCACACGCACGCACATTTCGGCAAAGTAGTAAAAGTTGTCCGCCGAGCGCGGCACAAGCTGCTTGGCGGTCTGCGCGATCGGCTGCCCGGTGTCGCGGGTTTCGGTCTGCGCGATGTCCGGAACGTGCTTCGCGATGAGATCGCCGAGCTTGCGCATCAATGCGGCACGTTCGGTCGCCGGCTTGGCAGCCCACGACGGAAAAGCCGCTTTGGCGGCCGCCACGGCCGCGTCCACTTCCTTGGCGCCGCCCCGCGCAACCTCCGCCAGGACCTCCTGCGTAGCCGGGTTGATGGTCTCGAAATAGTCGGCGCTGCCCACTGCAGCGCCGCCGATCAAATGTTGGATTTTCATGTGCTTCCTCGACATTTTCACGGGCGACCGAAGGCGTCGTCCGCCGCGATCGAATTGACGAGTCGTCCGAGCCCGTCGATCTCGCAGACGACTTCGTCGCCGGGCATGACGTTGACCACACCCTCGGGCGTGCCGGTGAGAATCACGTCTCCCGGCGCGAGCGTCATGAACGAACTCAGGTATTCGATCAAGTAGGGAATATCGAAAATGAGATCCCGCGTATTGCCCTGCTGGGACAATTTGCCGTTGACGAACGTGCGCAACTCCAGTTCCGCCGGATCGGCCACATCCGCCGCGTCCACGAACCAGGGCCCCAGGACGGTGGCGCCATCGCGGTTCTTGACGCGAAGATTCGGACGATACCAATTCTCGAGGTAATCGCGGATGGCGTAGTCATTGGCGATGCAATAGCCGGCCACATGCCGCATCGCATCCGCCCGCGCGACGTTTTTTCCCGGGCGTCCGATGACCACCGCGAGCTCGCATTCGTAATGCATGAACTTCACGTCCGCCGGACGCCGGGTCGCGCCGCGATGCCCGAGCAACGTGCCGGGTCCCTTGAGGAACGCCAACGGCTCCTCTTGAGCATTGAAGGCGAGCTCCTTGGCATGGCTCGCATAGTTCAGGCCCAACGCGATGATCGTACCCACGTCGAATGGCGGCAACCAGACCACATCCTCGTCCGCGACGATGCGCCCATCCTCGAGGCACAGCCCGCCTCCTTTGCTGGGCGAGGCGGTGTGAATGGCGCCGGAGAAGGCGACGCGGGCGGTTTTCATGCGGCGGCCCCGGCAAACGGATTCGACAAGGTTCCGAGTCCGTCGATCTCGATATCGACTGTCTGGCCCGCCCGCACCCGGGGGGCCGGCCGCGCGACGCCCACGGCCAGCACGTCGCCGGGGCGCAGCGTCATAAAATCCGTCACGTCGCTCAACAGTCGCGCCACGGAGCGCACCAGATCGGCGGTGCTCGCCTCCTGCACCAGCACCCGATCGACGTACGTGCGAATCGTCAGGGAATCCGGATCAGCGACAGCGGCGCGGGCGATCACTGCCGGCCCCATCGGACAGAACCCGTCGCGCGCCTTGAGGCGGATCGATGGCCGGTAGAATACATCGTGCGGAACGCTGACGTCGTTGACGATGAGAAATCCGGCCACATGGTCCAGCGCATCGTCGAGCGTGAGCCGGCATGCGGTTCGCCCGATCATCAGACCGAGGCACGCTCCCGCCTCCAGTTCATTCATGCCCGCCGGAATCTCGACCCAACTCCCCGGCGCGGCCAGGGTATTGTGCGGTTTGACGTACAGCACCGGAGCGCGCGGCGGCGCATTGTACGGCGGCAGCGCCGCGCCGGCCGCGACCTCATCCACCGCCGTGCGGTGGTTCAGCAACGTGCCGTAGACGACTCCGCTCAGCCGAAACGGCGCGACGTCAACCGGGATCGCATGTATCGCAGCCAGCAAGGTCTTCCACTCCCTGAGCAAAATTACTAATATGTTAGTAATCGTTCCACTTATCGCGCGGAGTGTCAAGAATGAGCCAGAAGCCTGCCGGACCGGCTCCGCTGACGCGGCGCAATCTGCCGCTCATGATGTTGCAGGCACGCGAACGGGTGATCGCCCACTTTCGTCCGGTGCTGAACGCCTGCGGCATCACCGAACAGCAATGGCGCATCATCCGCCTGCTGCTCGATACCGGCCCCCTCGAACCGCATCAGATCGGCGAGCTCTGCCGGCTGTCGAGTCCCAGCCTCGCCGGCGTTCTATCGCGCATGCAGCAGATGGGCCTGGTACGACGCAAGCGCCTGCCGGACGATCAGCGCCGGGTCCACGTTTCCTTGACGCCGCGGAGCCGTGCGCTCGCCGCGCGCATGGCGCCCCGCATCGAGGAGGTCTACGTGCACATCGAACGGTTGATGGGCCGGGAGTTCTCGGAAACCTTCCATCGAGCGCTGGACGATCTCATCGACAAGCTCAAGGCCGATCCCGTGCCGGGTACCGCGCGGACGCCGCGCATGCAGCGCGTTCTCCGTGCCCCGCGTGCACGGGAGGTCGCCTAGGGGACCTATTGGACGGCCACGGCAGCCGCGGCCCTGAAGTATAGTCGGCCAATGCCGAATACCCTCAGCCGCGCCGGACGGCGCCACCCGTTGCTCGATGCGTCCCGATCATCGACTCGCTGGCTGTGGCTGGCGCTCGCTTTCAGCATGTGCGTCGGCGTGCTCGGTCGCGGGTACTGGACTCCCGACGAGCCTCGCGAGGCGGACATCTCCTGGCGAATGAGTTCGCAGACCGACAAGGCGGTGCCGCTGCTCGCGGGCGAGGCATTTTGCGAAAAGCCGCCGCTGACCTATTGGATCGCCGGCGCCGCAATCGGTGTCTTCGGCGCCGACGGCTGGGCGGCGCGGTTGCCGAATCTGCTCTACGCCCTGATCACCGCCCTCGCGGTCGCGTCGATCGGCCGGCGCGGCGCGGGTTCTCTCGCGGGAATCTTGGCCGCCGCCGCCATCAGCACATTTCTGCTGTCCTACCAGGTCGCCATCTGGCTCGCCACCGATGCCCCGTTGCTCGCCGCCGTCACGGTCGCGCTGCTGGGCCTTTACATCGGTTTCTATGCGAATCATACCGGCGAGCGTTTGCGCGGTTATTCCTGCATGCACGCCGCGATGGCCGTGGGATTTTTGAGCAAGAGCGCGGCAGCCTGGATGGTACCGGTCCTCACCATCGCCGCGTTGGTCGTGTGGGAAAGACGCTGGCGCGAACTGCTGCGTTGGGAGCTGTACGCCGGCGTGGCGCTGCAGGCGCTGCTGATACTCACGTGGGTTTGGTTCGTCTACGCCGGGCGCGACGGACCGGCGCACCTCAAGGTGTTTTTCTGGAACAACCTGGTCGGGCGCTTCGCGAAGGTCGATGCGCCGGACGCACTTCAATACGCCGGGGCCCACCAGAATTCACCCGGCAAATACCTGATCGAGTTGCCCGCCTACCTCTGGCCGTGGACATTGCTGGTCATGGCCGCCGTCCGGCGCGCAATTCAAGCACGTAGCATGCCGGAAAAGGAGTTTCGCCTGGTCCGGTTCGCGATCGCCACGTTCGTGCCGACCTTGGCCGTACTATCCCTGGCCGCCACCGCACGCAACATCTATCTGGCCCCGGCATTCCCCGGCCTCGCGTTGCTGCTGGGGTGGTGGGCGAGGGATGCCGTCAATACACCGGATGCCTGGAACAGCCGCGCGATCCGGGGCACATCCCTGCTGCTGGGGCTCGCGAATCTGGTCGCGGGCGGCGCGGCGCTGTTGGTCGGATGGGACTCATGGCCGAACCTTCCCTGGCCCGCGGCTTACGTGATGGTGGCCGGCGTCGGAATCCTCATGAGCGTCTCGTTCGCCGGAGCGGCCTGGCGCGCCGCGATTAGGGGCCTCGTGGTGCGCGGGCTCTTCGCGCTCGTGTTTGCCTACTGTGCCCTGCTGATCGGTCCGGCGTCGCAAATCTATCGCGCGGTGAATACCTGGCAGGATCTTTCAGCCATCGGCCGGGCGATGCGACGAGATGCCGGCGGTCGACCGATCATTCTATTCGCGCCAGACGAAACCACCCGGGCATTCGTCGACATGTACGCAAGCACATCGGTGGAGTTCCTACCGGGTCCCATCGCCGCGACGACGATGGACGTGCTGAGGACGCGCCTGGATCACACGCCGCGGAGCCTGGTCGTGACGCAGATGCCGGGTCGCGTCGACAACCGGACACTGCGCGAACTGGCGGAGCGCCTGGGACTCGGCCGCCGGATGCCGCCACCCGCCGTCGACCGCGATCTGGCGCCGGCATGGATCACGACGGCGCGGCTGCGCATCGTGCATCTCTACGCATTGCCCAACGGACGGCGGTATGCCCTGCTGGAATCGACCGAATTGTAATCTCTACACCGCGGAGGCCGCGCCGCACCCATGCACCCGCCGATCACCGCAACGACGCGCGACCGCTGCCCTCGGGTTCGAAAACCCCAACTCGTACGGCAAAAACCTGATGCGGCCGATTGCCGACTGTGGCACGCTGCTGATCATTTCCGGACTGGCTCAGATTTGCTCAAAGATCAAGACTAGGATTGTATGCGACACGCTGCTCGTACTAACACCGGACGCTATGTCAGCCGCCTGACTAGCGGCACACTGGCGGTGGTCATGGCAGGAGGTCGCGGGGAGCGCCTCAAAGCGCTCACCGAACATCGCTGCAAACCCGCGACGCCATTCGGAGGGAAATTTCGCATCATCGATTTCGTCCTGTCGAATTGCGTCAACTCCGGAATACGGCAGATCGCGGTGCTGACTCAATACAAGGCGCAGTCGCTCATCCAGCACATTCAGCGCGGTTGGAGCTATCTGCGGGGCGAACTCGGCGAATTCGTCGAGCTGATTCCGGCCCAGCAGCAGATCGGTAATTTCTGGTATCGCGGCACCGCCGATTCGGTGTTCCAGAATCTCGAGTTCATCCGCTCCCACCATCCAACGCACGTCTTGATCCTGGCCGGAGATCACATCTACAAGATGGATTACGGCCCGATGATCGCCTACCACGAGCAATGCGAGGCCGACATCACCGTCGGCGTGGTGGATGTGCCCATCGAGCGAGCGAATGAATTCGGCATCCTGACCACCGATGACACCAATCGCGTGATCAAGTTTGCCGAGAAGCCCCAGGACCCGGATCCCATCATCGGACATGACGATCTGGCGCGCGCGTCCATGGGCATCTACGTGATCGCCATCGACCGGCTCGAGCAACTTCTGACCGACGATGCCGTCAACGAGAAGAGTAGTCACGATTTCGGGAAGAACATCATTCCTCCCGCCATCGACAGCCTGCGGGTGTTCGCCTATCCCTTCGAGGACGTCGAAACACGTGCCCAGAATTACTGGCGCGATGTCGGCAACGTGGATGCGCTGTACGAAGCCAACATGGAGCTGGTGTCGCTCAATCCCGAACTGAACATTTACGACCATCAATGGCCCATCTGGACCTATCAGGCGCAGCAACCCCCGGCCAAGTTCGTGCTCGATGGCGAAGGCCGCCGCGGCACCGCCGTCAATTCGATGGTGGCCGGCGGCTGCATCATCTCGGGCGCCTACGTCTCGCAGTCGTTGCTGTCGAGCGATGTACGCATCGAGGAAGGCAGCAAGGTGGAAAGTTCGGTGCTGCTACCCGGTGTGACCGTCGGGCGTCGCGTGAGCATAAGCCGCTGCATTCTCGACGAGAACTGTGTGATTCCGGACGATATGCAGATCGGACACAATCCGGCCGACGATCAAAAGCGCTTTTTCGTCACGAAGAACGGCGTGACCTTGGTTACCCAGGACATGCTGCGCGCGCTGCTTTAGCCGGGCGTCTGGCCGGCCGTACCCGCGGTGTGAAAAGATCCCGCCGCGGTCCCATTCCTCAGACTCAACTCATCCCACGCGCTCGTCACGGCCCGCGTTTCGATGCCGAGCATGCTGGGCTCTCCGGCGACCTGCCCCGTCAGCACCTTGACGTCGGCGCCGCCCCGGCCCCAGGGGCGGTACAGCGACGTCGACGCCTTGCCGAACAGCACCACCAGCGGACAGTCCACCGCGGCGGCGGCATGCGCGGGCCCCGAGTCGACGGTGATGAGCCCCTCCGCACGTGCCAGCAGTGCGACCAGTCGCGGAATCGGCAGATCATCCGCAACATTGTAAAGCCCGTCGACACCGGCGGCGGACACCAACTCCTGGTTCAAGGCGTGCTCGGGGCCGGTTCCCAATAGAACGATGGCGTGCGACGGATGACGCCGCCTCAGATGCCGCAACACCACCGCCCAGCGATCGTTGGGCCAGTACTTGCTGTTCGCCGCCAACCGCCGCAAGCCGCGTCGCATGGTCCGCTTGTTTCCCATTTGAATGGCGATCAGCGGGGCGGCCGGAATCTGCCGCGAATACAGCCAAGCATCGAGGTCGGCCCGTTGAAGATTGCTGACGCTGAGATGGCATCCGCCTGGGCCCGACGCCGGGTCGTCGGGCCCGGCAATGGCCCCGGCGTGCGCGCCGGGGCCGCCGGCCCTCTGCAGCACCTCGGGCAGGATCCTTGCCAGGCGCCGCCACTGCTCCGTCGCATGCTCTCCGGGCAACAGCGGATGCTGCTTGACGTCGACGATGAATCGATCGGTGATGCCTGCCCGAATCAGCATCGGGCGCGCGGCGTCATTGCCTTCGCAAGACCAGGTCGGACCGGCGCCCCGCGCACGCAGTCGGCGCACTGCTCGCTGTTGATCGAGGCTCAGCCAATACGGCGTCTTGCGACTGCGAACACTGATGATGTCGCCCACCCCCGGCTGCCCCCTCAGCAGCGGCTCGCTCCAAGGTCCCGAGGTTAGGACATCGACGTCTTTGCCGAAGCGCTGGTGCAGGTCGAGGACCAACGCCGTGACCAGAACCATGTCGCCGAACGCGCCGCAGCGCACGACCAGAGGCCGATCACAAGAGGTCATCTGTTTCATCGGCGTCACACACTGGGGGCGGGTGCGGCCACCGCCTCGGCCACCCCCAGGCGCAACTTGCGCCAGCCGCCGAAGCGATAATAGGCGATCGCCATGATCAACGAGGTGACCGACGCCACCGGGAAGCTCCACCAGATCGCCTCCGCCTGCCAGCTCCCGATCAAGGAATAGGCGAACGGTAGGCGCACACACCACAGCGACAGGACCAGGATGAACAATGGCGGCATGACGGCGCCGGTCGCACGGACCACGCCGAACAACACCATCGACATGCCGAACAAGACGAACGACCAAAGCACGACCTTGTTCAGATGCGTGGCGATCTCGATGGCGGCGCCGTCAACCGGGAGAAACAACCCGAGCGCATGGCGATTCAACACGTAGATGATCGCGATCAATGCTCCCCCGCTCAAAAAATTGAAGGCCACGCCCGTGACGGCCACGCGGCTCACCCGGTCCCATTTCCGGGCGCCGACATTCTGCGCCACCATTGACGACACGGCCCCGGCGATCGCCAGAGCAGGCATCTGCACATAGTTCCACAATTGCATGGCGGCGTTGAACCCGGCGGTCTCCTGCGACCCGAAGCGATTGACCAAGGAGGTCAGCGCAATCATGCTCGAGGAGACCACGAACAGCTGCAAGCCCATGGGAATTCCCTTGGTCACCAGCAACCGCACCAACGACCAGTCCACACTGAACAAATAGAGCTCATGACGGCGAATGCACAGGAAATGATGCTGCCGATATAGATGCACGACCAGCGCAAGGAAGCTCACCGCCTGCGCGATCAGGGTCGCCGTGGCCGAACCGGCGATGCCCAGCCTCGGAACGGGGCCCCAGCCGAAAATCAAGAGCGGATTCAGCGCGATGTCCAAGACCACGGACAGGCATAGATAGATGAATGGCGTACGCGAATCTCCAACGCCGCGCAGCACCGCCATCAGGAAAAACAAGCCGCCCATGAACGGTAATGCCAGAAAAATGATGCGCATGTACGCGATCGCCAGCGGCAGCGCGTCCGGCGGGGTCTTCAGCCATGCCAGTGTGGATTGCGACAACGCAAAGCCCAGAAGGCACATGGCAAGCGACAAACCGAGGAAGAACACGGCGCTCGTTCCGACCACCCGCTTGGCTTCCGCGAAATTCTTGGCGCCGATGCACTGCCCCACCATCACCGTCGATGCCATCGAAAAGCCGAACAGAACTCCAAACAGCAGGAACATCACCACGTTGGAATTGCCGACGGCGGCGAAAGCGGCCTCTCCCAGATACTTCCCGACCCAGACGGCGTTGACCGAGCCGTTGACGGATTGCAGCACGTTGCCGAACAGAATCGGCAGCGCGAACGCCAGCAGCGAGCGGGGAATGGGCCCTTCCGTCAACGAGTATTTGGTTTGCACGAACTCTCCCCGCCGCCGCCTGACAGGCTTTGGCCGATAAGCGGTTGAACCGGGAGTATAATTGAATCCCCATTCGATCAGGAGCAGCCGTATTGGACACATATCACACTCCGCATGGGCTGGCTGCGTTCGCGCACGACTTGATTCTCTCGCTGTCCGCGCCGCGACTCGGCCCCTTTCTCGCTGCATGGCCTACCCCGGCGCTGACCACGCCGGAATCCCCGGTAGCCGCGCAGGCGTCGGACACCGAATCCACGTTTCCGGTGATCGAATGGCTGCCGCATATCGCGCGACAACATCACCTGTTTGCCGCTCCCTTGATTTCGGCCCTGTGCCGGGTGGCGCCGGGCCTTGCCTGGCGCCAGACCTATGCCAGGAATGAACTCGGCGCCGATTTCATGAGCAGCTACGCCTATACCGAAATCCTCGGCCCGCGGGCACCGCTGGCGAGCGACCGCATCGCCTGTGGATTCTTGTTGCTCGGACCGTCCACCTTATATCCCCGCCATCGCCATGAAGCGGAGGAAATCTACGTTACTTTGACCGGCGGCGCGCGCTGGCAGCAGGGCGACGATGTGTGGCGTGAACGCGCGGCGGGCTCCGTCATCCACCATGCCAGCGAGGAGCCTCACGCCATGCATACCGCGGAGCGGCCGCTCCTCGCGATGTATCTTTGGCGCAGCGCCGACCTGAATCAAACGGCTCGTCTGGATTCCACTGAGACCCCGAAGGCTCGAGCAACCGTATGATGAAACCACATACAAAGTCGTTGTTGGGGAGCGGGTTGCTCGCGGCAATCATCGCCGGCTGCGCGCACGAACACCGCAGCAGCGCCGTCAGCGACGACGGCGTGCCCGCCGCGCTCAAGGTCCCGGAGAATCAAATTTTGACGATCGCGGCGCGCGGCGCCGGCGTTCAGATCTATCGATGTGAGGCGACCCTGGCCGAGCCAACGGTGTTCGCGTGGACACTGAAAGCACCCGAGGCGACGCTACGCTACGAGACCGGCAAGACGTTGGGCAAGCACTATGCCGGCCCGACTTGGGAAGCACTCGACGGCAGCAAGGTCGTCGGCGAGGTGGTCGCGCGCGACGACGCGCCGCAACCCACGGCCATTCCCTGGCTGCTCCTCCGAGCGAAGCAAGCTTCCGGGGACGGCGTGTTCGGCGCCGTGCAATCGATCCAGCGTTTGCATACCTCGGGCGGCAAAGCCCCGACCACCGGTTGTGACCACGCCTATGCCGGGACCGAGGTACGCGTCGACTATTCCGCGGACTACTACTTTTATTCGGCCCGACCCTGAGCTGCGGGATATCGCCACCATGAAAGCATCGATCCGAATCGTATTTCTCGCCATGCTGGTATTCGTTGCCATGCCTGTCATCGGCTCCAATGCGGCCGACGCGACGTCGCCGCTGGGCCTGTGGAAGACGTTCGACGACAAGACCGGCAAGGCACGCGCCATCGTTCGCATTTACCTTGAGGATGGCAAATTGTTCGGCAAAATCGAGCAAAGTTTCACGCCGGGAGCCGAGAGCCGGGTCTGCTCCGTCTGCTCTGACGAACGCAAGGACAAGCCCATCATCGGCCTCATCATCATTCGAAATATGAAACCGGATGGGAGCGCGTTTACGGGCGGAGACATCCTGGATCCCGATTCCGGCTCGGTCTACCGATGCAAGATGCACCTGGAACAGGACGGAACCCGGCTTAGCGTGCGCGGCTACATCGGCTTCGCGCTGCTCGGACGGTCCCAGACCTGGCAGCGACCAGACTGATCGGCGGCTCCGATGCAGTCCTAGGTGATTTTGCTCCTATAGAGAAGTAATGCGGCGCTCGCAAGGCCCGCGGTCGCTGGGGCACGCCAGCCAGGCACGGGAGGACTGATCGATCGCTTCTCGCTCCCGATCAAGGTCCGCTTTTCCGGTGCGGCGTGCTGCAGCAGGGTCCGACCGGCTATTTATCCTCCACCGTCGCCAACACGGTCAAGAGCACTAACCTTCGCGATCATCGAGAAACGCCTCGTGCAGCGAACGGTGCGGTCAGGGGTCTACGGTCACCCAAATCGGGTCCGTATAGGCTCGCTTACCCTCCACGTCCTCCACGATGAGCGAATACCAGGTATTTCGCGTGGTCGATATCGGGAAGGAGACGTGCGCCTGCTGCTCGCCGGCCGCAAACGCCCGACTGACGACCACCGCCCCAGCGCCGACGAGTTGAGCGCTCTTCAATCCCGCCACCGATTTCAGGTCGAATCCGAGTTCGAGCGCCACGCCCGCCTTCACCCGACGTTCATCGCCGAACATGACGGCGGGGAACACCAGGGGTCCGTGCGTCACGTAGGCATGGCCTGCCTTCAACGCCTCCGCGAAGGTCTTGGCCGTGATCGGCCCGCTCACGTGAGCGAAGGTGCGCACCTGTCCCGAATCGAAATTCCACACGTCGTGCGTGTCCGTGCCGGCGCCAAGATAATGGCGCTCTCCGGCGTTCCAGAAATCCCACAATGCATGCAGCACCTTGTCATCATCTTCCGGCGCGGTTTCGTTGATCTCCATCAAGTCGAACCCAGGATCGAAGCCGCCGGGCGCCACGCCCGTGGCGACGCTGGTGAAATAGCCATACGGGATGAAAGGATGGTTCACTTGGACCACGATGGCGCCCTGGCGCCGGGCCTCACGGAAGATGTCTCCCACACTGGCAACCGTGGTGTCGATCGCCAGCGTTTGACCGGGCGCCAAAGGATAGGCATTGAAATGACCCCAGGACGCCGACAATTCCATCCCGGGAATGAACGGAATCCCGCGCGTATCGGCGATCTGTTGCAGCACCCGATGATTGGCCGTGGAGTCGTGATCGCTCACGAACAGCAGATCGAGCCCTGCCGCCAGCTGTGAGCGCGCCAGATCCGCCGGCGGGGTGACCGCCTCCGCCTGGTCCGAATGATGATGCAGGTCCGCGCAATACCAGCCCTGCGACTTTGGATCGAACAGCGTCGTCATGGCGACCTTCACGCTGTTCAGGCCGCCGGGCGCCACCTGCACCTTCACCTGCTGACTTTTTCCGAGGAAGCCGCCGCTCGACGACACCGAGAACACATAAGCGCCCGGTGCGATGGGTACGGTGGCGTGCCCCTGCCGACCCAGTTCCGTGAAAAAGGTTTGTCGACCCAGGAATTCGACGCTGGGCCTCTGCCCCTCGAGGATCGCGATGCGCGCATCCATAGGCTTGTCGTGTGGGTCGGTGACGACGAACTCGATTCGTCCCGGGCTTTCCAGATCGCGGAAGTCCAGCGTCTGATTCGATCCAGCGGCCACTTTGATGTCGAGCTTGTGGCTCTGCGAATACGCTTTGGCGGTGGCGTATACGCGATAGTCGCCCTCCGGCAAGGTAATCTCGTATTTACCCGCCCGCCCCATGACCCAGGCGTAAGGTATGCCGCGCTTTTCGACGACCACGACCGGCTGGCTTATGCTCTTCGCATCACGGTCGAGGACGACCCCATGTACCGTGCCCGCGGCGAGATGGGTGCGCTCGATTTCATCGTATACGATGGGCGCCAGATCGCCGCTCGATCGGACCTGAAGCCAGCCGTCGAAGGTACGTGTTTGTCCCGGAGCCAACGTGTTGAGCTGGTACAGATCCTTCGACTCGTCGCCCACATGGTCGAAATAGTCGGCATGCAGCGCAATGGCCCAATCTTCATCGTAAGCCACCACGCGATGAGCGAGCGGCGCATCGGCATTGCCTTCCGGAACACCCTGCAAACCTGGGACCGCGAAGAAGAAGCCGCTGCTGGGCCACAGCGTGAGTCCCGACAACAGGTTGGGCAGCGCCACGTCGCCCGTGTTGTGCATCGTCGTCCGCAGCTCGATGTGGTCGGATTTCGACGCCAGCGTGTAAACCGTCGTGATCGTGACCTTGCCCCAGTCTCGAACGGTGCGGATCACCGCCCGGTCCGGACCACGCTCGATGATGTCGACGTGCTGATAGGTGTTTGGCCATGCCGACCAATGATCCGGGATGAAGTCCGCGAAAACGACGCGGTCGCGACCGATCTTTCCTCCGCTGACCGGAGCCAGGTCGATGAGCGCGCCACGTGGCACGCCATAGGGCACGGCGGACTGTACGGCCAACGCAAACGCCAGCTTCTCGTTGACCACCGTGATGTCGCCGGCGGCCTTGGCGTCGCCCTTCAGGATGGGCGTCGGCCCGACGATCACGGTGACCTTGGCGCCGGCGATGCACGGGATCACGCCCATTATGAAGGTCAGCGCAGCCCAGGCCGCGGCTCTAATCATTGCTCCGCCACTGTCCGTTGAGCACTCAGGATGCTAGTTCTGCAGATACCCGCCCAACACCGCCGCGACGATCCCGACGCCGAAGATCAGGCGATACCAGACGAAGATCCAGGTGCTCCGGCGCTCCAAATATTTCAGCAGGCCATAGATGGCGGCGAAGGCCGTGACGCTCGCGAACAGCAAGCCGATGAGCAACGTGATCCAACCGTCCGAACTCAACCCCGCCTTGAACAACACCCGCAGCTCATACAAGCCCGCGAGGGTCACGGCGGGCAGGCCGAGCACGAAGGAGAAACGCGCGGCGGCTTCCCGCTCCATGCCGCAAAACAGACCCGCCGTCAGGGTCGCTCCGGAGCGCGAAACGCCCGGGACCACTGACAGCGCCTGGGCCAGACCCACGATGATGCCGTCGCGCAGCGTAATCTCGGAGAACGAGCGGGTATGCCGCGCGCTCTTTTCGGCGAATCCCAGGAGAATCGACATGACGATCGATGCGAGGCCGATGACCAGCAGTCCGCGCATGGGCGAGTGGCAGCCATTCAGCACCGGCTTCAATGCCAGGCCGGTGATGACCAACGGAATGGTGCCCAATAGGATCCCCAACACCACGCGAAAATCGTGCGAGCCATAACTGCGGGTCGATACGGCGCGCACCGACGCCCTGCCCAGGCTCCCGATGTCCCTCCGGAAATAGACGAGCACGGCGGCGAAGCTCGCCAATTGCATCGCGGCGGAAAATGCCGAGCCTGGATCACGCCAGCCGAGAATTCCCGGAATGACGCGCAAATGCGCCGTGCTGCTGATCGGCAGCAATTCCGTGAAGCCTTGGACGATGCCGAGGACCGCCATCTGCAGCCAGGACAACTCGACGAAACCCAGGTCGACGGACGTCACCTGATCGCAGGATGAATCGATTGCGTTGGATTGGTTCACGGTGTGAGAGTAGCGCGATCGGCCCTGTTACGGATACGGCAAAATCAGTAATTGACCGACGAACGTAACGACAGACCGCGCCAGCGATAGTCGGTCACGATATTCAAATCGATCAAGGCTGCAAGGGCCCGAACCTCGTATCCCGCCCGGACGCAAAGGTCGGCCGACGCCGTCATCGTGCCCCCGGTCGCCAGCACATCGTCGATCAGCAGCACGCGTCCCGAGCCCCGCTGCATTTCCAGCACCCCGGATCCATATTCGAGATCGTAGGCAATGTCGACCACCGGCGGCGGCAGCTTGCCCTGCTTGCGGACCAGAACGAAGCCCTTTCCCCGATGGACCGCAAGCGCGGCGCCCAGAATGAATCCGCGCGATTCGATGCCGGCAAGAGCGTCGATCTCGCACCATTCGGCCTCGCTCAGCAACGCGTCGAGCGCGCGGACGGTGGCATCGAAATGGTCACGCAGCAATGGCGAGATGTCGCGGAACATGATGCCCGGTCTCGGAAAATCCGCGACGTTGCCGATCAACTGTTTGATATCGATCAAATCAATGACCCGCGTTCTTGGTTCGCTCGATGAACGTGGCCACGTTCGCATGCAAGGCCTTCAAGTCCGGCTCGTGCGCGTAGACCATGTGCCCCGAGGTGTAAAAATGCATGTCGATATTTTCCTGCAGGGACGCCTGTATGGGCAACTGATGCAGCTCGTACACCGCCGCGAAATACGGCGTGGCCAGGTCGTAATATCCGCCGTTGAGCTGCACCTTCAGATTCGGATTCTGCTTCATCGCGACCGCAAGGTCGATCATGACGTTCGTGGGACCGGCATGATGTAGTCGGACGGCGATCTTGGTATCCGGCGCATCGCTCGACTTGCGGTCCGCCGCAAAACCGATCGACAGGCCGGCCGACGCCAGGAACGAACGCGCCAACGCATTGGCGAACGTTGAAAATCATATCTCATCCCCTCGAAGTGATATGGAACGGCAGCGGTCAGATGGAGGCCGGCCAGGTTCTCAAGTGGACGGATAATAATATGGGCGGCCCGGTGCTGCGCGCCGATTTAAGGAATCTACACCGCATCCAGCAATTTCTCGATTTCGGCCTGCAGCTGCGATTGCTGATACGGCTTCGACAGCCGCGGCAAATTGGCGAGTTTGCTGGCCGGCAGGTCCGTATAGCCGGAGGCCAGAAGAACCGGAAGGTGTGGACGCTTCGTCCGCACGATCTCGGCCAGCTGGATGCCCGTCATGCCAGGCATGGCCTGATCGGTCATCATGAGGTCGATGCTCTGGCCGGCGTCGATGATCTCCAGCGCACGCTTGCCGGAATTGGCCTCGATGACCGTGTGCCCCAGATCCTCGAGCATGTCCACCGTGCTCATGGCGATCAACGGATCATCATCGACGACCAAGATGGTGGCCATGCGCGACGCACAAGATGGCGCCGCGACAATCTCCATTTCCTCAGGCGGCTTCGTCGCCTTCGGAAGCCACAGGGTCGCCACCGTTCCGGCACCGAGTTCGCTGACGAGATCCAGATGACCGCCCAACTGCACCGCGAGGCCGTGAGTCATCGACAAACCGAGACCGGTCCCCTTGCCGAGCGGTTTGGTCGAGAAGAACGGTTCGATGGCTTTGCTCAAGGTCGCCGCGTCCATGCCGGTCCCGGTATCGGCGATCCGGATCCGGATATAGGTTCCAGGACGCAGCGGGCCGACCCCAGCCACGTCTTCCTGATCGATGCGAATGTCGATGACCCCGCCGGCGGGCATGGCATCCCGCGCGTTGATCGCCAGGTTCAGCACCGCCAGCTCGACCTGATGCGGGTCGACTTCGGCCGGCGGCAGGTCCCGATCGATGTGCAGATGCAAGGCGATCTGGGGTCCCAAAGAGCGCCGCAGCAGCTCCTGCATGCCGTTGACCAGCGCCCCGATGTCGGCCGACACCGTCCGCAGGTCCTGCTGCCGGGCGAAAGCCAGCATGCGCTGCGTCAGTGATGACCCGCGGCGCGCACCCTGCATCGCGCCGTCGATCAAGCGCCGCAGCGCCGGGTCGCTCGGCAGGCGCTTGCGCAGAATCTCCAGGTTGCCCATCACCGCCATCAAAAGATTATTGAAATCGTGGGCGATGCCGCCCGTCAACTGGCCGACACTCTCCATTTTTTGCGACTGCAGGAGCTGCTCCTGGGCCTTTTCCCGCGCGGCAACCTCCTTCATCAACTCGCCGGTCCGCTCGGCCACCCGCTGCTCGAGCGTACGGGTCAGATTCGACAGAGCGGTACGTTCCACGGCCAGTTCGCCGAGCAGCCGCTCACGTTCGAGCTCCGAGTTCTTGCGTGCGGTGATATCGGAGGACACGCCGACCAGTGAAGCAACCTGCCCTTGCACGTTACGCAGCGCTCGCGCCCGCACTTCGATCCAACGCACGGCGCCATCGGTCCCGAAATTGCGATATTCGACCACGTAGTCAGTCCCATTGCGCAGCGTCGTCTGCAACGCCTCGGTCATGCGCCCGAGGTCGTCCGGATGCACCACCTTCAGCAGCTCGTCGCAGGAGAAATCCTTGGCGAAGGCGCCGCCGAAATGACTGCGCGACGTTCCCGACGCGTGAAACATCATCTGCGCGACGTCCAGCGTCCAGGATCCGAGCCGTCCGGCCGTCAGCGCGGTTTGCAGCTGATCTTCTCGTTCGCTGATCTCCTCGAGCCGCGCACGTGCTTCGTATTGCCGGCGGCGGCCCCGGGTTGCGGCGCGCTCCCCAACCTTATGGTCGATCTGTTTCATTTGTCTCGTGGTTCCTGGTTACCCTGTGCCGCCATCCCATGGCCGCCCTCGACTCGTCCGCCCCATACCCGAAGTCTCGCCGGACGACTTCCGATGCGTTATCCCAGGTGCGGAAACCATGCGTCAGGGCCGGGACGCAGACCGCTCTCCACGTTAGACGCTCGGTGCGGCCCACTCTCTCGGACATGGCCACTATGGCGTGTAGGATATTTCCGAGCATCGCAGTTCATGTCCTCCCGCGAGACTTCGGGTAGCATCGCGGCATGCTGAAATCCAGGTCGAAAGTCGCCTTCCTGCCCGCCCTCGCGGCGTTTTTCCTGCTGTCCATCGGAGCCGCGCCGGCTGCCACGCAGCAATCGTCACCCAAGGCTGCAGCGCAGAAGGCCGGCTCCGCTTCGCCGGCGAACGCCATGGCAGCGGCCGCGCCCCCGGCAGCGGCCCCTGCCGCGGCTGTGCCACCCGCCGCACCCTCGGCCGCCGCAACGGCGGCGCCCTCCGCCAGCCTGCCGCCCCTTTCACCCCCCATGACCGCGGCACAGGTGATCACGGTGCTCGATCAGACGGTCGACTGGTATCGCACGCTCGGGCTGCAACAACAGGCGGCCAACGAACCCAGCGACATGTTGATCCTCTATGACAATCGGCAAACCGCCAACCGAGTCATGGGCTTGGCCTTCGACATCGCCCGGGTCGACGCCGAGATGCTCGCGAAGGAACCCAATGCTACGCCGGACACCGGCGCCGATGCCGCCAGGTCGTCCCAGGCGCTGTCGCAGCTGCAGAAGAAGCTCGATGCTCAGGCCGCGACGGTACAGACCGAACTCGATGCGCAACGGCATCTCGACCCCGGCTCCACGAGAAAGTCCAGAATCGAGGTACGGGCCAAGATCAACGAGCTCCAGGGCGAGATCAATCTCATCAACACCAAGAAAAGCATTCTCGTCACGATGAGTGGCTTCAGCACGGGTACCGGCAACTCCAGTTCGGTTGCCTTGAAGGCGCAGATCGATGCGATGGCGGTCGCCATACCAGCGGCCGCGGCCGCCGGCGCGGGGACGGCCACGCCGCCATCCAACACGACGCCTGCGGCGGTCGGCGCGTCGCCGGCGCAAGCCTCGCTGGCGCAAGCCTCACCGTCACCCGCGGCGCCGGTGGGACGCTTCGGACTATGGGACCTCGCATCCAATGCGTTTCGCTTGTCGGAAAAGAACGGCACCATCGAATCGATCGACCGAAGGACCGAGGCTCTGCAAACCACGCTCACTGGAGTCCGCACAGCGCTCATCAACCAGATCAAGGGACTGTCCGCGCGCGGCGATACGCTGGCCGCGCAGGCGGACTCTGCCGATGCCACCACACTGAACGGCGTGCACGACCAGCTCGATGCCTTGGCGGATCAGTTCAAACAAGCTTCGTCGCTGCTGATTCCACTGAGCCATGAAGGCATTCTGCTCAGTCAATATCGCCGCAACCTGAGCAACTGGCACGACGCGGTCAAGAGCCAGTACCGCGACGCGATCAAGACGTTGGGTATTCGGCTCGGCATATTGGCCGTCGTCTTGACGCTGATCTTCGGGGGCGCGGAACTGTGGAAGCGCACGGTGTTGCGGTATATCCAGGACACGCGGCGGCGCTATCAGTTGCTGCTGCTGCGGCGCATCGGATTGTGGGCCTTGGTCGTCATCGTGATCGGGATCGCCTTCGCGAGCGAACTGGGTTCGATCGTCACGTTCGCCGGCCTCATCACAGCCGGCATCGCGGTCGCCATGCAGAGCGTGCTGGTTTCCATCGTCGGCTACTTCTTCCTGATCGGCAAATACGGCATTCGCGTCGGCGATCGCGTGCAGATCGGCGAGGTCGCGGGTGAAGTCATCGACCTGGGATTGGTCCGCATGTACCTGATGGAACTGGGCGCCAAGGGCACGATGGGCCCGACCGGAAGGGTCGTCGCCTTTGCCAACTCGGTGGTGTTCCAGGTGTCCAGCGGCCTCTTCAAACAAATCCCTGGCGTGAATTTCAGCTGGCGTGAAGTCGTGCTGACCCTGCCCGCAGGCTCTGACTATGCCGGCCTGAAGGAAAAGTTGGCCATCGCGGTGACCGCGGCATTGAAGGAATATCTGCCGGAGATCCTCAGGCAGACCAAGGAAATCGAGCGTACGACCATGTCAGCGTCGGGCGGTGACGCGCAGCCCCAGGTCCAGCTGCACTTCTCCGGGTTGGTGGTCGAGGCCCACGTGCGGTATCCCGTTCATCTGCAGCATGCCGCGGAAATCGACGAACGGGTCACCCAAGCCTTGGCGAACGTAATTTCCGAAGCAACCCCGGCGATTGCACCCCCGGCAAAATAATCAGTTAAATCAGCGCAGCGGTGCACCGAGAGATGTGCCCTTGGCGGTTTGCCGACGATGCTATCCTTGCGCGCTAAATCGCCAACGGCAGCCTCAGGGTAGAAGGTTCAAGCATGATTCTGGTCATCGACGTGGGCAATACACGCCTCAAATGGGCCTGGCTGACGAGCACCGGCCTGTCGGATCAGCAAGCCATCGTGCATCGAGCCGCGAAACCCGGCATATGGAAGGCGGCCCTGTTCGAGTCGGGGCAGAAACCGACCCGGGTACTGGTCTCGAATGTCGCGGGACCGGCGATGGCGAAAACCTTGACCCAGTTGTCGAAAAAGCTGTTTCAGGTGAACGTCGAGTTCGTCACGGCCGCGCAGGAATTCCAGGGACTCACGAACGGCTATCTCGATCCGTCCCTGTTGGGCGCGGATCGCTGGCTGGCTCTGATCGGCGCCTGGACCCTCGCACGCTCCGCGCTCTGCGTGGTGGACGCCGGGACCGCCGTGAAGGTCGACAGCGTGGACGCGAACGGCCAGCACTTGGGTGGGCTCATCGCGCCCGGAATCCACATGATGCGCGAATCCCTGATGAGCAATACCAGCGACATCGCCAGGGCGGTCGAACACAGCACGCCGTCTCTGGCCGGCGTGCTCGCGAACAACACCATCGGCGCCGTTTCGCGCGGCGCCGTGTTTGCCCTCGCCGGCATGGCCGACCGCGCAGCCGAAGTCATCGAGCAGAGCACGGGCTCGAAGCCGAAGCTCTTCATCACCGGCGGCGACGCCGGCATGATTGCCGGCACCATGCGCTCGCACGGACAGATCGTCCCGGACCTCGTGCTGCAGGGCCTCGCGGTCGTCGCCGCGCAGTCGCAGTAGCTCGTATGTTCCAGCCCGGCCCGCGAAACCTCATCACCGACGTGACGGGACTTCTCGTCGGTCATGCGACCGACGAAAAAGTCATCTCCGGTGTCACGGTGGCCCTGTGCCCGGGCGACTGGAGCGCCGGCGTGGACGTTCGCGGCGGCGGTCCCGGAACTCGGGAAACGGATGCGTTGGCACCGGAGAACCTCATCGGACGCGTGCATGCCCTGGTGCTCTCGGGTGGCTCCGTGTTCGGGCTCGCCGCGGCCGACGGTGTCACCACCGCATTATCGGCGCGCGGCGCCGGCCTGCGTCTGCGTCCCGGCTCACCCTCGATCCCCATCGTCCCCGCGGCCGTACTGCACGATCTCGGGAATGGCGGCGACAAGGCGTGGGGACTCGATCCTCCCTACCGCAATCTCGGCATCCAAGCGTTGCAAGCCGCCGCACCCGACTTTGCCCTCGGATCCATCGGCGCAGGGCGTGGCGCGATGGCCGGATTGATCAAGGGCGGAATCGGCTCCGCCTCCATCGATTTGGGCGCGGGGCTCATCGTGGGTGTGCTGGTCGCGCTGAACTCCATCGGCTCGGCGCTGATGCCGGACGGCAAGACCTATTGGGCCTGGGCGTTCGAACTGAACTCTGAATTTGGGGGGGCCGGCCTACCGGGCGGCGTGCATACGTGGGCCGGCCTACCGGGCGCCGGGCAAGCAGGCGCCGTACAACGCGCACCCCACTCCCCCATCAGCGACCCCGCTCCCGACGAGTCCAGACTGCTCGCGCTGGGCCGGATGCAAGCCGGCGCCAACACCACGTTGGGATTGGTCGCATGCACCGCCGACCTGACGACGGTCGAATGCACGCGGGTGGCCATGATGGCGCAGGACGGTATCGCGCGCGCGGTCCGTCCCGCCCACACCCCATACGACGGCGACACGATTTTTGCCCTCGCGAGCGGCGCGACCGCACTCGACGCCAGCCAGCAGCGTGCAGCCCAGGTGGGTCGCATCGGATCCGCGGCGGCCGACTGCATGGCGCGCTCCATCGCCCGAGCGGTGCATCACTCGCGATGAACATGCCGGAGGCGCGGCGTCGCCGCGATCAAGCGTTGGGTGTAGGCATGTTGCGGGGACTCGAACACCGTCGCGGTAACGCCCTGCTCGACGATCCTGCCATGCTGCATCACGTAGACACGGTCGGCAATCGCCCGTATCACGTTCAGGTCATGTGACACGAACAGGTAGGCCAGCTTCAGGCGCTCCGCCAGTTCGGCCAACAGCTCCAGTATCTGCGCCCTCACCAACACGTCGAGCGCCGACACGGCCTCGTCGAACGCGATCACCGCCGGCTCCGTGATCAACGCTCGCGCAATCGCGATCCGCTGCCGCTGCCCGCCGGAGAACTCGTGCGGGTGCCGCCGCGCATCGGCCGACGACAAGCCCACCTGCTCCAATACCGTCGCCACCTTGCGTTGCCGTTCGGCGGCGCCCGGCCTTACGTCCATGAGATGAAACGGCTCGGCGATGAGGCGGTCCACCGACCACTGCGGGTCGAAGCTGCCGTACGGGTCCTGAAACACCGCTTGAATGGAACGACGCAAACGCCGGAGGTCCGGCCCGCGCGCCGTCAAAAAACTCTCGCCGAGCAACCGCACCTGCCCGCCCTGGGTCCGCTCCAGTCCCAGAATCGCCCGCAGCAAACTCGACTTCCCCGAACCCGACTCGCCCACCAAGCCCACCGTCTCGCCGGGATGAATGCTGAGCGACGCCGCGTCGACCGCACGGAACGCCGGCGCCGCGTGCCACAGCGACCGGCGCCTGCCCGCGTAATCGCGGACGATACCCTGCACCTCGAGTACGGCGCTCGCGGTATCGACCGCCGGCGAGTGACGCTTGGGCGCCGGCTCCGCCGCCGCGAGCAAGGCCCTGGCGTACGGGTGCCGCAGATGCAGCAACGTCTCGGCCGTTGCACCCTGCTCGACGATGGCGCCTTCATGCATCACTGCCACACGGTCGGTCACCTGGGAAATCACCGCCAGGTCATGGCTCACCAACAACAAGCCCATTCCGCGACTGCGCGCCAGGCCGACGAGCAGGGTCAGCACCTGCGCCTGCGTGCTGACATCCAACGCGGTCGTCGGCTCATCCGCGATGAGCAGGGCCGGACGCAACGCGATGGCGATGGCAATGGCAACCCGTTGCCGTTGGCCGCCGGACAACTCATGGGGATAGCGGTCGTAGGCGCCCTGGTCCCCCGTCAAGCCCACCGCATCCAATGCCTCCCGCGCCAGCGCCCGCGCGCGCGACGCAGGCGCCGCGCGCGCTTCATGCAGACGCACCGTTTCCGCCACCTGATCGCCGATGCGCATCAGCGGGTTCAAGGCCGTCATCGGCTCCTGGAAGACGATGCCGATGTCCCGGCCACGCACCGCCTGCAGTCCCGCTTCCGTCATTTCGGTGAGCGCGACTCCCCGCAGACTCACGCGACCCCCGAGCCGTGCATGCGGCGGCAGCAATTGCATGATGGCCAGGGCGGTCATGGATTTGCCGGATCCGGAGGCACCCACCAGACCCAGGATCTCACCGCTGTCGAGCTGCAGTGACAGGCCCTTGACGATCGGCACGTCGCCGATCCAGACGTCGAGCGCTTCGAGCGACAGCAGCGGCGCGCTCATGCGGAGCGCCGCCGTCGCAACCCGTCACCCAGCATGTTCAGGCCCAACACGAACAGCACGATGGCGAAGCCCGGAAACAATGCCAGCGACGGCGCCAATGCCGTCAAAGTCTGCGCCTCGTTCAGCATTCGTCCCCAACTCGGTATCGGTGGCTGCGCTCCCAGGCCCACGTAGGACAATCCCGCTTCGGCGATCACGCCCAAGGAGAACTGGATGGTCCCCTGCACGACCAACAACCCCACGAGGTTCGGCAGTATGTGCTCGAACGAAATACGCAGCGGCCGTTTGCCGGCGACGCGGGCCGCCAGGATGTAGTCGCGGTTCCACAGATCGAGCGCTCCGCCGCGGGTGACGCGCGCGAACACGGGAATGTTGAATATCCCGATCGCGATGATCGCGTTCACCGCACCCGGTCCGAACACAGCCGTGATCAAAATCGCCAGCAACAGCGACGGAAACGCAAAGACGAGATCGTTGCCGCGCATGATGAGGTCGTCGACGACACCGCCGCGCACCGCGGCCAACAGGCCCGCGGGCACACCGATCAGGAGTCCGATCGCCACCGACAACAGGGCCACGCCCACCGAGTTCCTGGCCCCCGCCATGATCATCGACAGCACGTCGCGACCCAGTTGGTCGGTGCCGAACCAGTGATGCGGGCTGGGCGGCTGAAGCTTGTCGAGGATGGCCAGCGCCTGTGGGTCGAACGGCGTCCAGAACTGCGCGACGACGGCGATCGCGATGAAGCAGACCGTGATGACGGTACCCAACGCGAATCCCACGCCGCGGGACGACGCGCGCGTCATGAGACACGCACCGACCGCAGGCGGGTGTTGACCAGCGCATGAGCCATGTCGACGGTGAACGTCACCAGCACCACGACCAGGACCAGAATCAGCACCACGCTCTGCACCACGATCAGATCCCGCTGCACGATCGCTTGAAACACCAGCCGGCCCAGGCCCGGCAGGAAGAACACGTTCTCGATGATGACGGCACCCGCCAGCAAAAAGGAGAACTGCATGCCCACGATGGTCAGCACGGGTATCAACGCGTTGGGCAGCGCGTGATGCCACAACACCTGCCACTCTCCCGCCCCTTTGGCGCGTGCGGTGCGGATGTAATCCTCGTGCAGGGTGTCGATCAGCGCCCCGCGCAGGACCCGCGCCAGTATCGCCGCCTGCGGCATGGCGAGCGCGATGGCGGGCAGCGTCAACGCCTGCAGCGCCGGCCAGAATCCGGCCGACCATCCCGGGAAGCCACCCGCGGACACCCAATGCAGGTGCACCGCGAACAACAGCACCAGCAACAAGCCCAGCCAGAAGTTCGGCACGGCCAAGCCGAGCTGCGTGATGCCGGTCAACAACCAGTCGCTGGCACGGCCGCGCCGCGCCGCCGCGATCAAACCCACCGGGAAGGCGACGAGCAGGGACAGCGACAACGCATACACCGCGAGCGGCAATGACACCTGCAGACGTTCCGCGATCAAACTCCCCACCGGGATGTGATAGGTATAACTCGAGCCGAAATCGCCATGAAGCAAGCCACCGACCCAGTGGAGGTACCGCACCAGCGGCGTCGAGTCCAAGCCCAGCTGATGGCGCAACGCCAGCATCGCGTCCGGATCCGCCTGCAATCCCATCATGTAGCGTACCGGATCGCCCGGCATCACTTGCACGATGAAGAAGACGATCCCCGTCGCCCCGATCAACGTGCCCGCCAACACCGCCAATCGACCCCCCAGGTACACCATCCCGAAGCGCCGCGTGGCGAGCAGCAACAGCCCGACGGCACCCGCACCGGCCAGCCAGCCGATCGCCGACCCTACCCACCCGGCAGGCCGCGCGTTCGCAGGCGCAGTCGTGCCGCCGCCAGCGGCGCCGGCGCTCCCCAACGGACGTGCCAGATCATCGTAGGCGGCGGACAAGTCCACGGTGCCCAACACATTGTCGAAACCCAATCGCTTCACGTGTGCATTCCAGATGGCCAGCTTGGGGTACTGGAACAGGAACCCGTTCACCGCATCGTCGGCCAGCTTGCGCTGCACTTGTTGGAGCAGAGTCCGCCGAGCGTCAGGATCCACCGTGTCCTCCAACGCCGCGACGAGAGCCTTGAACTCAGGACTGTAATAGCCAAAGTAGTAGTCATCGCGCGCATAGATATCGTAGTCCATGGGCTCGGCGTGGGCCACGATGCTCATGTCGAAATCGTGGCGCGCATACACCTGGTCCAACCACTGCGCCCATTCCAGATTTTCGATGGTCGCGCGGATGCCGACCTTCGCGAGCTGGGCTGCGATGATCTCGCCCCCGCGCCGCGCATAGCTCGGCGGCGGCAGCTTGAGCGAGACCGAAAAGCCGTGCTTGTAGCCCGCCTGCGCCAGCAACTGCTTCGCCTTTGCCACGTCGTGCGGATACTCGCCGGTCAGATCCACATAGGCCGGGTTGCGCGGCGGAAAGTGACTGCCGATGGGTGTACCGTAGCCGAACATGGCGCCATCGATGATGGCATGCCGGTCCAGCGCATAGGCGATCGCCCGTCGCACCAGCAGATTGTCGAGCGGAGCGTGGCGATTGTTGAGCGACAGAATGGTCTCGCTCTCCGTGGGCCCCACGAAGACCGCGAAACGCGGATCGGCGGCGAACTGCGCGAAGCTTTCTGGCGCCGGATAGTAATCGAAGGCGTCGACGTCACCCGCCATCAGTGCCGCATAGGCCGCGCCGGGATCCGCGATGAACTTGAACGTCACCTGATTCAATCTGGCCGGCGTGCCCCAATAATCGGCGTTCCTCACCAGCGTGACCGAATCCCCGCGCCGCCACTCGGAGAAACGGAATGGTCCGGTCCCCACCGGCCGCGTCGCGTCGTTCGCCGCCGATTCCGGCGCGACCATCACGAACGACCCCCAGGCCAAGGATTGCAGCAACCCGCCGGACCGGCGACTCAACGACAAACGCAGCGTGTACGCATCCATGATCTCGACGCTGCGCACCGCCTGCAGACGCGACTTTTGCGGGTTCACCGAATCCGCCGCCAAGACACGATCCAATGAAAACTTCGCGGTGCTCGCGTCGAACGCCGTGCCATCGTGGAAGCGCACGCCGTGCCGCAGATGAAACGTATAGGCGAGGCCGTCGGGCGACAGATCCCAGGCCTCGGCCAGCTTTGGCAGCACCGACCCATCGGGGGCGAACTGCACCAGTCCCTCGTACAGATTGCCGTATAAGGCCTCCGAAATGGCGGCCGCGGGGCTGGCGGTGGGATCCAGGATCGGGGGCTCGAGTTGCATTCCGATGGTGATGGCGAACGCCGAACTCGACACGAGCAAAACGAGCAGCGCGAGCAACCCGAGGCGACCCGGCGCAGCTCTGCTCATGCGGGTTGGTGCAGCAAGGACCACGCAGCCAGCGCCATCACCTTGGCCGACGTAACCATGTCCTCGATGACCACGTACTCGTCCGGCTTGTGCGCGAGATCCAGGATGCCTGGACCATACGCGACACAATCCTTCAGCTTGCCGACGCGATCGATGTGTTTCTGATCGTACGTGCCCGGCGAGCAGATGAATTGCGCGCACGGCTGGTATGCCTCGCCGGGCGGATTCACCGTCGGGAAGCGGATCAATTCGCGTGTCAGGTCGACGAGCTCGTCGCGCCGTCTTTCGATGATCTTGAAAATGGTCTCGATGTCGTCGTGCACAGGTTCGCTCGGTCGGGTGGCGCTCAATCCGCCGGCATTCGATGCCGTGGTGTTCAATGGGGAACTCGGTCGGAATGGCGGGCCCGGCTCAACGCCGCGCGAACCTGCGCCTGTTGCGCGAGGTCGGGCAGGCGGAGTTCGCCGTAAACCTGGGCAAGCGCGAGATTGACCGGCACTCCCTCGGGGTCGCTGCCGCGGCGCAACTCCAGCATCTGCTGCGCCAGCACCCAGCGTCCGCTCTTGAGCACGGCATCGAGCAACAGCAGTTCGAACAAATCGCGCTGGGCGTGGCTGCCTCCAGCCTCCAGCATGCGCGGCATCGCCGCGCTCAACTGCCGGTACGCCGCATCGAAATCGCCCGACGCATGCGCATAAATGCCCTCGCACGCTGGCAGCGCAACGCTCTGCCACACATCCTTGGTGAAGGCCGGCGCATGCGCGGCGGTCTGCCGCACCGACTGCAACAGCACCTCCGCCTCCAGACGGCCGGCCCGCGCCAAGCCATACAGGTACTGCATGGTCAGAAACGGCTGCACCGTGTCGTGCGACCGCGCAACCAGGTACCCGGCGACATCCTGCCAGCGCTCGCCCACATCGATGCCCGCGATCTCCATGCGCGCCAGCAACGACACGGCGCCCACCTGGTCCTGCGAATAATCCTTCGCCACACCCCAGCAGCAGCGATCGTAGATCTCCACCACCCGCTCGTGCCGACCCTGGCTCAGATAGAACAACGCCAGATGCCACCAAAGGTGCGTGACCATGAAGGAGTTGAGGCCGACCCAGGTATCCTGCATGCTCTCCAGAAAGGACGCTCCCGGGTCGATCTGTCCCCGGGTCAACATCACATGGGCGAGCGCATGCTGCGCCCAAGGCTCTTTGCGCCGCAAATCGAGCGCGGTGCGCGCGGCCATCTGCGCCTCGTCCAACAAGTGGCATTGCTCGTACGCGAACGCCGCCATACCGTGCATGTAAGGAACGTCGGCGTTGGGGCTTAGCACCTTCAGCGCCACACGCAGCATCTCCGGTGAGTTGCCCCGATTGAACTCGAAGTACTGATGGGTTTTCACCACGACGAGGTCGCGCGGAAACTCGTCCGAGATCCGATCGCACAGCTGCAGCGCGAGCGCCACGTCATCCGCCGCCCATGCCCGCAACAAGGTCACGTTGAGCTGCTCGCGTCGGGTGGCTGCGGGAGCGGCACGCTCCGCCGCCGCCAGGTACTTCGCCGCATGCAGGGCGGCGTCGGGCGTCTCGAGAAACATCCACATCAATCCGGCGTAGACGTTGGCGATGCAACACCCTGGCTCCGCATCGGCGGCCGCCACGATGCCCTCCGCCCGCCGCTCGTAAGCCAGATACCCCTCGATGAAATCATCGAGGATAGCAAGCGTGGACTCACGCATGTCGCTGACGGGATTGCCGAGATAATCTTGCATGGTTCTTCGATGATACCGGAGCCGCGCCGCGGCGGGCGGCGCAACGCCCCGGACATCGCACCGCTCCGTGCCGCCCCGGCGCCGCTGCCGCCCCGTGCGCCGCCTCGCGTCACGCGACGCCGAGCGGCCCGGCGCGCTCAGCGCCTCCTCAGTGCGACCCGGACAGAAATGCCGCGACGTCCGCCGCCGAGCGGTCCGGAATCTCGATCTGCGGCAGGTGCCCGACATGCGGATAGAGGATCAGCTTCGCGCCGGGGATCGCCGCGGCGAACTTGCGCGCGCTCGCCGGCTCGATCAGCGGATCGTTCTCGCCGTGCAATATCAAGGTGGGCACCGCGATGCCACCGAGCGCCGCCACCGAGGCCTGCCCGAACTGCCTGGGATTCAGGCTCATCAAAATGGCGCGGTGCCCGGGAGCGCGTTGAAATGCCGCCCAACGGGCGACGACGGCCGGCGTGATGAGCGACTTGTCGTACACGTCCGTTTTCAACCCCTCTTCGATCAGCGGGCTGTTGTCGATGTTGCGCAGCAGGGCACGACCGATCGGGTATTGGAGAATGCGGAACGCCAGGGGCACCTTGCCCGGCGGCTTCTCATTGGGAAAACCCGCCGCATCCACCAGCACCAGCGCGTTGACCCGCTGCGGATGGCGGACCGCGAACTGCCACGCGACACCGCCGCCCATCGAATTGCCCGCGACGGCAAATGGCGGCAGACCGAGTTTCCCCGCGAACGCATCGAGGTAGTCCGCCAATCCCTCGCCGGTGAGCGACACCCCCTCCGGCGAACGCGTCAGACCATGGCCCGGGAAGTCCAGGCTGATGACATGAAATTTTCCTTTCAGGTCGCGAACCCAGCCTTCCCAACTGGTGTACGAATCACCGAAGCCGTGCAACAGCACCAGCAACGGCAGCGATGCATCGCCGTCGTCCTGGTAATGCACGTGATAGCCACCCGGCAGATCGACGAAGCGCGACGAGCCGTCGGTGTATTGCGCCTCCAAGGTCTCGTACGGAATGTCGGGGCCGCGCAGCTTGAGCCACGCGGCCGCCAAAACCACCACCACGATCCCCAGGACGATGCCGAAGACTTTCATCGGTGTCCTAGTACTTGTAGCTGACGCGAATGCCGAACGTGGCCGGCATGCCGGCCTGCGCGATCTCCGCGGTCGGCAGGAAGAAGTTGCGCGTCACATCGTACTGCTTGTCGAAAATATTGCGCCCCCAGATGGTCGCCGTCCACGGGCCGCCCGAGGCGGGCGACAACGACAGATTCGCGTTGGTGAGCCAGTACTTCGGGATGGTGTAGTCGTTGCTGCCGAGCAGATAGAACTGGCTGTAGGTGTCGTGAAAGCTGTAGTTCGATTCCGCGGTGACCTTGAACGCCCCGACGTTCAACCCGTAACTCACATCGCCGCCATAGCTCCATTTCGGAATGCTCTCCGGACGTCCGTCGTAATTGACGTTGGATGAGTCGAGCAGCGTGCTCTCGTAATAGCCTTCGACGAAACCCGCATACTGCGAAATCGACAACCCTGACACGGGATGCCACTCAGCCTCCAGCTCGCCTCCGCTGAGCCGCGAACGAGGCACGTTCACGAAGCGACCGATGTAGGAGTTCGAAACGGCGTCCAAGACCTTGCCGAGAATCTGTTGGTCCCGGTAGTTGTAGTAGAACACCGAGCCGTTTACCCGCAAGGTCCGCGTCACGTCGGATTTCACGCCGACCTCGTACGCGGTCAACTTCTCCGGCTCGAACGGATCCGCCGACGGAGCGGTCGTCGTATTGTGGGCCGTGAATCCGCCGGACTTCACGCCGCGGCTGATGCTGCCATAAACCAAGGTGCCTTCCACCGGCGTGTAATCCAGCTCGACCTTCCCGGACGGCAGATTCGACGTAATCGAGCGGTTCAACGCACCGCCCGTGAACGATGGAATCGAGGGCACCACGAAACCCGTGTTGAGGTTGATGAGCTCGCGGGTCTCGTGATCCTCGCGCACACCCAACGTGCCCTTCAGTGTCGAATTGAATTGGTAGTTGACCTGGCCGAACTCGCCGAAGGAATTGGCCTTCTGCTCGTAGGACGTCAGTGCGATGCCGCCCCCGATGAGCTGCGAATCCGAGAAATCGGAATAGAACTTCTCATCGAGATCTTGATCCGAATAGAACACGCCGCCCACCCAACCCAGCGGCCCGGTGCCGGTGGACGCGATGCGCACTTCCTGCGAGAACACGTCCAAGTCGCTGCGAAAGTATTCGTCCGAATCGTAATACTGGGTGGCGTCCCAATCGCTGTATTCGCGCCGGATCATCTTGTCGTACGCCGTGATGCTGGTCAGCTTCGCAACGCCCAGATCGATGTTCGCGGCGAGATCCACCCCGTTGTTCGAGTTGTCGACGCCCGGCTTCGAACCAGCGTCGAGTCCCGTCACGGCGGCGAATGCCGGGTTGAGGCTCCAGCCCGTGACGTACGGAGAGGTATCGGCCGGAATCGTCGTCGTGACCACCCCCGCAGCATTGGTCCTGGTATACGGTTTGATGAGTTGCAGGCCCGTTTCGTCGGACTTGTCCTTGGCCAGATGGAATTCGAGAAGCAGGTCGACGGCTTCGACGGGCTTCCATTCCAATTGTCCGCGCCCGGCGATCTTGTCCCGGTTGCCGAGCCGTTGCCCCGTCTCGCGGTTGCGCTGCCAATCGCCGCCTTGCTCGGTGGCCAGGGACAGGCGCCCCGTGAGTCCTTCGGCAATCGTCCCGGAGACATAGCCTTCCGCATTCACCGCATTGAACGAGCCATACTCCGCGGTGAAGCCGGCATGCGTCTCATCGGTCGGGCGATTGGTGATGAAATTGATCTGCCCGCCCGTCGTATTCCTGCCATACAGCGTTCCCTGGGGCCCGCGCAGCACCTCGACGCGATCGATGTCGAACAGCTCTCCGGAGGTCTGAATGGGCAGCGCGAAGGCGACGTCATCGACGCTGACGCCGATCGGCGAGGCGTTGTTCGAGGTGTAATCCAAGAAACCCACGCCGCGTATGCGGAATTGCGGCTGGCTGCTGCCGAACGCAGGCTCCACCTGCAGGCTGGGGAGTGCGTTTTGCAGACCCAGCACGCTCGTGATGCCCTTGGCCGCGAGAGCGTCGCCCGGGAGGACCGAGAGCGCAATGCCGACGTCTTGCGCGGACTCTTGGCGCCGCTGCGCGGTGACCACCACTTCACCCAAGCTGCTGGCGTCCGTGGCGGACGCATCGGCGGTGGCCGCCCCTTGCCCAACCGAACTCATCAAAAGCGCACCGGCCCCGACGGCCGACACAACGATACGTAAAGACATCCCATTCTCCTTCAATACTCGATCCCGATCGACGACACGTTCGCTAGACGGGCGTTAGCCGCGCATTCTCGCGGAGGCCCGAATCTCTGTGAACTGATTTTTTTCCCACATCAAATGTGAATTGGTTATTGGCCTTTCGCGCTGGGTTAGACTTACCCGCTACTCTTGGGGAGAAAAACTAGAAATGTCCCGGAAATGGCTGTCGATCTCTTTGGGGGCACTGTTGCATTTTGGCGCCGCCGCATCCATGGCCAACGAATCGCCCGTTCCGAACGCCGATTACGGCGTATCGACGATCTGGCCGCTGGGCGGCATCGGCGGCTGGGACTATCTCGCGCTCGAGCCAAGCGGGGCTCGGCTGTTCGTCAGCCGGGGGGATCGGGTGGACGTGATCGAGACCGCGAACGGGCGCCGGGCCGCCGCCATTCCCAACACGGCCGGAGTGCATGGCATCGCGTTCGCACCGGAATTGAAGCGTGGGTACACCAGCAACGGCCAGACCGCCACGGTGGCCGCATTCGAGCTCGACAGCCTGCGGGTCATCCAGGAAACGCCGGTGCCCGGGAAGAAGCCGGACGCCATTTTGTACGAACCCCGGGGCCAGCACGTATTCGTCGCCAATGGCGCCAGCAACGACATCAGCATCCTCGATCCCACCACACTGCAGCCGGTGGGCACCATTGCCGTGCCGGGGCGGCCGGAATTCATGGTCACGGATGCCGCCGGGACGGTATTCGCCAACATCCAGGCCGACACGGGCAAGTTGATCGCCATGGACGCGCGGACGCTGAAGATCAAGGCCACGTGGACATTGCCGGGCTGCACCAGCCCGACCGGACTTGCCCTCGACAACGAAAATCACCGGCTGTTCTCGGTGTGCCAGGATCAAATCATGGTGGTGACGGATTCGCTGACCGGCAAACAGGTCGCCCGGGTCGCGATCGGCGATGGGCCGGGTGGCGCCGCCTTCGATGCCGATCTCGGCTTCGTCTTCAGTTCGAATGGCGCAGACGGCACGCTGACCGTGATCCACCAGGAAACACCGGATACGTATCGCGTCATCGCGACCGTCCAAACTCAGCAAGGCGCACGGACCATGGTGCTCGACCCCGCGACCCATCGGATCTATCTGCCCTCGGCCAAGTTCGGCCCGCCGCCCCCGCCCACCCCCGAACACCCTCATCCACGCCCGAGCATCACCCCGGACAGCTTCGTGATTCTCGTGGCCGAACCGAAGTAACCAAGGGACCATCCATGACTGACACGAGTGACAAGGTTCAGGTCGTCTGCGGGCACTGCGACTCCGTGGTGGGTTTGCCGCGCGAACGTCTCGGCGAATCCCCCCGTTGCCCGAAGTGCCATTTCGCGCTGTTCGAAGGCAAGCCGCTGAGTCTCACCGCGACCAACTTCGACAAGCACGTGAGCCGCGGCGGGCTGCCGCTGGTCGTCGACTTCTGGGCGCCCTGGTGCGGACCCTGCCTGGCCATGGCGCCCTTCTACGAGAGCACCGCACGGCAACTCGAACCTCGACTGCGATTCGCGAAACTGGACACCGAGGCAAACCCGGCGCCGGCGGCGCGGTTCAACATTCGCAGCATCCCCACCCTGATCGTATTTCGCGACGGCAAGGAAATCGCGCGTCAAAGCGGCGCCATGGACGTGGCCGGACTGACCCGCTGGCTGGGCTCGGTCGTCACGCTCTGATCGGTCTCACTCCCGGATCGCCAACAGCGCGACCAGCGTGATGAGCCCGGCGCCCGACAGGTAATAGCCGACGAAGCTCAGTCCATATGTCGACGACAGGTACGCGGCAATCAGCGGCGCCAGCGACGCACCGAGGATGCCGGCCAGATTGAAGGCCAGCGAGGTGCCCGTGTAGCGCACCGCGGTCGGAAACAGCGATGCCAGCGCGCTGCCCAGCGGTCCATAGGTGAAGCCGGTCAACGCGAACCCTAAGGCGACGAATACGCAAACCCGCACCATGTCGTGCGCGCCGAACAGCGGCGCGAACAGAAAGCCGAAGATCATGATGCCGATCGTCGCGATGATGAGCATCATGCGGCCGGTGATCCGGTCCGCGATCAGCGCGGAAATGGAGATGGTCAGCGCAAAGAACAGCACGCCGACCATCTGGATGATCAAATACTCGGCGCGCGGAATCTTCAGCGAGGACGTCGCCCAACTCAGCGCGAACACCGTCATCAAATAGAACACGACGAACGTCGTGGTGGCGCCCAGCGTGCCCAGGATCAACTCGCGCGGATACTTCGTCAGCACCGTCAAAAAGGGGACGCGTACCCGCTCGCCCTCGGCGAGGGTCTTTCTGAAGGCGGGGGTTTCGACCAACTGCAGACGCACATACAGTCCCACCAACACCAGCAGCGTGCTCGCCAGGAATGGCACGCGCCAACCCCAACCCATCAATTGGGCGCTGCTCAAGTAGCTGGTGATGAGCAGGAACACGCCGGTGGAGCACAGAAATCCGAGCGGCGCCCCCAGCTGCGGAAAGCTGCCATACCACGCGTGCTTGCCGGGAGGCGCATTTTCGGTGGCCAGCAGCACGGCGCCGCCCCACTCGCCGCCCAAGCCCAGCCCCTGGCCAAACCGACACAGCGCCAGAAGCACCGCGGCCAGGAAACCGATCGAGCTGTAGGTCGGCAACAGACCGATCAGGACGGTCGAGATCCCCATGGTCAACAGCGCCGTCACCAGCGTTGCCTTGCGCCCGATCCGATCGCCGAAGTGGCCGAACAACGCCGACCCGATCGGCCGCGCGAAGAACGCCAGCGCGAAGGTCGCGAGCGACTGCAGGGTCGCGGCGGCCGGATCCGCCTTGGGAAAGAACAACGTCGGGAACACCAACACGGCGGCTGTCGCGTAGATGTAGAAATCGAAGAACTCGATGGTCGTGCCGATCAAACTGGCGAGCAGAATGCGCCGCGCCGGCTGCACGGCGGGCAGTAAAGAGGACTCTTGCAAAGGGTGATACTCCAGCCGTCCGGTTGAGAGGCGGGATATTACACCAGCAATCCGCGCGGACCTCGGCGGCCGATCCACACTAGCGATTCAGATCAATGACCGCGTGGACGTCCTGGCATCGATGGCATCGAACGACCCGGGGCGGGTGAATGATACGGATGTCCGCCGCCCGGACCGGGACCGCCGCGGTGGCCACCGCCGGGCGGCCCCACCCGATAGCCACGCCCCCAGCCACCGTAGTCGTACCCGTACGGCTCGTAGAAGCCACCCTCGTAGTAGCCGGGGCCGTCGTAACCCACGCCGACCCCCACGCCGGTGACCGCACAACCCGCGCCGGCCAATGCGAGGCCCAGCGACACGGCCGCCCATTTCAACTGTGGGTGTTTGACGCTCATTGTGGCTCCGCCTTGCTCTCCGTCCCCGACCATTCCATGAGTCCGATCGGAGCACCCGCAGGGTCCGCGACCACCGCCGAATGACCCCCGTGGCGATCCTCGTGCGGCTCGACCAGAATCTTTCCGCCCAGAGAGACCGCCTTGTCGGCCGCCTTCGTGGCATCGGCCACCCGGATGAAATTGAGCCAGTGCGGGTGGCGTCGGGCCGATCCCGTTGGGAAGGTGTTGGCGCTGGCCCGCGCATAGTCGTCGCTCGAGAGGACGACGTGTTCGACGCCATCATCGCTCGGCAAATCGAACACGTCGTAACCGAACACGCTCTGATAGAAGGCGGCGCTATGACCCGCGTCCTTCGTCAACAACGCGCTCCAGATCCATTCGCCCGGTTCCGCGAGGTAGTCGGGCGGATCGCCGCTCGTCGATGCCAGCACCGCGAATACGGCCCCGTCGGGATCGCTCAGCACGGCCTGACGGCCGCGGCCAGCATAGGTTTTCGGTTCGGATACGCTCTTGGCGCCGCTGCCCAGCGCCGTGCGGCGCGCCGCGTCGACGTCCTTGACTGCGATGAAGGTCAGCCATGCCGGCTGGCGATGTTCGCCGGGAGGAATCGGTCGCTCCAGCAGTCCACCCACCGGGTGTCCGTCGATCCACGCCACCGCGTAATCACCGTTGGCGGCATGAATATTCTTGAAACTCCAACCGAACAGCCCGCCATAGAAGCGCTCTGCAACGGCGAGATCCGGCGTGACCAAATCGGCCCAGATGATCTTCCCCGGATGGTGTTCCGCGGGAGAACCGCCAATCTGAGGTAATTCGAAGGGAGGTGCGGCGAGCGCCGGGCCGCCGGCAAACAGCAGAAACAGCGCGCTTCGGGGGAGATTCCCGCGAAGGCCGCGCACGAAACTTAGCATTGCAGGATCTCCAGCAGGGGACGCGTCCGATAGTAGGTCTTAGCATTCTCCACTGCACGGCCAAAGCCGTCTGTGCCGAGCCGCAGGGACCTTGCGTCAGATTTCTCCTACCCGGCGATGCGACCGTTCAATGGAACGCGGACGCGTACGCGAACCGATCGCTGGCGTAACAACTGCAGGAAGCCGCTTCGAGGCCGGCACGATCCAACACGGTGAGCGCGCCTCGACTGTAGGAAATGAGCCCTTCCGACTGCAACGCCCCCGCCGCGGCCGTGATCCCGACGCGTCTGACGCCGAGCATGTACGACAAGAATTGCTGTGTGACGTTGAAGACATCGGATCGCGCGCGATCCTGGGTCATGAGCAGCCAGCGCGCGAGGCGCGGGCCGATGCAGTGGAAGCGCACACAGGCGGCCGACGTGCTCATTTGCCTCATCAGCACGGACAAATACGCGTGCATCAGACGCCGCAGTGGCTCGCTCACGCCGAGTTCGCTGCGCAGCGCCCCGGCGCCGATGCGCCACGACTCCCCCTCACCCTGAACCACGGCATGCAGCGGCGCGCTGGAAACGCCCAAGGCAAGTTGCGCTCCCAAGACGCCTTCGTGCCCGATCATCCCAACCTCGAGGACCGGCTCGTCGTCGATCGATGCGACCAAGGAGATGAAAGCGCTGGTGGGAAAGTAGATGTAGCGGAGCGGTTTTCCCGACTCCCAGATGACCTGTTCGTATGCCAGGTCAGTGAGTTTGCATGACCCGAGCAGCCGTTCGCGCTCCTTGCGGGGTAGCCTATCGATGAAGTCGTTCTTGTTGTCGGCCAATTGGGCTTCTGCATGCGACGAGCGCCTGCACCCCCTGGTTCTTCGGCCTCCGTTGGCCGATTTTAGACAGCCCCGGTTGAATTCACAGTCCGCTATCGAACACACAGAACAATCGCACGGCTGGTCTTTAGCTCAGCTGGCCTCGATTGGCGGCAATAATCGATCGTATTCACGCTTGACAACCCGATAACACTCGCAGGTGCGACGCTCCAACGCCGCGCGATCCAACACCGTGATGTGCCCGCGAACGTAGTGAATCAGGCCGTCCGCCTGCAGCTTCAGCGCGCATTCGGTCACGCCCTCGCGGCGTACGCCCAACATGTTGGCAATGAGTTCCTGGGTCATGTGCAATTCCGAAGTCCTCAATCGATCCAGGCTGAGCAGCAACCAGCGGCAGAGCTGCTGGTCGAGGGTATGGTGCCGGTTGCAAACCGCTGTTTGCGCCATTTGCGTGAGCAACGCCTGCGTATAGCGCAGCAAAAGATGCAGCACGGGTCCGTTGACGTCGAACTCGTCTTTCATGGCTTTGGCCCTCAGCCGAAAGCCCATTCCCGCACTCTGCACCACGGCCCGGCTGGAGGTGGACTCACCCCCCATGAACAGCGAAATCCCGACGATCCCCTCGTTCCCGACGACCGCAATCTCCGCGGACGAACCGTTTTCCATCATGTAGAGCAGGGAGACGATCGAGGTCGTCGGGAAATACACATGGGTCATCGTGCCGCCGGCCTCGTAGAGCACCTGCCCCAACGGCATCTCGGCCGATTGGAGCTGCGGCTGCCATCGCGCCCAGACGTCGTCCGGCAACGCGCGCAGCAACAGATTGTCTCGTGGATCTGGCGTCTTGGCTGACATCGCACCCCCAACGTCGACAATCGCATGTTCCATATAGAACATAATTCTACACCGGCGCTACACCCGCGCCGGGGAAATGCGTGGCCCGCGCGGGCCGGCCGCCCCTACTTTTTACGCAATCCCGCGATGACCAGCACCAATCCCGCCGCAACGGCAACGCCGCCCACCCACGGTGGCACGTCATGGTCCTCCTGCACCTTCGCCTCGACCGGACCGACCTTGAACAGGCTCTTGTCGCTCGAATAGCTCGGCGACTTGACGAGAATGAAGATCCCTCCCAGGATCAAGATGGCGCCGATGATCTGAATTGTTCGCATGTCCAACCTCTTCTGTTATGAATCCCACGAGATCAAGGCGGACCCACCAGTGTGGTCATCGCCGCCGTCACCAGCATGATGACGCACGCCAGGAAAATTTCGAGCCTTATCGCTGTTCGAAGCGCCCTGGCCGCCCTATCGTCATGGGTCGACAGTCGCGGCGTGAGGCGCTGGCGATTGAACGCGGCCAGCGACAGCAAGGCCGAGACGAACGCGATTTTCACCAGAAGTAGCCGCCCGTAATCACTGCGCCACAGATCGGCCGGACTCTGCAGCAACAAGCAGACCAGGATCACGCCGGCAAGCAACAGGACCGCGACCACCCACTGGGCCGTCGCGCTGAAACGAGCCACCGCCCTTGTCATTCGCGCAACATCGCGGTCCCGGGAGACGATCAGCAGCGGGACGAACGCCCCCAGCCAAAAGGCCGCCCCGAGCGCATGCAGCGCGACGATCGAGACGCCCAGCAGCGGCGCCGCGAGCACGTGCACGTGCCCGACCCACGCGAATGAAGTCGCTGCAGCGACCGCACCGACCAACGCCAGCGCCGGCCGCCGACCCGCCGACCGACCTGCCGGCTGGGCGCCGCACCGCGCAAGAGCGGCGACCATGCACCCGAGTCCCAGGAGACGCTGCGTCACGGCCGCGCCCTCTCCTGCCTGCAGGATCATGCGTTCGAGTTCCGGATCCCACAGGCTCCTCACGTCGCCGCTCATGGAACCTGCGGTCAGCAAGATTTTCGCCGCGCTCGCGCAGGCAGCGGCAATCGACAGCGACACGATGAATCGGCGGATGCGCCCGCCGTTGGCGGCCTCGATCGACGCCCGGTTGTAAATCAAGAAAAACACGCCGCCGCCGGCGCCGAACGTCGCCGCATAGGCGACCGCCTTGGCGACCACCACCATAACGTCCCACGGGCCGGCCATCACCGCGCTGGCGTCGCGACGCGTACGGACGCTAGCGCACGGTGAACGAGTAGCCACCCTTGACGACATGCCCGTCGCTCGGGGTGAGCGCACTCCACTGCACCTCGTACTTTCCGGCGGTCAACGGCGGCAGGGCGATCGTCACGCTCGGGGCGGCGGCCGATCCGTGGTCGATGGTCAGCGGGATTTCGTGCCCGCCGGTGGACAGCTTCAAGACCGCCAACCTCACATTTTCGTTGAATGTCAGCGTCAAGGAGGTGGGCGCCAGCCCAAGTTGCGCCTCAGCGGCGGGCGTGGTGCTCAGAAGCTTGGCATGCCCGAATACCGGGCCGACCAAGAGAAGCGCACCGATTGTTGCGAAGGACAGCGTTTTTCCCATTGTATCGATTCCCTTGTCAAGCCGGTCTGAACTTCAAGCCTAGCCCAAAGAACCCGCGAGCGGCGTGTATTATTCTGCACGCCATGAGACCGACCGCCCGATGAGAGCAACCAGCGCCCCTTCGCGCAGCCTGCGGGTCCTCGCGCTCGTCTGCGGCGTCGCGGGTCTCGTCGGATGCGCCACCTTTTCGAAGGACGGTGGGTTCGATGCGGTCGCGGATGCCACCCGGGCGAGGCTGGGCAGGGAGACTCGGTGGCCGCGATCGGCCGAGGAACTCGCCAAAAACGATGCCGAGGTCGCCGCGCTGCTGGCTCATCCGCTGGAAGCCGACGACGCCGTGCAGATCGCCCTGTTGAACAACCACGAACTGCAGGCATCGTTTCAGGAACTGGGCATCTCCGAAGCGGATCTGGTGCAATCCGGCCGGCTGCCCAACCCGCGCTTCACGCTGCGGCATTCGAGCGCGAACGGCCTGTACGACATCGAGGAGACGCTCACGCTCAATGTGCTGTCCCTGGCCACCGCACCCTACGTGCACGCCACCGCGAAGCGTCGCTTCGCCCAGGTGCAGAGCGCGGTCATCATCCAGGTGGCGCAGGTCGCGGAGCGGACGCGCACCGCCTACTACATAGCGCTCGCGGCGCGCGATTCGCTGCATTATGCCTGGCAGGTCAAGGATGCGGCCCAGACCAGCACCGAACTCTCGCATCGCATGTTGAGCGCGGGCAACTGGAATCGGGTGGACCAGGCGCGCCAGCAGAGCTTCTATTGGCGGGGCATGCAGGACCTGGCTCGCGCCGAGCTGGCCGACGTCACCGCCCAGTCGAACCTGGGCCGGCTGCTCGGCATCGAGGACCCCCGCACCCCGGTGCAGCTCGCCGAGCACCTCCCCGAGCTGCCGCAAAACATCGTGGACCGGCCCGATCTGGTGCAGACCGCCATGCAGGGCCGCATCGATTTGCAGCTCATGCGCGCCGAGCTGGACGAACTCGCGCGCCGCCTGAATCTCACCAAGGCCACCCGCTTCGTCAACGTGCTCGACGCGGGCCCCACGCGGGTGCGCGAGGGCACGCGCGAGGACCCCTATCAAAAAGGCTACGAGGTCAGCCTCGAGGTACCGCTCTTCGACACCGGTGGCGCGCGCGTACACAAGGCGGAGGCGTTCTACGCCGAGGCGGTGCAGCGCTACGCGCAGGCGGCCATCGATGCGCGCGCACAGGTGTATCAAGCCGCCGCGGACTTTCGGCTCACCTACGAAATGGCGGTGCGCGAGCGGGACGAGATGGTGCCGCTGCAGCAACTCGTCGCGAAACAGGACTTGCTGCGTTACAACGCCTCACAGATCAGCGTCTTCGATCTGTTGGCCGACGCGCGCGCCAAGATCACCAGTGTCGATGATTACATCCGCAGTGTCCGCGACTTTTGGATCGCCAAATCGCATCTCGATGCGGCGCTCATCGCCGGCCCGCCGCACTAGCCTCGCAGGAACATTCATGGTCACCCGACGAAGTTTTTTCAATGGCGCCGGCCTTGCGGTCGCAGCCGCCGCGGTGCACAAGGCCAGTCTCGCAGCGCTGCCGGAGATCGTCTCGGCCGAGAGCGCCCACATGCGTGCGCCGCTGCAGCCGCCGGACGGCCGGCCGTACCGGCCGGTCGCCACCTTGAACGGCTGGACCCTGCCGTGGCGCATGCGCAACGGCATCAAGGAGTTTCACCTGGTCGCGGAACCGGTGCAGCGCGAGATCGCCCCCGGCATGAAGGCACATCTCTGGGGTTACAACGGACAATCGCCAGGCCCCACCATCGAGGTCGTCGAAGGCGACCGGGTGCGCATGTTCGTCACCAATCGGCTGCCGGAGCACACCAGCATCCATTGGCACGGACAGCGGTTGCCGAGCGGCATGGACGGCGTGGCCGGCCTCAGTCAGCCCGCGATCAAGCCCGGCGAGACCTATGTCTACGAGTTCATGGCGCAGCGCGCCGGCACGTTCATGTACCACCCGCATGCCGATGAAACCACGCAGATGGCCATGGGCATGATGGGCTTCTGGGTGACCCATCCACGCGATCCCCGCGCCATGGCGGTGGATCGGGACTACGTGTTCTTGATGAGCGCCTACGACATCAGCCCCGGCGCCTATACGCCCAACGTCAGCACCATGTTGGATTTCAATCTCTGGACCTTCAACAGCCGCGCCTATCCCGGCATCGATCCCATGGTCGCGCGACTCGGCGAGCGGGTGCGAATTCGCTTCGGCAATCTCACCATGACCAATCATCCGGTCCACCTGCACGGTCACGAAGTCGTGGTGGCCGGCACCGACGGCGGCTGGATTGCGCCCGCGGCGCGCTGGCCCGAGGTCACGGTGGACATCGGGGTCGGCCAGATGCGAGCCCTGGAATTCACGGCCTCCGCCCCCGGCGACTGGGCATTCCATTGCCACAAGAGCCATCACACGATGAACGCCATGGGACACGGCGTACCGACCACCATCGGCGTCGAAGAGCGCGATCTGGCCAACCAGATCGCGGCGCTGGTGCCGAACTACATGAACATGGCCGGCGACGGCGGCGCGATGGCGGACATGTCCATGGCCATGCCGCTGCCGGAGAACACCCTGCCCATGACGGGCGGCGAGGGGCCGTATGGCAGCATCGACATGGGCGGCATGTTCACGGTCATGAAGATCCGCGCCGATCTCGCCCACGACGACTATCGCGATCCCGGCTGGTACCGGGCACCCAAGGGCACCGTCGCCTATCGATGGGAAGGCGAACCACCGCCCGCGGCCAGGGGCGGCGATCCGCGCAAACCCGCCTAGGGTGCCTTGGCGCGCACCACCATCATGGCGCGGCGGTTAGTGCGCCGGCACCGCACAACGGCGAAATCTCCCGTTAGGAGCCTTTGTGTTCGCCGATGCGGTCGCGGCAGTAGATGAAAACACTGTTGCCCAAAATACTGAGGGCGAACAGAGCGAGCGACGCCGGAAGCACCTCGAGGACCTGGTGCAATCCCAGCCAATCGACCGGGGTGTCGAGCCAGTGGACGAGTGCCGCGACCCAGCCCGAATCAGGATCCTTCAGGCAGCAGCGGCTGAGCCCCACGCGCAACCCTTCGTTCACGCCGAAGTGGATCCATTCCCCCTCGCGAAACCACCGGTAGATCTGCACGCCGATGACGTAGAGGAACGCCGCGAGGCATCCGTAGCCCAGGATCGCGCCGCCGACGCCGACAACTTTCAACGCCGTGTCGCGGCGGCCCGGTATGGCGACCGTGCTCATGGTTGCGCCGCCGGAACCACGGGCGGTACGGGGCAGGGGTTGACCTCGATGCGCTGGATGCGTCCGGCTTCGCCCTGCAGATTGGCGGGATCGAGCGGGCTGTCGGTCGGCATCATATCGACGTCGATCCAATACAGATTGCCGTTGCGCTTGCGGTCCGTCATCTCCGGTTTCATGCCGAGAGTGTGCACCTGCGCCACCCGACCCTGTGCGCGCTTCTGCTCACTGAACAGGCCGAGCGAGATCACGGATCCCTCCGCGGGGCCCGGCATCTCCAAGGCATCCTCGATGCCATTGGCCTTGAGTTTTGCAAGCATTTGATCGGTCACGGCACGGCTGGCGGCCGGGGGGAGCGGCAAATACACCCACACCCCGGCCCACACCTCGCCATCGACCACGCGTTGCCGCGGATCATGGCCGGCGGCGCGCAACGTGCTCGCAGCATGAGCGGCTTCTGAAACGTCCCGAAACGGTCCCACGCTGACGCAGCGCGCGTCGGGCGCAGCGGTGGATGCGGCATCGCCACCCGGGACATCGGTCGGTGTGTCGTGCGGCACGGCGCGCACCGCCGGCACTTCGGAGGCCAGCTTGAGCGGGGTACCGGATGCCTGCGCGGGCACCGCCTCCGATCGCGCGACGCCGCGAAGCCAGAGGAAATAGCCGATATTCGCCAATGCGAGGGTCAGCACAATGCTTTTTAGGACCGTCAAATGTCATCCCCACCCAAGCGTAAACTCACTTCCCCGGAAACGAATTCCTGCACCCGGCCTGCGCGTTCGAGCCGCAGAGCGCCATGGTGATCCACGCCGCGCGCCGTACCGGACACGGCATCCTTGCCCACGAGCACTTGCGCGCGCCGGTCGCGCAGAGCGTCCAACGCCTCCCACGCGTCCCGAAACGCCGCAAACCCGTGTTGCTCGAAGGCCGACAGCATACTCAAAAGCTCATCGATGATCGCGCCGGCGACGAAATTACGCGACGGCGTCGCGCCGCAGGCATCGGCCACCGAGGCAACCCGGACGCCGGTCGCCTCGATCTGGGCGCGAACCGCCGCGGACAGCGACAGGTTCAATCCGATTCCGATGACCACATGCGCGGGACCGCTCGCCTCGGCGCGCAATTCCAGCAAAACCCCGCCGACCTTGCGGTCATCGAACCAGATGTCGTTGGGCCATTTCAAGCCGATCCCGCGAGCCCCGGCGCGCGCCAGCGCCCGCGCGACGGCCACGCCCACGCACAAGCTCAATGCAGGGCTGGCCCTCGACGCATCCGCGAAAGTCCAGCCCATCGACAGCGCGATGCTACCGCCGAACGGCGCGATCCACGGCCGCCCACGACGGCCCCGGCCCGCATGCTGCACCTCACTGATGAGCACATCGGCGCAGCCGTCGGGAGGTGCGGGAGCCCCGAGCAGGCGCGTGTTGGTCGAGTCCACCTCGAACAGCAGTTCGAGGCTGCGCAGATGGGCGCTCTGCGGCGACCGGAGCGCGGCCCGGATGGCGGCACCCGCGAGCAGTTCGACCGGCGCCGACAGGCGATAACCCCGGCGCGGCAACGCCTCGACGTCGATGCCCAGAACGCGCAGTCGTTCGATGCCTTTCCAGACCGCGGCCCGGCTCAGCCCAAGTTTTTCCGCCAACCACTGCCCCGAATGAAGCTCGCCGTCCGCGAGCAGCACCAGCAAGGCAGGATGGTGCGGATCGGCCGCGACCGTCGGGCTCGCGTTCAACGCGTCTGCGCCCGAGCCTAGACCGCGCGGGATCGAAACAACCATAACCGTCGTGCTCGATTCTCCGTGCCAGCGACCATGCGCGCGATATTGCCGCGGTGGGTATAGATCACGAAGGCCGTGACGGCCACACAGAAGGTCAGCAGGGGCGTATTGTCGGGTTCGAGCACATGGACGGCGACCACCAGGGTGGCGCCCGCGAGCATGCTGGCGAGCCCCACGTAGCCGGTCAGCAGCACGACCAGTATCCAGCTTGCGAACAGCGGCACCAGCAGCCTCGGCTCCAACGCGCCGACCACCCCCACGACGGTCGCCACGCCTTTGCCGCCACGAAATCCGAACCACACCGGGTAGACATGCCCCAGGATGACGGCGAAACCGCACGCCAGTTCAAGCCATTGACGCGAAACGTCGGCATCCGTACCCACACCGGGCAACAGCAGCACCGGCACCCATAAAACCGCCGCCACCCCTTTCGCCACGTCGACCAACAACACCAGGAGACCGAACCCCTTGCCCTGAGTGCGCATGGCGTTGGTCGCCCCGGCGTTTCCGCTACCCAAGCTGCGGATGTCCACACCCCACAGGCGTCCGAGAATGAGGCTTCCCAGCAATGTGCCTAGAAAATAGGCGATCAAGATCTTGAGTCCGAGTTCGAGCATGGACCGATTATGACATTAGTGATCAGGTGCGTTTCGGCAAGTGGATCTCGGCCAACATGCAACGCACGCCACCGCCGCCCAAGCGCTCGATCGTCGGGATGTCGGCGGCCAGGATGCTGCCATGACGCTCCAGAAGCCGGCGCTGCGCCGGGGCGAAACTCCCCCAAGCACCGCGCGACAGCGCGATGACCTTGCCGGCCGGGGGCGCCAATTCCAACAAATTGCCGGCGAATAGGCTCATCTGGCCCAGCGATATCTCGATGACCTCGTGCCCCGTGGCGCGCAGCTTCTCCAGGACCGCCGCGCGATGCACCAGCGACGCGATCGACTCGCCGCAGATCACGGCGAACCGCGCGCCGATCGCCATCAGTACATTGGTGTGATAGATGGGCTTCGTCGTGGCATCGACCGCTTCGAAGGTCACCAGATCGTAGTCGAGCAGCTGGGCGAATTCGCCGAGGACATCGAGATCGGTGCGCGGCGAGAGGCTGGCATAGGCCACCCGCGCGGGCCGATCCAACACCAGGCTGCCGGTGCCTTCCAGAAACTGACCGTCGCTCTCGCGATGGCTGAGGTCCACGGTCCGCTCGACGCGATAACCCCCGTGCGCCACCTGCTGCAACAAGTCATCGCGACGCTCCAACCGACGGTTGGACGCCAGCATCGGGTATAGGACCACCGCGCCGTCGCGATGAAAGCTCACCCAGTTATTGGGAAAGATCGCGTCCGGCTTGACCGGCGAGGGGGTATCCATCCCCACGATCACCTCGACGCCGGCCTGCCCAAGCCGCGTCGCGAGGGCGTCGAACTCACCCAGCGCCGCTCTTTGCGCGTCGGAATCGCCATTGCTGGATACCTCGACGGGAGCCGACTGAAACGCATTGCTCGGCGCCGTTTGCGGATTGAAGGCAAAATGCGCCGGCCGGACCATGAGCACGGCGCCGGCGCTTTGTGGTTCGGGTGGGACTGTCACGACGCTCATGCGCCGAAACTATAGCGCGGAATCCCCGTTGACAGGGCAGCCCAAGTTCATCAAGGTAACGCGGCAGCGACGTTGGGCCGGTCGGGCAATTCATGCGCACTGTGCCTACGGGCTAATTTGGGGTATCTGCCTTGCCGGTTTCAATGACGAATTCAATCTGGGTGCTCGCGCTCGCGACGGTGGCCATGACCGCCTCGTCAGCCGTCAGCCCCCATGGCAAGCACAGCCCCGCCCCGCCGCCGCCGGCGACGAACGGCAAGCCGCCCTACGCGTTTTCCTTCGACACGCTGCTGGCGGACGCCCAGAAACGAGCGGAGAAGCCCTATGCCCCGCAGCGCAGCAAGCTCCCCGCCGGTCTGGACAAACTCAGCCCCGAGCAATACCGCAGCATCCATTTCAATCCCGACGCCGGCATCTGGCGCGCCCAGGACGTACCGTTCCGCCTTGAGCTGCTGCGGGTCCGAGATCCTGCGAATGCCCAATCGGTGGCCGTCACGGTGTCGACGGTCGAAGACGGCATGGCGCGCGACCTGGTCGCCACGCCGGCCATGTTCCAGATAAGCCCCGATCTGCCGCAACTCGGCGCCAAGGTCTCCCTGCCGCTGTCGGGCTTTCGCATTCGCAGCCAGATCAACTCCAAGAAGGTCTGGGATGAATTCCTGGTGTTCCAGGGCGCGAGCTACTTCCGCGCTGTCGCGCAACATCTGCTGTACGGGTTGTCGGCGCGAGGACTCGCCATTGACACCGCCGAGCCTTCGGGCGAGGAATTTCCGGTGTTCACCCATTTTTGGGTCGAGCGCGCGTCCCCCAAAGCGGACACCGTTGTGATCTACGCATTGCTCGAGAGCGACTCGGCCACCGGCGCCTACAAGTTCACCGTCAAGCCCGGCATCGAAACCGTGATGGATACCCAGATGACCGTGTTCCCGCGCAAGGACATGCGGGTCGTCGGCATCGCGCCGCTCACGTCCATGTTCCTGTTCGACGAGACCAATCGCGGCCGACTCGACGATTATCGCCCCGAGGTGCACGACTCGGACGGCCTGATGGTCACGTCGACGTCCGGCGAACAGATCTTCCGGCAATTGGCCAACCCGATCACGCTGCAGGTATCGACCTTCACCACCGAGGCCCCGAAGGGCTTCGGCCTGGTACAGCGCTCGCGCCAACAAAGCGATTTCCAGGACTTCGAAAATCAATACGAGCGACGGCCCAGCGCCTGGGTCGAACCGAGGGGGGACTGGGGCCCGGGCGGGGTGGAACTGGTCGAGATCCCGTCGGGACGCGAGAGCAACGACAACATCGTGGCCTTTTGGCGTCCCACGAAGGGCTTCACCGCGGGCCATCCGGCGCATTTCGACTATCGCATCACGTGGCTTGCCGAGCCTGGTTTACCCAAGGGCATGGGGAAGGTGGTGGCAACGCGGTCCGGCGCGAGCCTCGACGGCAAACGCCGTGTGTTCATTCTGGATTTCGTCGGGGCCGGTGAGAAAATCGACGGCTTGCATCTCGACCTCGGCGCCGCCGCCGGCAAGATTTCCAATGCCGCGTTGATGTCGAACGACGCCATCCATGGGCTGCGCGCCAGTTTCGAGGTCGATCCCGACGACGCGGGACTGATCGAGTTGCGCCTGCGCGTCATGCGGGGCGACAAGTCGGTCACCGAAACCTGGCTCTACCGATGGACTACCACTTGAGCTCCGCGGTCGCCTATGAACAAGTGGGTGCCACGGGCGGCATGCCGCCCGAGACGCCGCTTGCCATGCCCCCGCAGGATCTGCGGCATGGGCCGTCGCATCGCGAGTGGCAGCGCACCAGCGGGGCGGTGCTGTATGCCCGATTCATCCTGCTCGCCACCACCGCCGGCGTGTCGACCTATGGCGTCTACCAAATGCTGCAGGTCGTGCGCTTCGCGAGCATGACGTTCCTGCAGGGCCTGATGATTTTTTTCTTCGCCGTGTCGCTCGGCTGGATCGCCTTCGCCGCCGGGTCGGTGCTCGCCGGCGCATCCAAGCGCCGCGATCCCATTCCGGCCGCCCCCGAGTCCGATACGTCGCTCACCGCGCTGCTCATGCCGATCTACAATGAAGATCCGGTGCGCACCACGTCGGCGCTGCAGGCCATGGCCGAGGGGCTTCAGGGCATCGGCGCCAACCACCGCTTCGAAATCGTCGTGATCTCGGACTCCACCAACGCCGACGCCTGGATCCGCGAGACGGCGGCCATCGACCTGCTGCGCAAGGCGCTCGCGGGTGTGATGCCCGTCTGGTACCGGCGCCGGTGGCAGAACGTCGCCCGCAAGTCCGGCAACGTCGAGGACTTCGTGACCCGCTGGGGCGCCCGCTACGACCACATGATCGTGCTCGACGCCGACAGCCTGATCGATGCGCCGACGTTGCTGCGGCTCGTACAGGACATGCAGGCCGATCCCGCGCTTGGCATCCTGCAGACTGCCCCGCAACTGATCGGCGCCCGCACCTTCTTTGGCCGCCTGCAGCAGTTCGCCGCCTGTGTCTACGGACCGGTCATCACCCGCGGGCTGTCCGCCTGGTCCGGGGACAGCGGCAACTACTGGGGTCACAATGCGATCATCCGCATGCGGGCCTTCGCGGAGAACTGCGGTCTGCCCCTGCTCAAGGGCCGCAAGCCCTTCGGCGGCCACATACTCTCGCACGATTTCGTCGAGGCCGCGCTCATGCGCCGCGGCGGCTTGAAGGTTCGCATGGCGGATTACGGCGGCTCGTGGGAAGAGTCTCCACCGTCCTTGATCGATGTCGCGGTCCGCGATCGCCGCTGGGCCCAGGGCAATTTGCAGCACATGAAAATCGTCGGCACCGCGGGTTTGAGCTTCGTCAGCCGGCTGCATCTGGGCATCGGCATCATGAGCTACCTCTCCTCGCCGCTGTGGCTGATGATGCTGGGGGTCGGGTTCGCGCTCGCGGTTCAATCGCATTTGATACGGCCCGAGTATTTCAACCATGACTTCCAGCTGTTTCCCACCTGGCCACGGTTCGACATCGAGCTGATGATGACGCTGTTCTGGTTCAGCATGGTGGTGCTGCTGATCCCGAAGACCCTGGGTCTGATTCGAGCGCTGCTGTCGCGGCGCATTCGCCGCGGCTGCGGCGGCGTGATCGGCCTGATCGCGAGCTTCCTGCTGGAGACCATCCTCTCGGCGTTGTACGCCCCCATCTTGATGTTGGTGCAGAGCCGTCACGTGTTCGAGGTGTTCATGGGTCGCGACTCCGGCTGGAAGCCCCAGCGGCGTGGCGGCGGCGGCACCTCGTGGGGCGATGCGTGGCATTTTCACAATCGCCATCTGCTGCTCAGCTGCATGACCGCCGTGATAATTTATTTTTTGTCGCCCTCGTTGCTGGCCTGGGTGTCGCCCGCGCTCCTGGGGTTGTTTCTGGCGGTGCCGCTATCGCGCGCGAGCGGCAGCGAGTCCCTCGGCATGGGCCTCCGGCGCGTGGCCCTGCTGCGCACGCCGGAAGAACTGGATGAACCGGCGCTGGTCGCGCGACGCAAGGCGTTGATCGCCCACGCCCCGGCGCCCCCGGAAGATGGGCTGCGGTATCTCGCGCGCAATCGCGATGCGCGCCTCACGCACATCGACGGCAATCTCGCGCGCCCCGCCGATCCACGCGGTAAGCCCGATCCACACGCCTTCACCGCCGAACAAAAACTGATCGACGCCCGGACGTTGGAAGAAATCTTGCAATGGCTCACACCCGTCGAGCGGGTGGAGGTGGCGAGCGATGCCCGGCTGCTGAATCAACTTGCCCTGTTACCGGATGCGCCGCATCCGGGATTCACGATTTAAAGGACTCCCATCGAATGATCGGTCGACGCTTGCTATTGAAATCCGCCCTCGCGCTCGCCGCCGGACAAGTGGCCCAGTCGGACCCATCACTGGCTGCGGCGCCGGGCGCGGGCGCCGGAACCGCCGTGGCGGCGAGCGGCCCGCCGCAGGCCTTCGACTTCGCCTGGCTCAAGGGCCACGCGCATTATCTCGCCGGCAACCCCTATCAGGATCAGAAAGACCCGGTGCCGGCCTCCATGGCGAACCTCACCTACGATCAATACCAATCCATCCGCTTTCGCACCGACCACTCGTTGTGGGGCGATGCCGGCACGGCATTTCGCCTGCAGTTCTTTCATGTGGGCCGCACCTTCAACGCCCCGGTTCACATCCATGAGGTCGTCGACGGCCAATCCCGCGAACTCGTGTACGACCCGTCGATGTTCGACTGGAAGGAGAGTGGCGTCGATCCCGCCACGATGAAGGACCACGCCGGATTCGCCGGTTTCCGCGTTCAGTTCGTCACCAACTGGCGGGCCGACGTCGCCGCATTCCTGGGCGCCGCCTACTTCAGGGCGGTCGGCGGGGACACGCGCCAGTACGGACTCTCGGCGCGCGCGCTCGCCGTCGATACCGCGTTCGCGCGGCCCGAGGAATTCCCGCGCTTTACGTCCTTCTGGTTCGAACGACCCGCGAAGGACTCGGGAACCATGACCCTGTATGCCCTGATGGACAGTCCCAGCATCACGGGCGCGTTCCGCATGCAGGTCTCGCCGGGCGGCACCTTGGTGATGAACGTGGACTCGGCGCTGTATCCCCGCAAGGCCATCGAACGTCTCGGCGTTGCGCCGCTCACCAGCATGTTTTTTTATGGCGAGAACGATCGCCGCGCCGCCAACGACTGGCGCCCCGAGATTCACGACTCGGACGGACTGTCCATGTGGACAGGGGCAGGCGAGTGGATCTGGCGGCCGCTCATCAACCCCGCGCAACTCAAATTCAATTCGTATGCCGACAACGATCCGCGCGGTTTCGGACTGCTGCAGAGAGATCGCAATTTCGACCATTATCAGGACGACGGTGTCTACTACGACAAACGCCCCAGTCTATGGATCGAACCGAAACCCGGGCCCAACGGCGGTTGGGGCAGGGGCGCCGTGCAACTGGTCGAGATTCCCACCGTCGATGAAACCTTCGACAACATCGTCGCGTTCTGGAATCCCCTCGATAAGCCCAAACCCGGACAGGAATTGCTGTTCAGCTATCGCATGTACTGGGGCACTCGCATGCCCTATGCCTCGCCGCTGGCGCAGACCCTCGCCACGCGCACCGGCATCGGGGGCACCATGGGCATCAAGCGCCAATATTATTCCTGGCATTTCGCGGTCGACTTCGCCGGCGGCGAACTCGGCGCCCTGGCCAAGGACGCGCCGGTCGAAGCCGTGGTCACGACCTCGCGCGGTCAGACCGAACACGTGACCGCGCACTACGTCGAGGAGTTCAACGGTTACCGCGCCCTGTTCGACGTGAAGCCCACCGATGACAGCGTGGAACCCATCGACCTGCGGCTGTACCTGCGCGTCGACGGCCGGCCGCTGACGGAAACCTGGATCTACCAATGGATCCCGCCGACGGCCAAGGAGCGCAAGACGGCGATTCAGTGATCGCGGGCAGCATGCCGGCGTAGGTCCGTCAGCCTGCTGCTCGAGGCTCACCCGTAGCGCGTAATTCAGCGGCAAATCGACCAGCGGGGCGCTAAAGGCGGCTCTTCCGCCTGGGATCCAACGATCTCATGCGCTCCGTGTCGCCCGTTGCACGCCGCAGGTCCACCTCCCGCTGCAGGAACGGCTGCGCACGCCGCGGATCGAGAATCGCCCATCGATACTCGTTGAGCTGCTTCTTCAGCAACGGCAACAACGCCTGCTGCGCCACAGCATGGCTGTCCGCGGCATCCATCAGGCTGCTGCAGTACACGTCGAAGTATTCGGCATAGAGTTCTTCATAGCGCTGCATCGGATCGAGGAACGCCGGGTCTGCGACGACATCGCTGCCGACGTGACTGGCACACAAATAGCTGCAGGCCTTGCGCACGTAAAGATTGTGCTCGGCGACCACCGCCGTCTCGTAGCTGCGACCCGGGCGAAAGTGCGCCATCACCTGAGCGCGCCCCACGCCCCTCACCTCGCTTTGACGCAGATAATGGAACAACGCCTTGCCATGCAGCAATCGGAAGGTCGTGTGCTTGAGCGCCGCCACCTGCGCGGTCCGCACGCCGCAGTTCGCCAGCTGCCGCATGAGCACCGAATGTTCGTTCTCCCACGCCGACCAGTGGGTCGGGCTCTCGAGAATCCGACGCGCAACGAGTTGCTCGTTGGTGTCGGAACCTTGGAGTGCGGCATGTATGCGGTCCGTGGACTCGCGCATGAGCCGCGCATGGCTGATGGCATGACGGAGCATTCATTCCTCTTCAAGCCACATTCCGACAAAAGGGAAGATATGTCAAAGCGTTGCCGTCTGACGACAGCCGCAAGATCGATGCAGTGCTACACCGCGGTCGCCGCGGCAGTCAGGCCTCAGTAATGCCGGGACAGTAACCAATCGGCGAGCGAGCGGAGGGGGGCCGCCCGCTCACCGAACGATTCCAACGCGGTGAGCGCCTGCCCATGCAGCAGGTGAACCCGCTCCTGCGACGCCTCGATGCCGATGATCGACGGGTGGGTCGGTTTGTCGCGTTCGCGGTCGGCGCCGGTCGCTTTCCCCAGCGTCGTCACATCGCCCAACACGTCGAGCAGATCGTCCTGAATCTGGAATGCCAGGCCGATTGCCGTCGCATATTCGTTTAGAGCCTCGTACGCCTTCGGATCCAGGCCCGGCGCGCATTCGGCCGCCATCAAGACGCTGGCGCGGATGATGGCCCCGGTCTTGCGCGCGTGCATGTCCTCGACCTGGGCAATGTCGAGCACCTGACCCTGAACGCCCAAGTCGATCGCCTGGCCACCGGCCATGCCGAACGTCCCGCTGGCTTCGCTCAGAAGGTCGACCAATCGCAGGCGGATGGCAGGCGACGCCGGCAATGCCGGATCGCGCGCCAGAAGTTGAAAGGCAAGAGGCTGCAACGCATCCCCCACGAGCACGGCCGTGGCCTCGTCGAAGGCTTTGTGGCAGGTCGGTCGACCGCGGCGCAGGTCATCGTCGTCCATGGCCGGGAGGTCATCATGTACCAACGAGTACACGTGGATGAGTTCGATGGCGCAGGCCGCGCCCTCCACCTGGTCCTCGCTGAGGCCAAGAGTCTTCGCCGTGGCGAATAATAGCGCCGGCCGGATGCGCTTGCCGCCGCCGAGCACGCTGTAGCGCATGGCTTCATGCAACCGCGCCGGTACCGTGCTGGCCGACGGCAAACGCGCATCCAATGCGTCTTCCATGCGCAGCCGCCAGGCCTCCAGCTGGGCACCAAAGTCAGGGGATACCGCAGGCGCAGGCTCGGCCGTGGCTGCGCGATCGGCAACGTTGTTCAAGCAGACATCCTCGAACTCCCGGCCCGCGCGGTCAGCGCGGCTCGACCGTGCTGTCTTCCGTTTCGCGCCGCACGCGGGTGACCTGCGCTAGCGGAATGGCGGTGACAGTGGCATTGGCGGGCGAATAGCGCGCCGACTCGGCGTATTGGATCGGCAGCTCGGGCGCCATCGCCCCCTTGACCTTCGGTCCGCGCAGCGACACCCACATGGCCTTCAACGGGTGGCTGAACGCGTCGTTGACCGCGGTGCCCTCGAAGCCACAATGCGCCATGCAGTTGTCGCAGCGAGGATTCTGGCCGACACCGTACTTTTCCCATTCGGTGTCTTCGATCAAGGACTTGTAACTGTCCGCATAGCCCTCGTCGGACAGCAGGTAGCACGGGCGCTGCCAGCCGAACAGGTTGTAGGTCGGCGTGCTCCATGGCGTGCATTGATAATTTTGATTCCCGGCCAGGAAATCCAGGAACAGGGCCGAATGATTGAATGACCATTTGACGCCGTGGGGGCGGTTCTTGCGGCGGCTGAAAATGCCGCGGAACAGCTCCTTGCTGGCCTTGCGTCCCAGGAACACGTCCTGGCGGGGCGCATGGTGGTAGCTGTAGCCCGGAGAGACCATGATCCCTTCGACGCCGAGTTCGGTCGCCATGTCGAAAAACTCGGCCACCTCCGCCGGATCCTCGCCGCTGAACAACGTGCAATTCACGGTGACGCGAAAACCCTTGCCGCGAGCCAGCTTGATGGCCGCCACGGCCTTGTCGAAGACGCCTTCCTGGCAGACCGATTCATCGTGGCGCTGACGGTTGCCATCCAGATGGATCGAAAAGGTCAGGTAGGGCGACGGCTGGTACTCGTGGATGTGCTTCGACAGCAAGATGGCGTTCGTGCACAGATACACGAATTTCTTGCGCTCGACGATGCCGGCAACGATCTGCGGCATCTCCTTGTGGATCAGCGGCTCGCCGCCGGGGATGGATACCATGGGCGCGCCGCACTCGTCGACGGCGCGCAGCGCATCCGCCAAGCTCACCCGCTTTTGCAGAGTCTCCTTGGGGTAGTCGATCTTGCCGCAGCCCGAGCAGGCAAGATTGCACATGAACAGGGGTTCCAGCATCAGAACCAACGGATAACGCTTGACGCGACGCAGCTTTTGCCCGGCGATGTAGCTTGCGACACGGTACATTTGCAGGAGTGGTATGGCCATGCGTCATCTTACCGCGACCGGAGCGTCGCGGAACTCAATTTTGCGGCTGAAGCATCAGGACCGCGTCCCGATGATCCCGCAGGATCCGCTCCCATTCCATCATGAACCACGGAGTGAACTTCTCTCCGCCGTGCGTGGCCAGCTCCGCCCGAAGCTCCTCCAAACCGATCCATCGCCATGCGACGATCTCGTCATTATTGACCCTGACCGGCTCCGTACAGCGCCCGATGAACACCGAACACAACTCGTTCTCGGCGCCGGTGGCGTCGAATTGCGCCTGATATTGGAACTTGAACAGAAAATGCAGGGCACAGCCCACCCCCAACTCCTCGCGCAGACGCCGCTGGGTGGCGACCTCCATGCTTTCGCCGCTGCGCGGATGGCTACAACAGCTGTTGGACCAATATAGGGGCCACAATCGCTTGGCAGGCGCGCGTTGCTGAATCAGCAACTCCCCGTCGCCATTGAACACCAACAGCGAAAACGCGCGATGCAGGACCCCTTGGCCCTCGTGGCAGAGCGCCTTGCTCAGATAGCCCAGATCTTGGTCGGCGTCGTCGACGAGGATCAGCGCATCGGAATCTGCGTTGATATCGACCCCCTCCGCTTGACGACTGTCTCCAACTTGATCCACGACCGTACCTCGATCCGGCTCCGCCGGCGCAACCCGGCTTGTTCCGGCCATTGGATGATAGCTGTTCGCGAAACATCCGCGCCAGGCGAATAGGCTCTAGCCCAGCAGGCCGCGTCCGCGGAACCAGTCGATGGCATCGTCGAACGCCTGCGTGGGCGGCCGCCATCGATACCCGAGTTCTGCCACGGCTTTTGCACTCGAGAAGAACATGATCTTGCGGGACATGCGCACGCCCTCCAACGTCACCCGCCCAGGGCGGCCCCGCAGCTTCGCGATTGCCTCTGCCGCATAGGCGATCGGCAGGATCGCGGCATAGGGCAGCCGGATTCGCGGCGGCTGCCGGCCGACGTGCCGCGCGATATAGATCAATATCTGCTGCAGCGTCATGTCCTCGCCGCCCAAAATGTAGCGCTCGCCCACCCGCCCATGGTGAAACGCCAGGAGATGCCCGGCCGCCACGTCGTCGACGTGTACGATGTTCAGTCCCGTGTCGACATAGGCCGGCATGCGGCCTGCCGCGGCGTCGAGGACCAGCTGACCGGTCGGCGTCGGTTTCACGTCGCCCGGCCCCACCGGCGTCGAGGGGTTGACGATCACGGCCGGCGCGCCTGCCGCGGCCGCCTCAAGCACCACCTGCTCCGCCAGGAACTTCGAGCGCTTGTAATGCCCGATCATGGCCGCGAGCGTCACCGGCGTCGTCTCATCGCCCGGAACTCGATCCGGACGGATGCCCATCGTGGCCACGCTGCTGGTGTAGACGATTTTCTTGACCCCGGCGCCGGTCGCTGCGTGCAACAGATTGCGGGTGCCCTCGACGTTCGTTCGATACAGCTCCGACGGATCCGGTGCACCCAGCCGGTAGTCGGCCGCCACATGAAACAGCGCATCGCAGCCCGCGGCCGCCGCTTGCAACGACGCCGCCACCGTCAAATCCCCGACGGCGATCTCGACCGGCAAGTCCTGCAGATTGGTGCGCACCGAGCCCCCGCGCACCAGCACGCGCACGCGCCAACCGTCGCGCAGCAAGGCGCGCGCCACCGCCGCACCGACGAAACCCGACGCGCCGGTGACCAGCGCCCGCCCCGCGACCGGCGCCTCGTCCGCGGCCCGTGGCTTCCCCGCGCCCGACTCGCTCATGTGATCCGGTTGCCGGAGGCCACGGCGAACGCCAGCGGCGCCAGCGAACCGCTGCGCGCCACCGCCGCCAAGGATCGCGTCGCCGCCCGATAACGTTTCGCCAACCCCATCAAGGGCACGAGGTCCAGGGGGGAGCGCATCAGGCCTTGAATCAACCGCAGGATGTTCACTTGACCGGCGCCGCTCGCCGCCAGGACGGCCCCGGGCAGCGAGTCGCTGGCCGTATCCACGATAGCGCGCACCACCAGGAAGGGGAGGCCTCGAGTTGCGGCCACCTCGGCCACCGCGAAACTTTCCATGTCCACCGCCACCGCGCCGGTCGCGCGAAACGCAGCGGCCTTGCCGGCGGCATCATGGATGGCCACGCCGGTGGTGAGCAGTTTTCCGTCGGCGATCCGCCTCCGCGCGGCCAGGGCCGCGCCGACGGCCTCCCGCCAATGATGGTGGGTCCCCAAGGTGGCGCCCCCGCTCGACAACACACTGACCGGCAAACAAATCGTGCCCGCGGGCAAGCTGGGATCCAATCCCCCGGCCATGCCCCAGCTCACCAAGGCGGTGGCGCCGGCGTCGATGAGTGCTCGAGCCGCCGCCGCCGCTGCAACGCCGCCCATGCCGCTGACGGCGACCAGGGTCCCATCAGGGATGGCGAAGGGGCCCCTGGCGCGCGGCGGCGATCCCAACGTACGCGCCTCGGCCATGAGCGCCGCGACGACGCCGGCACTCAATGCGTGATTCCGCGACGCGTCAGTGTGCGATAGGCGGCAAGCGCCCACAGCGGGAAATAGCCGCTGTAGCCGTGATACTTCAGATAGAACACGCGCGGGAAGCCCGGCGCCGTGAACGTCGGATCGCTCCACCAACCATCCGATTGCTGCGTACGCAGCAGATGCTCGACGCCCCGCCGTACGACCTCGGAGGTTGCCTCGCCCGCGGCCAGCAAGGCGAGCACCGCCCACGCGGTTTGATAGGGCGTGCTGGCGAAGCTCGGCGCGTTATCGAGCCCATAACTATCGTTGCTCTCGCCCCAGCCGCCATCTGCATTCTGATGACTCCTCAGCCATTCGACGGCCCGGCAGATCATCGGATCCTGGTGACTGATGCCGGTCTGGGCGAGACCGGTCAACACCGACCAGGTACCGTAGATGTAGTTGGTTCCCCAACGCCCGAACCAGGCGCCGTTGGGCTCTTGCTGGTCGCGCAGATAGGCGATGGCGCGCGTCAGCGCCGGCTTGTCCTGCGGACGGCCGATGCGCGCCAATACCGTGACCACCCGCGCGGTGACGTCGCTGGTTGGCGGATCGAGCAAGGCGCCATGGTCGGCGAACGGGATCTTATTGAGCGAGTACTGCGTGTTGTCGGCGTCGAAGGCCGCAAACCCGCCGTCCGTGCTTTGCATCCCCACCAACCAATCCAAGGCGCGCCGCACGCTTTCGCTGTAGTCATCGGCGTTATGCGCCTGATGCATGGCCCAGGCGACCACGGCCGTATCGTCGAGGTCCGGATAATGGCTGTTGGCAAACTGGAACGCCCACCCGCCACCGGCAACCCCCGGCCGATTGACCCGCCAGTCGCCCGGTTCATCCAGAATCTGTTCGGTTTGCAGCCAATCCAGGGCCCGCGTCGAGGCGCTCACGGCCGTGGCGTCGGCGCTCTCTTGCATCGCGAGCGTCGCCAGGGCGGTATCCCAGACCGGGGATACGCACGGCTGGCAGTAGGCGCTCGACTGCCCGACCACCAGTAGCTTTTGCAAGGCGCGCTTCGCGGTCTCGCGCCGCGGATCGTCGTTCGGGTAACCGAGAAGCGTCATCGCCTCCAAGGCGTTGACCATCGCGGGGAAAATGGCGCCGAGCCCATCCTCGCCGTTGAGCCGCTCCAACATCCATTCCTCCGCCGCGCGTGTCGCACGCTCACGCATGCGGCGCGGGATCAACGGCTCGATCAGGCGCCCGAGATGATCCGCCAGCAAGAACCCGCGCGCGATCAGGCCACCCTTCTGAAGAACCTCGCGAAAGTAATGACGCTCCTGGTCGGCAGGCGTCGTGAACAGTTCGGGAATGTGCACGTTGCGCGGGTTCTTGGCGACCGGTTTGAGGGTGCACAAGATGAACAGAGGCACCATCACGGTCCTCGACCAATAAGCCACCTTGTCGAGGTGGAACGGAAACCACTTCGGCAGCAACATGATTTCGACGGGAATGAAGGGCACGCCGCGCCAGGGCAGCTGAGCGAACAGCGCCAGGGCGATTCGGGTGAATACGTTCGCCCGCGCGGCGCCGCCGCGCTCGAGGATGGCCGCCCGCGCACGCACCATGTGCGGCGCCGCCGGATCGTCGCCCGCCAATTTCAGCGCGTAATAGGCCTTCACCGTGCAGCTGATGTTCAAGTCGCCGCCGTGGTACAGCGGCCAGCCGCCGTGGTCCGCCTGATGCGCACGCAAATATACACAGAGCTTCTTCTCGAGCGCGACGTCGATCTCGTCGAGGAAGTGCATCATCATGATGTATTCGGCGGGGATCGTGCAGTCGGCCTCCAGCTCGAACAGCCAGTATCCCTGGGCGCTCTGCCGGGCGATCAAGGCGTCCCGGGCATCGGCGACGGCACGATCGAGTACGGATGCCGCGCTGGTCCGGGTCAGCGTATGGGCCAACAGATCCGCGCGGGATGCGCCCGGCACTGCCACCGGGCTGGGTTTCTGTGCGATGCGGCTCACGTTGCGGAACTTCCGTAGGAGCGGCGCAGGGCGCGCTCGGGCTCATCCACGGCGACGTCGACCATCTCAGGACGACGCGTTTCACCCACGGGGGTCAAGGGCAACCCGCGGGCGGCAAACGCAAACAAGCGCCGCAGCATCCAATCGTTGCGCCCCGTCAGATCCGTCAATATCCGGGTCAATCCGACCGCCCTTCGCGAAATCTTCACCTGAACACCTGCGGTAAACTCGGGATTCTGATTAATTCTTTGCAATGTCAGCACTGCCAGCCCGACCGCCCATAGGCAAAACCGTCGAATGCCCACTTCCTGGGCGGGGATGAGCAGCGTGTATTCGAGCGCATTCTTGAGATGCCCGTGAGCGATCGCGACCAGGTCATGCAGCCCTGAGCCGAACCGCGGGTCATACGGCGTGGACGACAGCTGCGCGAGATCCACGCCGTAACGGGTAAAAATCTCCTGCGGCAGCCAGCACGCGCCGCGGCTGCGGTCCTCCCAGACATCCTTCAGAATATTGGTCATCTGCAAGCCCTGCGCGAATGAGACCGACAAGCTGCACAACCCCGCGCGCTGGCGCGCGATCACCGGCAAATACTCGCAGAACAAATCGGTCAGCATGTCGCCGACGACGCCCGCGACGTAGTAGCAATAGTCGTCCAGATCGATCAGGCGCGGCAAGCCGCGCAGGCTGGCCGTGGACTGAAAACGAGGCATTCCATAGCACATCAGCTCGACGCAGCGATGAATCGCCGCCCGTTGCCCATCGCTCAAGCCGGCGGTGACGCGGATGACGCGCTGCATGTTGCTGACCAGTTCCCGCTCCGTGCGCAAGGTACGGTCCGACAAGCGCTGTTCGAGCGCCCGGGCCAGCGCGTCCGGGTCGCCGCGGCCATCGACGGCGGCCATGAACCGCTGCATGAATGCGAGCGTCTCGGGCGGCGACAGCGCGGGTTCGTCCTCGATCGTGTCCGCGATCCGGCATAGCAAATAGGCGTTGGTCACCGCGGCCCGCAGAGCGGCAGGCAGCTGCGGAATCGTCAGCGCGAAGGTACGCGAGACGTGCGGGAGTATTTGGTCTTGATAGACTGCATCGGAAATGCCGGAATCCATGCGGACAGTATCTCGGAAATTAAGTGGGATAGCACCCCCCGATCGGCATGGGTGTGGCGAAAATGCTGGGGGCCCTCCGGGAAATGGAGGCAGCCAAACCGGCGGGGGACTATAACGATCCGCCCGGCGGCCCGCAACCACGTACCATTTAAGCGACACGCATCTGTCGTTGGCCGCAGCGCCCCCGCCGGTATAAACTGTGACAGATGGCCGACCCTCTTATGACTTATCCGCTTCTGGAATCCATCGACTCGCCGGCTGATCTACGCCGCTTGCCGCCCTCAAAACTTGCCGAATTGGCCGCAGAATTGCGGCAATTCCTCATCCACAGCGTCAGCACGCGCGGCGGCCATTTTGCCGCGGGCTTGGGCACCGTCGAGCTGACCATTGCGCTGCATTATGTTTTCAACACCCCCTACGACCGGCTGGTCTGGGACGTGGGGCATCAGGCGTACCCTCACAAAGTCCTCACCGGACGACGCGGCCTGCTGCACACCATCAAGCAGGACAACGGTCTGGCGCCTTTCCCGGCGCGCACCGAAAGCGAATACGACACATTCGGCGTCGGCCATTCCAGCACCTCGATCAGCGCCGCCCTGGGGATGGCGATCGCCGCGGCGAAGCGCGGTGAGGATCGCCACGCGGTGGCCATCATCGGCGACGGTGCGCTGACCGCGGGCATGGCCTTCGAAGCGCTGAACCACGCGGGCACCGCGCCCGCCGACCTGCTCATCATTCTGAACGACAACGACATGTCGATTTCGGAGAACGTCGGAGCACTCTCCAATTACCTCGCCCGCGCCCTGTCGGGCCGCATGTACTCGCACCTGCGCGAAGGCGGCAAGAAGGTTCTGCGCCAGATGCCGACGGTGTGGGAGCTGGCCCGCCGTTCGGAAGAGCACTTGAAGGGCATGGTGCTCCCCGGCACCTTGTTCGAAGAAATGGGCTTCAACTACATCGGCCCGGTCGACGGCCATGACGTGAAAGCGCTCATCGCCACCCTCAATAATGTCAAGAAGCTCAAGGGACCCCAATTCCTGCACGTCGTGACGCGCAAGGGCAAGGGCTATGCGCCGGCGGAAGAGGATCCGATCAAGTGGCACGGCCCGGGTCCGTTCGATCCGGCCAGCGGCAAGATATTCAAGGAAGTCAGCACCGGCCCCACCTATTCGCAGATCTTCGGACAGTGGCTCTGCGACATGGCGGAGCGCGATCCGAACATCATCGGCATCACGCCGGCGATGCGCGAAGGCTCTGGTATGGTCGAATTCTCGAAGCGCTTTCCGGGACAGTACTTCGACGTCGCGATCGCGGAGCAGCACGCGGTGACGTTCGCGGCCGGCCTCGCCTGCGAGGGCTTCAAGCCGGTGGTCGCGATCTACTCGACCTTCCTGCAAAGAGCCTACGACCAATTGATCCACGACGTCGCCCTGCAGAATCTGCCGGTGGTGTTCGCCTTGGATCGGGCCGGCCTCGTCGGCAGCGACGGCGCCACCCACCAGGGAAGTTACGACCTGACCTTCCTGCGCACCATCCCGAACATGGTGATCATGGCTCCCGCGGATGAGAACGAATGTCGGCAGATGCTGTACACCGGCACCACGTTGACCTCTCCCTCGGCCATCCGCTATCCGCGCGGCACCGGCCCCGGCGTGGCGATTTCAGCCGAGATGACCGCCCTTCCCGTGGGCCGCGGCGTCATCAAACGTGAGGGACGCAGCGGCCTGGCCATCCTGGTCTTCGGCACCCTGCTCGAGTCGGCCCGCAAGATTGCCGAACGGCTCGACGCGACCCTGGTCAACATGCGCTTCATCAAGCCGCTGGACGAAGCTCTGGTCGTGAGCGTGGCCGCTCGCCATCGCGCGCTCATCACGATCGAGGAAAACGCCGTCATGGGCGGCGCCGGTTCCGCCGTCGGCGAAGCGTTGGCCGCCGCCGGCGTCCTGATTCCGCTGCTGCAGCTCGGCATTCCCGATCGGTTCATCGAACATGGATCCCGCGACACCTGTCTCGCGAACGCCGGGCTGGATTTGGCCGGACTGACCGCCAGCGTGGACCAATGGTGGACGCCGCAGGCTCAGGATCGGGTGCGCTCGATGCGCAGCGTCTGAACACGTCCGCTCGTCAAGGAGGCTCGCGATGACATCGATGTTTGAAGCGCCCAGTTTTCGCAAATCGTCGGCAGCGCCGGTGGCCGCCGCCATCCTCGCGGTGCTGACCGCGGCCCCCATGAGCAGCTGTTTCGCCGACGAGACCGACTGCAAGCCGCTGTTCGAGGCGATGAACCGGCTGTTCAATACGCCGAGTCACCAATTCCTCACGCAGACCAACTCGCTGACCGGGGACAAGGTCGTCGCCAGCGAGATCATCAACGCGGGCGGCGCCCTGTACATCAAGGTTGACGGCAAATGGCATAACAGCGAGGTGACTTCCGCGCAGTTGCAGCAGCAGGAAGAACAGAATCGCAAGAACGCCAAGTTGACCAGCTGCAGGTTGGAGCACGAGGAAGCGTTGGATGGCGTCAAGGTCACCCTGTTCAGCGCCCATACCGAGACCAATTACGGCGCCAGCGATGAGCAGATGTGGATTGCCAAGAGCAACGGTCTGCCGGTGCGCGAGACCATCGAGATGAACATGGGCGATAACGCCGGCAAGAGCCACGCGGAAATCCGCGTCGTCTATTCGGGCGTGCAAGCGCCGGTGGTCACGCCGACCGCCCCAACGAAGTAGCGGCTTCCTCGTCTTCCCGATGCGCGGCAGCTCGATCAGACTCGGGTCACGGCGCCTCCCTCGGCAAGCGGCGCCTCTTTCACGAGCAGGAACAACAGCAGCCCTGCGAGAAGAAAGCCGATGCCGCTCGCGAACCCGGCCCGCTGGCTGTGGAATAAAAACGTGAGCAGACCGATCGCAAGCGGGCCCAGGAACGAGGTTGCCGTGCCGGACATGGCATAGATGCCGAAGAATTCGTTGAGCATGGACGGTGGCGAGAGCTGTGCCATCATGGCGCGGCTCGAGGAAAGACCGCCGGTGACGAAAATCGCGGTCGCAACCTGCGCGCCGGCGAACACCCGGTCAGGCAGTGTGGGGTAAATCGACCCGGTGATGCCGCTCGCGGCGACGTGCAGGAAGAATATGCTGTCGGGCGACGTCGAACAGGCGATGACATTGGCCAGTAGCGCTCCGAATACGAAGACCATGACGCTGCGTTTCGAACCAATTCGGGTGTCGAGCCAGCCGGCGAAGGCGCCCGCTAGCGTCGCCGCGACGCTGTTCAACAGGCCCTGCACGATGAGCGTGGTCGCGGTCCAGTGCAACACGCCGGCCGCGTAGATGCCGCTGTACAGCATGAGGACGACGAAACCCTCGTTGAAGACCATGCGCGCGACGAGAAACAACCCGACGTTGCGGAAGTCGCGGACTCTCGTGACCGTGTGGGCCAGGCGGCGCAGCCCGCTGACCAGCGTGACCTTGAAGCCGAGACGCGTGGCATTCGTGTCGGGCGTGAAGACGAACATGGGGATGCTGAAGATCACGAGCCACACGGCCGACAGGATCCCCACGGCGCGCTCCGGCTCGTGCATGCCGATGTCAAGGCCGAACCAGGGATGCGTGTTCCAGCTCCACGCGAGCAGAAAGAACATGAACAAAATCACCCCGAAGAAGTTGCCGAGCGCGAAGCCCATGCCGCTCAGGAAGCCGATCCGGCTGGACGGCGCGATGCTCGGCAGCATCGCATTGCAGAAAGTCGCCGTGTATTCGAAGAACACGACGCCGCCGATGATGGCCGCCAGGATCCAACCGATCCCATGCGTCATTCCGGGCGTGGCCGTCCACAGCACCAACATGCTGGGAACACCGATGCACAGACACCCGAACAACCACGGCTTGCGTCGGCCTCCCGCGTCTGCGATCGCGCCCAGGACGGGCGCACCTACCGCGATCAACAACGCCCCGAGCGAATTCGCGTAACTCCACAAAATCTGGCCTTGAACCGGGTCGGGAACCACGACGGTGGTGAAGTACGCGGAGAAAACGAAGATGTTGACTAGAACGTTGTACGGCGAGCGAGCCCCGTCGAACACGGCCCAGCACCATTGGCCCAGCTTCGACGTCTCGAGGCCGGTCATCCGATCGACACCGCGGCGGCGCTGACGATATTGTTCATGGCACATTCCCCAATGTGTGGTCGGTCGCCGCACTCTACCAGGAAGGAGCGTCGTCGCCGGAAGCGCCCTGTGCCTCTTTGCAGTAACATACCTGCTGTGAGCGAGTTCAAATCAGACTTTTTACGCACCCTGGCGGAGCGCGGCTACATCCATCAACAGACGGACGCCGCCCGCCTTGACGAACGTGCGCTCGGCGGGGTGGTGACCGGTTACATCGGTTTCGATGCCACCGCCAACAGTCTGCATATCGGCAATCTGGTGTCGATCATGCTGCTCCGACGGCTTCAGCAAACAGGCCATCGTCCGATCGTGCTGATGGGCGGGGGAACGACCAAAGTCGGCGACCCGTCGGGTCGCACCGAGACCCGCCAGTTGCTGACGGACGCGCAGATCAACGCAAACATCGCCAGCATTCGCGAAACCTTCGGTCATTTCCTGCGTTTCGACGACAGTGAGACCGGCGCGTTGATCGTGAACAACGACGATTGGCTGTCGGAGCTGCAGTACATCCCCTTTTTGCGCGACATCGGCCGGCATTTTTCGATCAATCGAATGCTGACCATGGACAGCGTCAAGTTGCGGCTCGACCGGGAGCAGCCGCTGTCGTTCCTCGAGTTCAATTACATGATCCTGCAGGGTTATGATTTCGTGGAATTGAACAAGCGCTACGGTTGCGCTCTGCAGATGGGCGGATCCGACCAATGGGGCAACATCCTCCAAGGCGTCGAACTCGGACGTCGGGTCCGCGATCAGGAACTGTTTGGAATCACGACCCCGCTCATCACGACGTCGTCCGGCGCCAAGATGGGAAAGACCGCGAGCGGTGCCATATGGTTGAACCCGCAGCGTCTCAATTCGTACGATTACTGGCAATACTGGCGCAACACCGAGGACGGCGACGTGGCCCGGTTTCTGCGCATTTTCACGGACCTGCCGTTGAGTGAGATCGAGGGGCTCGAAAGGCTCGAGGGCGCCGAAATCAACGAAGCCAAGACTGTACTTGCCAATGAAGCCACCCGACTCTGCCACGGCGCGGCGGCCGCTTCGGTGGCGGCAGAGACTGCGGCGAAGGCCTTCAGTGGCGGCGCGACCGCGGGGCTGCCATCGATGGTCCTTGCACCCGGCACGCAACTCGTCATCTTGGACGTCATCGTGACCTTGGGGATGGCGTCATCCAGGAGTGAAGCGCGGCGACTCATTGATCAGGGGGGCGTGAAATTGAATGACCGGACGGTGCCGTCGGCACTGGCGACCGTGACTGCAGCGGATCTCATTGACGGCGGCGTCGCGCGGCTTGCCGTGGGCAAAAAGCGTCATGGGTTAATCAAGGGCGGATAGCGCCTCATGCACCTCGGGATGTCGCGTCATCAGCGTTAGTGCCCGCAACAGACGAAAAAACCCCCGTCAGCTTTCGCCAACGGGGGTTCACTTTCCATCAAATTAAGAGCCTGGCGATGACCTACTTTCACATCGACAAAGTCGACACTAGCATCGGCGCAGAGCGTTTTCACTTCCGAGTTCGAAAAGGGATCGGGTGGTTCCCACTCGCTATGGTCGCCAGGCAAAACGGTTGCAGAGGGGCTGGTCATGTCCAGCCCCACCACGAATTCGGACAATTTGTTCTGACCCTTAGTTTGATCTAAGGATAGGTCGCACTCGAGATCATTTGATCTCATTCCCATACTCGATTTGCACGTTAGGGCAAATCGCTTGG
>PLUE01000034.1 GCA_003164785.1 Gammaproteobacteria bacterium | reverse complement strand
GCTACACCCATTCCGCTCAAGTGTTCGGCGTCGACAACGAGCTGTTGGTCGGGTTGCAAACGCGTTACGACTTCATTCACGTGTCTCGCACTCCGTCCCAAGACGCAGTACCCATCCCGGCGCCCGACGATCCGCTCGGCTATAGCGAACGGGACCATGTGCGGCTCGGCAGCAATGCGCTTTATATACAGGCGACCACCCACTGGAACGACTGGTTTCGCACGGTATTGGGACTGCGAGACGATGACCAGTACGGAAGCGATGTGGGCACCAATCCCGGTACAGCGAGTCGGAACATTCTCGAGCCAAAAGGCAGTCTCATATTCAAGCCGCTCGCCACAACGGAATTCTACGTAAGCGCCGGCCGCGGGTTTCACAGCGATGATCTGCGGGGCGTGAATCAAGCGCGAATCACCGGGGTCCAAGGCGCCCCCCTCATGGCCACCCAGATGGGCGAGGAAATTGGCCTGCGTCAGGAACTCTTCGACCGCAAGGTCGCGCTGACCCTCGCGCTGTTCAATCTCGATGCCCAGTCCGAAACTGAATACGACCCCGACGTCGGGCAGGATACGGCCGGACCCGCCAGCCGTCGGTATGGTTATGAGCTCAACGTCACCTATCAAGCACTCACCTGGCTGGAGTTTTACGGCACCTTCTCCCAAGATCATTCGAGGTTTAAGACGCTCTTTGACGATGGCACGGGACACGTAGGCTATTACATGCCGAACGATCCTCTCGCCACCGGGTCACTCGCGGTCTATGTGAAGAATGCGGGGCCGTGGAGCGGTAGCCTGGCACTTCGCTATTTGGGCGCCTACCCCTTGTCATCCGACAACGTCGTGAAAGGCTCGGGTTACCATGAATGGAACAGTGACGTCCGCTATGCATTCGGCAGCGGCTGGAGCGGCGCCGTCGGTATTTACAACATCCTCAACACTAAAGCGAATGCGATGGAGTATTGGTACATCGACCGGCTGCCCGGGGAACCGGCGGCCGGAGTTGCGGACGTGCATATTCATCCCCTCGAGCCGCTCTCACTCCGAGTCACCTTGTCGAAGAAATTCTAAAGGAGCATCAGATGAATAAATAGCGAGTTAGCGGCTTCGCATTAGGGAGCGTTGTTGGGGGAGCGAGCGCGTTTGCACACGCCAAACCGAAGAGCTGGCCCCAACGTCGGGCGCGAGTGCCCCGGGAGCGATGAGCTGCGCGCGGCCTTCCGCATCGAGGTCAAGCGCAAGCAACGCCGCTCCGACGGCACGGTGAGTCTCGATGGCCAGCGCTTCGAGATCCCGTCCCGCTATCGGCGTCTCGATGAAATCCATCTGCGCTATGCCCGCTGGGACTTCAGCCGCATCGATCTGATCAATGCGCGCTCAGGCCAAATCCTCTGTCCGGTACGACCCCTCGATAAAGCCGCCAACGCCGACGCGCTGCGCCGGCGAGTGGCGCCGAACACGGCCACGGCGGGCAGCAGCGCGATGCCGGCCGCCGGGATCGCGCTGCTCATGAAACAAATGATCGCTGACTACGCCGCCACCGGCATACCGCCGGCCTATTTACCCACCGCCGATAAGGATGATCCTGTACGAACCAAAAACTTCTCGCTCTGTATGGCCTCAAATGGAACCCGTTCACCCCGGAGGTGCCGACCGAGGCTCTGTATGTACTGGACTGTACCCGGCTATGCAGATCTCCGCATAGACGGGTACAGTCCAAACAGCTGCGGTCCGTCCAAAGAAATCGAAAGTTGCCCTCGCCGAATGGCCTCCACCTCCCGTTCGGTTTGAGCTAGCACCAACATCTCCTCTCGGCGCACATCGAGAGCAGCATGGCCCATGCGCCTGGTCTGCCACGGCGCCAGCAAACTCCCAATGCCTTTGTCAAGCAAAGTCTCCCACATTTTGATCAGCAATTTTTCTCCAGGAACCATAGGCCTCTCTCAAACTGTGGAAGCTCAGTAGCGTAGCTGCAACGTAACAAACTCTAGGCTGTTTGTCGGACTGTAGGCGTGCTCCCTCAGCTAGGGCGAGCGCTGCAAGGCGTTAAATCTAGCACGCGGTGAGTAGACAAGACCCCTGTTAATCCGTTGGTCGGCGGTTCGAATCCGTCCCTGGGAGCCATTAAAAACAATAACTTAGCGCCGATTTTCGGCCGTCTACATTTTCTCTAATTCGCTCATGTAGGCGCTGTGTAGGCAGTCGGCGGTGGATGGCCGCACGGGCAGCGATGGCCGCGGTTTCTGTATGGATAAACAGTAGCGCGATGATGCCCCACACGGCTCCCTCTTTAAAACGAGCGGTTCGCCGACACATAGCATTAGCTAGGTGTGTTAGATTTCCGGCCACATCTGACGCTCGTGTCAAATGAGGACTGAGGAGACTATGAAGATGGGTAATTTCAGCGTCACCTGTGAATGGGACGACGAAGCAGGCGTCTATTACGTCGCGGAGTCTAACGTGCCGGGTCTTTTCCGCCGAGTCTGAGACCGTTGAAGGTATCCATGCGATTTTGCAGGACCGCATTCCCGAGCTGGTGCGGTTGAATATGCCGGAACTCATGGCCCATGAGGCGCCGAGCCCGAGCAACAATTGATCAATCTTTCCCAGCGTCGCCGGAACGACAAGCCCCGGCAAGTCAAGTTGCTGTCGCGTATCGAATCGGCGCCGTGTCGGTTGAGCCTCGGCCCTGCTTTCTGCGAACAACCTGCCGAGATGCGCCCAATATGCGCTGTAAGCCTTTGTCAGTTCCGCTAAGTAGTCGTGGTTGTCGTAGAGAGGCGAATCCCCTGGTAGCACGTGGCCCAAAGCAATTTCGGCGACATGCCACGGCGTAAATTTAGACAAGTTAGTGCGTGCTGTTTTGCGCAAGTCGTGCATGGACCGATGAGGCATTTCTCGTTTCTCATATCGGCGCAGGTACTGCATGATGTTGTACGGAAAGTGTACGCAGAATGAATGGGTCATCAGTACGCTTAAGTCCTCCGACGGGGTTATATATTTTGACTCACCCGCCAATTGGATCGCTAGCCGTATCAAGAACTCCGAAACCGGAGTGATCGGTCGAAGAATGGGTTTGCGAGTGATCGCCCCGATCTTATGATTCTCTGGAGGGACCGTCCAAACCATGCGCACAAGATCGAAATCCTCTTTCTTAGCCAATCGGGGTTCACCACTACGATTGCCATAGAAGAGACACAACAACATAAACACTCGATTTTTGAGTGCCATTCGCGATCGTTCGATCGCCCGAAAGACGCACTTGATTTCGTCGTCCAAGAGTGAGCGCACTTCCCGCGCCTTCTCGATGTGCAAGTCTTCGTGGCCGGTAATGTCCGCGAGCGGGTTGACCTCAATGTACTGACGTTTTCTACACCATTTTAGGAACTGTTTACTATTGGTCAGATGCGGTCCGCGATTCCCGGAACGTCCTCCGCTAAGGCCTCCAGTAAGCCGAGCCACATTTGTAGGTTGATGTTTCGAATGGGTAGGTCGCCAAGGGTCGGAAACGCGTAAATCTCGTAGGAGCGCAGAATTTCGTGATGACCCTTCTTGTGTTTTTTACACATCGAGTCGTGCCACTTACGAAAAAGGCCTTCAAAGGTCTCCGCAGTAACGATGACCTGCTCCTCCGTACGCAAGACGATGCCGGGGTCGTGTCCTTTCTCGACGAGGCCCCGGAGCCAAAGGGTTTCATTCCGAGCTTCCACCAAAGACATAAGGGGGTAGGAACCCAGGTCAACGCGCTTCGCTTCCTCACTGCCGTTGTAGTAATACCGAAGCTGGAAGGTGATTTTCCCCTTGGGTGACACACGAGCCCCCAGACCATCACGATCTGTTCTTACCGTCTGTTTTGCCCGGATTTTGCCGAGGTTTGTCTTCAGCCACGTGTCCGTGAGTGCCATGTCTTTGCTTCCTACATGTACAAAGTCTCAGAAGTCCCTTTTCCGCGAAATTTTGTACATGTTTTTGTACATGTTTCGCGTGGCTCGGCCTGTCAGTGGGCGTCGTAGCCTGTCGCAGGTGGGAGCGATGAAAGCGCTACTATTATAGGGATTTTCTCACTTTTTGTCCCTTGTTAGCGTGACTTGTCAGCGACTAATTTATAAGGGTGGGAGATGATCGCGAACGTGCGTCGGCTCCTGATCTCCTTGGTCATTTCCTCTGCATCCACGATCAACGTCCTCGAGCGCGCACACGACGGGGCACGCGGTACAAAATTAAAAGCTTCTGGGAGGCATCGGCCCGGGGGATGGCTTCCGGATCTCATGTGAAGTCCGGTTTCCCGCCTGAATACCTATCTTGGTATTATAACCTAGAAACGGAGGGGCAGAAAAACCTACGACCCCCCCGCTGCCCGGCATCGCATCGCGTATTGCACCAAAAATCGGCAATCCATTCACCGGCTCGAGATGCCGAATGTTGCCGGGAACCGCAGACTCCAAGGTCAAACTGGTGGGATCTACGGGCACCGCATTGCCGCGATCCAGAGGTGCGCATGTCGACGTCCGCAGGCGTGCACTGCCCTATTTTTTCTCCACCGCCAGCATTCGCCGCAGCACCGATGCATCCTCGCGCCCGTTCGCCGCCTGGTAGTACCCGCGGCGCACGCCGACCTGCTCGAATCCCAGGGAATGATAGAGCCGCGCTGCCGCGACGTTTGACGGCCTGACTTCGAGAAATGCCTCGTACATGCCGGCGCTGCGCGCCCGATCGATCAGGTACAGCAGCACCTTGCGGGCGAGACCGCGACCCCGATGCTCTTCGCGCACGCAGACATTCAACACGTGCGCCTCTCCGGCGCCGATCGACATGATGGCGTAACCCGCGATGTCACTGCCCGCCTCGATCACCCGGCAGATATAACCCACCCGCAGGCAATCGCGAAAGATGCCCTCGCTCCACGGAAACTGATACGACGATCGCTCGATCGCCACGACCACCGGCACATCCAGTTCGTGCATGGGCCGGATCTCGACCGCGGAGACCTCCGATACTTGCTTGACACTAGCCACGCGCAGACACCTCCCGGGCGAACTTCAAATCCTCCCACGCCTTGGCCTTGTTGAGCGGGTCGCGCAGCAGGTACGCCGGATGATAGGTGACCACGAGCGGCACGCGCGACGCCCCGAAGGCGTGAACCTGCTGGCGCAGCCGGCCGAGCGGCGCGTCCGTCTGCAGCAGCCTCTGCGCCGCGATCCGACCGACGACCAGCATCAGCTTGGGCTTCACCAGCGCAATCTGCCGCTCGAGATACGGCGAGCATTCCGCCGTCTCGCTGGCCAGGGGATCCCGATTGTGCGGCGGCCGGCATTTCAGCATATTGGCAATATAGACCTGTTCGCGCTTCAGCCCGATGGCGCGCAACATCGAATTCAGCAGCTGGCCGGCACGACCCACGAACGGCTCGCCGAGCAGGTCTTCCTCTGCACCCGGTGCTTCACCCACCACCATCCACTCGGCCGTGAGGTTGCCGACACCGAACACCGTCTGGGTTCGCGTGGCGCTGAGGCCGCAACGCGTGCACGCCGCCACCCGCTCACGCAACTGGGTCCAATCGTAGGCCGCCTCGCGCTCCGCGCCGGCCGGTTCCGCATCCGCGGCCCCGCCCTTCAAAGCCACCGGCCGGGGAGCCGCCGACGCCACCGGAACTGCAGCGACCGCGGGTGCGGAAGCAACCTGGGGCGCCGCGGAGGCCGGCGTCCGCACCACCCAGGATTCCAGCCCCAGAGCGGCGAGATATTCCTTGCGCAGCGCCGTACTCATGCAGGCGTCGGTGCCGCCCGCGGGCGTTTGCGCACTTTCCGCCATACCCACACGGTGGGCGCCGACAGGGCATACGAGCCGAACAAGATCAGGAAAGCGATGGGCGGGTGCAGCGCGATGAAAACGAACGCCAGCAGCACCACGAGAATGATCCTGAACCGCACGCGCGCGCGGGTATCCACCTGTTTGAAGCTGCTGAACGCGAAGCGGCTGATCATCAAGGCGCCGGCCGTGGCCGTGACCAAAAACGCCAGGATCAGTCCCGGCAGTCCGATGGTGGTCTGGTCCTTCGCCAGCCAGATCAAGGCGGCAACGACCGCGGCCGCCGATGGGCTCGGCAGCCCCTCGAAGTAGCGCTTGTCCTGGGTGGCCGAGCGGGAGTTGAACCGGGCCAGCCGCAGGGCCGCCGCCGCCGCATAAAAGAAACAGACGACCCACCCCAACCGCCGCCACAGGGGGCCGTATTCGGCAATGCGCGCCACGCCCCACTGGTAGGTGACGATGGCCGGCGCCAGACCGAACGACACCATGTCCGACAGGCTGTCGTATTCCTTGCCGAAAGAGCTTTCCGTATGGGTCCAGCGGGCGACCCGGCCGTCCAGCCCGTCGAAAAACATGGCCACGAAAACCGCAATCCCGGCGTTTTCGAATTTCAGGTCGATGGCGGCCACGATGGCATAAAAGCCGGCGAACAAGGCGGTGGTGGTCAGCAGATTCGGCAGCCAATAGACGCCGCGCGGCCGTGTTTGTAGGTCTTCTTCGTCGCTCATGTGCCGGCATAATACCAGGGGGGCTCATGTAAGATAGGCGGCTATGCGCTTATCTCAATACCCGATCGCCACCCTCAAAGAAGTACCCGCCGATGCCGAGGTTCTCAGCCACCGCTTGATGCTGCGGGCCGGCATGATCCGTCGCCTGGCCGCCGGCCTGTATACCTGGCTCCCGATGGGCCTGCGCACCTTGCAAAAAGTCGAGCGCATCGTGCGCGAGGAGATGAACCGCGCCGGCGCGTTGGAACTCCTGATGCCGACCGTCCAGCCCGCGGAACTGTGGAAGGAATCCGGCCGCTGGGCCAAATACGGCCCGGAGTTGCTGCGTTTCAAGGACCGGCACGACCGCGAATTTGCCTACGGCCCCACGCACGAGGAAGTCATCACCGACATCGCGCGGCGCGAGCTGCGCAGCTACAAACAGCTGCCGGTCAATTTCTACCAGGTCCAGCTGAAATTCCGCGACGAGATCCGGCCGCGCTTCGGCGTCATGCGTGCGCGCGAATTCCTGATGAAGGACGCCTATTCCTTCCACATCGACGAGCCGAGTCTTGCCCAGGGCTACCGCGTCATGTTCGAGGCCTACACCCGGATATTTACCCGGCTCGGCCTCAAATTCCGCGCCGTGCAGGCGGACCCGGGCAGCATCGGCGGCACCACGACGCAGGAATTTCATGTCCTCGCCGACTCGGGCGAGGACGCCATCGCCTTCTCGGACGGTGACGCCTACGCAGCCAACGTGGAAACCGCGGCGACGCTGCCCGCCACGACGTCCCGCCCCGCCGCGTCTCAACCGCTGACGAAGGTGGAGACGCCGAATGCGCGCACGATCGCCCAGCTGAGCGAGTTTCTGGGCGTCGATGCCGCGCTTTGCGTGAAGACCCTCGTGGTGGATGGAACCGGCCCCACCGACATCGTCGCCTTCGTCTTGCGCGGCGACCACGAGTTGAATGCCCTCAAGGCGCAGAAGCTGCCCGGCGTCGCCAATCCCCTGCGGATGGCGAGCGCCACGAAAATCCGCGAGGCCATGGGCGTCGACCCGGGATCCCTGGGCCCGATCGGCTTTGCCGGGACACTCTACGTCGATCACGCGGCGGCCCATTTGGGCGACTTCGTGTGCGGCGCCAATGAGAAGGACGTGCACTACACCGGCGTCAATTGGGTGCGCGACCTGCCCGAAACCACGTCCGTCGACGTGCGAAACGTCAAGAAGGGCGATCCCAGTCCCACCGGCCGCGGCACGCTCGACATCGCACGCGGCATCGAGGTAGGCCACATTTTCCAACTCGGGCAGCTGTACAGCGAAGCCATGAAGGCCACCGTGCTCGACGAACAGGGCAAGGCCGTGAACATGTTCATGGGCTGCTACGGCATCGGGGTGAGCCGCGTGGTCGCGGCCGCGATCGAACAGAATCACGACGCCAACGGCATCATCTGGCCGGACGCGCTCGCGCCCTTCCAGGTCGTCCTGGTGCCGATGAACTACCAGAAATCCGCGCGGGTCATGCAGGCAGCCGATGCGCTCTATGAATCCTTCAAGGCGGCCGGCATCGATGTCCTGCTCGATGATCGCGATGCCCGTCCCGGCGTCAAATTCGCGGATTCCGAACTCATCGGCATCCCGCATCGAATCGTCATCGGCGAGCGCGGCCTCGACGCCGGCACCCTCGAATACCGGCATCGGCGCGGCGCCGAGTCGATCGAAATTCCGAACACGGATCCGGTGGGCTACATTCGGAACCAGTTGAAAGACTGAACGGCGGCGGGCAGAGCGGCCGCGGGCTGGGCGGTTCCGCTACTCCACCGAGAATCGATCCAGTGGCGGTGCCGTTCCCGGCGCACCATCCCCACCCGCCTCCAGTTCTTCGACGACCGCGACCCGCGCCAGCGCCGGACCGCGATGCAACCATTGGCGCAAGGTCTCGACGGCCGCAGGGTCACCGTGCGCAAGCACCTCCACGGTTCCGTCCGGCATATTGCGGGCAACCCCACGAATGCCCAGCCGTTCGGCTTCGAGGCGCGTGCTATGGCGAAAATACACCCCCTGCACCTTGCCCGTGACACGAAAGTATCGAATGACGGTGGTCACGCGCTGCCCGAGAGTGGTCGCGGCTTGCGGATCCGCGCTACTGCGGGTGGCCCGGTGCGTCGGCGTGCTGGACCCCCGTGAGGGCCGCCCCCGCATGGTGCTTGGCCTCCATCGCAGCCAGGCGCGCGCGCGTGTATTCTTGCGCCTCGATATGCTTCTCGGCACGGTTTATCGCAGCCTGGGCCGCATACAAGTCGGGGGAAGTGACTTCCGTCGCGCCGGCGACCCGGGCCGCCGCGATGGCCTGGCGCGCATCGCTCATCTCTTGCACGGGAGCACTCGTGCAACCGGCCAGGCAGGCGATACCGACAAATACCGCAATGAAGCGCAACATATGGGGTACGGACACTAACAACAGCGCTGGGGGCCGTCAAACGACCGCCCGCCGCGGACTGCGGTGCGAAGCGCGATTTTTGCGTTGCGCCGACGCAGCACATGCAAAGAAATCACCTGATTCTCCTTAAGGGATACCGATGAGTGACATTCTGGTTTTGTATTATTCACGCCAAGGCAGCACCGCCGCGCTGGCGCGACAAATTTGCCGCGGCATCGAGGGAGTCGCCGGCATGCAGGCCAGATTGCGCACGGTGCCCCCCGTTGCAGCGACGACGGCGCGCCTCGATCCCGCGATCCCCGATGACGGCCCACCCTTTGCGACGCACGCGGATCTCGTGGAATGCAGCGGGCTCGTCCTGGGCAGCCCGACTCGCTTTGGCAACATGGCCGCACCCTTGAAGTTCTTTCTGGATGGCACCAGTGCGCTCTGGCTGTCGGGCTCCCTGGTCGACAAACCCGCGGCCGTGTTCACCTCCACCCAAAGCCTCCATGGCGGCCAGGAGTCCACCCTGCTGTCCATGATGATTCCGCTGCTCCATCACGGCATGTTCTTGGTCGGACTCCCGTTCACGGAGAGCGGACTGCACGACACGCGGGGCGGCGGCACGCCGTATGGCGCAAGCCATGCCGCGTCGGTCAGCGGGGCCGGCGAACTGTCCGAAATCGAACGCGATCTTGCGCGCGCCCTGGGTGCGCGAGTCGCCACCCTGGCCCGTCGACTGGAGCGCGGCACATGAACCTGGAAAGAAGAGCGCGTCTCCTCACCCTCTGGCTGTGGGGCGCCATCGCATTGAGCTTGCTGTCCTGGGTGTTGGTCGGCTATCCGTGGCCGATTTGTGTCATCGCCGTGCTGCCCCTGGGCGCACCGCTCAATGGCTTGATCCGCGGACGACGCCACACGTACGCCTGGGCGACGTTGTTCGCCGTCCCCTATCTCGTGTTTTCCCTGACCGAACTGCTGGTCAATCCGGCGGCACGATGGGTCGCGTCGATCAGCCTGCTCCTGGTTTTCAGCTGGTTTTGCACGATGGTTTTGTTTTTGCGAGCGTCTCCAGCGCGTCGCGAATGAACGGTATGGTCAGCCGTCGCTGGGCGATCAAGGAGGCTTCGTCGAGTTGATCGAGGACCAAGTAGAGCGAGGTCAGATCGCGCGGCATTCGACGCAGCAGATACTCCGATGTCTCGACCGGCAGGTCCAATCCGCGCTGGCCGGCCCGCAGCCGCAGCGCCTCGACCCGTCCCGCATCGTCGAGATCGCGAATTTGATAGACCACGCAGGCGGCGGCTCGCGAGCGCCAATCCTCGAGGCTCCAATCGAATTGCCGAGGTGCGGCGTCGGCCGCAAAAACCAGCCGCGTCCGCAGTTCCGCGCTCTCGTTGAAGAGGTGAAACAGCGCCTGCTCCCAGTCCCGATCTCCGGCAACCGCGCCGACGTCATCGAGACACAGCACCCGGCAGCGTTCGAAGCCGAGCAGCGCCTCGGGCGGCAGACCCAAATCCCGGTCCAATGGAAAGTAAGCAGCCTCGTCACCCGCCGCCGCGCAAACGGCCTGCAATAAATGCGTCTTGCCTGATCCCGGCCCCCCCCAAACCCAAATGGGCACGGTGCTCGGATTGCGCAGGGCGGACACGATCTCCGTGTTTGAACCTGGCGCAAAGCTCTCGAAAGTTGCATCAGCGCGCAAACGCACACCCAGCGGCAGCTGTTTCATGCGGCATTCACCGCGGCCCGCCGCCCGTAGACCAGCACGTAGTCGATGCCGCTCAAGACCGCCAATGCGAGGACCATGGCGCCCAGGGCGAGCACCGCCCATGCAGGAGGCCACGCGAATTGCAGCTCACTGATCACTGCAAGAATTAGCATAATCTGACACAAGGTGTTCAGCTTGCTGATGACCGAGGGACTGGCCGTGACCGGCCCGATCCATGTTCGGTAGCTGATTGCGCCGAGAACGACGACGACATCGCGGGCGATCACCGCAACCGAGAGCCACACCGGCACATGGCGCTGCACGGCCAGCACCACGAACACCGTGGCCAGCATGAGTTTGTCCGCGATCGGATCGAGCGCACCGCCGAGTTCGGTCTGCCAGCCAAAGCGTCTGGCGAGAAAGCCATCCGCGGCATCGGAGAAGGCTGCGACGCCAAAAAGGCAAAGCGTGGCAACCAACCGATGATCCGTCAGGCAAAGCGCGATCGGCGCAACCAGCAGGATCCGGAGCGAACTGATTAGATTCGGAAGCTGATGCAGCCAGCGACGCACGGCGCGTTAGCGCCGCAACTGGAAACGCTGGATTCCATTGTCACCGGCGGCCGGCAAAGACTGCAACTTACCGTTCAGGGCGAGCGCATGCTGCAGCGCTTCGATACCGCCCCGAGTGCTGAGCCGGAAGCTGACGATGTCGCCGGCCAATCCGAGCACGGAGACGTGAGATACGAAGGTCAAGGACTCCAGATAGCCCTCCACACTGGCGTAGTCGTGCAGGTCGGCCACCCTGCTGACCTCGATGTCGACTGGCGCGAGACTGCCGCTGACCGCAAACAAGCTCGCATACGTATCCGCCGCCCGGTTGACGCCCTCCAGCGGCCCGGAGAACTCGCTGCTGTGATCCTGAAAAGTGAAGGTCCAGTGCACGCTGCCGGCGGCCGTCGCATTGCTTGCCCTCCCGAGCAGTACGGCGTCGGCGCCGCGGGCGCGGGCCGTGTCGGCCACCGGACTGCCCTTCTGCACATCGGCGGCGCCCGGCCAGATCAAGGGAATCCCACGGACGGCCGCCGCCGCATCGATGATGCCTTTCAACTCGGACATATCATCCGCCGTGACGACGGCGGCCGGCTGACCGCCTTGCACGTCCAACCAGACGAAAGTCGATGGCCGTTCATGACCCCACAGCGGCTGACCGTTTTGCGTCAGCCAACGCTCGATGGCGGGGCCGTCGAAGGACACCCATAACTTGCCGTCCGGCGCGCCCCGGTACTGCTGAACGTAGCGTCTGGAATTGCTGAGCAGCGGTGCAAACACTGGATCCTCGTCCGCCGTTCGCCGCCCGGTCACCCGCACCAAGACGACCCTCAAAGCCGCCGAGAAAGCCGCTGATTGCGACGCCTCCGAGCGGTCGGCGAGCGGCACCACCGTCTGGTAGAGTTCCGCGCGGGTCAAGCCGAAGGCCGTGTCGGACAGGCCGATGGTGGCCGCGGTCAAGCACAGAATCGCCGCAAGACGCAAATATCGAGGATAAATATCGCTGTAATACTGTGCCATGGAGTCCGTAAAATACCACAGCTTGCCGACCTGCCGTGTCGGCGCCTACCCAAGGAATCGAATGACTGAGCGAGCGCCCGTGACCTACCGTGACGCCGGTGTCGACATTGATGCTGGCGAGGAATTGGTCGAGCGGATCAAACCCGCCGTGAAGCGCTCCATGCGCCGCGAGGTACTGGGTGGGCTCGGCGGCTTTGGAGCCCTCGTGGAAGTGCCGTTGGACCGCTATCGCAGGCCGGTGCTGGTGTCGGGCACGGACGGCGTGGGGACCAAGCTGCGCGTCGCGATCGACACCGGCCGCCACGATACGGTGGGCATCGATCTGGTCGCGATGTGCGTCAATGACGTCGTGGTCCAAGGTGCCGAACCGCTGTTTTTCCTGGACTACTACGCGACCGGTAAACTCGATGTCGATGTCGCGGCGCGCGTCATCGCCGGGATCGCCGAGGGCTGTGTCCAAGCCGGTTGCGCGCTGGTGGGCGGCGAGACCGCCGAGATGCCGGGCATGTATCACGGCGAGGACTACGATCTCGCGGGATTCTGCGTGGGAATCGTCGAAAAGGACGCCATCATCGACGGCGCCAGCACCGCCGACGGCGACATCGTACTCGGACTGCCATCCTCCGGTCCCCACTCCAACGGATTTTCGATGATCCGCAAGATTCTGCTGGTGTCGAACGTCGATCTCGAATCGGACCTCGACGGCGTCGCCTTGGTGGACCGTCTCATGGCTCCCACCCGCATCTACGTCAAATCGCTCCTCGCCCTCATCAAAGAGGTCCCGGTGCATGGCCTTTCACACATCACGGGAGGCGGCCTGCTGGACAACATCCCACGTGTCATCCCCGACGGCCTCGAGGTCGTCCTGGAACGCAGCGCGTGGCGCCGGGAGCCGGTGTTCGACTGGCTGCAAAAGGCCGGCAACGTCGCCGATGAGGAAATGTACCGGGTGTTCAACTGCGGCATCGGCATGACCGTGCAGGTGGCGCCGAATGACGTCGACCGCGCCATTGCGGCGTTGGGCAAGTGCGGCCAGGAAGCGCTGGTGATCGGCGAAGTGAAGACCGGCAACCGTGGTGTCATCATCGTTTGAGCGCCGAATACCCTCCACGGCGCATCGTCATCCTGATATCCGGACGCGGCAGCAACATGCATGCGCTCATCAAGGACAGCCGCGCTCCGGGAGCGCCGTACGAGGTCGCGCTCGTGGTATCGGACAAACCGGACGCGGCGGGATTGAGGATCGCACAGGACCTCGGCGTCGCCACCCGGATCGTCGCGGTGGACCGCTCCATCGACCGGTCCGTCTCGCGTGCGGCCTACGATCGCACACTCGCGACGACCATCGACGAATACGCGCCGGACCTGATCGTATTGGCCGGCTTCATGCGCATTCTCTCCGCCGAATTCGTCGATCGATACGCCGGACGAATACTGAACATTCACCCGTCGCTATTGCCGAAGTATCCGGGCCTGCACACGCACAACCAAGCACTGGCGGCGCTCGATGCGTGGCACGGCGCCACGGTGCATTTCGTGACCGCGGAACTGGATGGCGGGCCGGCCGTCATCCAGGCGCGCGTGAACGTTCACACCGACGACGACGAGGCCACGTTGGCGGCCAGGGTGCAGTCCACGGAACACCGCATCTATCCCCTAGCCGTCCGCTGGTATTGCGCGGGACGGCTGCGCTGCCGGGACGGCGCGGCGTGGTTGGACGGCAAGCCGCTCGCGGGACCGGTGCTGTACGATGCCGTTGCGCTTGGAACGAACTGATGGCGAGGTCAAGATGCATGTGCGACGGCTCGGTGCGATCGTATTGGCGGTCTGGGTAACGCTCGGCTGCGCAATGCCCGGCCATGCGCAAAGTCCGTCCAACTCTGTATCTCCCCCTCCCTCGCCCGCCCTACCCACCCCGGCCGCGCCCCTGGCGCCCTTCACCGCGCACTACATCGCCGACTGGAAGAGCATCAACGTCGGCACCAGCGATCTGGAACTCAAACCCGATACGGCCCCCAGCGCCTACCTCTACACCTGGACCGTGACCGCGCGCGGAATTTTTCGCCTCGTATACGCCAATGACGTGATCCAAAAGAGCTGGCTCAGCGTCGCCGGCGATCACGTGCGGCCCGAGAAATACCGGGCCGAGGACGGCACCTCCACCGTCGCCATCGATTTCGACTGGCGCGAGCGGCGCGCGCGCGGCGAGTCCGAAAAGAAGCCCGTCAACCTCAAGCTCAGCGACGGCGTGCAGGACGTGATGTCGATCCAGATCGAAGTGATGCTGGACCTGCGGAACGGCAATTTGCCGAAGATGTTTCGCATCCTCGACAAGGATGAGATCAAGGATTTCATCTATGCCCAGGAAGGATCCGCCAGGATCCGCACGGTGCTGGGCGAACTCGACACCGTGATCGTGTCGAGCCGGCGCTCCGGGGGCAATCGCGTGTTGCGCATGTGGTTCGCGCCGTCGCTCGGTTACGTCCCGGTGCTCGCCGAACGCTCGCGCGATGGCAAGCTCGAGTTCGCGATGAAGATCAAGACCTTGAAAATGGGTGCGCCGAGCCCGGCCGCACCGCCCTGAAACGCGCACCGCGGCTTCCGAGAGCGGCCCGCGAACCGCGAGCCCGGGCCGCTTCTTCCATCAGGTTTTCGGCAGCGTGACGCCGCGTTGGCCCTGGTATTTTCCACCGCGATCGCGATACGAGGTCTCGCAGACCTCGTCCGACTCGAAGAACAGCATCTGCGCCACGCCCTCGTTGGCATAGATCTTCGCCGGCAGCGGGGTGGTGTTGGAGAACTCCAGCGTCACGTGGCCTTCCCACTCGGGTTCCAAGGGCGTCACGTTGACTATTATGCCACATCTTGCATAAGTTGATTTTCCAAGACACACCGTCAGCACGCTGCGCGGGATCCGGAAGAACTCCACGGTCCGCGCGAGCGCGAACGAATTCGGCGGGATGATGCACACCGGTCCCTTGAAGTCGACGAACGACTTTTCGTCGAAGGCCTTCGGGTCCACGATGGTGGAATTGATGTTGGTGAAGATCTTGAACTCGTCGGCGCAGCGCACGTCGTAGCCGTAGCTCGACGTGCCGTACGAGACGATCTTGTGGCCATCGGAGACCCGCACCTGCTCGGCGGAAAAGGGCTCGATAATGTTGTGCGCAGCGGCCATGCGCCGGATCCAACGGTCGCTCTTGATGCTCATTTAAGTTGCTTCGACCGTGATCTTGGGAAACATCCGGGTGTAATCCTTGTTGAGCGTAGCGAGCCGCGCCGCGGTGCGGCGCGCCATTTGGAAATAACTGCGCGCACGGCTGCTGCCCGGCTCCGCAACGACGGTGGGCAGTCCTCCATCGGCATCCTGCCGGATGCGGATGTCCAACGGCAGCTCGCCCAGCAGGTGCACGCCGTATTGCTCGGCCATCCGCGCCCCGCCGCCGCTGCCGAAAATATGTTCCACATGGCCGCAATTGCTGCACACGTGCACGCTCATGTTCTCGACCACGCCGAGCACCCGGACCTCGACCTTCTCGAACATCTTGAGCCCCTTGCGGGCATCGAGCAGCGCAATGTCCTGCGGAGTCGTCACGATCACCGCGCCGCTCACCGGAACGCGCTGCGCCAGGGTCAGCTGGATGTCGCCGGTACCCGGCGGCATGTCCACCACCAGATAGTCCAGCTCGCCCCAGTTGGTCTCGCCCAACAGCTGCGTCAATGCCTGGGTCACCATGGGTCCACGCCAGGCCATGGGCTGTTCTGAGTCGACCATGAACCCGATGGACATGACCTCGACGCCATGGGCACGCAGGGGGGTCAGGTGTTTCCCGTCCGGGCTTTCCGGCTTGGCGCCCGCCAGCCCCATCATCAGCGGCTGGCTCGGCCCGTAGATATCCGCATCGAGGAGGCCGACTCGCGCGCCCTGGGCGGCCCAGGCAAGCGCCAGATTGGCCGCGATGGTCGACTTGCCCACGCCTCCCTTGCCGGATGCGACCGCAATCACGTTCTTGACGTTGGCCAGGGGTTTTAATGTCTTCTGTACCGCGTGGGCCGTGATGTTCGACTTCAGCACCAGGGCGATAGCGGCGCCGCCGAGTTCCGGCTGCAGATAGCTTTCGAGCGCGGGCAGCAGCTCTGCGGCATAATCCGCCACCGGGAATCCAAAGGTGAGTTCGATATCGATCACGTCGCGCTCGGCGCCTGACTTCACGGTCAAGGGGCCGATCGCTTTCGCCTGTTCCAGGGTCTGGCCCAGATAGGGATCGACGTAAGTACTTAATTTTGCGCGGATTGCGCCAGCCGTCGCGGCGGATTGTGTCATATGTGCCAACTATTCTACCGCACACGGACAACGCCGTGCGGTATGGCATAATTCGCAACGCCTCATAAGGTCAGAATGGAACGCTCCCACGACAATGGGCAACTTTAAGGCATCGAATGAGTTTTTTTGCCAATTACCGCGCCGACCGGCTGATCGCCGAAGTTAGATCGAGCGGCAATCCAGGCAGTCCTTCCGCGCAAAAAGCCCTAGAAAAGCTCGTTGCTCTCGGTGCGAACGCCATTGACCCGATCATCGGCGCACTGACGACGTCGGAAAAACGCGAGACGCTGGTTTACGTCGAAGCACTGTCGCGCCTGATCGATGCGAAAACGCTGCCGCATGTGCTGCGCACCATGGCGGAGACCAACGGGCGGGCGATGTCCGGCATCGCATGGGCCTTATCCTCGAGCCGCAATTATCCCGCCTCCTCGCTGCTCGATGCGTTGACCAAGCCCGGGATGCCCAAACAGGCCATTCTCGACGTCATTGCGGCGCAAAAGGCGCGCTTTTCGGTTCGCGAACTCCTGGGCGCGGCCTACACCCAGGAAGCCAGCGAGCGCACCGGGCTGTTCAAGATCATCGGCGAGATTGCCGACGAATCCTCCATCGACGACCTGATTTCCAGAATCGAAGGCAAGGACCCCGTCGCGAGGCTGCACATCATCAACGTGCTGGCGCGCTTCAACACGCCGCGCGTGCAGCACGCGATCCAGAAACAGCTCAAGGACAATAGCAAATTCATCCGTGCCGCGGCGCTCGCCGCCTTGTCGCGCATGGACGGACCATTCGACGTGGCGCAGCTCGTCAGCATGCTGCGGGATCCCGAATTGGAGGTTCAGAACAAGGCCATCGATGTGGTGATCAAGGCCAACCACCCCGACACGGTCAAGTTCCTGGTCGACGTGCTCAAGGACGAGAACGAATACGCGCGCCGCGCCGCGGTCGAGGTGCTGAACGCCGTGGGGACCTCCAAGACCGTCAAATACCTGCTCGAGGTCATCGCGGACAGCGATTGGTGGGTGCGGACCCGGGCGGCGGACGCGCTCGGCAAGATCGGCGGACCCCGCGTGGTCGACGCCGTTCTGGCGCTCGTCAAGGATGACAATCAGGACATTCGTCGTGCGGCGATCGAGATCTTGAATCAGACCAAGGACGAGCGCGCCGTCGCGCAATTGATCGACGCCACCCGCGACCGGGATTGGTGGGTGAGCGAACGCGCGGTCGATGCCCTCGCGGAAATCGGCAGCACCAAGGCCGTCCCCCGCTTCATGGAGATGCTGGCCGCGGGCGAGCCGAAGTCCCTGCCCACGGTGATCCGGGCCATCGCGAAGCTCGGCGACTCCAAGAGCATCGAACACCTGCTGCCGCTGCTGCAGCGCCCGGAAAACGAGATCAAGCTGGAGGCGATCACGGCGCTGGCCAAGCTCGCGGACGAACGCCGCGCCGACACCATTCGCATGCGGCTCCAGAACATGCCGGGCGCCGCGGACGGCACCATCAGCCAGGCCGTGGGGCGCGCGATGCAGGAATTGGACAACCGCTTTTCGACCCAGCAGGTGGCCGCGAACCAACGCGCCGCGCAGCTGCAGGAACCTGCCAAGACCATGCTCCTCGACAATCAGGAACTGGCGAAGGTCGTCAAGGAGAACGAGGCCAAGCTCGAAAGGCTCGACATCGCGACCTTGAAGCCGGGCGACATCATCGAGGGCCGCTACAAGTACATCGAGAAGATCGGCAAGGGCGCCTTCGGCACCGTGCTGTTGATGGAAGACACCGTGGTCGAAGAGCGGCTCATCCTGAAATTCTTGAACCCCAATGTGGCCTCGGACGAAGAGATGATGAAGCGTTTCGTGCACGAGCTGCGGTACAGCCGCAAGATCACGCACAAGAACGTCATCCGAATCTACGATTTCCTGTACATCCAGGGCAACTACGCCATCTCGATGGAGTATTTCCCGTCGCACACCCTGGGCGGCGAGATCATCAACGAGAAGCCCGTGGAGCTCAAGCGCGCGGTGAAGTTCGGCATCGACATCGCCACCGGCATGGCGGTGGCGCATCAAGCCGGCATCGTGCATCGCGATTTGAAACCGGCCAACGTGCTCATCGACAACGACAGCCTGTTGAAGATCGTGGACTTCGGCGTGGCGGCGGCGCAAAGCCAGGGCGACACGCAGCTGACCAAGACCGGCTACGTCATCGGGTCGCCGAAATACATGGCGCCGGAACAGATTCTCGGCAAGAAAGTCGACGAGCGCGCGGACATCTACAGTCTCGGCGTGATTCTGTATGAACTGCTCACCGGCGTGCCCCCGTACTCCCGCGGCGACCATATGTCCGTCATGTACCAGCACGTCCAGGGCAAGGCCAAGCCGCCGATCGACATCAACAAGGATCTGCCGCCGGAACTGAACGCTTTGGTGGTCAAATGCATGTCGCTGGACAAGGCAAAGCGCGCGCAGAGCATGGACGAGCTGCGCCTGTCTCTCGAGAAGTTCCTGTAGGCCGCCCCCCGTCAGCGCTTCTGTTGAGGTCTAGAGAAGTTTCTGTAACGACCTCGCCGGACGGGCTTCTACCCCCGGACAGTTGGACTTGGCTCACGTTTATCGCCCATCGCCGGGCCAAACACTCGAAAACCCAACCGCTTGCGGGTAGCCTTGGGCTTACATGGCAAGAATCGACGCATTCCTGAAACTCGCGGTGGCGCACGGCTGCTCCGATCTGCATTTGGCGGTCGGCGTGCCGCCGATGATGCGAATGCACGGCGACCTGATGCCGATCAAGTTTCGTGACCTGGGCGAAGCCGAACTCGATGGCTATATCACCGAGGTGTTGACCCAGTCCCAGCTCAAGGTGTTGCGCGACGGCAATGACCTCGATTTCTCGTACGTGACGGGTGAAGGCGGCCGGTTCCGGGTCAACGTGTTTCGCAAGGAGACGGGTATCGGAGCCGCCTTTCGCGCCATCCCCACCTCCATGCCCAGCATCGAACAGCTGGGGCTTCCGCCCATCGTGCGCAAGCTTTGCGATTATCACCAGGGAATGATCCTGGTCACGGGCGCCACGGGCACCGGCAAGTCGACCACCCTCGCCTCTATGATCGATCACCTGAACGCGACCCGTTCGGTGAACATCATCAGCCTGGAGGATCCCATCGAATTCGTTCATCGCAGCAAGTCGAGCCAGGTGATCCAGCGCGAGCTCGGCACGCACCTGCCCTCCTTCGCCGAGGGCGTGCGGGCGGCGATGCGCGAGGATCCCGACGTGATCCTGGTGGGAGAAATGCGCGACGCCGAAACGATATCGATGGCGATGACGGCGGCGGAAACCGGTCATCTCGTGTTGGGAACGCTGCACACCACCAGCGCCACCAAGACCTTGGATCGCATCATCGACGCGCTCCCCACCGAGGAGCGCGAGCAGACCAAGAGCTTCCTGGCGGCGAGTCTGATCGCGGTGATCACCCAGATCCTGGTCAAAAGCCCGGATCAGCGCGCCCGGCGCGCGATCTGCGAGGTGATGGTGGTCACCAAGGCGATCGGCAAGCTCATCATGACCGATCAGACGCACCAGATACCGAGCCAGCTGCAGATGGGCAAGGAATACGGCATGCAGCTGATGGACCAGGCGTTGATGACCGCCATCAACGCCAAGGAAATCGACCCGGAACAAGCCTATACGTATGCCGCGGACAAGCGGCCGTTCCAGCGCTTCGTCACCGACATGGCGGCCGTCCCTCCCTTCGAACCCGTGGATCCGTGACCCCATGGCAGTCATCGACGGCTATCTGACCCAGTTGCTCGAAAAGAATGGCTCGGACCTGCACTTCCTGGCCGGCGACCCGGCGCGAATCCGTCAATATGGCGAACTCAAGCCGCTCCGGCCCGAGCGGCTGGCCGCGGACATGGTCCAGACCACGCTCTATGAAATCATGCCCAAACTGTCGGTGGAGCGCTTCGAGGCCAAGGACGGCACCGACTTCGCCTACAGCATCCCCGGCGTCGCCCGGTTCCGCGTCAACGTCATGCGCCAGCTCAATGGCATGGGCGCGGTATTCCGGGCCATTCCGAGCAAGGCCCGCACCGCACAGGAACTCAAACTTCCCGAGGCGGTCATGAACCTCTGCAAGATGAACAACGGACTCATCCTCGTGACTGGAAAGACCGGGTCGGGAAAATCCACGACGCTGGCCGCGATGATCGACGACATCAACACGCGCGAGAAGGGCCACATTCTCACCATCGAGGATCCGATCGAATTCGTGCACACGCGCAAGCAGTGCCTCATCAGTCAACGCGAGATCGGCGTGCATGCGGCGTCGTTTTCATCGGCTCTGATGTCGGCGCTGCGCGAGGACCCGGACGTCATCCTGGTCGGCGAGCTGCGAGACCTCGAGACCATGAGTATCGCCGTCACCGCCGCCGAGATGGGCATCCTGGTCATGGGCACCCTGCATACCAATGGGGCGGCGGCCACGGTCGATCGCTTGGTGAACGCGTTTCCGGCGGACAAGCAGCCGCACGTGCGCACCATGCTGTCGACCAGCCTGCGGGGCGTCGTATCGCAACAACTCGTCCCCACCGTCAACAAACAGGGTAGGGTCGCCGCTCTCGAAATCCTCATCAACACCCCGGCGGTCGCCAACCTGATCCGCCAGGGCAAGATGGACCAGCTGGAAAATGCCATGCAGAGCGGTGGCGCCACCGGCATGCGGCTGATGGATACCGCCATCCAGACCCTTCTGGATGCGCGGCAGATTTCCGGCCAGGAAGCCTACAAGAAAGCCATCAACAAGAGCCGGTTCGAACTGGTCCGCAACGCGACGACTTGACGGGTCCCGGAATGGCCGCTGCGCGCGCCCGGCGCCGGGCCACGCCCCCCGGCCGGGCGCGCCATGGCATAATTCGTCATGACCGCACGACGCCGAATTCTGGTAACCAGCGCCCTCCCCTATGCCAACGGGTCCATTCACCTCGGCTATCTGCTCGAAGCCGTGCAGACCGACGTCTGGGTGCGGTTTCAGAAACTGCGTGGAAACGAGTGCTACTACGTCTGTGCCGACGACACTCACGGCACCCCGATCATGCTCAAGGCCCAGACAGAAGGCATCACCCCGGAGGCCCTGATCGCGAAGGTCAACATCGAGCACCAGCGCGATTTGGCGGAGATGTTGATCGGTTTCGACAACTTCGGCTCGACGCACTCGCCCGAGAACGAGGTGCTGTGCGATGACCTGTATCGCACGCTGCGCGCCGCCGGTCACATCGATCGCAAAACGATCAGCCAGGCCTACGACGACACCGCCAAGATGTTCCTGCCGGATCGATACGTCAAAGGCGTCTGTCCGGTGTGCGGTACGGCGGACCAATATGGCGACTCCTGCGAGAACTGCGGTTCGACCTATACGCCGGCGGACCTCAAGAACCCCATCTCCGTCGTCAGCGGCACAGCTCCCGTGTGGCGCGACTCGGAGCACTACTTTTTCAAGCTGAGTACCTTCGAGGCGAGCCTTGCCGCCTGGGTGAAAAGCGGCGCGGTGCAGGAGAGCATCGCGCGCAAGCTCGAGGAATGGTTCACGCAAGGTCTGCGCGATTGGGATATTTCCCGCGATGCGCCCTATTTCGGCTTCGAGATTCCCGATGCCCCCGGGAAATACTTTTATGTCTGGTTCGACGCCCCCATCGGGTATCTCGCGAGTTTCACGCAGCTGTGCGCGCGCACCGGCCTGAAATTCGACGACTTCCTGCGCAAGGATGCGAACACGGAGCTGCATCACTTCATCGGCAAGGACATCCTGTATTTTCACACGCTGTTCTGGCCGGCCGTTCTCGAGGGCTCCGGACTGCGCCGGCCCACGTCGGTCCATGCGCATGGTTTCGTCACCATCAACGGCCAGAAGATGTCCAAGTCGCGCGGCACGTTCATCACGGCACGGCGCTATCTCGACAGCTTCAAGGCGGAGTACCTGCGCTACTACTTCTGCGCCAAGCTCGGGCCCGGCATCGATGACCTCGACATGAACCTCGACGAGTTCACGACCCGCGTCAATTCGGAGATCGTCGGCAAGCTCGTGAACATCGCGAGCCGCTGCGCGGGATTCATCACCAAGAATGCCGCCGGCACGCTGGCGGCCACCCTGCCCGAACCCGGCCTGTATGCGGAATTCGCGGACGCCGGCGAGAAGATCGCCGCGGCCTACGAGGCCCGGGATACGGCGAGCGCCGTCCGCGAGATCATGGCTCTCGCGGATCGTGCGAATCAATACATCGATGCGCGCAAACCCTGGAGCCTGGCGAAGGACCCGGCGAACGCTGCCGAAGTCCGGAGCGTCTGCACCCAGGGCCTCAATCTGTTTCGCGTGCTCATGGTCTACCTGCAGCCGGCGCTGCCGGAGATGGCCGTGCAGGCCCAACGTTTCTTCCAGGAAGGCGCCTGGACCTGGGACAGCGTCGCAGCGCCTTTGCTGGGCACGACGATATCGCCATATCAACCGCTGGCCACGCGACTCGACCCCAAGGCGGTGGCCAAGCTCGTCGAACCGCCGCCGGAAGCGGTGGCCACGGTCACCGCCAGCCCGGGCGCGCAGGCGACGGTGACGGTCAAAGTGACGGCGCCGCCCGCCGCACCGCCGCCGACGCGCCGCGCGACTGCCTCGACCGCAGCCTCGGACGAAGCCACCCTCGCCGCCGCCGCGGCGGTCGAAGGCAACTCGATTTCCATCGACGACTTTCTGCGTGTGGACCTGCGCGTGGCCAAGGTCCTGAGCGCCGACCTGATTCCGGGTGCGGACAAGCTGTTGAAGCTTCGGCTCGACGTGGGCGACCTCGGCGAGCGGGATGTCTTCGCGGGCGTCCGCGCGGCCTATGAGCCGGCAGCCTTGGTCGGCAGACTCATCGTGGTCGTCGCCAATCTGGAGCCGCGTAAAATGCGGTTCGGCGTCTCGGAGGGAATGATGTTGGCCGCCGGACCCGGCGGTAGGGAGATTTTCGTCCTGTCGCCCGACTCCGGCGCGCTGCCCGGCATGCGCATCAAGTGATATGACGACACCTGCCGCGCCCGACATCGTGGCGCGAATCGACGCATTGTTGCCCCAGACCCAATGCACGCGCTGCGGCTATTCGGGCTGCGAGCCGTACGCGACGGCGATCGCCGACGGCACCGCCGCCATCAATCAATGCCCGCCCGGCGGGAGTCGCACGATCCATGCGCTCGCCGACCTCCTCGGAAGGCAATTCCAGCCGCTGAATCCCGCCAACGGCATCGAGGGTCCGCCGCGGCTGGCATGGATCGACGAAGCGCGCTGCATTGGCTGCGCGCGCTGCCTCGCGCCCTGCCCGGTCGATGCCATCGTCGGGGCGGCGAAATTCATGCACACGGTGCTGATCGACCGCTGTACGGGCTGCGAGCTGTGCGTGGCGCCATGCCCGGTGGATTGCATCGAGATGCGGGACGCGCCCGTCCCCGCCGCCGATGAGCCCGCCCGTAACCGCGGGCGTTATCACGCACACAGACGCCGACTGGAACAACGTGTCCAGGAACGACAGCGTGCCCTGGACGCCAAGAAGATCGCCGTGGCGCGGCGCCCCATCCCCGGTGACGGACCATGAACGCCGCCAAACGGCGCGAGATGTTCGCCCGGTTTCGGGCCGCGAACCCCGCTCCGCGCACCGAGTTGCATTACAGTTCGCCCTTCGAACTGTTGGTTGCGGTCATCCTGTCGGCCCAGGCAACGGACAAGGGCGTCAACAAGGCCACTCCGGCCTTGTTCCGGGCGGCCAATACCCCGGCTGCCATGCTCGCGCTGGGAGTTCCCGGCCTCAGCCGGTACATCAAGACCATCGGGCTCTACAACACCAAGGCGAAGAACATCATCGCGGCCTGCGAGGCGCTGGTCACCCAGCATGCAGGTGAGGTGCCCCGGACCCGGGAAGCGCTGGAGAGTCTGCCCGGCGTCGGCCGGAAAACGGCGAACGTCGTGCTGAACACGGCCTTTGGTGAGGCTACCATTGCCGTCGACACCCATATTTTCCGCGTCGCCAATCGTACCGGACTGGCGCCCGGCAAGACGGTGCGCGCGGTCGAGGACAAGTTGCTGAAGGTCATCGCTCCCGAATACCTGCAGGACGCGCATCATTGGCTGATACTGCACGGCCGCTACGTGTGCAAGGCCCGGGTCCCGGACTGCCCGGTCTGCATCATCGCGGACTTGTGCGAGTATCGTCACAAAACAAAGGCCATCGAGTGAGCATATTCGGTTCCTACACCCGGGATCAGCTTCGCCAGAGCTACCTGGACGCGTGGCGCAAACACCTCGCCGGCTCGCTACTCTCGCCGTTGGAGGCGATGATCGCGGACGTCATCGGCGCGCACCCCGAATACCAGCCGGTGGTGCAGAACACCGGCAAGGCGTTGTCGATCGAATCCGATGCCGCCCACGCCACCGGAAATCCGTTCTTGCACATGGGACTGCACATGGCGGTGCGCGAGCAAATCTCCATCGACCGGCCTCCGGGTGTGCGCGAATTGCACGGGCAACTTCAGGCGCGATTCGCCGGCTCGCACGACGCGGAGCACATTCTCATGGAGGCGCTTGCCGAGACGCTCTGGGAGGCGCAACGCGCCGGTCGCGAACCGGACCAGCAGGCGTACCTCGAGCTCGCGCGCCGGCGTTTGTCCGGGCCCATCGCGACATAACGCCGGCAAGGTTACGCAAGCTTCATGCGCCATTCATCGGCGCCGGCTTGGCGTAACGCTATCCTTGGTGTCCCATGCGCTTCGTGCTTCCCCTTGCCGTCATTCTCAGCCTCGCAGCCCTCGGCGGCTTCGCGGCCGACGATCATCACCCCACGCCGCCCCCCCCTGCGGACCCGGCGTCGGGCCCGACGGCCGCCGCGGACGGCGATGCCGCGGCCCGGCACGCCCGGCGTACCGCGTGCATCAAGGAAGCCAAGGCGAAGAAGCTCGTGGGGCCGCAAAAAGCGGCATTCATCAAGGAGTGCGTCGCAGCCTCCTGAGGCGCCGGGGCGGCGGAGCCCGCCTGACCCCGCGCATCAGGCGTCTCCCGTCTCCGCATCGTCGTCGGCGACGAACGTGCCCTGATTGTTCAACTCGGCGAACAAGCCGCCCATGCGCAGCAGTTCATCGTAGGTGCCCTGCTCGACCAGTCGACCACCCTTGAGCACCAGGATCTGGTCAGCCTCCCGCACCGTCGTCAGGCGATGGGCGATCACGAACGTGGTGCGGCCTTTGGTGAGGGCAGCCAATGCGCGCTGAATGCGCGCCTCGGTCGCATTGTCGAGTGCGCTGGTCGCCTCGTCGAGAATCTGAATCGGGGCATCCTTCAACATGGCACGCGCGATGGCCAGGCGTTGGCGTTCCCCTCCCGACAGGGAACGGCCGCGCTCGGCCACGAGCGTCGCATAACCCTCGGGTTTCACCACGATGAAATCGTGCGCCTCCGCGGCGCGCGCGGTGTCCTCGATCTGTTGTTGGGTTGCATCAGGATTCCCGAGCCGGATGTTGTCGGCGATCGACCGATACAGCAACCCCGGGTCCTGGAAAACCACCGCGATGTTGCTGCGCAGGGAATGCAGCGACACGGTGCGGATGTCGATGCCGTCCACCAAAATGCGTCCCGCCGTCGGATCATAGGCTCGATACAAAAGGCTCAAGGCGGTGGTTTTGCCGGCGCCCGTGGGGCCCACCAAGGCGATGGTCGAGCCCGCCGGTGCGCGAAAGCTCAAGCAATGCAGCGCCGGCCCGGCATCGCCATAGCCGAACGAGCCGTTCTCGAACACCACCTCGCCGGTCACCCGCGGCAGCGCCGGCGTGTTCGGCGACTCCTTGAGCACCGACGGCGTATCCAACACGCCGAAGAAGTCCCGCAGCGACGGTATTTGAAAGAACAGCGCGGAGATGAACCCGGAGAACTGCTCGAGGCGGCCGATCAGCGTCATGGCGAATCCGGAAAACGTGACGATGTTGCCGACGGTGACTTCGCCCTTGCCGTTCAACGAGGCGCCGAGGAGAAAGATCGCCACGATGGTGAATGTGCTGGCCGCACGCGTGGCCACCGACAGCCACGCCCAACCGCGCAGCACCGGGTATTGGGCGGTCAGCACGCGCTGGGTCAGCTCACGCATGTTGGCGACCTCCGCTTCGTGGCTGGTGAAGCTCTGCACCACCAGCGCGTTGCTCAACACGTCGCCCGTGCGCTCGGCGATTTCCTGATGCAGCCGCTCGACCTGCAGCTGCGCCTTGTCGGTGCGGCGCATAGCGACGGCGTTGAACGCCGCAAAGCTCACCATCAACGTCATCATGAGCAGCGCCAGCTTCCAGTTGATGGACAGCGCGAGCGGCAGCATCACGAGGATCGACAGCAGCGTGGCGAGATGATCGCGCAGAAACCCCAGCCAGATGCCGAACAAGCCCGTGCCGCCCGATTGCATGATGCGCAGCAACCGGCCGGTGTGGTGCGCACCGTGAAAGGCCAGCGGCAGCGCGACGGCATGCTCGAAGAATTGTGCGATGACGGCCAGGCGACGCCGATGGGCCAGCCGGTCGGCCTGCAGCGAGACCGCCACGCCGGCGCCGATGCCGCACAACCCGAAGGCCGCCCACGCGCCGATGTAGAACCAGGCATCGTGGCGCGATTGAGCGACCAACGAATCGATGACGTGACCGAACAGCCACGGCTCGACGAGCATGATCCCGGCGAGAACGAGGTTCGCCACCACCAGCATGATGGCGAGCGTCTTCTCCGGGGCGAGCAGCGCGATCACCCGGGCGTAAACCTGCAAGATGGTCATCGGAGTCCGGCCTCGACCCTAGCGTTTCGGGATGTACAGATCGGTCAGCGTGCCCTCGAAGGCTTCGGCGGAGAAGGCGACGGTTTCCGACAAGGTCGGGTGCGCATGGATGGTCAAGCCCACGTCCGCCGCGTCCGCCCCCATCTCGATGGCGAGGCCGATCTCGGCGATCAATTCACCGGCATTCGTGCCGACCACCCCGCCGCCGATGACCCGATGGGTCTGCTTGTCGAACAGCAGCTTGGTGAACCCTTCGTCGCGATTGATGGCGAGGGAACGGCCGCTGGCGGCCCACGGAAACATACCCTTGCCGTAGTCGATGCCGCGCGCCTTGGCCTCGGTTTCATTGACACCGACCCAGGCGATTTCCGGATCGGTGTAGGCGACGGAGGGAATGCCGCGCGCGTCGAACGCGGCCTTGTGCCCGGCGGCGACCTCGGCGGCGACCTTCGCTTCATGAGTGGCCTTGTGGGCCAACATGGGCGCACCGGCGATGTCGCCGATCGCGAAGATATGGGAAACATTGGTCCGCATCTGCTTGTCGACGCCGATGATGCCGCGCTTGTCGACGAGCACGCCGGCGGCGCCGGCATTGATCGCGTTGCCGTTGGCGGAACGTCCCACGGCGACGAGCACCCGGTCGAAGTCCTGCGGCTCCGGCGCGTCCGGACCGTCGAACGTGGCGCGCAACCCGTCGGCATGCGGCTCGAGCTTCGACACCTTCGTCTTCAGCAGAATGCGCTCGTAGCGCTTCTCGATACGTTTCTGCAACGGCCGCACGAGATCGCGATCCGTGCCGGGCATGAGCCCGTCGCTCAATTCGACCACGCTCACCTTCACGCCGAGCGCGTCGTACACACAGGCCATCTCGAGCCCGATGATGCCGCCGCCGATCACCAGCAGCCGCTTCACGCCGGCCGGTATTTCGAGCGCGCCCGTGGAGTCGATGACCCGAGGATCGTCCGGCAAGCCCGGCAGCCGCACAGATTCGGATCCGGCCGCGATGATGCATTGCTTGAAATCCAACCGCCGCGGACCCGCGGGTGTTTGCACTTCCAATGAATAGGGTCCGATGAACTTCGCCTCACCGTGCACCACATCGACCTTGCGCTGCTTGGCGAGCACGCCGAGGCCGTTGACCAGTTTCTTGACGACCTTGTTCTTCCAGGCCCGCAATTGATCGTGGTCGATCTGGGGCGCACCGAATGTGATGCCGCACGCAGCCATGTCGTGCGCCTCCTCGATCACCTTGGCGGCGTGCAGCAGCGCCTTGGAAGGGATGCATCCCACGTTCAAACAGACGCCGCCCAACATGGGCCAGCGCTCGATCAACGTCACCTTGAGCCCAAGATCGGCGGCACGGAATGCGGCCGTATAGCCGCCGGGGCCGGCGCCCAGCACGACCAGATCGAGCGCGCCCGGTGGCGGCGGCTCCTTGTTGCCCTCGGCGGCGCCCGCGGCGTCGGGTACCCCGTAGGGCGCCGCGGCAGCCGCGGCGGGTGCGGCAGCCGGTACGGTCACCGGCGCCGTCACGGTGGCTTCCGGCGTGGCGGCTTTCGCGGCCGGCGCTGTCGCGGCGACACCCGCGCCTTCCGCCACCGTGACCATCGCGATCAGCGTCCCGGCGACGACTTCGTCCCCCTTCTTGAGGTCGATGGATTCGATGATTCCGGCCACCGGGGACGGCACGTCCATCGAGGCCTTCTCGGTCTCGAGCGTGATGAGCGGGTCATCGATGCGGATCTCGGCGCCCTTCGCCACGAGCACCTCGAGAACGTTGACCCCCTTGGACTCTCCCAGGTCGGGGACCCGTACCTCGCTGACGCTCATAGTAAAACCTTCGGATCGCTCAATGTCTTGGCCAGAAACACCACGAATCGCGCCGCCTCGGCGCCGTCGATCACCCGATGGTCATACGAGAGGGAAAGCGGCAACATGAGTCGCGGGATGAACCCGCCATTCTCGTACACCGGCTTCACGCTGGATTTCGAAACGCCCAGGATCGCGACCTCCGGCGCATTGATGATGGGAGTGAACGCCGTGCCGCCGATGCCGCCCAGGCTCGAGACCGTGAACGAGCCGCCCTGCATTTCGGCCGCCGTCAACTTCCCGGCCCGTGCCTTCGACGACAGCGCCGCGAGCGCCCGCGCGATCTGGTAGATGTCGAGCCGATCCGCATTCCGGATCACCGGGACCACGAGGCCGTTCGGCGTATCGGCCGCAAACCCCATGTGGCAGTACTGCTTCAGCACCAGGTTCTCACCCGCGGCGTCCAGCGACGAGTTGAAACGCGGAAATTGCTGCAGCGCGAGCACGCAGGCCTTGATGATGAACACCAGCGGCGTGAGCTTGACCTCTTCCGCCGCGGCCCGGGCCTTCAGTCCCGATCGCGCGGCTTCGAGATCCGTGATGTCGGCATCGTCGTGCTGCGTGACATGCGGCAGGTTGATCCAACTCGCCTGCAATCGCGCGCCGGAGATCTTCTGGATGCGCGACAGCGGCTTGATTTCCACCGCACCGTATTTGGAGAAGTCGACCTCCGGCACTTTCGGCAGCGCCGACACCGGCGCGACGGGCGTGGTGAGGATCCTCTTCACGTGCGCCTTCACGTCGTCCTGCGTGATGCGCGCCTTGGGCCCCGTACCCGTGATCTTGCCGAGATCCGCGCCGAGTTGCCGGGCGAACTGACGCACCGACGGACTGGCATAGGCACGCGAGAAGGCTCGCTCGTCGATCGTGGTCACCACACGTGCAGCGGGCGGCCGCGCCACGGACGCCGCGCGCGCGGCTGCGGGGGCGGGCGCAGCGGCCGGTGGAGCGGAAGCAGGCGCGGAAGCAGGCGCGGCCGCCGGCGCGGCGGCCGCGCCCGGTGCCGGCGCGCCTGCCGCCGCAGGTTCGAAGAGCAATATCAGCGAACCCTCGGAAACCTTGTCGCCTTGTTTGAGCTTGACCTGAGTGATGCGGCCCGCGGCGGGAGCCGGCACGTCCATGGCGGCCTTCTCGGTTTCGATGGTGATGAGCGGCGTCTCTTTGTCGACCTGCTGACCATCTTTGACCAATACATCGATGACACTGACATCTTTGAAACCGCCAATGTCGGGGACCAAGACTTCGATTGGAGTTGTCACTTTTGTTCGCCTAAACCGACAAGGGGTTGGGTTTTTCCGGGTCGATGCCGAAGGTCTGCATCGCTTCCGTGACCGTCTTCTTGTCGATCTTGCCTTCGTCCGCCAGCGCCTTCAGGGCGGCGATGACGACGTAATGACGGTCGACTTCGAAGAAGCGGCGCAATTCCGCGCGGCAGTCGCTGCGGCCGAAGCCGTCCGTGCCGAGCACCGCGTAACGTCCCGGCACCCATTGCCGGATTTGGTCCGCCACGGTCTTCATGTAATCGGTCGCCGCGATGAAGGGGCCTTCGCGATCGCCGAGCGCCTGCTGGATGTAGTTCTGCTTCTGCGGCTGACCGGCATGCAGCAGGTTCCAGCGCTCGATGGCGAGAGCGTCCCGGCGCAGCTCGCTGAAGCTGGTAACCGAATACACGTCGGCCGGCACGCCATAATCACTCTCCAGCAATTCGGCGGCGGCGAGCACCTCGCGCAGGATCGTACCTGAACCGAACAGCGTCGCGCGCACCTTGCCGCGACCACCGATGCGCAGCAGATACATGCCGCTCAAGATGCCTTCCGCCACGCCGCTCGGCATGGCCGGGTGAGCATAGTTCTCGTTCATGCAGGTGATGTAATAGAACACGCTCTCCTGCGCGTGATACATGCGGCGCATGCCGTCCTGCACGATCACGGCGAGCTCATAGGCATATGTTGGATCGTAGGCCACGCAGTTCGGCACGGTGCTCGCGAGCAGATGGCTGTGGCCGTCCTGATGCTGCAGCCCCTCGCCGGCGAGCGTGGTGCGCCCGGCGGTGCCGCCCACCAGAAATCCCCGGGCCTGGCTGTCCGCCGCGGCCCAGATGAAATCACCGACCCGCTGGAACCCGAACATAGAGTAGTAGATGTAAAACGGAATCATGCTGACGCCGTGGTTCGAATACGCGGTCGCGGCGGCCAGCCAGGAACACAGGCTTCCCGCTTCGTTGATGCCCTCTTCCAGGATCTGGCCCTGCTTGTCTTCGCGATAGAACATCAGCTGGTCGGCATCCTGGGGCGTATACAGCTGTCCCACCGACGAATAGATGCCCACCTGCCGGAACATGCCCTCCATGCCGAAGGTGCGCGCTTCATCGGGCACGATGGGCACGATGTGCTTGCCGACGTTCTTGTCCTTGATGAGCGTCGTCAGAATGCGGACCAATGCCATGGTGGTGGAAATTTCGCGATCGCCCGTTCCCTCGAGCAACGCGCTGAAGGTCTCGAGCGGCGGGACCACCAAGAGCGGTGCCGACGTGCTGCGCTGAGGAACGTAACCGCCCAGCGCAGCGCGATGATCCTGAAGATATTTCAGCTCCTCGCTGTCGAGGGCCGGTTTTCTGAACGTCAGACCCTTGATCTCCTCGTCGGAGATCTGGATGTTGAAGCGATCGCGAACTTCGCGCAGCGCCTCTTCGCCAAGCTTCTTTTGTTGATGCGAGGAGTTGAGCCCTTCGGCCGCCTTGCCGAGGCCGAATCCCTTGACGGTCTTCGCCAGGATCACCGTGGGCGCGCCCTTGTGTGCGACCGCCGAGGCGTATGCCGCATAGACCTTTTGCGGATCGTGACCGCCCCGGTTCAGGCGCCAGATCTCCTCGTCGGACATGTTCGCGACCATTTCCTTCAGCTCGGGGTACTTGCCGAAGAAATGCTCGCGCGTATAGGCGCCACCCTTCGATTTGAAGTTCTGGTATTCGCCGTCCACGCATTCTTCCATGAGGCGCTTGAGCAGACCCTTCTGGTCTCGTTCCAGAAGCGGATCCCAGCGCGAGCCCCAGACGACCTTGATGACGTTCCAGCCGGCGCCGAGAAACGCCGCTTCGAGTTCTTGAATGATCTTGCCGTTGCCGCGCACCGGGCCGTCGAGACGCTGCAGGTTGCAATTGATGACGAAAATGAGATTGTCCAGCTTCTCGCGCACCGGCATGGTGAGCGCGCCCATGGATTCGGGTTCGTCCATTTCTCCATCGCCGAGGAAGGCCCAAACCTTGCGGTCCGAGGGCGGCACGATGCCGCGATGCTCGAGGTAGCGCACGAATCGTGCCTGGAAGATGGCGGTCATCGGGCCCAAGCCCATGGACACGGTCGGGAATTGCCAGAAGTCGGGCATCAACCAGGGATGCGGATAGGAGGACAAGCCGCCGCCCTTCACTTCCTGACGAAAGCGCAGCAATTGGCTCTCGTCCAACCGGCCTTCCAGATAGGCGCGCGCATAGATGCCCGGGGCGGAATGTCCCTGCATGAACACCATGTCGCCCGGATGCGCGGCGCTCTTCGCCCGCCAGAAATGGTTGAATCCGACCTCATACAGGGTCGCCGCCGACGCGTAGCTCGCGATGTGCCCGCCGTATTCGGAGCTCACCTTGTTGGCTTGCACCACCATCGCCAGCGCATTCCAGCGGATGTAGGCCTCGTTTCGGCGCTCCAGAGAACGGTCACCGGGATACTCCGGCTCCTGCGCTTTGGAAATGGTGTTGAGGTAGGCCGTATTCGGTTTGAACGGCAGGTAGGTGCCGGAACGGCGGGTGAAGTCCACCAGTTTTTCGAGCAAAAAATGTGCTCGCTCCGGCCCTTGCGCGCGCAGCACGGAGTCGATCGACTCCAGCCACTCCTGCGTTTCGGTCGGATCGATGTCTTCGAAGGGGGATTGTTGCGTCATAGTTAAAAGCCTTGATGCGAGGGGCATGCGCACATGCACACACCCACGCGTCCTGTTAAGATGGCAGGCACGTTACAGCGCCGATGCGCGAACTGCCACTTGCGATTTTAGCAGCGCTATCTTCGGGGTTTGGTTTTTTACGGTCAAGCAAGGATCTGCCAGCGGAATGCGCGCGATACGCTTGCGGTTTAACTGATATGCCGACTCGCTTGCCCTTCGGATCCCTGCTCGTGCCCGTGCGCCAAACCAGCGCACGGTTGAATGCGGCCAAACTCGCCGGCTACGCCTGTGCAATCGTATTCCTGCCCGTCACACCCACGGCCGGAGATTGGGCCGCCCTGCCGTTTGGCGGCCTGCTGCGTGATCTTTATCAGGCGAAGCCCCGCAAGCCTGGCGACAGCGTGCAGCTCAAAGTGGGACCGCGCGCACAGACCACCTTGATTGCCGTATGCCTTGCCGACGCCGGCAGCACCTTTCAGCGGCTGCAAGCCGCCGGGAAACTGGCACGCACCGCACTCGACGGCGAACCGGATGGAATCGTCATTTCGAGCCAGGGATGCGCCAAAAGCGCACTGGACGCGACGCTCAACGCGACGATCGCCGCGCTGGAGGCCGCCGCATTCCGCTTCGCCACGTTCAAGAGCACTCCGGGTCAACATGAGCGGCTCACGCACATGGAAATCGTCGGGACGGGCAAGCTGCCCGATCTCGATCTGACCCTCGCAACCGCCGCCGGAAACAACCTCGCGCGCTGGTTGACCGCATTGCCGCCGAACACGCTCGATGCATCGGGATATCGACGTTTGGTGCAGGATTTGGCCCGGCACCTCGGCCTGGGCTTCAAGTTCTATGGCGAGGCGCAATTGAAACGCCTCGGCGCCGGCGCATTTCTGGCCGTCTCCCAGGGCAACGGCACCCGCGACGCCGGAATCATCCAGTTGGTGTATCGGCGGGGCGTCCCCACGCCGGGCGTCGCCGCCGGCCGCGCCAAAGCGCGCAATAGCACATCGCCGCTCGTCAGTCTCGTCGGCAAGGGAATTTGTTTCGACACCGGCGGCACGAACCTCAAGACTCACAAGGGCATGCTCGATATGCACATCGACATGGAGGGCAGCGCGGTCGCTCTCGGCAGCCTGTATGCCCTGCATGCGCTGCGTTCGCCGCTGGCCGTGGACTGCTGGTTGGCGATTACCGAGAATCGCACCGGGCCGCTGGCCTACAAGCCCCAAGACGTGGTCCGCGCCCACAACGGCACGACCATTCAAGTGATCCACACGGACGCCGAGGGTCGCATGGTGTTGGCGGACGCGCTGAGCCTGGCCGCGAGCACCCGGCCACGCGCCATCATCGACTACGCAACGTTGACGGGCGCGTGCGTCTCCGCGCTGACCGAGCGCTACAGCGGCGCATTCACCAACCGGCCTGAGGCACGCGACTTCATCGAAGCGGCGGGAACCAGCAGCGGCGAGCGGGTGTGGTGCTTTCCGATGGATGCCGATTTCGATTCGGACCTGGAAAGCTCGGTCGCCGACGTGCTGCAATGCGCCGTCGACGGCAAGGGCGATCACATCCTCGCGGCACGATTTCTGAATCGCTTCGTGCCCCAGGACATCGCCTGGCTGCATTTGGATCTGGCGGCGGGCTCGAGGCACGGTGGGCTCGCGCACATTTCCTCGGAAATCACAGGGTTCGGCGTCCGCTACACGCTCGACCTGCTGCGACGCGGGTGGCCCGCCAAGGCGGCGGGGTCCGCGAAGGCGACGAGCAGTTGAACGCGCTGACGATACACAGGCCCGACGACTGGCACGTGCACTTGCGCGATGGCGCATCGCTGAACGCGGTGGCGGCATTCACGGCCGCGCAATTCGGCCGGGCCATCGTCATGCCGAATCTGAAGGCCGCGATCACGTCGACGGCGCTCGCGGCCGCTTATCGTGAACGCATTCTCGCCGCATTGCCGGCCGGAAGCCGTTTCGAGCCGCTCATGACGTTGTATCTGACGAACAACATGCCGCCCGAGGAGATCGGGCGCGCGAAGGCCTGCGGATTCGTCCATGGCGTCAAGTTGTATCCGGCCGGCGCCACCACCCATTCCGATGCCGGCGTCACCGATATACGACACGTGTACCCGACGCTCGCGCGCATGGAGGAACTCGGCATGCCGCTGCTGGTGCACGGTGAGACGCCGGGCGCGCAGATCGACGTTTTCGACCGCGAGTCGCACTTCATCGATGCGGTCTTGGCCCCGCTGCTCGAGCGCTTCCCGACGTTGAAGGTGGTGTTCGAACACATCACGACCGCGCGCGCAGTCGATTTCGTGGGCAACGCCCGCGCCGGCGTCGCGGCCACGATCACGCCGCAACATCTGCTGCACAATCGCAACGCGATCTTTTCCGGCGGCATCAGACCGCACTATTATTGCCTGCCCATCCTCAAGCGCGAGGAGGATCGGATCGCCCTGTTGAATGCGGCCACGAGCGGCAACCCGCGCTATTTTCTCGGCACCGACAGCGCTCCGCACGAGCGGACGACAAAGGAAAATGCCTGTGGTTGTGCAGGCATGTTCACCGCGCATGCGGCGATCGAGTTGTATGCGGAGGCTTTCGAGCAGGCGGGACGCCTCGATCGACTGCAGGGCTTCGCGAGTCATTTTGGCGCGGATTTTTACGGTTTGCCGCGTCACGACGACGTCATCACCTTGATCAAGGAGTCTTGGGTGTCACCACTATCCTACGAATTCGGCAACGGCACCCTGGTGCCTTATCGCAGCGGCGAAAGCATTGCATGGCGCATTGCCTCCGCGGCACGAGCATGAGCCAGCTTCCGCCCATCACTTTCGCCACCCGTTTCCGCGGCTTCCTGCCCGTGGTCATCGACGTCGAAACCGGCGGGTTCAACTCGCAGACCGATGCGCTGCTGGAAATCGCCGCGGTGTTCCTTGAAATGCGCAGCGACGGCACGCTGGCGCGCGGCGAAACCTTCCGCCATCACGTCGTGCCGTTCCCCGGCGCCAATCTGGAACCCGCCTCGATGGCGGTGACCGGCATCGATCCGCATCATCCGCTGCGCCTCGCGATCCAGGAGGAAGATGCGTTGCAACGCATCTTCAACGAGGTCAGAAAGGCCATACGCGCGGCCGATTGCACACGCGCAGTGCTCGTCGGCCACAACTCCTTTTTCGATTTGAATTTCTTGAACGCGGCGGTGGCCCGCACCCAGATCAAACGCAATCCCTTCCACCCGTTCACGAGCTTCGACACGGCGACGCTCGGCGGCGTCGCCTTCGGGCAGACCGTGCTGATGCGCGCCACGCTCGCGTCGGGCGGTGAATGGGATACGGCGTCGGCCCACTCCGCCGCGTACGACGCGGAGCGCACGGCCGATCTGTTTTGCATCGTCTGCAATCAGTTCCAGGGCGTATTCGACGCCAGCCGCAGACGCCTGGCGTCGATGGGACCGCTCGAGGTCGAGACGGATGGGCCGGCAGGCCCGGACGGATCGGTCTCCGGATCGACCGCGACATAGCTCGTGCGGCGGGTCGATGCGTGTCCTGCTGGTTGAAGACGATGGCATGATCGCCCAGGGCCTGCAGACGGCGCTGCGCCAGTCAGGGTTCGCGGTCGATTGGACCAGCGATGGCAGGAGCGCGAGCGGCGCGCTGCATGCCACGGTCTTCGACCTGGTGTTGCTGGACCTCGGCCTGCCGCAGCAGGACGGCATCGAGGTGCTGCGCGGGTTGCGGCGACGGGGAGACGCGACGCCGGTGATCATCCTGACCGCCCGCGACGAGATCCGCAGCCGGATCGCCGGCCTCGACGCCGGCGCCGACGACTACATCGTCAAGCCCTTCGATCTCGACGAATTGATGGCGCGCGTGCGCTCGGTACTGCGCCGGGCGAGCGGACGCGCCGATACGAGCATTCAGCATGGTGCCTTGCGGCTCGATCCCGTCACCCATACGGTCGAGCAGGCCGGCGTACCGGTCAACGTCTCGGCACACGAGTATGCGGTGCTCGAAGCGCTGCTGCAGCGGCCGGGCGCGGTGCTGTCGCGCTCGCAACTCGAGGACCGCCTCTACGGCTGGGATGAGCCCATCGGCAGCAACGCGGTCGAGGTGTACATCCATGGCCTGCGGCGCAAGCTCGGCAGCGACGTCATTCGAACGCTGCGCGGCGTCGGCTACTTCGTGCCGAAGACATGAGATCGATTCGCAATCGCCTGCTGTTGGCGTTGATCGTGCTGGTGGCCATCGTCTCCGTCCTCACGGCCACCATCACCTATCGCCGCGTGCTCAACGAGACCTCGACGCTGTTCGATTATCAACTGCGCCAGATGGCGCTGTCGCTGCGCGGCCAGATAACCCTCGCGCCGCGCATCGAGATCCCCCCGGACCAGGGCGACGTGGATTTCGTGATCCAGATCTGGGATTTGTTCGGCTCGCGCATGTACCTCTCGCGGCCAGGATTGCCGATGATCAATCGAACCGTGCTGGGCTATGCCGACCTGTCCCTGCAGGGGCAGGCGTGGCGCGCCTACGGTCTGCAGACCGGCGACGGGGTGATTCAAATCGCCCAGCCCGTCCGCGTACGCGAACGCCTGGCACGTGCGGCGGCGCTGCGCATCGTGATCCCCCTGATTCTGCTGCTGCCCGTGATGATCGTGTTCGTCGCGTGGACCGTCGGCCGCGGACTGCTTCCGCTGCGACGGTTGACCGCCGACATCCAGCGGCGCGATGCGCGCAGTCTCACACCCCTGGCCACCGACAACCTGCCGCGCGAGATCGATCCGCTCGTGGCCGAACTGAACCGGCTGCTGGCGCGACTGCGCGAAGCGTTCGCGGTCCAACGCAACTTCATCGCCGACGCCGCTCATGAATTACGGTCACCGCTGACGGCGCTGCGCCTGCAGCTGCAATTATTGGATCGCGCGCCGGACTTGGACGCCTGGGTCGACGCTCGCGCCCGGCTGGGCGACGCCATCGAACGCGCGATCCATCTGGCCGAACAGTTGCTCGCCCTGGCCCGGAGCGATCCCCAGCAAGGCGCCGTCGAACTCGAGTTGCTGGATTTGGCAAGCGTCGCGGCCGAGGGGATCAAGGACACCCATGTCCTGGCGGCGGCTCGCGACATTGATCTCGGCCTGCAGGCCCAGCCCGGCGCCCTCGTCCGCGCCGATCGAGAATCGCTGCGGATTCTCGTCCGCAATCTGCTGGACAATGCAGTGCGATATACGCCAATCGGCGGCGCCGTCGACGTCCGCTGCAGGCCGACCGCCGGCGGGGCGCTGCTGGAAGTGGTCGATGATGGCCCCGGAATCGCGGCCGCCGACAGGGAGCGGGTATTCGACCGTTTCTATCGGCGCGCCGCCCGGCAGGAGAGCGGCACCGGCCTCGGGCTCGCCATCGTCAAGGCCATCGCCGAGCGCCACGGAGCACTCGTCACCCTGGATGATGCGGACGACGCTGCCCGCGGCAGCCCGCAGGACGGCGCGCGCCGCGCCGTCCTGCGGGGCGGCCAACCTCCGGGCCCCGGACTCCGGGTCGCGGTGCGCTTTCCGGCCGCCTCTTAAGACTGCCTTAAGCCTGGCAGGTGAAGCTTCCGCCGAGCAAATGCTCGACCGCTTCATCTCCAGGAGATCTTCATGCAAATTCGCACGAGTACATTAGTCTGGTCGGCGGCAGGCCTGCTGGCCGTGGGCACTGCCACCGGTTTGGCCACCCCCGCCCTGCTGCAGACCAAGGACTCGCCGCCCGTCACCGCCGCGGAATCCCCCCACCCGATCCCGCAGATCAGCACCCCGAACTATCGAGCCATCGTGGCGGAAAACCAGGCCGCCGTCGTCGGCATCATGACCGCCGGCGAGCTCAACACGTCCGCGGGGCCGGGCCCCGAATTCGGCTCCCCCGACGACGACAACCCGCTGGGCCAGCTGTTTCACGGCCGACCGATGCCGAGGAACCGCATGGTGCGGGGTCAAGGATCGGGCTTCATCATCTCGAGCGACGGCCTGTTGTTGACCAACGCGCATGTCGTCGACGGCGCCAAGGACGTCACGGTCAAGTTGTCCGATCACCGCGAGTTCAAGGCGAAGGTGCTGGGTTCCGACAAGGCCAGCGACATCGCCGTCCTGAAGATCGACGCGCACAATCTACCCGTCGTGCAGCTCGGCAACTCGGACCAGCTGGGCGTCGGCGATTACGTGCTCGCGATCGGCGAACCGTTCGGTCTCGAAGAGACCGCCACCGCAGGCATCGTCAGCGCTAAAGGCCGCTCGCTGCCGGGCGATGGCTACGTCCCTTTCATTCAGACCGATGCGGCCGTCAACCCGGGTAATTCGGGCGGCCCGTTGTTCGACGCGAACGGCGCCGTCGTGGGCATCAGTGCACAGATCTACAGCAGTTCGGGCGGCTATCAAGGCGTTTCGTTCGCCATCCCGATCAATGTCGCCGTCAAAATCAAGGACCAGATCGTCAACACCGGCAAGGTCGTGCATGCCCGCCTGGGCGTGCAGGTTCAAACGCTCGATCAAACCTTGGCCAACTCCTTCAAGCTCAATGCACCGAACGGCGCGCTGGTGGACAAAGTCGAGCCCGACAGCGCCGCCTCCCAAGCCGGCATCAAGGTCGGCGACGTGATACTCAAGGTCGATGGCGCCCCAATCGTGGACGCAGGCCAGCTGTCCGCCCGCATCGGTTCCGCCGTGCCCGGCGACAAGGCCTCCCTCGAGGTGTGGCGCGACGGCAAAGTCCTCACCGTGATGGCGACGATCGGCACGGCCACGCGGCTGGCCGAGCCTTCAGCCGGCAACGGCCCCACACCCGGTCGTCTCGGCTTGGCGGTGCGCCCGCTCAACCCCCAGGAACAGCGCGCAGCAGGAGTGACCGGAGGCCTGGTCGTCGAGGATGCGCAGGGACGAGCCGCAGAGGCAGGCATCCAAGCGGGCGATGTCCTCCTCTCGGTCGATGGAACGCCGGTCGACAATGTCGCGCAGCTGCGCAAGATGGTGCAAGACCATGGAAACCAGATCGCGCTGCTGATACAGCGTGGCGACAGCCGGGTGTTCGTGCCCGTGCCTCTCGGCTAGGAAGGCGAAGGAGGCGCAGGCGCAGGAGGCGCGGCGAATGCTGCGCCTCCTTGCCGATCAAGCGGGGACTGCGCCCGCTTCGGCCAACAACTGCTTCAATTCACCGCTCTTGTACATTTCGACGACGATGTCGCAGCCGCCGACGAGTTCGCCGTTCACGTACAACTGGGGAAACGTGGGCCAGTTGGAATACGTCTTCAGTGCATCACGGACTTCCGGATCCTCGAAGATGTTCACGTACTCGAACTTTGCCTTGCTGGCACGCAACGCGCCCACGGTCTGAGCCGAGAAGCCGCACTGCGGAAAATCCGGCGTTCCCTTCATGTAAAGGACGACGGGGGCGGACGCCAGGGTGCTCTGGATACGTTCAATTGCATTCATGGTCGATCTCCAAATGAAACTAGGGCTCGAACACCCGCTCGCGTGTGCGATCAGCGCTCATTGTACGGCAATGGCCAAAACATACCCATACCCCCAGGGCTGGGGGTATCGTTGAATTATTGAGTGGCGCCCCCTATTCTTCCAGCCCTTCCCCCCACGAGCTGTCCCATTGAAAACACCGCCCGCCGTGCCCGTTCCCGACGATTTGACCACCCAAGTCGATAGGGCCCTGACCGAGGACATTGGGAGCGGCGACTTGACCGCCGCACTCATTCCCGCGGATCGGGCCGGCCGGGCCACCGTCATCACCCGCGAAAGCGCGGTCATTTGCGGCATTCCGTATGTCGACGCCACCTTCGCCCGCCTCGACGCCGCCGTCGTCGTCGAGTGGCAGGTGGCCGAGGGCGCCACCGTGGCGCCGAACCAGACGCTCTTCACGCTTCGCGGCGCCGCGCGCGCGCTCCTCACCGGAGAGCGCACAGCTTTGAATTTCCTGCAGTTTTTGTCGGGAACCGCCACCGCCGCACGGGCATTTGCCGGCTTGATCGCCGACACGCCCTGCCGGGTGCTCGACACCCGCAAAACCATTCCGGGGCTGCGCCTGGCGCAAAAATACGCCGTGCGGGTTGGGGGTGGCCAAAACCATCGGATCGGGCTGTTCGATGGTGTGCTCATCAAGGAAAACCACATCATGGCCGCCGGCTCGATCGCCGCAGCCGTCGCCAGCGCCCGGTCAGCGGGCGCCGGCCTCGCGGCCGGCCGGGTTCCCATCGAAGTCGAGTGCGAAACCCTGGACGAACTGCGCGAGGCGCTCGCCGCGGGCGCGGACATCGCGATGCTGGATGAATTCCCGCTGCCGGACATGCGCGAGGCCGTGGCCATCAACCGCGCCGCCCTGCATCCGTTGAAGCTGGAAGCCTCCGGCGGCGTCACGACGCAGACGATTCGCGATATCGCGCTCACCGGGGTCGACTATATTTCGGTGGGCAGCATCACCAAGAACGTGCGCGCGGTGGATCTGTCCATGCGCTTCGAGTGGCGCTGACCAAACGCAGGGGCTGCTGCACTCCGGCGAGGCCCGGCCTCACTCAGGCGAGATTCGCGGCCTTGAGCACCCGCTGTGGCTGCGAGATGCCGTAGCCCTGCGCGTAGTCGACACCGAGGCTGCGCAGCATGTCGATGATGTCCACGTTCTCGGCAAACTCGGCGATCGTCTGTTTGCCCGTCAGATGCCCGATCTCGTTAATGGACCGCACCATCTCCCGGTCGATGGGATCGTGCAGGATCTCCTTGACGAAGCTGCCGTCGATTTTCAGGAAATCCACCGGAAAATGCTTCAGATAGCCGAACGACGACAGACCGGTGCCGAAGTCGTCCAACGCGAACTTGCAGCCCAGCTCCTTCAGCGCCTGAATGAACCGGTTGGCCTGCGAGAAGCTCGCGATGGCCGCGGTCTCCGTGATCTCGAAGCAGATCTTCGTCGCATCCAGACCGCTGCGATGGAACTGGTCGATGACGTAGGGCAGGAACTTGTCGTCGCCCAGGCTCTGTCCGGAGAGATTGATGGAGCACATGGCGAGCTTCTCGCGCTCGTCTGCCTCCGACACCAACCACCGGAACGCGTTCTCGATGACCCAGCGATCGATCTGCGGCATGATCCCGTAGCGCTCGGCCGCGGTGATGAAATTGTCGGGCGCCACGATCTTGCCGTTCTCATCGCGCATGCGCAGCAACAACTCGTAGTGCGAGCCGATCTCCGGCACTTGCAACGGCAATATGGTCTGTCGGAAGAGTTCGAACCGGCCCTCCTCGAGCGCGCTGTGGATGCGCGCGGCCCACTGCATCTCGCGGCGGCGGCGCATCAAGTCGATGTCGTTTTCCTCGAAGCTATGGACGCGGTTGCGGCCCGCCTCCTTGGCGGCCTGGCAGGCGCTGTCGGCCGCGCTCAGCACGGAGGCCACGTCGGCGTTTTCCGGGGCAATCGGCACGACACCGATGCTTGCGCCCAGACGGAACGTGCGTTCCTCCCAGGTGAACTTGAAACTGCGCACCGCCTCGCGCAGCGCCTCCGCCGTGCGCAATGCCTCATCCAAGTTGCAGCTCTCGAGCAAGATGCCGAACTCGTCGCCGCCCAGCCGCGCCAGCGTGTCGCGCCAGCGAACCTTCGATTTCAGCAGCGCACCCACCTGACCCAGCAGCGCGTCGCCGGCGCTGTGGCCACAGGTATCGTTGATGATCTTGAACTGATCGAGGTCTAGGTAGCACAGCGCATACGAGGTCTCGTGCGCCTTGGCGCTCTTCAGGGCGCGCTCCATGCGGTTCTCGAATTCGCGGCGGTTCACCAGACCCGTGAGCACGTCGTGGCTCGCGTGATAGCTCAGGCGGCGGTTCAGCTCGCGCGCTTCGCTGACGTCATGGAACACGAGCACGCCGCCCGAGACCGCACCGCTGCCGTCGCGTATCGGCGATGCCGTGCTCTCGACATAGATCTCGTTGCCGTCGCGCCGGATCAGCAACATCGGCCGTACCGACTTGATCGACCGTGTGCGGCGAATGGCGACGGCCAGCGGGTTCTCCAGCGGCTCGCAGGTCTCTTCGTGGAACGCGCGGAAGATCTCCTCGATGGCGCGGCCCTGACTGTCCTCGAGGCGCCACCCCGTGAGCGCCTCGGCGACTGGATTCAGATAATCGATCACTCCCTTGGCATCGGTGGTGACCACGCCGTCGCCGATGCTCTGCAGGGTGATCTGCGCGCTCTCCTTTTCGCGGAACAGCGCTTCCTCGTACAACTTGCGTTCGGTGATGTCCAGTTCCACGCCCACCAGCCGCAGCAGTCGGCCTTTCTCGTCGACTCGCGCCTTCGCCCGGCTGATGACCCAGCGCCACTCGCCGGTGGCATGGCGCATGCGATGCAGGCTCTCGAATATCGGCGTCTTGCCGGCCACGTGATCACGAATGGCCGACTGCACGCGCGACATGTCGTCCGAGTGTACGAGCGTCCGCCAATCCGGCGTCTGCCCCACGTCCACCTCGTCATACCCCAGCATCGCCTTCCAGCGCGGCGACAGGTAGACGCGGTTGTTCAAGGTGTCGAAGTCCCACAGGCCATCGTTCGCGCTGTACAACGCCAGCTCATTGCGCTCCTCGAGATCGTGCAGGGTGCGTTGAATCTCGATGCGCTCGAGCCCAGTCGACAAACTGCTGCCCACCAGCTTCATCAACAGGTGCAGCTGCACCTCCCAGCCTTCCCTCGGTTGAGCGTTGGCGATCCCCAGTATCCCGGCCGCCCGACCCCCGATGTGATAGCCGATCATCAGCACCGAACCGATCCCGAGGTCGCTCCACAGCATGGCATCGTCGATCTGGTCCGGCCGCGGTTTGGCGGTGTCCCGCATCTCCGAGATCCGCAGCGGCGCCAGGCGGGACCTCAGCCACGGCAGGGCGGTCAGGGCCTGCCCCCGCAGTTGCTCCGGATTGCCGGTGGTCAACATGCCGCGCGCCACCTGCACCTCGGCAATGCTTTCGACCTCGAGGTCCAACGTGATGTGGAAGGCGGTGTCGACGTGGGCCGCGTCCCGCAGCAATTCGAGATTCGTAAAGATGCAACCCGCGGCCGTGACGGCCGTCATGCCCTGAAAATCCACCGCGATCTTGGTGCAAATCACGTCGAGCCCCGCCACGGCGCGAATGTCGCGGCGCGGCCAGGTGCCGGGCGACAGGATGTCCGATGCCGTCAGGTCGACATGTCGGGGATCGTGGGGAGCTATCGCCATGCGCCGTGATGATTCCCGGAATGTAGATTGCGGTTGTGGATCAACAGTTTGCCATTGCTATTCGCCGAAAACAGAATGTGTCACACACTTCCTGGGATTCGGCAACTGGCAGATACAGCCGGATTCTCGCATAACTTAGGAGGATTACAAGCTAAGCGATTGTATTAACGCCTTTTTCGCAAAACACTACCCCAGCGCGTTTCTTGCCTGGCCATACAGTGCGTGCAGCCGCCCTTCCATCTGCAATTGGAACCCCTCAAGGGCCGCCGCGTCCAACCCCTTGGGTACATAGACGGGTTCGCCAATCACGATGGCAATGCGCGACAGCGGTTTCGGGATCACGAAGCGATCCCACTTGATTCTCCAGGCCCGCGACGCGGCGTACGCCATGGGGATGATCGGCCGCCCGGACAACTGGGCCAGCAGCACGGCGCCCGGCTTGAACTTCCAAGGCGGACCCCGCGGCCCGTCCGGCGTGATCGCCGGCGACACATCGTCATGGGACAGCGCCTGGTAATAATCCCGCAGCGCCCTCGCCCCGGTATGGGTCGACGACCCACGGATGGCCAGGGCGCCCAATCTGCGCACCATCATGGCCCCGAGTTCGCCATCCACCGAGGGGCTGATCAAAAACCCCAGCTTGACCCCGGCACCGCGCAGCGCCAGCAATTGCCGCACGCAAAACAGCTGATGTTGGTGCCAATACACCGGGATGAACGATGGCGCACGCGCGAGTGCCGCGATGATATGGTCGGACCCGGTGACGCTGACCACCCGCGAGGACCGCCATACGAGGCGAATCAAGGCGATTCCCAGCGGCACGATGCACCGGTAGAGGAATAGGCGGCCCGCGGTCAGCCGGCGTCCCGAGGCCGTTTGCTGTTCGTAGATCGTATTGCGAAGAGGCGCGCCGGGTTTTTTCTGCACAGCCGTCATTGTCGGGAACGGCGCCCCCCACCGCAATACCCACCCGCCTACGTTACAATAGCGGATGCAAACCATGGCCCTGCCCCCCGGCCCCACCGACGGCTTCGATCTCGGTGGGAGTGATGAATCGTTGGCGCTGATGCGAGACTGTTTTGGCCGATTCGGCGACACGTACCGCGTGTTCGCCCCCAGCCGCGGCGTCTACAACTATGTCATCAACCACCCCGACGACATCAAGCGCGTGCTCCTGTCCAACCATCGCAACTACACCAAGGGCGAGGGCATGGATCGCGTCAAGATCCTGCTCGGCAACGGCATCATGACCAGCGAAGGCGACTTTTGGCGCCGCCAGCGACGCATGATGCAGCCGGCGTTTCACCGCCGGGTCATCGACCAGTTCGCTGGTTTGATCGACGAGGTGAACGAGAAGTTCGCCGAGCGCTGGGCCGCCAGCGCCGCGCGCCGCGAACCCATCAATCTCACGGACGACGTCAGCGAGTTGACCCTGGAAATCGTCCTGCGATCGATCTTCGGCAGCGACCTCGCCCGCATCGAGCAGCAGATGGGCGCCAACCCGTTCGAGGTGGTGGCCAAGGAGACCAACCGCGACCTGAAATTCGCGTTCCGGTTTCGCTCGCTGGCCAAGTTGGTGGCCGAGGTCATTCAACGGCGTCGCCGCGAGCCCGAGGCGCATTTCGATTTTCTCGCCATGCTCATGGCCACACGCGACCGGGACAGCGGCGAACCCATGGCCGACAAGGAAATGATCGACGAAGTCCTCACGCTGATCGTCGCCGGCCACGAGACCACGGCCGCCGCCTTGACCTGGACTTGGTACCTGGTGAGCCAGCATCCCGGGGTCGCCTCGGCCCTGGAAAGCGAATCCGACCGGGTGACCGCCGAACGGCTGGGGCTCGATGCGGCCGAGTCGCTGTCCTATGCCCATCAAGTGATCCAGGAAGCCCTGCGGCTGTACCCGCCCGGCTGGCTGCTCACGCGCCGCACGATCGAGGCGGACGAACTCGGCGGTTACGCCATCGGCCCCCGCAGCGATGTGTTCATCAGTCCGTACATGCTGCACCGTCACCCCGCGTTCTGGAGCGACGCCGAAGAATTCAAGCCCGAGCGCTTCGCCGGCGTGGACGCGGCGGAACGCCACCGGTTTTCCTATATCCCCTTCGCGGTCGGTCCCCGGCACTGCATCGGCGAAGGCCTGGCCATGTTTGAAATGCTGGTGCACGTGCACCGCATGTCGCAACGCTTCCGACTGACGCGCGCCAGCGACGAACCGATCGAACTCGAGGCGCAGATCAATCTGCGGCCCCGCTCCAATCTCATGATGACGGTAGCCCTACGATGACGAATACGACTTTGCTGGAAATGATCGAGAACAATCGCACCGTGGATCGCGCGGTCACGTATGTCGACGGTGAGAACTCCGAGCGCCGGGTGAGCTACGGCGACCTGTACACCCGTGCGCTCGGCATCCTGCATCACCTGCAAGCCCTGGGCGCGCAGCGCGGCGACAAGCTGATCATTTTCCTGAACAACAACGAGCAGTTCATCGACGGCTTCTGGGCGGCGGTCTGCGGGGGCATCGTCCCGGTTCCCCTGGCCGTGGGGATCAGCGATGAACACCGATACAAGTTGTTGCGGGTGGCGCGCAAGCTGGGCAACGCTTATCTGTACACCGACGCCAAAACGCTCGAGCGTCTGTCCGCTCTGGCGGCCCAGGTCGGCGAGATGGCGCTGTTCGCGGACCTCAAAACCCGCGTGTTCCTGGTCGAATCGCTGACGGACATTTCGAAGCCGGGCAAGGTGTACCGCTCCGCGCCGGGCGATCTCGCGTTCATTCAGTTCTCCTCCGGATCGACCAGCGAGCCCAAGGGCGTGATGCTCACCCACGAGAACCTGCTCGCCAATTCCGAGGGCGCCGCCATGGTCGACAAGTACAACCGCGAGGACGTGTCGCTGAGCTGGATGCCGCTGACGCACGACATGGGGCTCATCGGTTTTTTCATCATGCAGTTCAACAAGCACGTGCACATCAATCTGATGCCCACCGATGTGTTCGTGCGACGCCCGTTGTTGTGGATGCTGATCGCGTCGAAGAAACGCGCGACCATCACCTGCTCCCCCAACTTCGGCTATCGGCACTTTTTGAAGGTGCTCGGCGACCGCAAGCTCGAGAACGTCGACCTGTCGAGCATCCGCTCCATCTACAACGGCGCCGAGCCGATCTCGGTCGCACTGTGCAACGAATTCATGGCCAAGCTGGCGTATACGGGCTTGAAGCATCATGCCATGTTCCCGGTATACGGCATGGCGGAAGCCAGCCTCGCGGTGACCTTCCCCCAGCCCGGCGTGGATTATCGATGGATTCGCGTCAATCGCCGCAAACTCGGCGTCGGCGCCGCCATCGAGCTCAATCCCGCGGACACGCGCGACGTGCTAGAGCTCATGAGCGTCGGCCGCCCGGTGCCCAGCATCGATGTCCGCGTGACCGATGCCGCCCGACAGGTGCTTCCCGACGGCCAGGTCGGGCACATTTTGATCAGCGGCAAGAGCGTCACGCAGGGCTATTACGGCGATGCCGAGGCCACCTCACTCGCCATCGATGCGAATGGCTGGCTCGACACGGGCGATCTCGGCGTGGTCCACGAAGGCAATCTCCATATCGCCGGCCGCACGAAGGAAATCATCTTCATCAATGGTCTGAACTACTACCCCTACGACCTCGAGAACATCGCGCAACGCGCTCCCGGCCTCGACCTCAACAAGGTCGTCGCCGCCGGCGTCGCGAAGCCCGGCGCGCAGGGCGAGGAACTCGTGGTGTTCGTGCTGCACCGTGGCGGCATCCCTGAGTTCCTGCCGATCGCGACGGCGGTGAGCCGGCTCATCAACGAGCACACCGGCCTCGAGGTCGCGCAGGTGATTCCCGTCAAGCGGATCCCGAAGACCACCAGCGGCAAGGTGCAACGTCACCTGCTGGAGACCTCGCATATCGAGGGCGAGTTCGACGCGGAACTCGCCGAGCTACAGGCCTTGCGCGACGCCCAGGGCGGCGCGGTTGCGGTGAACGGCAACGATCTCGAATCGAGACTGCAGGCGATCTGCGAGAACGCCCTGCCCGGCAAGCGCGTCGACGTTCAGGACAATCTGTTCGACATCGGCGCGAGCTCGCTCAAGCTGATCGAGATCCACGAGAACATCGAACACGATTTTCCCGGGATGATCGACCTGACCGAGTTGTTCGATCATCCGACCATCGCCGAACTGGCCAAGCATCTCGAGAATAAACTGAGCCAGCCGGTGCCGGCCGCGTAGCGAGGTCTACAGCGAGCCCACGGCGAAGGTATCGCAGTTGTCGATGCACCCGATACCACGCAAGGCACCCGCGCCGAAGCTCCTCAATCAATCCCATACAAGGTTTTTTTGAGCCGCCAGCGGCGGTAGGACCACAGCCAGTCAGCCGGACTCTTGAGCACGTCGATTTCGCAGGCCCGCGCATAGCGCTCGGTGATGCCATTCGGCGGCACGGACTCCCGCCCGTCCCACAACCGCTGGAATTCGACCTCGTAATACCCGCGCCGCGTGCGCCGCATGACCACATAGATCATCGGCAGCCGGGTCGCGCGGGCAATCTGTTCCGCGCCCATGTAGAAAGCCGTGTCCTGGCCCAGGAACTGGGTCCAATAGCGCTTATCGGTCGACACCGGCGCCTGATCCGCGTTCATGGCCACGGCACGGACGACGGCGCGGCGTTTCAAGATGTCGCCCAGCAACTCCTTCGCCGGCACCAATCGCGCGCCGAACCGGGAACGAATGCCGAGCATCAGCCGCTCCGCCCATTGATCGTGCAGCGGCTTGTAGGCCGCGTCGATCGGAAAACCCAATTGCACGGCAATGCCCTGCAGCAGCCATTCCCAGTTGCACAGATGGGATGTCACCAACATCACCGACCGGCCCGAATCCAAATGACCACGCACCACCGGCAGATTGACCAGATGCACGTGCGCGCCCAGCTCCGCGGCGCCCATGGACGCGGACTTGAGCACCTCGACCAGGACGTCGCAGAAATTCTTCAGGAAATTCTTGTGGATGGTGGTGCGCTCGCCGGCGCTCGCCTGCGGAAACACCTGCGCGATCTGGTCCTCGATCACCCGATGACGGTGCCGCACCACGTAATAGGCGAGAAGGTAAAGAAATCCGGAAACGGCATAGAGCACCCACATCGGCAGGCGCGACAGGAATTTAACCATGCGCGATTCTACTACACGTCCCGCGGATGTCGCCGGGACCTCCGCTCAAGCCCGCGGGGCATGCGCAGGAGTCGCGCCTGACCGGCTAACCGGCCTTCAATGCAGGCAGCAAACGGTCGTATTCCGTCTTCACGACTCTATAGCACTCGCAGGTCCGGTTCTCGAGACCGGGCCGGTCCAGCACGGTGATATGTCCGCGAAAATAGCTGATCAATCCCGCTTTCTGCAGCTTCAGCGCCCCCTCGGTCACGCCGACCCGGCGCACGCCGAGCATGTTGGCGATGAGTTCCTGCGTCATCACCAATTCACTACCCTGCAACCGGTCGAGACTCAACAACAACCAACGGCAAAGTTGCTGATCCAGCGAATGATGTCGGTTGCACACGGCCGTTTGCGCCATCTGAGTGATGAGCGCCTGGGTATAGCGCAGCAACAGATGCAGGACGGGACCGGCCTTGTTGAACTCCACCATCATGTACCGGTTGGCGAGCCGGACGCCAGACCCGGCGCTCTGCACCACCGCGCGGCTCGGCGTGGATGCGCCACCCATGAAGAGCGACACGCCCACCACCCCCTCATTGCCCACGACCGCGATTTCTGCGGACGATCCGTTTTCCATCACGTACAGCAGCGAGACGATCGCCGTGGTCGGAAAGTAGACGTCGGTCAGTGTCGAACCCGACTCGCTCAGCACCTGCCCGAGCTTCAATTCCACGGGCTGCAGATGCGGTGCCCACATCCGCCACGCAGCATCCGGCAACACTGCGAGAAGATGATTCTGCTTGGGGTCGAATTTTGGTTCCAATGACATCGTCCGGCGAGGAATGGCACCTGACTATAGCCTGATTGATTCCGCACTGTGCCGTATCGCACCAACCTGTCGGCGGCATCGGCTACCGCACAGACAGTCAATTCCAGACCACATACACTGTAGGTGAGAAGCTGCCCATTCACATCAGGGAGACCCGCATGTCGCATGACCAATCCAAGGCCTATCTCGTGGGTGCGGGCATCGGATCGCTCGCAGCCGCAGCATTCATGATCCGGGACGGCAATGTGCCCGGCGGCAACATCGTGATCTTCGAAGCGGGATCGCGCCTCGGCGGCAGCCTCGATGCATCGGGTGATGCGGCGCAGGGATATTCGATGCGCGGCGGCCGCATGTTCACCACCGAAAACTACGAGTGCACCTGGGATCTGTTCAAGAGCATTCCGTCCCTCGCGCAGACCGGCAAGTCGGTGTACGACGAGACCATCGATTTCAACGACAAATACCACTCCCATTCCCAGGCGCGGCTCGTCGACAAACGCCGCGCACGGGTGCCCGTGACGTCGATGGGATTTTCGATGCGGGATCGGATGGAACTGCTCAAGCTCGCGAACGCGGACGAGCATGAGTTGAACGACAGCAGGATAACGGACTGGCTTTCGCCGAGCTTCTTTGAAACGAACTTCTGGTTCATGTGGTCGACGACCTTCGCCTTCCTGCCCTGGCACAGCGCCGTCGAATTCAAACGCTATCTGCATCGCTTCATGCTCGAGTTCTCACGCATCGAGACTCTGGCGGGCGTCAAGCGTACGGTCTACAACCAATACGACTCGCTGGTAAGGCCCCTGCAGAAGTGGCTCGAAGAGCAGGGCGTCAAATTCAACACCGGGTGCACGGTGACCGGCGTCGAGCACCAATACGCGAACGGACAATTCGTGGTCACCGGGCTGCGTTGCCTGCATGACGGTGTGACCGACCATTACCCGGTGGGCGATGACGATTGGGTGGTGATTCAGAACGGCTCCATGACCGATGACTCGAGCGCGGGGTCGATGACCGCCCCGCCGGCAAAGCACGACAAGGCGCACAGCAACGGGTGGAGCCTCTGGCAGAACCTCGCGGAGGGCCGCCCCGACTTCGGCAATCCGCAGGCCTTCAATCAGTGCATCGCCCAATCGTGCTGGGAATCATTCACGGTCACGTTGAAATCGTCATATTTCTTCGACCAGATGTCGAACTTCAGCCAGAACCAACCAGGTACCGGCGGACTGGTCACGTTCAAGGATTCGAACTGGCTCATGTCCATCGTCCTCGCGCATCAACCTCACTTCATCGATCAGCCGCGTGACGTGCAGGTGTTCTGGGGATATGGGCTGTATCCGGACCGTGTCGGCAATTTCGTGTCGAAGCCGATGGACGACTGCGATGGGCGGGAGATCCTGAAGGAACTCTGCGGCCATCTGCGATTCGATCCGGACACCGTCGCGGACGCGATCTGCATCCCCTCCCGCATGCCGTACATCACGAGCATGTTCATGCCGCGCACGCGCAGCGATCGGCCGCCCCCGGTGCCCAAGGACTCGAAGAATCTCGCCTTCGTCAGTCAATTCGTCGAGATCGCGGACGATGTCGTCTTCACGGTGGAATATTCGGTGCGCGCGGCGCAGACGGCGGTGTATTCGCTCCTGTCCATCGAGCGCGGGATTCCGCCGGTGACTCCCCACGACAAATCATTCGCCGCGCGATTCGACGCGCTCATCAAGGCATTCGAATGAGCGGCATGCCGCGTCAACAAATTCGCGGCAGCGGATCGTCCTCCAGTTCGTCGAGCAAGCGCGCTCCGCCAAACGCCGTCTCGAGGACGACCTGATCCTCGTGGCAGGATATGCTGCGAGGCCGCGAAAGTCCGTCCGGTAACGCACTGTCGGCGTGAACCCCATCGCACCGCGGTACGGGACCCCGTACGACAGCGCACAGACGCGGAGGGTGATTGTCTATATTCTCCTCTCGTGCTCCAATCTTTGAGCCTTCACTAGTCAATCGCGCGACCAGAGCGTTGGCTTCACAATTTTCAAGGACAACTCGATTATGAAAATCACCAAAGGGAACGCGTTCGCGATCGCCACGGGCACGGCCGCCGCGATCGTCGTCGCCAGCGCGCTCACATTGATAGTCACACGGCCCGCGATCGCCACGGCGCAATTTGGCACCGAGACGGGCAAGGCATGCGGGGATTGTCACACCAACCCCAAGGGCGGCGGTGCACTGACGCCTCTCGGCGAAAAATTCAAGGCGAACGGCAACAAAATGCCGAAATAGATCGGAGCGTTGTCAATGCAGGAGCGCGGCATAGGTGCGCCGGTCCACCTCGTAGCAGCTGCAGGCGGCAGCCTCCAAACCGGGCCGGTCCAAGACCGTAAGTTCTCCGCGCCGATACTGGATGAGACCGCGACGTTGTAACTCGCTGGCCGTATTGGTGATTCCCACCCGCCGCACGCCCAACATGAAGGCCAGAAATTCGTGGGTGACGCGGAATTGGTCTTTCAGGGCACGATCCTGGGTCATCAGCAACCAGCGCGCCATGCGCTGGGTGATATTGTGGAATCGCAGGCATCCCGCGGAGGTCGCGAGCTGCCCCATGACGACGTAGAGATACCGGTCGATGCATTGCTGAAGCGGCGCGCTGCGCTTCAACTCCGCTCGAAATTGCCGTGCGCCCAACCGCCAGGCGCCGCCGGCACCCTGCACGACCGCATGCAGCGGCGAGACGCCTACGCCCATGGCCAGTTCCGCTCCAAGCAGGCCCTCGCGTCCCACCATTCCCACTTCGAGGACCGGTTTTCCGTCCACCGCCGTGATGAGCGATATGAAGCTCTCTGTGGGAAAGTACGCGTATTTGGCCACCTGCCCAGGCTCGCAGAGCACGTCTTGCAACACCAACTGCACCAATTCGCAGTCGCCGAGCAAGCGGGCTTGCTCCTTGCGCGGAAGGCTCTCGATAAGCTGGTTCTTGACGATGGACATGGTATTCCCGGAGGTGCCGCTTTCGCGGGTGCGCTATTGGCATGCAGGCCGCGAAATCCCCAGCTTGCTCGGGTTACGACAGATTTTACCCGCCTAGTCTGCGCCAATTTCTGTTGCGTTGCGTCTGCTACCGCACATAGGGACGAAATAATCGTTCGCCGCCGGCGCATCCGGCGACTCATCCACGATGCCATGACCAATCTCGCCACCATAATCGATGTCGGCGGGCGCATCGCCGGCCGCGACGCTGCCGATGCGCTGTTTCATGATGGGCCCGAGAGTCCCGTCATCCGCGGCAACGGCCGCCCGCAGTTGGGTGCCGCCCAAGTCAAATATTGCTGCAGACATGCGACAAACGGCTCCGCGGAGGTGGCAGCCAGCTTATCATTCCCCCCTTTAGCAACCCATAAAAGCGGGAACTCCATGAACGACGCCGAACTTAAATCCGAGAACGCCGCCCTGCGAAAGCAGAACAAGAACCTCAAGGCATTGCTCGAGGAAGCGCTGGAAATCATCAGCAAGTTGAAGGAGTTCGTGGATCAGCAGCCCGACGAATCTCCCGGCACGCCCCGGAAGCCGCGCAAAACCACCAAGAAGGCCGCCAAGAAAGCGGTCAAGAAAGCCGCCAAAAAGACGGCGAAGCGCAGGAAGGCATCATGAAGGTCATTGTCATCGTACCCCTGATCATCACGATCGATGCACCCGGCACGAAGTTGGAGGACCTGTATGACTCGGACAAGGCGCTGCAACGCGAAGAACTCCTGAACCTCGCCTTGGCCAAACTTCAGGCGGACGCGGATGTGGAGATGCCCGATCCCGACAATGAGGGGGTCATTTTCCTCGACGCGCAAGAAGACGAATTGGCCGACGAATTGGATGATCCGGAGCACGCCAGAGGGTTCAAGCGCTAACCCCAGGGCGCGTGCCAGGGCCACGCGCCCCCACGCCTTGTCGCACGAAGGCGGCGGCCACAAAAAAATGATCGATGTACCCATTGGGCTGAACATCCGCATAGGCGACGGAACCACCCTCGAGGGGTTCGCGACTTTTACGCTGTGACGTTAATCCGCCCACTTCCATCGTGATCGCCATCACTGTCGGCTACAACGGGTGCTGGAGCCGGTTTGGCGGCTTGAACGGCTTGCCCGCTTTGAGGTTTAGCGGCGGCGGGAGCATGGACCGTCGGAACGGCCGAGGGTGAGACGCTGGAAATGGTCATTGAAATAGCCTCCAAAAACTGAACTCGAAGTGGACATCTTTCTCTTTGCGATACAAAGTATCGGCACCGGCCGGGAAACTTTAGGGGGTTTCCGAAGTTTTTGACCTGCCGCGCGTAACAGATCGGAGGTCTCGTGACGGGTAATCGGCCGGATGAGGAAGCGGATGAATGGTCCGAATGGCTATTGCACCGCCGTCACGGGGACGATCCGACCTATGACATTGCCGTGCAGGAATCCGTCGCTCGCTTTGCGGAAAACGTGCTCGATGCCGCGCATATTTCGCCCGGAATGACGCTTCTCGACATCGGCTCGGGGGAGGGATTGGTGGCGTTCCGGGCCATCGAACGATTTGGTGCAGTCAAAGTAATCCTCACCGACATCTCCGCGCCCATGCTTCGGCATGCCGAGCAGATCGCGACGCACCGGAAGGTGAGTGACCAATGCCGATTCCTCCAACTCTCGGCGCAGAATCTTGCCGGAATCGCTGATGCCTCGATAGACGTCGTTGTCGCCCGCGCGGCGATTGCCTACGTTTCGGACAAGACGGCGGCATTCAATGAGTTTCATCGGGTCTTGAAGCCAGGCGGCTTCATCAGCATCGCGGAGCCCATTTTGCAGGATGAGGCGTTCCTCACGCGTGTTCTCAGGACGCGCATTGAAGCGCAGACCGCCGCACCGCGGGATCCGTTTCTGGGCCTCTTGCATCGATGGAAGTCCGCCCAATTTCCGGACACCGAGGCTGCGTGCGCCGAGTCACCAATCGTCAATTTCTCCGAGCGCAACTTGGTGAACTTTGCCAATGCGGCTGGCTTCACCGCAATACACATGCGCCTACACATCGACATCATGCCCTCCCTCGTTACCAACTGGTCCGTATTTCTCGGCATCTCACCCCACCCGTGGGCTCCCTCGCTCGCGACCATTCTCGAGAAGAGCTTCTCGCCTGACGAGCGCGACTTGTTTGAGAAGCTGGTCAGGCCCACGGTGGAATCCGGAAAAGCAGTCACCACCGATCGCGTGGCCTACCTTAACGCTCGCAAACCCCTCTGCCCCGCCTCATGATTTACCCAGAGCCTCGCATCCCCTTGGCAATGGGGCGTGGCCGTCCGAGCGGTGGCGGCCGCATCCGGCGCACCGCGGTCGTCACCGCACCGCAAACGGTGCTCGAAAGCCGATAGGGTGCTGTTGAATATGCCCATGCGATCCACTTCATCTCGATACGGGTATTCCCGTACAGACTTTCGCCTCATCTCCCGCCATGCTTCTCCACCAAGCGAAGGTCGTTATTGATTGTGCGCGGACTTGAATGGGGAGTAGATAGATGATCTTTCGCTCACGCAGTTTGCGTCATGCGTTATTGAAATTTTTGTTGCTCACCGCCCCGGTAATGGCGGTGGGCCCAAGTTGGGCTGTGCCCAGTTTCGCGCGGCAGACCGGTATGGCCTGCGCAGCGTGCCATACGGTATTTCCAGAACTCACTCCGTTCGGTCGCGAGTTCAAACTAAATGGTTACGTGCTCGACAACATCAAGCAGATAACCAACATCGATGTCGACGACAATCAAACTCTCGCGCTCAATTCCATTCCTCCCATCAGCGCGATGCTCCAGGTGTCGTATACCCACACGGGCAAGGCCCTGCCGGACAGCGCCTTGCCGGGCGCGCTATCAAAGGACGGCGAGGTGTTGTTCCCGGATCAGGTGAGCCTCTTCTATGCAGGGAAGATAGCCGACGAGCTCGGGGCGTTCATGCAACTCACCTATGATGGAGCGGCCGATCATTTTGGGCTCGACAATACGGACATTCGTTATGCCCATCATCTGTCGTTCGGCGGAGCGGACGCCAATGATCATCACATGATTCTGGGTGTCACGCTCAACAACAATCCGACGGTGCAGGATGCATGGAACACGACGCCGGCCTGGGGATTCCCCTACTCCGGCAGCACCGTGGCCCCCGGTCAGATTGCGTCCGCGCAAGTCGATGGTCGCTTGGGCCAGAGTGTCGCCGGCATCGGCGTCTACGCGTGGTTCGACGATCACCTGTACGCCGAAATTACCGGCTACACGGCGGCCGTCGTCGGAGGCGCGCATCCGCTCGACAGCACGCAGAGCAACGTGATTCACGGTCTCTCCCCTTATTGGCGTCTGGTCTATGAGGAGCGATGGGGCAGAAATTCCCTGTCCGCTGGGACCTACGGCCTGGTCACCCGGGTGCATCCCGGCAACGGAACGGCCCTGCAAGGTGCCACCGACCAATACAAGGACGCCGCGGTGGACGCACAATACCAGTTCATCGGCGAGGATCATCTGGCGACCGTCCTGGCGACCTATATTCACGAGACTCAATCGCTCGATGCCAGCGTGATCGATCAGTTCTCCGCCAACGTCGGCGATAACCTAAAGACGTTCAAACTCACCGGTGAATACATGTACCGGCGCCGAATCGGCGGCACGCTGGGCTATTTCAACACCATGGGAAGCACGGACACGCTCCTGTATCCGGCAGCACCGGTCACGGGCAGCGCGAACTACAGCCCCAACACCAGCGGTTATATTACCGAGGTGAACTACCTACCGTGGCTCAACGTGAAGCTCCAACTGCAGTACGTGGCCTACGAGAAGTTCAATGGACTGAAGACCAACTATGACGGGACCGGACGTAATGCATCCGACAACAACACGTTGTACGCCTTGGTCTGGCTGAATTACTGAGTGCGCACCATGAACAATCGCGCAAATCATTCGCAAGCATTGAGCATCGGAATCCGGGCATTTACGACGATGAAGTCGCGCTACGGCACCATCATCGCGGCGGCACTTCTCGTTTTCAGCCGCGTCTGCCTTGCGGACGGGGCCGCGAGCGACCCGCCGGGGACCAATTTGCAAAAGACCGTCGAGACGTGCACGGCGTGTCACGGCGCAGGCGGCCGCAGCGTCTCGCCGACGTTTCCGATTCTCGCGGCCCAAACGGCGCCGTACATCGAATTGCAATTGCATGCGTTCAAGGACCAGAGCCGGGCAGATCCCGACGCGCAAGCCTACATGTGGGGCATGGCGGCTCAACTCGACGATGCGTCGATCAAGGGGCTCGCGGAATACTTCTCCAAGCAATCCGCCACGCCGGGACGAAGCGGCAACGCCGCACTCATGGCAAAGGGCAAGCAGATATTTACGGAAGGCGTGCCGGCACGGCAGATCGTCGCATGCGTCAATTGCCATGGCGCGCACGCCGAGGGAAACGGTCCGTTTCCACGCCTCGCGGGCCAGCATGCACCGTATCTTCTCAAGCAACTGCTGGTGATTCAAAGCGTGCTGCGCACCGCTCCGGTGATGCACGGTGTCATCAAGGATTTGAACCGGGAACAGATGCAGGCGGTCGTCACCTACTTGGAGGGCATTTAGGATCGGCAAAGTCTCCGCCTCCTGCTTCATTGAACGTCCGGCAGCAGCGGTATAAACGAGCCGCCGGCGACACACCGCACCAAAAGCACTTGACGGTTGGCGTCCCCCACATTTACTTTGTGTTGCAAAGTTTGTGAACTGCAAGGTAGGCTCCCCGCTGGTTCAGCGCTTTTGGAGCGAGCGAGGGGCTCAACGATGCGATTGGCGGCGGGAATTGTATTGACGTGCATTCTGGATGCTCCGCTGGCAAACGCCGGTGGGGGACTGCTTGGATTGGATCACGAACTGCCGCTCGATCAGAACGGCATTTGGGCCAGAAGCTTTCAAACCAGCCTCGAGTACGGTGTGGTTGCCATGGAGGTCGCCGCAACCTCGTAATCAGGAATAATCTAAGATGCCCACCGACCCGTTGGAATCGAGCCGCCCCCTTCCACCCGTCACATGTTACGGCGGCGGCGCCATGGCATTTCACTGGACCATGTTCGCCTTGGTCGTGATCGTGGGTGTCCTGGGTCTGCTGCACGATAGCTGGCCGAAACAGACGCAAGCGCTCTGGATCGACGTACATGCCTTGCTCGGCCTGTTGCTGTGGGCGGTGCTCATCGCCCGGCTCGGGTGGCGGTTCCGTCATGCACCACCGGTACTGCCGGGCAACGTCGGATCGTTTGCGCGCCGGTTTTCCAGCCCCGTCCATTGGCTGCTGTATGCGCTGCTGTTCATCACACCCATCCTGGGCTTCGTGACGTTCATTTATCACGGCCGCATATTCGATTTCGGGCTGTTCCAGGTGAATCCGGGAGTTGCGAAGAATCGCGCGATTTTTCATCCGACGGAAGACATTCATGGCTATCTGGCGTACGCGCTGTTCGCTTTGGCCGGGCTGCATGCCTTGGCGGCTTTGTGGCACCAATTCTATCTGCACGATGGCGTACTGATGCGAATGTGGCCCCGTTCCCGCGAATGAGGACGGACATCCGGCGTGACAGGGATTCCTCCATCACCCACGTGAGTGACACCGCTCTGTGGGTGGCGACGTTCAGGGCACTCGAAGGTCAACGAGCGGACGCGGTATTCGACGATCCGTTGGCCGCCTTGTTGGCCGGCGAACGCGGACGCAATATTGCCCGAGCCATTTCACGCCCCGCCATGGCGGAGTGGGGCATGATTATTCGAACATCTGCCATTGACCGACTGATCCACGAGGCCCTGAGTGATGGGATCGACACCGTTTTGAATCTGGGAGCAGGCCTGGATGCCCGCCCGTATCGCATGCAGCTGCCGGCAGCCCTGCGCTGGATTGAAGTGGACTTTCCCAACATCGTCGAGTTGAAGAACACGAAACTGCTCGGCCAGCAGCCCGTTTGTCGGGTCGAACGTATCGGGATGGATCTGTTGGACCGCAGGTCCCGCCAGGAACTATTCGCTCGCTACGGCGCCGCCTCCCGGAGAACCTTGGTGATCACCGAAGGTGTCATCTCCTATTTGTCGGTTTACGATGCCTCCACGCTTGCGGCCGACTTGCACGCGGAGCCGTCGGTGCATCGTTGGATCCAGGATTTCGATAATGCCGGAAAGCGTCGGTTGCCGAGAGGATGGGCAAAACACCTCAAGGCAGCCCCGTTTCTGTTTGAGGTAAAGGACTGGTTTGAGTTCTTCAAAAAGTACGGTTGGCAATCGTCCAAGATAATCACCAGTTTCGAGGAATCGAACCAAATCAACAGGCCCTACCCGGTCGATTTCCCGTATGGCCTCCTCATGAGGGTGCTGCCGCAGGAAATGCGGCGAAGGATATTGAGCTTGAGCGGCGTGGCAGTGATGCAACGCTGTTGACTCGAACGGATCGAGAAACTGATCGATGGCTCGCGATCGCCACTCACGTACATCGCCCATGAATCCGCTCGGGGCATGTATACGCTTTCGACGTTTTCCCAGATAATATCGCCATGCGGATTCTAGTGGTTGAGGATGAAGCGAAGGCAGCCACATTCGTGAGCAAAGGCCTGACGGAGTCCGGTTTTGTCGTGGACGTCGCCAACAACGGCGAGGACGGCCTCTTCAAGGCACTGAATATCGACTATGACCTGGTGATCTTGGATGCGATGTTGCCTTTCAAAGACGGATGGTCCGTGTTGCAGGAGATGCGTCGCCACCATCGGTTAACGCGGGTTATTTTTCTGACCGCTCGTGGCGCAGTACAGGACCGGGTCAAGGGTCTCGAGTTGGGCGCGGACGACTATTTGGTGAAGCCCTTTGAGTTTAGCGAACTCTTGGCGCGGGTACGCGCCTTGTTGCGACGTCGCGATGAGCGACGCGCCGATGTCGTACAGATCGCGGATTTGACAATCGATCTATTGGGTCACCGCGCGTTTCGTGGCGATGCACGGCTCGAGCTCGCGCCAAAAGAATTTACGCTGCTTTCCTTGTTGGCACGTCGGCAAGGCGAGGTGCTTTCGCGGCTGGTGATCTCGGAGCAGGTGTGGGACATGAATTTCGACAGCGACAGTAATGTCGTCGATGTCGCCATCCGGCGTTTGCGACGCAAGGTGGACGACCCATCGCCGGTCAAACTCATTCACACCGTTCGAGGAATGGGGTACGTCATGGAGGCACGCGGACGCCCCCGTGACGAGTAATCGCAGCCGCTGGGCGATGAGCACATGGCTCACCGCCTATTACACCGTGTCGATTTTCGTCCTCTTGAGTGCATCTTCAGGATTCCTCTATTGGGGTCTCAGGGCGAACCTTGAACAGGGCAATCGGGACTTCCTCAACCAGAAAATGCAGGTGCTCATACGGATTCTCGAGGCGAAGCCCCTGAACAGAGCCGGTGTAGAGCAGGAAGTACGCGAAGAGGCCTAGATTTCGGCCCGTTCGCAGACTCCTTCTCACGTTCGCAAGTACGATTAAGAGCGTTTCCCAAATCCAAGACCTTGCGCTCAATACGGTGCGGCCGCTCTTTGCCACCTTGGCGGGAGTCTCGGCGCCGCCGCCGTTTGGCGGTAGCCCCCGCACCATTGTGATTGACGTGGATACCGCGAAACTACAGGCCTACGGACTTTCCGGGCAGGACGTGGTGACGGCGATCACGAACGCCGAAACCATCAGCCCGTCCGGCAACATCGATTTCAACGGTAAATACCCGGTCGTTCCGGTCAACTCGATTGTTGAAAACATCAAGGACCTGGGCGGCGTCGCCATCAAGCCCGGCGTGTTTCCAACCGTCTTCGTCCGCGATCTTGCAAAGGTTTCCGACTCCTCGGACGTCCCGACGAGTGTGGCTCTCGTCAATGGTAAGCCCACCGTCTACATTCCGGTCACCAAACGCGCGGATGCCTCGACACTGTCGGTCGTAGGACTCGTCAAGGCCAACCTCGCCAGGTTTCAAGCGGCTCTCCCGGACGACGTTTCGGTCCAATATGTCTTCGACCAGTCGCCGTTCGTCACCCGCGCCCTCTCGAGTCTCCTCACCGAGAGCGCATTGGGCGCCGTTCTTGCCGGTGTAATGGTGCTGTTGTTTCTGCGGGATTGGCGCGGCGCCCTGATCGTTGTCGTGACAATCCCGCTGTCGCTCCTGGACGCCTCCTTCGCGCTGTGGGTCAGCGGCCAAACCATCAACATCATGACGCTCGGCGGTCTTGCGCTCGCTGTCGGTATCCTCATCGATGAGTCGACCGTCGTCGTCGAGAACACCCATACGCACCTGGTGCGCGAGTCCCGGGTTGAACGGGCGGTCCTGAACGCAGGGCGCGAGGTCATGGGGCCCCGGCTTCTTGCGATGCTTTGCGTTCTTTCGGTCTTCTTGCCATCGCTGACGATGCAAGGAACCGCCAAAGCGTTGTTTGCTCCGCTCGCGGTGGCCGTGGGATTTTCGATGGTGGCCTCCTACTTCCTTGCGAGCACACTGGTCCCCGTGCTGTGCGTGTGGGCGTTCCGCGGTCGCAATTCGAAAGACAGCTCGAAGTCCGGCGAGCCGCTTTTTTTCTCTCGTCTCCAGTCGCGCTACGAACGCGTGCTACGGGGAACTCTCAGACTTCGAGTTCCCGTGATAATCGTCTATTTGATCGTTTGCGCCAACACGAAGCACACGGGCGGCGTCCAGGATTCCAACGGGACCGTCTTTGATGTCGAGAAGGATCTCTATGGCCGCTCATTTGCCGTCAACGCGCAGATCAACATTGGCGATGCCATCTTTCGCAAGCTTGCCGCGCGACAGCTGCAAAGCGCGGCGGCATTCGACGCAGATGCTCAGCGCAACGACACCGCGCTCGCCGGGGCGATTGCCTACCTCAATCTGGTCAATGCGGTCGCGTTGCAAGATATCGCGCGAGAGGCGCTGCGCATTTCGGAAGAGTACGAGGGTCAGTTGATCCGCGCAACGCAAATCGGGATCGCGAACAAGAGTGACGAGCTGCGCGTCCGCGTGCAAACGCAGCAGAGGCTGACTCGCGGTGGCGGACACAGCGACTGAAGGACACCCGACTGCGCGACGGAATTGCGCAGGAAGTAGCGACCGCATACGAGACGGCGCACTCCGATTTCGATCAAATTAGCTTGGCCCGTCAAAACGCCGTCCTGGCCGACCGGAGCCTGCAATTGGGCGCGCAGCGCAAAGAGTTCGGGGTCGCCGCCGTGCTTGACGTGATTCAAGCGCAGCGGGATCTCACCCAGGCCCGGACCGATTTGACGCGAGCCCTCACCCACTATGCCCAGGCCCAGTATGCGCTCGCCCACGCCACCGCGAAGCTCGACTAGCGAACCGACGCGACATCGGGGTGTGGTAAGCCGCAGATCAATCAGCGGATGAGGAACCTGACCGGTCATCCTCATGGTGGTCACTGTCGTTGCTGGTGCTTTGCGCGTAAGGCATGAAAGCCGTCTCTAAGGTCCGCACTGCTTGTGTTTCGGACAGGCTCATGGTGTCCAAGGAGATTTTCGCCGTTAAGATGAGCCCACCTTCTGGAGGCTGACCTAGAGCAACAATTCCGTCCATTGCGTCGACCCGATGGCGCAGAAATTCCAAGGCGATATAGCCGCGACTCCCCGAGTGGGGAGTTTCAGATGAGCCGTTCGATCGGACCGTCATAACAAGCATGCCGTCCTGAAGGTCCATCGACAAGTCCACGGCGGTAGTGTCGGCTTGGTTTTCGGCCAATATCAAGGCTTCCTGGCCAACCCTAAAAAGGGAAATGGCTGTTGCTGGGCGGAGCTTTGGTTCGGTCGAGGGAAGATGATCCCGACACGCGATATTCGAACGTTGGCAGATTTGATTTAGCTGCCAGCGCAATGCGGCAAATAGTCCGACATTGTCCAATAACGTCGGATGTAGCTCTTCGGTCACGCGCCGCATCATGTCCACGGCCGCGGTCAGACTTAGGATCGCCCGATCGATCTTTTCCAGCGTATCTGCATCGCTGGTGACAAACCGTCGCTTGAGCACCGCCAGATCCATCGCGGTAGCGATGAGATGCCCTCCCAAATCATCATGGATAGCACGGGCAAGATCCGTTTTTTCTTGCTCCACAAGCATTTGCAGATGGTGAAGTGAACTGAGAGAGCCTTTCATTTCTGCAGGGTCTTCCGTAGCCTTAGATCGTGCGCACCTCGAATATGATACCAAATTAGCGCGTCTGTCCGTACAGCTGCCGCTCGACGAACGCGCTCGCGCTGCTTGCGATTCACCTCAGGCAGATCGCGGCTACCGACCGATAAAAGACCCGGCAAGCCGTCGCTGGCACGCGCATACAGCGCGGGGCGACTTTGAGATCCCGACTACGGGGCACAGCGGCCTTGAGCCCCGGGAACGCGAACTCGCCGAGCTACGACGCAAGCTGGATTGTGCGCCGGCGCCGCTCCGTCGATGACCATTCATGCGCATTGTCCCTGGATGAGGGCTGTAATGGCCTGGTCGATGTTAATGGAACCCTTGCGGGCGTGTGCGCCGCGGTCTGCAATGACTTATATATACACGCAGATAGAGGCCATCCTCGGACCGCTTAGGCCCCCAGACGTGGGTCAGGAATTTACTGTGGGTCAAAACCTTGCCTTCGTTACTCGCAAGAAAGCATATCAGCCGGTATTCGATAGGCGTGAGGCGGATCTCAACCCCAGCCTTCTCAACCGTGCGTAAGTCGGTGTTCACGCGAATGTCGCCAAACTAAAAGACCGATGGCGCCGGCTCCTCGCTGCCCAAACGAACACGGGACACAGCCCGCACTCGAGCAAGCAATTCGCCAATGCCAAAAGGCTTGGTCAGGTAATCGTTCGCTCCGGCATCGAGCGCATCGATCTTAGTCTGCTCATTCACACGCGCTGAGAGAACAATGACCGGCACTTGCGACCACCCTCGTAGATCGCGCAGTAAATCGACGCCGTCACCGTCTGGTAATCCCAGATCCAGAATGATGACGTCCGGGCGGCGAATGCTCGCTTCGGAAAGACCCGCTGCCACGGTTTCGGCCTCAACAACGACCCAGTTTTGTCCCTGAAGCGCCGTTCGTACAAAGCGACGGATCTGCTTTTCGTCTTCAATGAGCAATGCGATGGATTGTGGATCAGGCATTCGTGGATCTCTCGTGCTTTCGGAGCGGCGTCCTATATCTACGGTCCAAGTCAACGGATGACGTCTGTGGCATTACTGGTGCCCATGGTCCCGATAAATGTCATCACTAGAGATGTGCGTCTTGATACAGCGGTAAAGTAAAGGAAAACCGGGCGCCGCCACCAGGACGTTGACTCGCATCGATTTCCCCCCCATGGGCTGCGATTATGGCGCGGCAGATTGACAACCCGAGGCCAGCGCCGCCCGCGTTGCTCTCGTCGCGCCCGCGATGGAACTTGGCGAAAAGCCGGTTAAGATCTCCCGCCGGAAGGCCCGGGCCTGTGTCATCAATGCTGATTCGCAAAAAGGCCTCCTCGACAACCGCCGCGATGGTTACGGAGGTATCGGCGGGCGTATATTTGACGACGTTCTCCAGCAGATTGGTGAATACCTGGAGCACCAATGAGCCGTCCACATTCACGGTCGGCAGATCCGCCGGGATGTTCACCTTGACCGGATGGTCTCGCAAGCGCGTGCTTAACCGTTGCAACGCCGAATTTACGAGATCCTCGAGCATGACGCTCTCGCACCGCAAGGAAACCTGTCCGCTCTCCAACCGCATCAGGTCCAACACATTGGATATGATTTCGGCCATCTCCTTGGACTTTCCCTCGATTTGTGCCGACAGGGAGCGACGCGCTTCGGGGTCGAAAGTACTGGAGGGATCACTGAGCGCGCTGCTCGCGCTGGTGATCACGGCAAGCGGTGTCCGCAAGTCATGCGAGATGGAGGCTAGGAGCGTATTGCGGATCCCCTCCGTCTCTGCAGTGACACGCGATTGCTCTGCCTCCTCCTGCAAGCGGGCGCGTTCCAGCGCGAGCGCGATCTGGGCGGCAAATGTTTCAAGCAGGTGGCATTGCTCGGGCAGGAGCAGGCGTCGCCGTTGCATTGGCTCCACGGCTAACACCCCCAACGTATGATGGCCCGCCCTGAGCGGCAGGTATTGCGCCACGGCTGCCGGCAGCGTGTCGGTTCCCAAGCCCGCCGACGCACTGTTATCGTATACCCATTGGGCGACCGCCAAGTCCGCGCCCAGCAAGGAACCGACTATCGGTGAGCTATTCGGATGTCGCAACCGGCCATTCGCATCGGGAACGAGCAACACGGTGTGGCTTGCGAAGGTTTCCGCCACATGCTTCACGGCGACGCGCGCCAAGTCCTCAAGACTTCGCGTCGACACGAGTTCGCGGCTCATGGCATACAAGAGCGCAGTACGGCGTTCCCGCGCGCCGGCGACACGTGTTTGAGCTCTTACGCTGGCGACCAGCGTCGCAATGATGAGAGCGACCGCCAGCATGACGCCAAATGTCACCACATATTGGAAATCGGCGACCGCAAAAGAATAGCGTGGGGGGACAAAGAAGAAATCGAATGCCAGGACATTCGCCACGGCGGCGGCGCTCGCAGAACCTCGCCCCAGCTTTAGGGCAGCAATTGTAGCGCCAAGGAGATACACCATCACGAGGTTGGTCAACGCAAAATAGGGGTACATGACGGCCGCGACCGCAGTACAGGCCAAGGAGATGCATAAGGCAGCTCCGTACGCCCCCCAATTCGGCCTCTGTTGTGGGGCAGGGGCCTCCGCAGGCAAGGACTTTGCGGGCGCCGGCCCTCGCCGGGCGATCACCGAGACGTCGAGTGCCCCGCCCGCGCGTACCAGCTTGGTAGCAGTGGAGGGTCGCAAGAGAGAGCTTGGTCCAAGTCGCCGGGGCGCTCCGACTACGACGCGGGTAACATTTCGGAGCCGGGCGTATTCAACCAACGCGGCGGATGCGGACGGGCCATCCAGGGTAACCGTCTCGGCGCCCAACGACTCTGCGAGGCGCAAGATATCGACGCGACGATCTCGCGCCGCCTCACCGAGCTTGAGCATTGCGGGGGTCTCGACGGAAACCACCAACCATTCTGCATCGAGGGCGTCGGCGAAGCGTTTTCCCACTCTGATGATCTGCTCGGCTTGATCGTCCAGCGCCACGGCAACCAGGAATCGATCGCGGGCCAACCACGGCTGAGCGAAGCCGTCGCGATCCTTGTAGGGAAGAGCTTCGGCGTTGACCCGTTTCGCAGTTCGCCGCAATGCCAGCTCGCGCAACGCCAATAGATTCGGCTCTCTGAAATATTTTTTGGTCGCGGGTGAGGCGTGTTCGACGCTATAGACCTTTCCCTCCTTCAGCCTCGCAAGTAAATCACTCGGCGGAAGATCGATCAGTTGGACATCATCGGCGCGATCGAATATTCGGTCCGGTATCGTTTCCCGTTGCCGAACCCCCGTAATACCCGCCACGACATCGTTTAAACTCTCCAAATGTTGGACATTGACCGTCGTCCACACATCGATGCCCGCCGCCAGAAGCTCCTCGATGTCTTGCCAACGCTTCGGATGACGCTGCTTGGGCCGTCCGTCCACCAAATTGGAGTGCGCCAGTTCGTCGACAACCAGGATTGCGGGATGGCGCCTGAGCGCAGCGTCGAGGTCCAATTCGGCGCGCATGATCCCTCGATAGTCCACCTCGAGCAAAGGCAGCTGCTCAAGCCCGGTCACCAAGCGCTCGGTTTCAAGACGGCCGTGGAACTCGACGTACCCAATGACGAGATCAATCCGAGATGCGCTGGCCTCGCGCGCGGCCTCAAGCATGCTATAGGTTTTACCAACCCCCGCTGCAGAACCGAAAAATATCTTTAGGCGCCCTCGATTGGCGCCACTGACCGGTCGTGACGGTTCGTTGAAATACCGATTCACGTCAACAACACCAAGCAAGATCCGTTTTCCTGCGACACCGAAATGAACCTAAGAGTAACGCCACCCCTGGCTGAGACGTTATTCGATTGAATCATCAATCTCAGCTTCCTGATCGAGAAGCAGCCGGTACCCGAGCCCAAGCTCCGTAATGATATGTTTTGGCCGGCTGGGGTTTACTTCGAGTTTTCGACGTAAACTAGCAATGTAAACACGGAGTGAGCCGGAGTCATCGCGATCCGGGCCCCATACGTCTTTGAGAAGGGTCGCTTGAGTGACGATACTCTCCGAATGGCGCGCGAGCACGGCTAGTATTCTGTACTCAAGCGGTGTGAGGCGAACCTCATGGCCGTCTGCTGTTCGGGTCGTCCGGGCAGTCAGATCTACGGAGATGCCTCCGAGCCGCAGGATCGCCATAGGTAAATTTCCGCGGACATGCCTGCGCGAGACCGCTCGCACTCTGGCCAATAGCTCCGGGGCGCTGAACGGCTTGACGACATAGTCGTCGGCGCCACTGTCAAATGCCAACAAGCGCTGGGGCTCGGCTGTTCGCGCAGAAAGAACCACGATCGGCATTGCCGACCAAGTTCGAATGCCCTTGATCACCTCGATTCCATCGCGATCCGGCAGTCCCAAATCCACGATGACAACATCTGGGTTGTACAGACGCGCGTCACGGATTCCGCCAAGAGCAATTGGCGCTGCGACAACACGGTAGCCGTTTGCTTCAAAAAACGTGCGCAAGACACTTTGCAACGCCGGATCGTCCTCGACGATCAACACTTGATGCATAGCCTCGGTCATGGAGCATATCCTCGCGGTGGATACACCCTACCCGCTCGATCGTAAAACTTGCGTAAATATTCCGATTTGCCGACGTTGAACATTTGCCTCGTGCCGCCAGGCGTGAACGCAACCCTATCGACCACCCTTGGCGTCGCATCCATTTCGCATCCACTCAATAGCGGCCGTGTCGTGAACATGTAAGCATCACCCGGCGCCCGGCCATCCTTGTTAGCGATACTTCTGACTCAATCCCCCGACCCGGGAAATGGCGCGCACATAGAATTCATGCGCGGCCCGTGGACTTCTCCCTAGAAACGGTCGTTGTGGTTGAACCCACCGCCATCGGCGCCCGACAGGACGCGCTGGACGGTCGATTGAAACCCCGTCAAGTTCGGTTGCTTCGAAATCAGTCTTACCGTGCCGCTCATCGGACCGGATCCGAACAGCGCGCCCTGAGGCCCGCACAGAATTTCGATACGATTCAGGTCCGCGATCGGGATCAATCACCGCGTGACCATTTTGAGCGCTTGCAGGTCACGCCAAGTGTGAAGACGCGCTTCTGTGCGGTGACCACAAGCTCCTCCAAAGGGGAGCTTGCGTTCTCTGGAGCGCATCGTGTGTTCTCCCAATGCATGTCTACGCCACTCCCTGGGAGCGAATGCTAAGGTGGACGCATGTTAAGCCGCTGTTAAGAAATGGTCGTTGGCCACCCGCTTCCTCATCTACTTGGACGATTCCGCGCAGTGCTCAGACCGCCTTAAGTTACTTTCAGACTGGCGGGTGCAAGGCACCAATACCGGAAAGCTGTCGAGACGATCCCCGTCGCGTGCATGGACATCATCGTCCGGGGCGGCTGGCGCGCGTAAAGTCGGTTTGGCCAGAAACCAAGCAGGTAGACCGACTGGTTGTCGCGGATGGATCTTTGCCGACGCCGGCGGTCAGCGTAAAGTGTATTTGACGCGGGAAATAAAGGGGCTTGGTGAACTTGCCTGGACGCCGATGGAAAGTGTCGGACTTGGCTGGACGGGATAAATGGTGCCCAAAGAGGATTCGAACCCCTGACCCATGCATTACGAAGACTTTTCCTGCTCATTCTGAATCCCGTCAGCTCATCAAAAATGGGTTTACCACCTGCAATTGACCGTCAATGACCTGTCCGTGCTGAAGGTCCTCCGAGTACAGCACCTTAGCGCCTGCGAGCAGGGCAGACGAGACCAAGATAGAATCGTATAACGAAAATCGATACCGCTCATGGATAGCCAGACCCCGATCATGGGTCGCGACAGTGACCGCCTCGACGCTACAAACAGCCCGCACCGTATCTAGAATTTCCCGGACATCGCCAAGCGGTATCCGCAGCTTTCGCAAAGCGACAGCCGCAAATTCATTCAGGACTTGGACGCTGATGGTACCGCGCTCGGCAAGCAGTTGCTCCACACGGTCCGCCTTGTCGAAATCTTCCGAAAGCAAATAAAGCAGTACGCTTGTATCAAAAAAATCCTCAACGTCGCTCATTAGCTTCGAGCCGGTCAAACTTGAAATTAGCCGGGAGCCTTCCGCGAAACTTCCGCAAGCGCGCCAGCAACTCGCGTGCGCTAGCAGCCTTCGCCACATCGAACGACCGCTTGCCGGCTACTTGAATTTCAATCTGATCGCCTTCTTTCAAGCCGAGCGCGTCCACTACCGCCGCAGGCAATCGAATCGCCAAACTGTTACCCCACTTTGATACTTGCACGGCTCCCTCCAATCTAGATATACAGCCATCTAAAGTATATCCAGTCGCCGTTCGCGACGCAACGCGGTCTCCTGAAGCCTTCTTTATTAAGAACGAGCTTCGAAGGATGTTCGTGGCGACCGCCGCCGGGTACGATGCCGTGGACGTGCGGATGATGGGTCAGGGCGGAACCCCAGGTGTGCAGCACCAGCGTCGTGCCGATGCGCGCGCCCAAGTGCTTCGGATCGGCGGCGATCGTGCGCAGGGTCTCGGCGGCGATGTCGAACAGCGAGCCATAAATAATCTCCTTGTTGGTATAGGCGATCGCGCTGATGGGCGCCGGCAAGGTGAAGACCACGTGGTAATACTCCACGGGCAGCAGCAGGTCGGCCCGCCGTGCTTCGAGCCAGCGCTGCGCTGCGGATCTCAACGCGGCAAAGGACTTCGCTGTGTCGATTTAGAGCGGCATGATGTCTTTGTCGACGATCCAGCGCATGAGGGTGCATTCAGCTGCCACCGGCATCCCTACCCGCCACCATGGATACCCGGCCGCCATTGATGCGCGAGAAACTCTTGAGGCGCAGAAAGTACACGGCCATCGCGACGAGTTCCTTGTCACCCAGTCCGGCAGGTTCAAGGGCATTCTTGCGCAAAGTGACTAAGGGTTCAACTCCACCATTTAACGCCAGCACCGAGTACACCTGGGCGATCCCCGCGGACCACCAGCTAATCTTGAACGTCAACCCTCGGCTTTGTGATCGCCCGGTTCGCCGCTTCTAGATCGAAGTGGCCGGGAGCATGCCTGAAAGCGCGAGCGCAACTTAACAGCCGCCTAGCGATTCGCCTGTATGTAGATTGCGCGCTCATGAGAGAACGCCTTAAACCCAAAGATGCCGTGATAGCTTCCCATTCCGCTTTGATTCACGCCGCCAAAAGGCAGCTGGTTTTCCAGGTAATGGGAAAAGAACCCGTTGATCGTCACTCCACCCGATGAAGTCCGGCTGAGAATATGGTCGATGTTTTTCTGATTATTGCTGTAGATGTAGAGCGCCAACGGCTTCGCCCGTCCCGCGACGTAGGCGATGACCTCATCGAGGTTCTCGTAGGTCAGGACGGGTACGATCGGCCCGAAAATCTCCTCCTGCATGATCAGCATATCAGGCGTGACATCCGTGAGCATGGTGGGATGTATCGTGCGGTCGGCCGCCTCCAAAATGCCACCCACAGCAATTTTGGCACCCTTGCTCACAGCATCGTCGAAGAGTTTCTTGATTCGGGCGAAGTTCTGGTCATTCACAATCTGGGCGATGTCTGCCTTGTTGATGCTCCCGTCTTCGCCGTAGAGGCTTTTCGTCACTCTGGCTCGAAACTCCTCGACCAAGGCATTCTTCTGCTCCTCCTTGACGAATACATAGTCGGGACAGATGCAGGCTTGGCCGCCATTGAATTGCTTGGCTGCGGCGAGATCGCCGGCAAGCTTTTTTACATCCGCGTCTTCATCGACGATGACGGGCGATTTCCCGCCCAATTCCAGTGTCACGGTGGCCAGGTGCTTGGCCGCCGCCGCCATGACCAGCTTTCCGACTCGCGTACTTCCCGTGAAGAAGATGTGGTTAAACGGGAGATCGAGCAAGGCGCTTGCCACCTCTACACCGCCTTCGAATAACGCAACCTCCTTTTCCTCGAATGTCTCCTTGATGATTTTGGCGGCCACTCTCGCCGTGGCGGGGCACAAGTCGGTCAGCTTGACTATGCAGCAGTTTCCCGCAGCAACGGCTGCAGCCAGGGGGCCAAAAGCCAACCCAAGCGGAAAGTTCCACGGACCCAATATCAGACATACGCCTCTCGCTTCGCTGACGATCTTCGCGTTGTCGTTCTTGTTGAGGGCGGGCGACACCTCGACCGGCTTCATCCAATCGTCGAGATTGTTGATGTTCCGATCGATATTGGCGATCACGTTCAGGAGTTCCGTGACTCTTATTTCGTTCTCAGGCTTGCGGGTGTCCTGTTTCACCGCAGCCACGACCTCATCGCCGTGGGCCTCGACGGCCGACTTCAACTTCCTCAGTTTTTCCTTCCGTTGCTCGGCGGTGGTGGCCTTGACGTCCCATTGGTGAGTTTGCTGTAGAGCAAAAACCCGCTCGATTTGTGCACGAGCGCCCTGAACTTCTTGTCTAACAGCAGTGGACACGGGACTTCCTCCATTCAATGAGCAATGATTCTCTGACCATGCGGAGATTGTAAGCTATTCCAACAGCTCGCACGAAGGCGGCGACGATTATCCGGTCGCCACTTTGCTTGGTTGCCAACAAGATATGAAGGGCAACTACCGGCGGGAGCGCAGATGATGCAGGAACTAGGGAGTAGGCGGTCGTCGACGCACCGCGGTAGCCATCGATTGCGCGCAGCAACTCCCCCACACGAACCGGATCGGTGAGCGCCGCCCGGTTCGTGCTCACGACTGGCGCCAGCGCCGCGCCGATCGGCCGGCACGTCGTGCTCCGCGCGGCGTGTCGCGATTGCATAACGAAAGATCTGCCACTCCGATGTTTGGCGCGATGCGTCGTTTCGTACGTTCCGCGCTCTTCGATTTTGCGCAGCGTCGCGAGCAGATCGGATGCCTTGATGGTCGTGATGGGTCGATCGCCGAGTCGCATGAAAATCAATGTCTCGAACGTCCCTTTGACTTTGTCGAGGGTCGACGTACTCAGCTGATGTTCTTGCAGCGCAAGCCACTCACGCGCGATAGCCTCGAAAGTATCGGATCTCGAAATCTTCTCTGCTTGCCGCTTCGCGCTGGGATCGACCCCGCTGACGAGGCGGCGCGCGTCCGCACGACGCTCGCGGGCAAGCTTCAATGGAACGACGGGATAGACCCCCAGCGCGAGCATTTTCTCCTTGCCGTTGATACGGTACTTGAAACGCCAATATCGAGATCCCGTCGGCTGCACGAGCAAAAACAGGCCGCCGGGGACCGTCGAACAGTTTGATCGCACGCGGCGCGGGCTTGGCTTGTCGAATAGCAATCTTGGTCAGCAGCATCATTGCTCCTTGCGACGTCGGATTCGATTGCGATGGCTCGTCCGGGCGTGATTCGGCCTGTGAGCGATTTTGGGGGTACCGACCTTTCCAGACCGCCAAAGCACCCCCACGAGCGCCGTCCTGTCAACGGATTCGTCCGGACGCCGATTGACGCCGTTGGTCAGCGCCAAGTGAGTTTGAGGCTAGAAATACAGGTGTTTCGTGAACGTGGCGGGACGCCACCGGAGACTGTCGGAGTTGGTGGGATTGTGTAAATGGTGCGCAAAGAGGATTCGAACCCCTGACCCACGCATTACGAAGATCGTGCTCGATTGTTCCCATTTGGTGGATTTGTAAAGAAACCGGTTCAGGCTATAGCATTTGCGATCGAAGCCGTCCACAACGGCACGGCAGCTCGAAGCTTGGCATCTTCGGTTACGAGTCTAACTTTCATTTGCATGGCCAGAGCAATAAAACGCGCATCGTAAGCGGAGATTCCGAATTGCACTGCTGCCCCCAGTGCCCGTGCATGCGGCACACTGGTCAGTATCGGCATAAACTCTTCCGCTCCAACCAAAAGCTTTAGCCCCTGATCGCGCGTGAGCGTTTTGGTGCGCACATAGGTGGTGAGAACATTCGAAAATTCCACCATGATGAACGCCTCGCTGCGCCAGTCCGAGTCCCGCTCATACAATTCCTGCGCTGCGGACGTGCGATCACCCTCCAACATCAGATAAGCGAGAACATTGGTATCTACGAGTACCACGCTACTCGCGACCGGCAGCAATCGCCGCTTCGATATCTCCGATATTCAGACGGCCGCCTTTCAGTCGCACAGGTTTGGGCGCCCGCGGCGTTTTTTCCGTATCCGGCGATGCGGCCATACCAAGCTCAAGCAGTTGCGCAATTGCGTCTTTGAGCTTTTGATTTCGATGTACCGCACGAAGTTTCACGCGATGCATCAGACCGTCGGGAAGTTCCAAGGTAGTTTTCATAGTTCCCATATTCCCATAAAACCAGTAATATTTCCAAACGAATGGTCCCGGCGACCTGACGCCCGTCTTGGTCCCGTCACTTTGACCGAATGGACGGGGAACAACACGAATCGACTGACATGGAAAGTGGGAGCCTACAGATCCAGGGATTTTCCGAACGAACTAGACGTCGCTGGACGAGGTTAATGGTGCGCAAAGAGGATTCGCAATTTTTCCATAACCTATTGTATATATATAGTATTTCACGACACGAATCCACGCGGTGCCCCCGAAAATCACCCCACGCTCATGGGTGTTACTACAATATGCCCACACCGGTGGCCTTTGGCTGCTGCAATCGCGCCGTCCGGTGAAACCGCCGAACAACCTTGCGCCGGCAAGATTCCGTACGCTACGGTAGTGGGTGGAACCTGGCCGCTCCAATACGACGGCGGATTCTTTTTCACCCCTGCGCACTGCGGAGAAGGCGCCAAGCGCTCAGATGACAGGAAGGGACGAATTGATGGCACGCGCATTGACCGATATCGAGCAAGACATCCGGGCATTGAGCCGTCAGGAACGCAACGAGCTTCTTGGAAGACTCATTGGCGATCTCGATGCTCCCAGCGAAGCGAATTCCGAGGGGGCCTGGCTCGAAGAGTCGGAGCGGCGTCTGGACGAGATTGAAAGCGGCGCCGTTCGGCCACAGGACTAAACCGCTCGCGCCGTACGGGTGGTTTTGATCGGGCGTCGGAGAAGCTGACCGCTGAGGTTCTGTTTCGTAAGTTTGCCGAGACGGCCGTGGCGATTGATGGCAGCAAGTTCAAGGCCATCAGCCATCGGGATCGCAAAGAGACGCCAAGCTCGCCGCGCCAGGTCACGCGTCTGAAAGATCGCACCGGCACGCTCAAACAGGAAATGCGACGCCTTCGGGCCATCAAGGTGCGCATGGACGCCTTCCAACTGCGGCAAACGCGTATGGACTGCGGACCCCCGCTTGCCCGAATGTAGCATCACTGCTCACCGCACAGATCCAGAATCGCCGAAGATCATGAACCATGCTCGCTGACCAGCCCGGCCGTCGCCATCGGCGCCGCGCAACAGGCGCCGATGCCGGCACCGCCGCATTCGATCGCACAAGATCCTATCGGCATCTGCGCAATCCGTTCGAGCCGCTGAAGGTGTTCTCGGACGATCAGGTTGCGGCGATCCACGAGTCGGCGTTGCTGATGCTCGAAACCCAGGGGATGAAGATCCTGTCGAGGGACGCCCGTGACCGGTATCGCGCTGCCGGCGCCGACACGGATGAGGCGACGCAGACCGTGCGTCTGGGCCGCGGGCTGGTCATGGCCTCACTCGCGACGGCGCCACGCGACATCACGCTGCACTCCGTCGATCGCGAACGCCACGTGCCGCTGTCGGAGCGTTGCGTCGCCTTCGGACCGACATCGGGTCCGCCCAACATCACGGACACCGCACGTGGTCGCCGCGCCGGCACCTTCGAGGATTTCTGCAACATCACCAAGCTGTGCCAAAGCTTCGAGGTCATCCACTTCCTCGGCGGTGCGACCGAGCCCCAGGACATTCCCGTCAACGAACGGCATCTGCACGTCACGCGGGCGCAATTGATGCTCAGCGACAAGATACCGTTTATTTTTTCGCGCGGTCACGAGCAGGTCGCCGACAATTTCGAGCTCATACGTCTCGCGCACGGCATCACGAGCGACGAGTTCCGCTGCCGGCCTTATACCTACACCATCATCAACACGAATTCGCCGCTTCAACTCGACTCACCGATGGCGGACGGCATCATCGACTTTGCGACCGCTGGCCAGGTGGTCGTGATCACGCCCTTCACCCTGGCCGGTGCGATGGCACCGGTCACGATCGCCGGCGCACTGACCTTGGCACATGCCGAGACCCTCGCGGGCCTGACCCTTTCGCAGATCGTGCGGCCGGGCGCACCCGTGGTGTACGGCAGTTTCACCTCGAACGTCGACATGAAATCTGGATCGCCCGCGTTCGGCACGCCCGAATACGTCAAGGCAGCTTTCGGCGCGGGGCAGATGGCGCGTTTTCTGGGGCTGCCATGGCGCTCGTCGAATGCCACCGCCTCGAACCTCGCCGATGCACAGTCCGCCTACGAATCGCAGATGAGTCTCTGGGGCGCCCTGTTCGGCGGATGCAACTTCGTGCTGCACGCGGCCGGCTGGCTCGAAAGCGGCCTGACGACCTCATACGAAAAATTCATTCTCGACATCGAAATGCTGCAGATGTTCGCCGAGATATTCCAGCCGGTCGGCGCAGCACCGTCAGACCTCGCGCTCGAGGCGGTCGCCGAAGTCGGGGCCGGCGGCCATTTCTTTGGCTGCGCGCACACCATGGAACGCTATCGCAGCGCATTTTACGCGCCGTTGGTTTCAGACTGGCGCAATTACGGCACGTGGGCCGACGACGGCGCGAAGACGGCGACAGAACGGGCCAGCTCGGTCTGGCAGAACACGTTGGAGCGCTATGTCGCGCCGCAGCGTGATCCGGCGATGGTCGAGGCTCTGGACCATTTCGTTGCAGCCAGAACCGCCGCCGGCGGCGCACCTCCGGTCAGTTGATCATGTCGCACCCGAACACGCCGCCGTCGCAATACTACAGCCACCGGCAACAGCCGCCATTTACCATGAAGCGCAGGCGTCCTTCGAATCCCACTGCAGCGCCCCTTATAAAACCGCTGGAGGCATAGATGTCAGAGTCGACCGACGGGCAATTCGACCTGGGCAGCCTCAACGATGAGGAACTCACGGAACAGGTCCACGACGATTTGTACAACGGGCTGAAGAGCGAGGTCGAGGACGCCACGCGGATATTTCTCGCAAGAGGCTGGTCGGCGGAGCGCGTGTTGAACGAGGTGCTGGTCGCCGGGATGCAGATCGTCGGCGTCGACTTTCGCGACGGCATATTGTTCGTGCCCGAAGTGTTGCTGGCTGCGAACTCGATGAAGGGTGGAATGGAGATCCTACGGCCATTATTGGCGCAAACCGGGGTCCAGCCCATCGGCAAGGTCGTCATTGGAACGGTCAAGGGCGACATCCACGACATCGGGAAGAATCTCGTGTCCATGATGCTCGAGGGCGCCGGGTTCGAAGTCATCGATATCGGCATCAACAATCCGGTCGAGAAATATCTGGAAGCGCTCGAGAAACACAAACCCGACATCCTCGGTCTGTCGGCGCTTCTGACGACCACGATGCCTTACATGAAGGTCGTCATCGATGCCTTGAAACAGCGCGGCATCCGCGACGACTACATCGTGCTGGTTGGTGGTGCGCCACTCAACGAGGAATTCGGCATGGCCGTCGGCGCGGACGCCTATTGCCGCGATGCCGCGATCGCCGTGGACACGGCAAAAGGGCTGATCGCCGCGCGGCGCGCAGGCGCGGCGGCGGTACTGTAACGGACCATGCATACGGGGGCGCCAATCGAGGCCGCCGACGGCGCCGGAGTGCTGGTCATTGCCTGCGGTGCCCTGGCGCGTGAAATCACGGCGATACGGCGCACGAATGGCTGGCGGCTCATGGATGTGCGCTGTTTGCCGCCCGAACTCCACAACCGGCCGGAGCGCATTCCGGCCGCGGTGCGCGGACTTATCCGCTCATCGCGCGGGCGATATCGTTCGATCTTCGTGGCTTACGGAGACTGCGGGACCGGCGGACTGCTCGATGACGTGCTGCGCGCGGAAGGGGTCGAGCGCATCCCGGGCGCACATTGCTATGAGTTCTACGCCACCGCGGCGGTGTTAGCCAATCTGGCGGAGGAAGAACCAGGCACCTTCTATCTCACGGATTTCTTGCTGAGACATTTCGAGCGCTTGGTGATTCGCGGCCTGGCGCTGGATCGTCACCCCGAGCTGTTCCCGAGCTATTTCGGCAACTACCGCAAGCTCGTCTACCTGGCCCAGTCGCCGACGCCGGGCGGCGAGCAGGAGGCGCGTGCGATTGCGTCTCGCATGGGTCTTGCATTCGACTATCGCGTCACCGGCTACGGCAAGCTGGAAACCGCCATGTACGCGGCGGGCCGGCGGGCCGACGCCGGCGGCGTGGAGCCTGTCGAATGGCATCCCTGATCATCATCTCGTGGCGTGCGATTCCGGCACAGGTCGTCGTCAAACGCGGCCGCGCGGCGGCGAAGGTGCAACTCTCGCAACGCTTTCATAGAGCGATCGACCGCGCCCATGGCGTCGATCTCGCCACCCCACCCTCCCAAAGGACAGTCTCATGACCGACACCGTGATCAGTTCCGCCACCAGGGAGGTCGTCATCGGCTTCGATCGACCTTTCGTCATCATAGGCGAGCGCATCAATCCGACCGGCCGAAAGATCCTTGCCGCCGAGATGGCGGCCGGCGACTTCACCCGGGTCGAGGCGGATGCGCACGCGCAAGTCGAGGCTGGCGCCCACATGCTGGACGTGAACGCGGGAATCCCGCTCGCGGACGAGCCGGCGATTCTCGCGCGTGCGATCCAGCTCGTGCAATCCATCACCGATGTGCCGCTCTCGATAGATTCGTCCATCGTTGCCGCGCTCGCGGCAGGACTTGCGGTATACAAGGGAAAAGCGCTGGTCAATTCGGTGACCGGCGAGGACGAGCGTCTGGAAGCCGTGCTGCCGCTCATAAAAAGGTATGGCGCCGCCGTCATCGCAATCTCGAACGACGAGACCGGAATCTCCCAGGATCCTGACGTGCGCTTCGCCGTTGCCAGGAAGATCGTCGAGCGCGCCAGCGATTACGGCATCCCAGCATGCGACGTCGTGGTCGATCCCCTGGTCATGCCCGTCGGAGCCGTCAACCAGGCGGGTGTTCAGGTGATGCGACTGGTGCATCGACTGCGCACCGAACTCAAGGTCAACACCTCGTGTGGAGCCTCGAACATCAGTTTTGGGCTGCCAAATCGGGACGGCATCAACAGCGCCTTTCTGACGATGGCAATGAGCGCCGGCATGACCTCCGCCATCACCAATCCACTGCATGTCGAGGTGGTCAAGGCCATCTTGGGTGCCGATGTCATGCTTGGCCATGATCCGGACTGCGCCCGCTGGATTCGCAGGTTCCGCGAGGCGCCATTGCCGGGCGCGGCGGGATCGGAGCCAGTGCGCGGCCGCCGGGAAGGCGGACACCGGCGGCGGCCCGTTTAGGTCCCACGTCGAGCGACGCATGGCAGACGACTTTCCGCTCGTGGTTTTCATACCGTCCGGCAAACGCGGCCACTTTCCGGTCGGTACTCCGTTGCTGCAGGCTGCGCGCATGCTGGGCGTGGACATCGATTCCGTATGCGGCGGCCGGGGACTGTGTGGACGGTGCCAGGTTCTGGTCGCGGACGGCCAATTTGCCAAGCACGGCATGGCCTCCTCGAGCGCAAGCCTCTCGCCGCCCGGCGAGCAGGAGCTGCTATTTGCGCGACACAGCCGGTTGGCGGACGGCAGGCGCCTATCCTGTTCGGCGCGAATCGAGGCCGACGTGGTCATCGACGTGCCCGCGGGCAGCCAAGTCCACCGACAGCTGGTGCGTAAAGAGCCCGGTGCGCGCGTCCTCGAGTTGAACCCGGTCGTGCGCCTACATTACGTCGAGGTCGAACAGCCGGACATGCAGGATCCTTCGGGCGACCTGCGCCGGCTGTACGATGCGCTCGCATCGGAATGGAGCCTAGAGGACCTCAAGTGCGATTTATCGGTGCTACAGGGGCTGCAGGCCACCTTGCGTGCCGGATCCTGGCGCGTTACCGTGGCGGTACACGCAGGAACGCGGATCATCGGCCTATGGCCAGGCCTGCACGAATTCGCCTACGGACTCGCCCTAGACATCGGATCCACCACGATCGCCGCGCATCTGTGCGACCTTCGCAGCGGTGACGTGGTCGCCTCGGCGGGCCTCATGAATCCGCAGATCCGATTCGGCGAGGATTTGATGAGCCGCGTGTCCTACGCGATGATGAACCCTGGCGGTGCCGTGCAGATGACCTCGGCGGTGCGCGAAGCGCTGTGCGCCCTGGCCACCGATGTCGCGCGCAAGGCGGGTGTTTCCCGCGATGACATCCTCGAAGCCACCATCGTCGGCAATCCGATCATGCACCATCTGTTGCTGGGAATCGATCCGGTGGAACTCGGCGGCGCGCCGTTTGCCCTCGCCTTGGATCAATCGTTGACGCTGCGGGCCCGCGTGCTCGACCTGAATTTGCATCGCAATGCCCGCGTATACGTCCTGCCCTGCATCGCCGGGCATGTGGGTGCCGATGCCGCGGGCATGGTGCTTGCCGAACGCCCCGACCTTCTTCCGGAAATGACCCTGTTGGTGGACATCGGCACGAACGCGGAAATCGTCCTCGGCAACAACCGGCGGCTGGTCGCGTGCTCCAGCCCCACCGGCCCGGCCTTCGAAGGGGCCCAGATCAGTTGTGGTCAACGCGCGGCGCCTGGAGCAATCGAGCGTGTCCGCATAGACCGCGAGACCCTCGAACCGCGTTTCAAGGTGATCGGCTCCGACCTATGGTCGGACGATCCCGCCTTCGAGCGGGCGGCAGCGCTCGGTGATATCAGCGGCGTGTGCGGTTCCGGGATCATCGAAGTCATCGCCGAAATGTATCTTGCCGGCATCATCAATCAGGATGGCGTGCTCGACGGCAGGATGGCGGCTCGATCGCCTCGGATCGTCGCCAACGGAAGGACGTTCGCGTATGTGCTGCATCGAGGCATGACCGAGATGAAGATCACGCAGGCGGACGTGCGCGCGATCCAACTGGCGAAGGCAGCGCTGTACGCCAGCATTGCGCTGCTCATGGAGCGGCTCGGGATCGAACAGGTCGATCGCATCCGTCTGGCCGGCGCTTTCGGCAGCCATATCGACGTCAAATACGCCACGATCCTCGGCATGATTCCGGACTGCGATCCGGCCCGGGTTCAGTCGGCCGGCAACTCGGCAGGAACCGGCGCGTGCATCGCGCTGCTCGATGCCGCGTCGCGACCCGTCATAGAAGGCCTGGTCCGACGAATCGAAAAGGTGGAGACGGCGGTCGAGCCAGGCTTCCAGCAGCACTTCGTCGAGGCGATGGCCATGCCGCACAAGACCGCCCCCTTCCCGCACCTGCGTCGGTCGGTCGACCTGCCCGCGCCCAAGGAATCCGTCAGCCAAACGGAAACCCGCGGACGCCGCCGCACCCCCGGCGCTCCCATGCCGCAGATCTAGCCGAGGGTCCGCAGGCACCTGTCAGATATTGGAATCGGGTGCGGCCGCCTTGCGGCGCGCGATGTAATCCAGCAACGCCTCGTCGATGGCCGGATCCAACGGCGGCGCCACGTATTGCGCCAGTTGCTTCTTCCACAGCACGTTCGCGCGCTTGGTCATGTCGGGTGACCCCTCTGCCTCCCATTGCTCGCAGCTGTTGTTGTCGGCGAGCGGCGAACGGTAGAAGGCATTCTCGAAGTTCGCCTGGGTATGAGCGCATCCCAGGAAATGCTTGCCGGGCCCGACTTCCTTGATGGCGTCGATGGCCTGGCCGTTCGACGACAGGTCGACGCCCGCGAGCAGCGTGTGCATCATGCCCGTCTGGTCCACGTCCATCATGAATTTCTCGTAGCCCATGGTCAGGCCGCCCTCGAGCCAGCCCGCCGCATGAAGCACGAAATTCACCCCCGCGAGGCAGGTCGGGAGCAACGTGTCGGCCGACTCGTATGCAGCCTGCGCATCGGGGATCTTCGAGGCACACAGACTGCCCCCGGAACGGAAAGGCACTCCCACACGGCGTGCGAGCGCGGCCATCGCATACAGCACCAATGCCGGTTCAGGGGTGCCGAAAGTCGGCGCTCCGGATTGCATCGAGATCGACGAGGCAAAACTGCCGAGCACCACGGGTGCGCCGGGATTGACCAGCTGCACGAACGCCAGCCCCGAGAGCGCCTCCGCCAGCGTCTGCGCCACGGTGCCCGCCACCGTCACCGGTGACATCGCGCCGGCGAGGATGAAAGGCGTGATGATGGTGGCCTGATTGGCGCGGGCATAGACCTTGGCGGCGCCGAGCATGGTCGCGTCGTAAGTCATGGGGGAATTCACGTTGATCAAATTGATGAGGCTCGTTTTGGGTCTGCCCGTCAGCGGATCGGGTTCTTCACCGAACGTGATATTGGCCATGGCGACCGAATCCGCCGCACGATCCGGCGCTGTCACCGAGCCCATGAAGGCCTTATCGCTATATTTGAGGTGGCTGTACACCATGTCGAGATGGCGCTTGTTGACGGGCAGATCGACCGGCTCGCAGATGGTGCCGCCGGAATGGTGCAACGAGCCGGCCATGTACGCGAGCTTTACGAAATTGCGGAAGTCCTCGAGCCGCGCATAGCGGCGGCCTTCGTCCAGACTGCGCACGAACGGCGAACCGTAGGCCGGGGCGAACACCGTATTCTTCCCGCCGATGATAACGTTACGGGCCGGGTTGCGGGCATGCTGGGTGAACTCGCGCGGCGCGGAGCGCTGCACCAGCTGGCGGCACATGCCGCGGGGAAAATGCACACGCTCGCCCCTGACGTCGGCGCCGGCTTCACGCCAGATCTCGAGCGCTTCGGGGTCGTCGCGGAAATCAATGCCGATATCCTCGAGAATGGTGTCCGCATTGTGCTCGAGCAGCGACAGCCCTTCTTCGCTCAGGACCTCGTAGTAGGGGATCTTGCGCGTGATGTAGGGAATCGATGCCGCTGCGCGGGCTGTTCGAGCCGCGCGTTTCGCGTCTCTGCCACTGGGGCGGCGCCCATGCCCGGCCTGCAATACTGCGCCGTCGGCGCCGTCAGAAGCATCACCCATCGATTTCTCCCGTTGCTCGGCAGAGTATGGTCGCTGACGCGGGGCTCGGGTGATGGGTTTGCGTCGCCGGCTTAGCTGGAAGCGCCATTTTCACAAGATCGGGCACCCTTGGCTCCGCTACGGCATGTGTAGGCGCAGGCTTGACGGCACCGCACGGTGGATCAGCTTGCGGTTCTGCCCTGCAGTTGCAGCATCGTGTGTCCGTGCCGCGTGACGGCGGCCGCCCCGTTGACCGCGATCTTCTCAGCGCAGGTTCCGACGCGCCGCCCGAGCCATTCGATCGCTGGCTGCGACCGAAACTTCCCGCCTCGGCCTTGACGGTACGCGCAGAGATCACGAACGAACACCCAATATCTTGCGGGCGACGGTTGCCGTCTACGTCAGGGAAATGACGGGCAAATCTGTTTTTGCCGGTACAAAAGTGGCCACAGTATTTTCAGGGCTCGCCGAGGGGCAAAAATCGCGGCGCCACTTTGACGGTGACCGTGCCCCCGTCATCGACCCGGAATATCTCACGTGCCACGTTGTGCGGATGATTGACCGCCTCACTCACACTGAGGACCGGAGCAAAACATGCATCCGTACCCTCGAGGACTTCCCGCCAATGAGCGGACGGCCGCGAGGCGAAGGTCTCCTTGAACCGCGACTTGAGCGCGGGCCACGCGCTCTCGTCGTTTTGAGCATTCAGATCCACGTCATTGAAGCCGAGCGCCTTGATCAGCAGCGCATAGAATTGCGGCTCCAGCGCGGCTACCGAGATATACCGCCCATCGGCGCATGCGTATACGTCGTAAAATGGTGAATCGTAAAACACGCTCGGGCCGGGGCCATCCAGGTGCCCACTCGCGCGCACCCACATCGCGATCGTCCCTAGCATGCCCATGACATCGACGATGGCGGCGTCGACCACGCGGCCATGCCCCGTGCGGCGGACATCGAACAACGCACAGACGATACCGAATGCCAGCCCCAGAGCACCCGAGGCGTCGCCCAGCACCGTCGGCGGTATGATGGGGCGCTCGCCACGATGCGCCGAGAGCGACAGCAACCCCGATAACGCCACATAGTTCAGATCATGCCCGGCCGCTTGAGCCAGCGGTCCGTTCTGACCCCACCCCGTCATGCGCCCGTACACGAGCTTCGGGTTTCGCGCCGCACATTGAGCGGGTCCCAAACCGAGGCGTTCCATCACGCCCGGGCGGTTTCCCTCGATCAACGCGTCGGACGAGGCCACATAGTCAAGTGCCTTGGCCACGTCCGACGGTTGCTTGAGGTTCAGTGCGACGCCGATCTTACCGTGGCGGAGTACGTCCCTGTCGCCACCGTCAAACTGATTCGCAACAGCGCCGCTTTGCGGGCGCCGAATCAGTGTGACTTCGGCGCCCATATCGGCGAGCAATCGGCCGACCAGTGGCCCAGGCCCCAGTCCCTCGAATTCCACCACGCGTAAGCCGCGCAGCGGCGCATTCACGCGAACACCCAGAACAAGTTGAGAGATGCTTGACTCATTGGGCCGGCTCACCACGAGTGTCGGCCAAAAACTCTTGCAGCGGCCGCAAGGATTCACCTGAGTGCTGCTCCTCCAAGCGGAC
>PLUE01000041.1 GCA_003164785.1 Gammaproteobacteria bacterium | reverse complement strand
ATGGGCTGATGATGCCTACCATGCCCGGGGATCCAGGGCGGTAGGTTTTTACGTTCGTCACTACCGCGCTGCTTCCCAGGCTGATTCAGTTCACTTGGGGTTTAAAAGCGATGGTTGATTCAACGTCATTTCCCGCGACTTGCGATGTACGGAAGCCTCCCAATGTAATGGGCGTCGAAGTCCGAGCCTGATGTCATGAAGACCCCGGATCCTCCAACCGGCGAGCTGAGTCCGGGAGACGACAATCCCGGCGTTACGCTTACTACGGCCTCCTCGCGTGGGCATTCCAAATCCAAGGGAAACCAATCCATGGTGATTTCCATCGTTGCCATTGCCACTGGCGCCTCACTCGGCGCGCTCCTACGCTGGTACTTGGCGAATCGCCTGAACTCAACCTTTCCGCAGCTCCCGCCCGGCACGCTGGTGGCGAACATTTTGGGCGCATACTTGATTGGTATCGCGATCGCGGTGTTCTTGACCTTTCCCGCACTGTCTCCTCAATGGCGATTGCTGACGGTCACCGGATTCTTGGGCGGACTTACGACGTTTTCGACCTTCTCCGCCGAAGTGGTGACCGCCATCCTGGAGGGGCGCGGAGTATGGGCAATCTCAACGGTCGCGGCACACGTTCTCGGCAGTATCGTGATGACGCTCTGCGGAGTCGGTACCGTGCGCCTCATCCGCACCCTGATTTAGGAGAATGACATGAGAGGCTATCAGATCAGTTTGCTGGCGGAGCAAAATCGCCGTATTGAGCACAAACAAGCAACGGAATGGCTTCTGCATCTTGCCAAGGAGTTGGGGATTACCGGGTGCACCGTTTTCTCCGGAGTCGAGAGCTTTGGCGCCGACGGCCGCCGGCATTCCGCGCGGTTTTTCGAGCTCGCCGATCAACCGATGGAAGTGGTCATGGCAGTTAGCGAGGAACAGGCTGATCGCCTGTTCGAGAGAATCGAAGCGATGGACACCAAGATCTTTTACATCAAGACCCCTATTGAATACGGCCAGTTGGGAAAGCAGAAGAATGGATAGCCGGATACAGACGATTCATGCCCGCGAGATACTCGATTCGCGCGGCAATCCCACCGTCGAGGTTGACGTCACCTTGAGTGGCGGCGCCCCAGGCCGCGCCGCCGTTCCCTCTGGCGCTTCCACCGGGGTTCACGAAGCCGTCGAGCTGCGGGACCAGGATCCGCACCGATACGGGGGCAAAGGGGTGAGACAAGCAGTCTCCCACGTGAACGGCGCCCTCGCCGCGGCTACCCAAGGCCTCGATGCGCTCGATCAAGGGCTCATTGATCGCGCGTTGATTGCTGCCGACGGGACGGGAAACAAGGCGAAGCTTGGCGCCAACGCCATATTGGGCGTGAGCCTGGCGGTCGCGCGCGCAGCGGCCGTCGCCAGCGGACTTCCGCTGTTCCGCTATTTGGGTGGAGCCGCAGCGAACCGTTTGCCGGTCCCCATGTTCAATATTCTCAATGGGGGTGCGCATGCCAATTGGCAGGGCACCGACTTCCAAGAGTTCATGATTGCGCCAGTCGGAGCGCCCAATTTTGCCGAGGCCTTGCGCTGGGGAGCGGAAATTTATCATCAGCTCAAAAAAGTGCTCAAGGACGCGGGACTCTCGACCGGTGTCGGCGATGAGGGAGGCTTTGCACCCGTCTTGAAACGCAACTCTGATGCCATTGATTTGATCTTGCGCGCCATCGAAGGGGCGGGGTATCGACCCGGCGATGACGTCGTCATTGCTCTCGACCCGGCGTCCAGCGGATTTTTCGAGAATGGACTGTATCAATTGCGTACCGAGGGCCGCATCATCGGCTCGCACGAGATGGTGGCGCTCTACGCCGACTGGGTACGCCGATACCCGATTGCCGTGCTCGAGGATGGTCTTGCGGAGGACGACTGGGATGGATGGAAAATCCTCAACCGCGAACTGGGCGATCAGATCGAATTGGTGGGTGATGACCTGTTTGTCACGAACGTATCCCGAATTGCACGAGGCATCGCCGAGAATGCGGCGAACGCGGTCCTCATCAAGCTCAACCAGATCGGCACGCTCACGGAGACCGTCGCGGCGGTCCATCTGGCCTATGACGCGGGGTGGGGCGCGATGGTGTCTCATCGAAGCGGCGAGACGGTGGATCCGTTCATCGCCGATCTCACCGTGGCGCTCGACACCGGGCATCTCAAGACCGGCGCGCCGTGTCGTGGTGAACGAGTCGAAAAATACAACCAGTTGATGCGCATCGAAGAATTGCTCGGAAAATCTGCGACCTATGCGGGTCGCAATGCATTCGTGCGCCGGCGACCTGCGGGCGCTGCTATCCCGGCGCATGACGCCGCTTGAATCGGCTTGCCGCGTCGCTGACCGGGCATCTTTCCCAGCAGCGGCCTTTTCCGCGGACATTGAGCACGCTTTTCAGGCACTGGCGCAAGTATTGGCAACGGACCTGCGGCGAGGGCGGCACATAGCCACGTGGGGACCGCGCGGCAGTGGCAAAACGACACTTCTGCAGGCCGTCGAGCGCGAGCTTAGGGATGTGCACCACGCGTATAGCGTGACCACAAGTCACCTCGACGACATCACGCAGACGCTGGCGGGAGCGTATGCCGAGGTTCCCACCCAAGGGGTCAAGCGCCGCACGGCGCGGTCGCGGCTGTGGTGGGCAGCGGACGCGGATCCCGGCTGTTTGCTCCTCGACCACGTGACCAAGGTTCCTGCGGCGATGAAGGGATGGTTGCGGCGGCTCCGCGGTGGAGTGGTGGGCGTCGTTCTCGCCGTCGATGTCGATTCGCCCAGGGAACGTGAGTGGCTGCGGGGACTGAAGATCGGGTGCGCGAGCCTGCGGATTCCGCCCGTGGACCCCCGACTACTCACGAGACTCCTCAATCAGTTGTGGGTAGCGCCGGAACTTCCGCCCTTGGCGCCGTCCACGCGCCGTACCCTGGTACGCAGCGCGCGCGGTCGACCTGGCTGGGTGGTCCAGTGCGCCACGCTTGCCACCAATCCTCGATATTGGAAAGCAGGGCAGTTCCATGCGCACGTACTTGCGACAGACACGGAAATGACGTTGCGCGGCATGGCCATTCCGGGACGTTAGATTGTGAGTGCGTTAACCGTGTCGCCACCGGCATCGTAATGACATTGGTCGGACGTGGCAGTACCCGCACGCATGGTTGTTGTGGAGCTATGTGCGATGTTTCAGGGTCGGCCGGTTTCGGACCTGATAACTGAGCCACACGACCCCGTTCTCGAGTTGCTCGCTTCGCTCAAGTTCAATGTCGCGGATCACTTCTGCTCGGCCGCCGTCGCTTGGGCCGGAGTCGAAAACGCCGGGAGCGCCCTGAGAACCATCGACGACCGGGCTTACGAGTAGGCTGATCTGATCGATCAGGCCGGCCCGGAGGAACGCGCCATTCACGCCTCCGCCGCCTTCGAGAAGGAGTCGCTTGATCCCCAATGCACCGTTGAGTATCTCAAGCGCCAAGGCAAGGTCGAGTTTTGCTTTCCCGGCGAAAATGTAGGAAACGCCGTCAGCCCTCAGTCCGGCCAGGTGCGCGTCGGAAACGTGGTCGCACAGCACAACAACAAGCGGGTCGCCACCGATATCGGAGCGCCCCCAGGCGATCCGACCGTCCTTGTCGAGAACGATGGCGAATGCTTCAGCTTCCCGTCTGGCAAACCAGGCTTCGCGCGGGAAGGTCTGGTTTGATGTGTCGGGATAGCGATCCATTTTGGCGTAATCCTGTCCCGTGATCCGGCCGATCAGCCAGGCGTCTGCGTCAAACGTGGTGTGGAGACGCTCATAGGACGGACCGGGGTCGTGCCCTTCAGGGCGCCAGCGACTGGTGACGATTCGGCCATCGATGCTGGAGGCCATGTGGCAGATGACGTAAGGCTTCATCCTCGGTGTTTCGCTGAGAGGTCGGCTTCCTCGAATACACGGCGCGCGATTGGGAGCGCCGTATTAGCCGTGGGCCAGCCGGAAGAGAACGCCAGGTGGGTGATCAATTCTATGAGTTCGTCGCGGCTGACGCCGTTCTCCAGCGCCTTTTTCAGGTGGAATGGCAACTCGTTCACGCGATAGAGAGCGACGAGGCTTGCCACTGTGATCAGGCTTCGATCACGGGGTGACAGCTCCGGTCGCGTCCAAACATCGCCGAAAAGGACGTCGTCGGTATAGGTCGCCAGCGCAGGTGCGATGTCGCCAAACGCCTGACGGGCGGGTGAGGGTTGCTCAGACATGGGAGCCTCCTTTCGGTCCCGCAAGATATTCACCATCAGTCACCTTCTCCATCCAGACGACCGCGACGCCATCCAGGGCCTCCTGGATCGCGATGTGGGTCATAGCCGTGGTTGGCGTTGCCCCGTGCCAATGTTTGTGCCCCGGGGGACACCAAATGACATCGCCCGCTCTAATTTCGACGATCGGCTCGCCATCGCACTGGGTCCAGCCACAGCCGGATGTCACCACCAAGATCTGACCTAAGGGATGAATGTGCCAGGCACTTCGGGCGCCGGGCTCAAAGGTGACGCTGGCGCAGGCCACCCGCGCCGGGGCGGGTGCGCTGTGGAGCGGATCGATCCGCACTACGCCTGTGAAATACTGCTCCAGACCTCGCTGGGATGGCACGGACCCCGCACGCTTGAGTTCCATTGTATTACTCCTCCAATCCATCGAAATTGAGAATGATCCGTCCACGCAGGCCGCCTTTGGCGAGTTCCCGGTGCGCCGCCGCAGCATCCGCCGCCGGAAATATTGCGGCGACCCGCATAGAAAGAAGTCCGTCGGAGACCTGCTGGCCCAGGCGAGCGATTGCGGTATGGTCGGTAACGCGATCGCGCACGTTGACGAACACCGCTTGGATGCCGCGTTCGAGGCCGTCGTTCTTCCAAGAACGCAAGATGATGACCGTGCCGCGGTCACGGACAGCTGGAACAATCTGCCCGCGCAGGCCTGCGGTGTCCACGACGCCATCGACACCAGCCGCGAAGGAGCGCCGTACCCGTCTGGCAACATCGTCCCCGCGTGCGATGACCTCCGTCGCACCAACAGCACGCAGAAAGACCTCGTCCTTCAGCTCGGCAAGCGCCACAACCCGCAGCCCTTCATGGTTTGCCAGGGCGACGGTGTAGGCGCCCACAGCGCCGGCCGCCCCGGTGACAAGCAGGGTCGAGCCCGGTGGCAAACGCAATGTATCGAGGGCATTGCGGGCGGTGAGCGCGTTCATCAGGAAAGACGCGGCGGCAGGAAATGTGGCGTCCGCCGGAACGGGAATCACTGAAGCTGCAGGTAGGCACACGTACTGGCTATAGCCACCGTAGCTGCCGCGATTGTTGACCACGCCGACCACTTTCTGGCCAACGGCGAGTCCGAAATCGTGGTTGTGTCCCTCACCCACCTCGTCGATGGTGCCGCTAATGTCCATGCCGGGAACGAATGGCGGCTGAAGTCCTGCAAAAAACTCTGCGAGCGATCCATCGCGCACCATGACATCGACTGGATTGATGCCGGCTGATCGCACTCGCATGCGCACCTGTCCCGGCTCTGGATGCGGATCCGGAAACTCCACCAGGTGCAGCACTTCTGGCCCACCGTAGTTGTTCAATCCAACCGCGTACATGGCTGCAGCTCCCGGACTACGCTAAGCGTTCAGATCGACGACAAACCGATAGCGTGCCTGCTTGGCGACCACTTTTGACCATGCGTCGTAGATACCACTCATCGGAATCTTGGCAATTTCCGGTTTGATCTTGTGCAGAGCGCAGAAATCAATCATCTCTTGCGTTTCGCGGATGCCACCGGTGTTGGATCCGGCAATCGCATTTCGCGCGCCAACGAGGACCATTTGTCCAAATTCGTTTGGGTCCACCAGCTTGCCAACGCCGACTCGGCACAGAGTGGCATCGCGCTTCAGCATAGGAATGATCGGATCAATGTTGTAGCGATAGGGGACCGTATCTAGTATGAAGTCGAATGAGCGCGTGTGCTTCTTCCAATCCGTAGACGCATCGCTGACGATGACGTTTTTTGCCCCGAAGCGTCGTGCGTCCGGCGCTTTACCGGGCGAACTGGTGATGACAGTGACGTCCGCTCCCATGGCGGTGGCAATCATGACCGCCATGTGACCGAGGCCACCTAATCCAGACACTGCAATAGTTTTACCCGGACCTATATTCCAGCGCCGCAAAGGGGAGTAGACCGTGATGCCGGCGCACATCATCGGACCTGCTTCTGCTAGGTCAATGGACTCGGGGACCGCGATGACGAAATCCTCGTCCACCACGACGAACGTCGAATAGCCACCCTGCGTAATGGAACCATCGTGGTCCTTTGAGGCATAGGTTTGGGTGTTGCCGTTTTCGCAAAACTGTTCGAACCCGGCCACACACTCGGCGCAGTGTCTGCAAGAATTGACCATGCAGCCGACACCCACACGAGATCCCATCTTAAATTTGCCGGCACTAGCGCCCGATGTCAAGGTCGAGATCAATATGGAGGGCGGGCTCATTGATATTGCCGCTCAGCGCTTCGACGCCGGCGTTCGCTTGGGCGAGCAGGTTGCCAAGGATATGGTGTCCGTGCGGATTGGCCCGATGTTCGCTTTGCCGTGGTCGGAACGAAGGGTTATTTCGCCAAGCATCCCGCTCCAAAGTCACCGCAGGACCTTATTGCACATTCGTGTATCAACTTGCGCCTGCCTACACACGGGGGATTGTGGGCATGGGAATTCGAACGGAACGGTCGTGAACTGAAGGTTCGTGTGGACGGACAACTTAATTTCAGGTGTTTATAGGTGCAGGAGACGATTGAGTGGGAGTGACCTTGGCCATCCGGGATGGTCTGGGAAGGTCGATGTGCCTACGCGGCGACTTTGTTGCTCGCCCGGCCTCGCGAAATCAGAAGATCTGCTGAGATGTGAAAGCGCTCGCGGAGTCGGCGCACCATTGTCATGCTCAAGTCCCGCTTTCCGCTCAAGACCTCGCTCACGCGGCTGGCGGTACCAAGTAACGGCACTAGATCGGCGCGCGAAAGGCTATGCTGATCCATTAAGTAGGCGAGAAGAACTGGAAGTGTCGGCGCCGTACGCGGCCACTGCGTGCGCTCGTAAGCCTCGACCAAGCGAGCCTGAGCTACCATCCGTGCCCGGTCCTGAGAGTCGTTCGATTCCATCAGCCCCTCGATCAGCCTTTTGGCCTCAGCATGGTCCGCTTCATTTTGAATCACAATCAATGTCGTTTTCATCACACTGTCTCCGCAACAACCCCGTCGTATTCCTCATGCGATCCGAAAAATCGAATCATCAAAATGGATCACCTCAATCGTAGTGGTACCGGCAGGCAATGATTGCCATGTCGTCTTTTTCCACTGCGTATACAAGCCGGTGCGTGTCATCGATACGCCTCGACCAGAAGCCCGAGAGGTTCTCGCGCAACGCTTCGGGCTTGCCGATCCCCTCGAACGGATGGCGCATCGCGTCTTGAATCAGCGCATTGATCCTTTTGAGCATTTTCCGGTCCTGACCCTGCCAGTACAGGTAATCCTCGCAGGCGGCAGGTGTCCAAATCAGACGATCAAGGGTCAACGAGATGCCTCGCCTTTTTTATGCCCTTGCGCAGCTGTTGAATGGATTTGTCGAGATGCGCGGCGTTCGCCGGCGTTTTCAGCAAGTGCACGGTCTCCATCCAGCTGTTGAACGTGTCCAGTGACATCAGTACGGCATCGGGCGCATCGCGGCGGGATATGACGGTGACATCGGCGTCGTCGACGACTTGATCAATAACTTTTTTGAGACTGCTGCGGGCATCGGAGAACGAAACTACGCGCATGGCGGTGGACCTCGAACGGCAAACTTGTACAAAAAACAGTACAACTTAATGGTACGATATATCGTACAAGCTTGTCTAGTCGCGGCGTCGCCCAAGCATCCTGAGACGCTGCATTACACCGACGACGATGTGTTCATGGTGGCCGGAAAAATCATCATCCGCCGGTCGCTATTCCGGCCGGCGATGCTGTGAACGGGAGTCGCAGATCGCCGCGCGGTTCCAGCCGCAGCAGATCGAAGCGCTTGGCGCGTGGCTGCAGCGCCAGCGCCGGGCATGGTCATCGGGGGTTCCAGATCGAGTCCGGACCAGCGGCCATGATGCGGCCATCGCGCACTCGTATGCATTGCATGGAGATGCCAAGCTCTTGCTCGTAACGGCGAACGAGGCGGGCCTCGATTTCCGTGACCAGGGACACCGCCGTTCCCTTCGCGCCGGCGCGCGCCGTGCGGCCGACCCTGTGCAGATACGCCTTGCTCATCGTCGGCACGTCGAGATTGAAGACGTGGGTGATCCCGGGGATGTTGAGGCCGCGGGCGGCCAGGTCGGAGGCAATCATGATGCGGATGGCGCCATTGCGAATCCCATCCATCGCTTGCTTGCGGTCCATCTTGGTGAGCTCGGCATTGAGGTCTGCAACAACCAACTTGTGGTGTGCGAGCTTGACGGCGACCTCTTCCGCGACATCGTTGCGATGGACGAATACGATCGAGCGTGGTACTTCGTACGCGTGCAGCAGTTTGCGCAACACGTCCGGCTTGTCCCGATCCTCGCAAACCACATACAGATGTTCGATGTTTTCGTTGACCTTCGCCGCGCCCGGAGAAAGCCTTGCGGCGTTGGGCGAAAGGGTCTCCAACACCTGACGTGACTGCGAGTCGATCGTTGCGGATGCGAAAATCAGCTGTCGGGCCGGCGGCGCCGCGCCGACGATTTTCTGAATCCAATGCAGACTCTCGTCGTGCAGCAGGCGGTCCGCCTCGTCGATGACGATGCTGCGGATGTGGGGCGTCTTCAGCTTGCCACGCTCGATCAGTTCCACGATGCGCCCCGGCGAGCCCACCACGACGTGCGGCTTGGCTTTGAGCTTGTCGATCTGGCGATCGGTGGCCGTGCCGCCGATCAGCAGCACCGAGCGGATGGCGAGCCCTGCATTCTGCGCCAGCTCGCAGGATTGACGATGGATCTGGATGGCCAATTCGTGCGTCGGCGCGACGATCACGACCTGGGTCGCTGCTTGCGCAGGATCGATGCGCGCGAAGAGGGGCAGCAGATAGGCCAGCGTTTTGCCGGTGCCCGTCTCCGCCTTTAAATACGCGTCCTGCCCGGCGATCAACACCGGGATCGCCGCGATCTGGATGGGGGTCGGATCGCTGATCTGCTGTTTTGCCAAGGCGGCGATGAGTTCGGCTGGCAGCGGCAGATCGGTAAATGTCATGAGATCGAACTCACTACGGCAGGCGGCAACACGCGCGCTTTTGGCATACGGGGGTTGCTGGGCGGCCCGCGATTCTAGCAGCTTTGGCCTGCGGGCCGCGGCACGCTGCCCGTGACTTGGGGCCGGGGCCCGGAGCCCGGAGCGGGGCGGTGGCTGGGCCCGGGGGCGACGACCCGCTGCCGCGCAGATGAGCCGGCACCCTCAATAGTACTGATTCTTGACTATAAATAATATTTATAGTAATCATCCGATATGAGAGGCAAGTTGCCATGGTACGAGAACGTCGTGATTCCCGCGCTGCTGCGCCACGCGCGCAGCACCTACGGTCATGCGATGCGGCAGGCGCTGTCGGAAGCCGGATTCGGCGACATCCCAAAGAATGGTCTTTACATCATGGGTGGCCTGGCCTTGGGGGCCGGCAATGCGCCGCTCGGCGTGCTGGTCAAGGAACTCGGCGTCTCCAAGCAGGCGGCAGGCCAATTGGTCGGCACGTTGGTGCTTCGTGGCTATCTGGAAAGCATGGTGGACCCCGCAGATCGGCGCAAGCTCACCGTGACGCTGACCAGTCGCGGGCGGGAGGCGGCATCGGCACAGGCGGCCGCTCGTGAGAGAATCGATGCGGCGCTCATCGCTCGTGTCGGGCTCGACGACTTGCGTCGCACCCGTCGGACCCTGGCGGCGCTCAGCGACATTGGCCGGAACGAGCAACGCGATGCGGTCGGCGGGTAACCGTCGGCCGGCTGGGTAGCGTACGGATGCTCGATCGATCGAATCCGGCATTTCCGCATCTGTTCGAACCGTTGACGATCCGCGGCTGCACGCTCAAAAACCGCATCATGTCCACCGGCCACGACACCACGTTGCCGGTGGACGGAACCGTCAACGAGGCCTTGGTGGCGTATCAGGAGGCACGGGCCCGCGGTGGCGTGGGCTTGATCGTGCTGCAGGTATCCGGCGTGCATGAGACCGCGCGCTACACCAATCATGTGCTGATGGCGACCTCCGACTCTTCCATCCCGGGATATCGCCGCATGGCCGAGGCGGTGCACCGCTTCGACACCGTGTTGTTTGCGCAGCTGTTTCACCCGGGCCGCGAGATCGCGGAGGCGGATGGCGGCCTTCTGAGCGTGGCCTACGCGCCCTCGAGCGTGCCGAACGAGCGCTTCCACGTCATGCCGCGGGCGCTCAAGCCGCCAATGATCCGCGCCATCGTCAGCGGTTACGGCGACGCGGCGCGGCGCATGGAAACGGCGGGGTTGGATGGCGTCGAGATCGTGGCGAGCCACGGCTATCTGCCCTCGCAATTCCTGAACCCGCGGGTGAATCTTCGCGACGACGCTTACGGCGGTGATCTGGACGGACGGTCGCGATTCCTGCGCGAAGTGCTTGCGGATATCCGCGGGAAAGTCAGCGACCGGTTCGTGGTGGGATTGCGCATCTCGGGCACGGAGGCCGACGAGCAGGGGCTGTCGCAGGACGAGAGCGTGGAGGCGGTTGCGCGCATTGCGCACAGCATCGACTACGTGAACGTCACGTTGGGCAACTCGGCGAGTCTGGGCGGGGCCATTCACATCGCGCCGCCCATGTCATTCACCCATTCCTATGTGGCTCCCTATGCAGGGACCCTCCGGCAGCGGGTGCGCATACCGGTGTTCGTGGCCGGGAGGATCAATCAGCCGCAGGACGCGGAGGCGATCCTCGCGTCGGGACAGGCCGACGTCTGCGGCATGACGCGCGCGCTGATCTGCGATCCCGAGCTGCCGAACAAGACGGCGGCCGGCGCCGTCGAAGACATTCGCGCGTGTATCGCGTGCAACCAGGCCTGCATCGGTCATTTTCACAAGGGGTACCCGATTTCGTGCATTCAGAACCCGGTGAGCGGACGCGAGCTGCGCTATGGGGTGCGGACGCCGGCCGCGGCGCGTCGCAAGGTGATGATCGTGGGCGGAGGGCCGGCCGGCATGAAGGCTGCGGTCATCGCCGCCCAGCGGGGCCACGACGTGTCGTTGTACGAGGGGCAGCGGCGACTCGGCGGCCAGGCGCTGCTGGCGCAGTTGCTGCCGGGGCGCGCGGAATTCGGCGGATTGGTGACCAACTTGATGCGTGAAATGTCGACGGCCGCGGTGTCGACTCATGCGGGCACGGTGGTCGATCGGGCCATGGTCGTCCGCGAGGCGCCCGACGTGGTGGTGATTGCCACCGGCGCCGTGCCCTATCGGCCGCGGTTCGCCAGCGAAGGCGACCTGCAAATCCTCGATGCGTGGCAGGTGTTGATGGACACCGCGACACCGGGGGATTCCGTGGTGGTGATCGATTGGCGCGCGGATTGGATCGGCATCGGCATCGCGGAACGACTGGCGCTCAGCGGCCGAGCGGTGCGCTTGGCGGTGAGCGGCGTGACCGTGGGCGAGACGCTGCCGCTGTATGTGCGCGATGCCGCCGTCGCATCGCTGCATAAGTTGGGAGTGACCGTCATGCCGTACATGCGGCTGTTCGGCAGCGATTCGGATTCCGTGTATCTGCAGCACATCACCAGCGGAGAAGCGGTGATCGTGGAGTCGGTCGACACGCTCGTGCTGTGCACGGGACATACGCCCGTCACGGAGCTTGCCGACGCGCTCGAGGGTGATTCGTTCGATGTGCGCATCATCGGCGATGCCGCATCGCCCCGGACCGCCGAGGAGGCCGTCTTCGACGGACTTCAGGCGGGGTTGGAGGTCTAGTCGCTCAACTCCGCGAGCAGAGCCTTTGCGCCGTACACCTTGGCGAGCGCCTCGTGGATGATTGCGGGATGCAGCGCGATGGCGCGATTCTTGGCCGCATCGAACCAATAGTCGCCTGAAATCGAATGGATGTTGCCGTCGAACATGAGTCCGACGATCCGGCCCTGGGCATTGATGAGCGGGCTGCCCGAGTTTCCGCCGACGATGTCGCTGGTGGTCGAGATGCAAAACGGGGTTTGCATGTCGAGCTGGCTCTTGACCTTCATCCAGCTGTCGGGAATCTTGAAGGGCGAGACTCCGGTCGCGCGTTCGAACGCACGGTCGAGATGGGTGAACGGCGCAATCGGAGTGCCATTTTCGACCCAACCCTGCACCGTCCCGTAGTTCAGGCGCAGCGTGAATGTGGCATCCGGATACACGTGGGTTCCGTACGCCTTGAAGCGTTCCGCCGCGATCCTCTCCGAGGCGGCCGAGACCGGCGCTTCGACCTCGTCATCGAATTGCTTGCGTATGGCGCGCGATTCGGTGTCCAGCGAGCGGGCGAGTTCGATCATCGGATCGCGCGAGGCGTCGACGGCCGCCTTGCCGCCGTCCCAGAGCTGCTTGCGCACCATGGGGTCGTCGAGTTTGGTTTCGGCGACGAGACGGGTGGCAAGACTGTCGGGCGAGTCGTTGGACAACAGGCGGCGAACCAGGGGGTGATCCGGGCCGAGCCATTCGCGCATGCGCTCCAAAGAGAAGGACAGCGTGAGGACTTCCACTTCCGCGTACACCGGAATGCGGGCCGACAATTGCTGCTCGATGCGCGGGAGTGCGGTCTCCGTGTACTCGCGAAGCCGCGCAGTGTTGGGTTTCGTCCTCTCTTCGGCGCCCCGCACCAGCAGTCGTGCGAAACGGAACAGGATGCTGTTGAAACCGGTCGCGCCTTCGATGAAGGTGTACGGGAGGTATATTGCCCTTTCGCGCCCGGATGCCGCCTCGATCTGCGCCCAGGGATCCGGCCCGGCGGTTTGTACGATGGCGCGCAGGGCCTTCTCGTCGTCGGCTTTGCGTGCCATCAACGCATCATCATGCAATGCGTCGAGCAGTTTGCGCCGCACCTTGATGCCGTTCTCCAGGTTGTTGAGCGGGGCCTCCACGAGTTGCTCGTCGGCGGGTTTGGTGCGGCCGAACTGAATGTAGCGGCCGCGCAGTTCGGCGGAGCGCAGCAGGGAGTTCGGCAGGGACATGTCGCGCTCGAATTCCAGTTGGGCGCGGGTCTCCAGGCGCTGCGTCGTTCCGGGATGCCCCGAGACGAACACCACCTCATCGGCTCGCGGCCCGGCAAAATCGATCTTTAGGTGGTTCGGGGTCTTCGCGGGCTTGCCATGTTCGTACGCGCGCAACATCGAGAAATCGAGCGACCACCTCGGGAACTGGAAGTTATCGGGATCGCCGCCGAACGCCGCGATATCGGCCTCCGGGGCGAACACCAACCGCACGTCATCGTATCGTTTGTACTTGTAGATGAAATATTGCCCACCGTCGTACAGCGTGACGGCCTGGCATTTGAGCTTGCCCGGCTTCGACTTGGCGCTTGCCTGTTCGCAGGATTGTTCGAGTTCCGTCAGAATTTTCTTTCGAGCGGTGTTGGCGGTCTTGTCGTCGAGGCCCGCTATGGCTTTCACGACATTGGGCGTGACGTCGACCATCTCGACCAGTACGTCGGCCAATTGCGTTGAGCAGCGTCTTTCGAGTTTGCGATCGTCGGCCAGGAAGCCGCGGTCGATGAGGCTGTTGTCTTTCGAGGATAATTCGGCGAGGCAGGACTCGACGCAATGGTGATTGGTGAGGATCAGTCCGTCGGGCGACACGAACGACGCGGTGCAGTTCGTCAGCCGAATGGTCGACAGGCGTACATGATCGAGCCATGGGGCAGACACGGTGGCGCCGTACGTGGCCTGGACCGTGCTCGCCGGGAAGTTGTCGAACGTCCACATGCCCTCGTCGGCCAGCGCCGGGATGGTCAGGGTGAGGGAAAGGATCAATACAAATACGCGCATGCCAGCCTCGTTCGGTCGCGTTCCAGGTGACGCAAAGAGGCGCGATTCTACACGTCGGCGGACTCTTGGGCCTTGTTCCTGGCGCAGGTTGCGTCGCACGAACGGCGAAATTCGACGGCGATTCCGCTACAATCCGCGTTGGAACCCGTCATCGAAGTCCGAAGCCCCTTGAAGCCAGTCAGCAGCGTGTCAGTGACGCCGGCGAGCAAACCGCGCGCCTTCGCATCGCTTTCGAATCGTGATTTTCGGATCTATTTATTCTCCGCCACGGCGGCGATGATGGCCGACAACATCGAGCACGTCATCAGTTACTGGGTGATATTTCAGAAATTCGCCTCGCCCGCGCTCGGCGGCTTCGCGGTCATCTCCCATTGGGTACCGTACCTGTTCTTCGCCGGTTTCAGCGGCGTGCTTGCCGATCGATTCGATATCCGGCGGTTGATCCAGGTCGGGATGGTGATGTTGCTGGGGGTGTCGGTCGGGTGGGGCGTGATGTTCATGACCGACTCCGTCACCCTGTGGAAGGCCATGGCGCTGCTGGTCATCCACGGATTTGCGGGGGTCATCTGGATTCCCGCCTCGCAGGTCCTCATTCATCAAATCGTCGACACGCAGCAACTGCCGAGCGCCGTGCGACTGGCGTCGACCGGCCGCTACCTGGGGTTCTTGGTGGGACCCGCGGTGGGCGGAGGATTGTTGCTGGCCCTGGGGCCGGCCCATGGAATCTTCGTCAACGCGCTGGTCTACGTTCCGATGGCTGTCTGGCTCATCGCCGCCCCCTATGGCCGTGCCGCGGCGGACTGGCGGCCGGCACCGCCCGCGTTGAATGGATTTGCCGACATATGGTCGACCATGAAGGTCGTTGCGGCGGATCGCGTGCTCCTGTCGATGACGGTCTTGATCGGGGCGGCGTCCTTTTTCGTCGGCAACGCGTATCAGGCGCAAATGCCGGGCTTTGCACGGGATCTTGGCCATGGACGCGCGGATTTTTCCTACAGCGTCTTATTGGCCGCCGACGCCGCGGGCGGCCTCGCCGGCGGCCTGCTGCTGGAAAGCAGGGCCATGCTGCATCCGCGGGCGCGCACGGCGTTCGTTCTGGCGATGATCTGGTGCTGCGCGCTCATCGGGTTCGCCCGTGCGAACATCTACGCGCTCGCGATCTGTCTGTTGTTCATTGCAGGATTCGTGGAACTTGCGTTCAATTCCATGGCGCAAGCCCTGGTGCAGATGAACGCACCCGGCGCGATTCGCGGCCGGGTGATCGGGGTCTTTTCCATGTCTGCCATGGGCATGCGTACGTTCAGCGGTTTGAGCGTGGGGCTTCTCGGCGCAAGCGTCGGCATTCACAACTCGCTGGCGCTGAGCGCCGCCGGGCTGTTCCTCCTCATAGTCTTGTTATTCGGCGCCCGCACCATGCGGCGTGCGTGAGGGGGCGTTGATGTTGGGAGGCGGCACGCCACGAGACATCGACTTCATGCGTCACGCTCTCGGGCTGGCGCGTCGCGCGGGTGATGATGGCGAGGTGCCGGTGGGCGCGGTCGTCGTGCAGAACGGCGCCATCATCGGTGAAGGCTGGAACCGCCCCATAGTCCTCTCGGATCCCACGGCCCACGCAGAGATCATGGCGCTGCGCGCCGCGGCACTGCTCCTGGGGAACTACCGTCTCGGCGGCACGACTCTTTATGTCACCCTGGAGCCCTGTGCGATGTGCATTGGCGGCGCCATCAATGCCCGGGTGTCGCGCGTGGTCTTCGGCGCGTGGGATGCCAAGGCCGGGGCTTGCGGCAGCGTGCTGGATCTGCCGCGCGAGCCGAGGCTCGCGCACCGCGTCGACGTGTTCGGGGGCGTGAGCAGCGAGGAGTGCAGCGAGTTGCTGCGGAGTTTTTTCGAGGCCCGACGCTAGTTCAAGGAGACGTTGTTGTTGAGCGAGACATTGTTGCTGCCCCAGGCCCATTCCAACATGTCGCGATAGCCGCGCACGTTGTCGACGTAGCGCACCGGTTCCCAGCCACGGGCGTAACCGTTCTCGGTTTGGGTGTACCAGTATTCCTGTTCGAGGAGGGGCAGAAATTCGCGCACGTCACCCCAGGAATCCGGATCGTGCCCGGCCTTCTGGGCGAGCCGCCGCGCATCTTCCAGATGGCCGTAGCCGATGTTGTATGCCGCCAGCGCGAACCAGGTCCGGTCCGGCTCGGGGATGCGTGCCGGAATCTTCGCATACACGGCGCCGAAGTAGCGGGCGCCGCCGAAGATGCTCTGGCGTGGATCGGCCGGATTCGTGACGCGCGCCTCGCTGGCCGATTTGACGGTCAATTGCATCAGGCCCCTGGCGCCGGAGGCCGATGATGCTCCCGGGTTCCACTTCGATTCCTGATAGCCGATGGCCGCCAGCAGGCGCCAATCCTGGCTGCTTTGCTCCGCCGCTTCTTCGAACCATTTTCGGTACAGGGGCAGCCGGCTCTGCAAGTGCCGCATGAATCCGCCGTTGTCCGCGAACTCGGGATCCTCGGGACGCCCGTAGTACCGATTGACGATCGCCGCGAGTTCGCCATCCGTCGTCAGACGCGAGAAGTACCAGGTCACGTCGCGGAGGAAGTCGAGGTCATGAGTGCTCGCGGCCCAGGCCAGCGATTGCTCGACCGGAAAGTCGAACGCGATGCGCAAGTCGGGATGTTCATCGTGGGCGATGGCGAACTCCATTGAATCCGCGATGGTGTAGTCGATTTCACCCGCCGCCACGCCACCGAGCAGCACCTGGGAATCGGTGCTCGCATTTTCCATCCATGCGAGGCCCGGTATCGCGTCCCGGGCCGCCCTCAATGCCTTTGCATGCGAACTGCCGGCGGCAATCTCCAGGTCGCCGTTGCCGATTTCCGCCAGCGAGCTCGGGCGAATGGCTCCCCGCAGATAAACGAGGTGCTCACGGACCCGCTGGTAGGTGGGCCCGAAGGCCACGCCGGGAATGGCTTTCACGGGAACCTTGAGGCCGGCCGCGGCGAGATGCGCGCGGCCCGTCCTCAGGGCGGCGTAGATCTCCGCGTAACTGCGAACGGCGGTGATTTTCAACCGCACGCCCAACTCGTCCGCGAACCGCTGCGCCAATTCGAACTCAGGGCCTTGCGGACTACCATCGACATCGCGATAAAATGACAGCGGGCCGCCGCGCGTGACAACACGCAGCTCGCCGAGGATCTTGATTTGATCGTAGACACCGGGGAGGGGTGCGCAGGTGCCGAGAAGCATTGCGGCCGATATGGCAATGCTGACCTTGGACCACCGCCACCCATTAAGGGAGATTCTGAAATTACGCACGGTCGTTTACTCGTTCTCCGTGAGGCGGGGCGCTTCGATCGTGAAGCATGCCCGTTGCCGATGCGCTAGAATAATCCTTTATTGACCAGGATGGACTCTTGACAAACGTGTTTTTAGTCTGATCGGCCTCCGCGTCATCTAACCGTAACCCGGTTAAGTCATGGGGTGCAAAATAAGTTAAGGGAGAGGTACCGAAGTGGTCATAACGGCGCCGACTCGAAATCGGATGGTCGGGTAATTCCGGCACGTGAGTTCGAATCTCACCCTCTCCGCCATTATGGAAATAAAAAAGGGATCCTCTTTGGATCCCTTTTTTATTTCCATGGAGCCAAGGTGCGTGGACGGACTCACCGAGTTCGACAAAATCGCGGAGCGATTTTGAACGTCGCGGCCCAGCCGCGACGGTTCGGAGCGAAGCGGAGGACGAGCGGCCGTCCCCGGCCGCGAGCAATCTCACCCTCTCCGCCATTTGGAAATAAAAAAGGGATCCTCAGGATCCCTTTTTTTATTGCGCGGAGTGCGCTGAACAGGCGTATGGGCTGGCGTTCTACGCTCTTCGCCGTGTCAGGGTCAGCGCACCCATGGACAGCGCGAGGAACAGCCCAAAGCCGACGGCAATCTCATTGGGATGCACGTGTAGAAACGAGGCGACCGTGTAGCCGCTCACCAGCGCCAGCATGGCGATGTTCTCGAAGAAGTTCTGAATGGCGATCGCGGAACCCACGCCGACGGAGTCCTCGCCTTCCTTCTGCAGGAGCGCATCGAGAGGCACGATGAAAAACCCGCTGCAGGTTCCGACGAGAGCCATGACGATGAAAGCCGTTGGCTGCGTGCCGGCCAAAGGTAGCAGGCACACGCACACCCCTATCAGAACGCCCGCCGGAAGCGCGCGATTCACATGTTCGATCCGGACGAAGCGTGCCGCCAGTCCGGCGCCGACGACGATGCCGGCCGCGACCATCGCCGTGAGAAACGCAGGCAGTCTATTGTTCGTCACCTTCAGTGCGACCGGCGCCCAGTCGATCACCAGGAAGCGAAGCGCGGCACCGGCGCCCCAGAATAATGCGGTGCCGATCAGCGCAAGCCGCGCCTTGTCGCTTTTCAAGAGCGAGGCGGTCTGGGACGCGAAGGTCCTGATGCTCTCGATGAATGAGAATCGGGTCGTTGGCACCACGCGTTGACGGCGCGGAATGAACAGCGTGCTCGACGCGGCTGCGGCGTAACACACGGTAATCGCCATCAGAGCGCCCTCGACACTCCAATCGGCCAGGGCGCCGCCGGCGACCGCGCCCAGCAAAATCGCAGCGATGGTGGATGCCTCCAGCAGCCCATTGGCCTTGACCAACAGCTGCGAAGTCGTGAGTTCGCCCAGGATGCCGTACTTCGCAGGCGAGTAGCCGGCCGCGCCGGTGCCGACCAGCGCATAGCTCAAGAACGGGTTCACGCCCAGACACATGCCGAGTGCGCCCAAGAACTTGACGAGATTAGCGAACAGCATGACCTGTGCCTTGGGCCTGTTGTCGGAGAATGCCCCGACGAAGGGCGCCAGAAGGATGTACGTCACGACGAAAAATTCCTGCAGGAGTGGACCGCTCCAAGCGGGATAACTTTGCTTGCGCACCAAGGCGATCGCGGCAAACAGAAGCGCGTTATCCGCGAGAGCGGACAGGAACTGTGCTCCCAGGGTTGCAATCATCCCGCGCGACCAAAGCGCGGATGGGGCGACCGCCTTTACGGGCTTGGTCGGAAGCTGCGCGGTCGCCGTCGTCACCAAGGCAATTCGTCGCGTAGCGTGGTCATGAAACTCATCGTGGCTAGTGTAGCCACGAACCGGTCGAGCCAAGCTGACTAATGCGTCATCCGCGGTGCTGGTACACCGTGGACGTCGATATGTTCAATCTCCACGAGCTCAACGCTACGACCTGCCTGCCGGGAACGAGATGGGTATGACCTCGACCAGCGCGATGCCTTGGCGGCGACGAATGCCGATCAAGTGCGCCGTGACGGGAGACAAGTCGATGATGCGACCCTTGACGTAGGGACCTCGGTCGCGGATCGTGACGAACGCGGTTTTGCCCGTTTCCAAATTCTTCACCCGCGCCGTCGTCCCGAGCGGCAGGCTCACGCTGGCGGCGTTATTGCTGTAGAGGCGCATCGGGGTGCCATCCGCCATTTTCTTGCCCGCGTACGTATCCGCGTAAAAAGAGGCTTTGCCCACCTGGCGGCGTCCGGACCGATCGAGATGTCGTCGCGAGCCCGGTTCACGACCCGGTTCATTGGGCACCGACTCCTGGGTCGGTGCCGCGGGCGGTCGCGTCGCGCTGTCGGTGTCCGACGCCGCGCCCACCACCATGCTCGATAAACCCGCCCCGGCTCCGATGCCGCAGGCCAGCATGAGCGTCACGGCGCCTCGCACATTCATACGGCTCGTGTTCATATCGCATCTCCTACGAAAAAACATGAGCGATCATGTGCTTTGGGCGGGGCAATGGGCATACGAGACAGCACCTGCGTCCGTGTCGGTCATTCGCGTCAGTTTGCGTCGGACATCCCCTGTTGACGCCGCTGGATCGAACGCCGCGGGGGTTTCATGCGGGCACCAGATGCAGGCGCGTGATCTCGGCGGGAACCATGAATCGATTGGGGGGACCCCAATAGCCCGTCCCACGGCTGACATAAATGGAAAGCTTCTTGAGGCGATTGAGGCCCGAGGTGAAGGGCTGAAAATAGCCGACCAACAAGTTCCACGGGAAAAACTGTCCACCGTGCGTATGCCCGGATATCTGCAGGTCATAACCCACCTCGGCCGCCGCCGCCGCCGAACTCGGTTGATGAGCCAGCAAGATCTTCGCTCCGGCGCCGACGGGTGCGCCGTGCAGCGCGGCTGCCGGATCGCTGCGTTGTGACGCGTCGAAATGGTGGGCGGTGTAGTCGGTGACGCCGGCCAGGACGAGCGACGCGCCGTCGTGCTGCAACGTCACATGTTGATTCTTGAGCACGATGAGGCCGATGCGCCGCAGTTCCACCGTCCATGCCGGTTCGCCCGAGTAATACTCATGATTCCCGGTGACGAAATAGACGCCATGCCGCGCTTCGAGATCGGCCAGTGGAGCGGTGTGAGCGGACAGATCGAGCACCGAGCCGTCGACCAGATCACCGGTGATCGCGATGACGTCCGCGTTCAACCGATTGACGCGCCCGACGATGCGCTCGACGAATCCGCGTTTGATGGTCGGTCCCACGTGCAGGTCGCTGATCTGTGCAATCGAAAAGCCGTGGAGCGCCTTCGGCAGGTTCGCGATCGGGACATCGATTTCGACGAGACGCGGCCGCCGCGCCACAACGAATCCCAGCAGCGTAAACGCCAGCGTCAGTGCGACGACCCACCAGGCCGAGGGCGTGGTCAATTGCGCCGACTCGTGCGCGCCGAACGTCAGGCGGGCGCCGAGCAGAAACACGTCGCGCAGCAGCGTCATCACGAACAGGGTCGAGAACAGCCCCATGGTCAGGAGGCCGACCCATGCCACCCGATCCGCGAACGCGCGATTCTGAAAGGCGCGCGTGTTCACGGAAAAGGGAATGATGACGCACGCGGCGACCAATCCCAATATGCCCAACGCGAGCCCCAGCGGAGTCGTTGCCAACGCCGGCAGCAGCCGCAAACCGATATAGCCTGGTAACGAGATCATCAGCTACAGCGGATGCAGAAACCGTCGACGTGTACTCATGTATGGGCGGGAGGCAGGACCAATTGTCCCGAGCCTCTTGATTGGGGCGCTACAATCACAGTTCAAGCTGCGGGTGAACCCAAGCGGAGGGCCGGAATGGATTTGAGTTATGTTCATGGCGCTGGGTTTGACGCGGGGAGAGCGGTTGGGCATCTGCGCCCCCAATTGCGCCGTCGGGCTGCGAGAATAGGTGACTCATGGGTCCATATGTTGATTCGGTGACATCGGACGAATCGTTGCCATCCGTGACCAGCGTCGTCATCGTCGGTGGCGGCATCATCGGCGTGTCGGCCGCACTGACCTTGGCGTCGCGCGGCATCCCCGTCGTGCTGTGCGAGAAAGGATACATCGGTTGCGAGCAATCGAGCCGCAACTGGGGTTGGTGCCGGCAGGCAGGCCGGGACGAGCGCGAGATGCCCCTCGTCGTGGAGAGCCTGCGCTTGTGGCGCGACATGGACCGCCGCACGGAGGCCGACACCGGCTTTCGCGTATGCGGTGTCATGTACGTCGGCGAAACCGAGCGGGACGAGCGGCGCTTCGCTGCGTGGCTCGAGATGTCGAAGCCGTACGACATCGGTACGCGCATCGTGCACGGTGCTGAACTCGAGGCGTTGATGCCGGGGGCGAGTCGCACCTACCGTTGCGGGCTGCACGTTCCCACCGATGGCTGTGCCGAGCCGCAGAAGGCCGCGCCCGCCATCGCGCGCGCGGCGCAGCGCAAGGGTGCGGTCATACTCGCGCACTGCGCGGTGCGTGGAATCGACCGCGCGGCGGGGCGCGTCAATGCGGTGGTCACGGAGCGCGGCCGCATCGCCTGCGACAGGGTGATCCTGGCGGGCGGTGCCTGGAGCAGCCTGTTCTGTGCGAGCCTCGGCGTTCGACTCCCGCAGTTGAAGGTGTTGGCCTCGGTCATGCGGACGGCGCCCGTCGATGGGCCGGACACGTGCACCTACATGGGCAACCTCGGCTATCGCAAGCGGCGTGACGGGGGTTATACGATCGCCCGCGGTTCCGGCTACATCGTTCCGCTGGTGCCCGATTCGCTGCGCTACCTGCGAGAATTCCTGCCGACCGTGCGCAATGAGGCCGCGTCGTTGAAGCCGCGTCTGACCGCGCAGTCCCTGCGCGAACTGCGCTGGCCTCGGCGCTGGGCCCTGGATCGAGCCAGCCCGTTCGAGAAGATGCGCGTGCTCGATCCCGCGCCCAATCAGGCCATGAATCGCGAGGCACTGGATGCGATGATCGGACTGTACCCGCAATTCGGGGATGTGCCCATCGTGCAGCAATGGGGTGGATACATCGATGTGACGCCCGACGTGGTTCCCTACATCAGCCGAATCGCGGACGTTCCCGGCCTGACCGTCGCCACGGGATTTTCCGGACACGGTTTCGGCATCGGACCCGGGGCGGGCCAGCTCGCCGCCGAGCTGGCCACCGATTCGACACCGTCGGTGGATGCCACGCCGTTTCGCGCGTCGCGATTCAGCGATGGCTCTCCGATCGTCCTCGGTCCCGAAATTTAGTGCGTGGGTTTCTGGAATTTCAACACGAAATTGTCGGCCTCGCCGATGGCGAGGTACTTCTCGCGATCCTTGTCCTTTTGCGATAGCGAGGGCGGCAGCGTCCACACGCCGTCGACCCAGTCCTTGGTGTCCTTCGGATTCGCGTTGATCTCGGATGCGCCAACCAGGACGAATCCTGCCTTCTTGGCCAGGGCAATCGTATAATCCTGGCGGACGTAGCCGTCCTTGGCCTTCGGATCCTGGGGCTTGTCGTTGCGTCCCCGATGCTCCTCGATCCCGAGGATCCCACCGGGTTTCAGCGCGGTGAAGCAGGCCGCCAATGCCTCATCGGCAAACCCGCCGTCCATCCAGTTGTGCAGGTTGCGAAAGGTCAGGACCATGTCGGCAGACCCCGGCGGGGCGATCGCCGTGTGGCCCGCGCCGAGGGCGGTTTCATGAATCGTCCCGAGCCGGTCTTTTTCCGAGGCCATTCTGGCGCGCCAACGTTCGACGCCTTTGTCCTCTTCGGCGTCGCCGGGTGAATTCACGGCGGCGTAGTACGTGCCGCCGCCCTTGTGAAGATACGGCGCCAGAATCTCCGTCCAATATCCACCGCCCGGCCAGAGCTCCACGACAGTCATCTTCGGTGCGATGCCAAACACGGCAAGTTCCTCGGCCGGATGACGGGCCGGGTCGCGGGCGACGAAAGTCGCGGTTCTGCCAGAGTCCGCGACGGCGGCCTTCAGGGCGGCATCCGGCTCCGCCGCCGCGCAGATCATGCAGGCGCCGAATGCAATCACGGTTGCCGCCAGCACCGATGGTAGAGAGAAGCGGTTTTTCATTGAGTGGAGATTCCTTGGGTTGAAAGCGGCTAACCCGCTGGCGGCGTATCGCCGGTGAATGAAATGGGCGTGGCGCCCGTGATCGGTCCAATGATCGCGCGATCGCTCACGTAGAGCTTTACCTCTTGTTCATTTTGACAGACCGAACGCCTCGAAGACGAAGGCATACATGTCGACCACCTCATCGATGAGCTTTGCCGTCGGCATCCCGGCACCGTGGCCCGCCCGGGTTTCCACCCGCAGCAGAATCGGCTGGCCATGCGGATCCGCGTATTGCATTGCAGCAGCAAACTTGAAGCTATGAGCGGGAAACACGCGATCGTCGTGATCGCCGGTCATGATGAGGGTGGCAGGGTAATTCACTCCCGGCCGTACGTTATGGTAGGGGGAATAGCGGTGCAGCGCGCGGAATTCGTCCGGATTGTCCACCGATCCGTAATCCGATTCCCAGCCCTTGCCCACCGTGAATTCGCGAAAGCGCAGCATGTCCATGACGCCCACTTGGGCGATCGCGGCGGCCGCGATGTCGGGGCGCTGTTCTTCGACGGCCCCAATGAGCAGGCCTCCGTTGGAGCCGCCCCGAATGGCGAGTCGCTTGGGGTGGGTCCAGCGAGTGGTCGACAAGTACTCTGCCGCCGCGATGAAGTCATCGAATACATTTTGCTTATGGGTCTTCATTCCCGCCTCATGCCACGTGCGGCCGTACTCACCGCCGCCGCGCAGGTTGGCGACGGCATACACGCCGCCCATCTGCACCCAGGCGGCGACGATCGGTGAAAAGGTCGGCGTGAGCGAGACGTTGAATCCGCCGTAGCCGTACAGGATCGTCGGGTTGGTGCCGTCTAGCTTCGTGCCCTTGCGGGCCGTGACGAACATCGGTACCCGGGTGCCATCCCTGCTCTTGTAGAAGACCTGCTGTGTTTCGTATTCCGACGGCACGAAGCCGTTCAGCTGTGGCGTCCGCCACAGGCTTACCTTGCCGTCGCGCAGATCGACGCGGTAGATGGATGGCGGGGTGGCAAAGCCGCTGTAGCCGTAGAAAATCTGCGTATCGTCCGCATGGCCCTCGATGCTCGTGACGGTTCCCAGTCCGGGCAGCTCGATATCGCCCAGCAGCTTGCCCTCCGGCGAGTAGCGTTGCACGGCGCTATGCGCGTCCTTCAAACGATGCACCAGGAGCTGCCCGCCGATCAGATTCGCCGAATCGATGGTGTCCGGCCCCTCCGCAACCAGTGTCCGCCATTGAGCTGGCGCCGGATTGGCGAGGTCGATGCCGATGATGCGATGTCGTGGGGCAGCATCGTCGGTCCGCAGAAACAACGTGGAGCCGAGCGTGTCGATCACATCGTACGTGGCGGTCGGGTTCGCAATGATGGGAATGATCGGCGCGTGCGGTCTGGACAGATCCTGCACGAGAACCGTGTTTCGCGTGTCGGTTCCGAGCGTTGCCTGGATGACGAGGTAGTGCCCGTCGTCGGTCACCGATCCGCCCACGAACCAACCGGGATTGTCGGTGCGGGTATAGATCAATTCGTCATCGGACTGCGGCGAGCCGAGGCGATGGAAATAGAGCTTCTCGTATTCGTTGGCAGCCTTGAGGGCGGCGCCTTCCTTGGGCGCATCGTAGGCCGTGTAATAAAACCCCGATCCGTCCTTTCGCCAGCTTCCGCCGCCGGCCTTCGACCATTGCAGGGTGTCCGGCAGATCCTTGCCCGTCGTCACGTCCCGCACGCGCCAAATCTGCCAGTCGGATCCGGCTTCAGACAGCGCGTAGGCGAACAGCCGGCCATCGGAGCTGATGGCGGTTTCCCGCAGGGCCATCGTGCCGTCCGCGGACAAGATATTTGGATCGAGTAGAATCCGGCCGACCAAAGGCGGTTTGGCCGGGGAGCCGGGACTTGCCGACTCGAGGGCTTCGCGCGCCGACATGACGAAGACGACCGACTGATTTTGCAAGCCGTCGTTGTGGCTGTAGAACCAATTCTCGCCATGACGCACCGGCGGCGTCCATCGCTCGAAATTCCAGATGTCGCGGAGGCGTTGAGTCATCGACTCCCGTCCGGCGATCGAGTCGAGGAACTTTCGGCCGAACTCCGCCTCGGCGGTGACCCAGCTCCGGGTCTCGGGCGAGTCGATATCCTCCATCCAGCGATAGGGGTCGGGCACCTTGACGCCGTGATAGTCATCGATCTGGGCGCCGCGGCGGGCGGCCGGATAAGCCGTCGGCTCCGCGCCGGCATCGGCGGCGACCGCGACCTCGTTCACCATGAAAGAGGCGCCGAGGAACAACAGATTGCACGCGATAACGTTGCGGAGCGGGGCGGGAAATTGCATCGGTTGTCCATGAATTGGGTTGACTCGAGAGGGACGAGCATTTTCGCACAAAACGCGGTTAAGCTAGCGGGCCGCGCCGAGTTGGCGCGTCACGCGCGGCGACGCAATGAGCTTCAATTCCTGGCTGCTGTTCCTGTTGATGGAGGTGGCCCTGTCACTGTCGCCGGGCCCGGCCGTATTCTATGTTGTATCGCAAGGCATCCGCGGCATGCCGCGCGCGCTCCCGGCGACCTCGGGAATCCTCAGCGCGAACGCTGTCTATTTCGCGCTCTCCGCCACGAGTCTCGGGGCGTTGATCGCGGCCAGCCCGCGCTTTTTCACCATCGTGAAATGGCTCGGAGCAGCCTATCTCATCTACCTCGGGCTTCAGGCGTTGCGCGCCGCGTCGTCCGGTCATGCCGTTCCGCTCGACCGTACCGATCAACTCAACCCCCCGCTGGAAACCGGCGATCGCCGACGGATCTACCTGGGTGCGATCTCGCTGCAGCTCTCCAATCCGAAGGCGCTGTTGTTTTTTCTGGCGCTTCTGCCGCAGTTCATCGATCCGCATCGCATGGTCGTGCCGCAGATGGCAATTTTGGCGGCGACCTCCATGCTCCCGGAATTCTGCATTCTGTTGGCCTATGGATGGCTCGCGCATCGCGCCGCGCGTGCGTCGGAGAGATTCGGCGTGACCGGCAGCATGAATCGCTGGCTCGCCTGGATCGAGGGAGTCGGGCTGCTCGGCTGCGCCACGCTGGTGCTCGCGCACCCAACCGTCGGACTCGCCGCCGCGTCCTACTTTCGCTGAGAAGGCCACCAGCGCTCGAGCATGGAGGCAGCCCAGTCCTTGCCGCCAATTCCAAAGGCGAGGGCCAGCGCCAGCACCAGGCCGCCCAGGATGATGAGGAAGGTTCTCTGCACGATGTCGCCGCCGACCTCGATCTGACTGAGCGCGATCATCACGACGAACGTCATGATGAGATACCGCGCAATCTTTCCCAGGATGTCCGCGTCGGGAATTTGCGCATCGACGCAGTACGTGTTCACGGCCTCGCCCACGAAGCGGGCGAAATATGAGCCCAGGACGATGACCAGCATGGCGACCAATACCTTGGGCGCGAACAACTCGACCCGCTGCAATAGATCGGTGATGTACGTGAGGCCGAGGCCGTTGAAGGCGATGATGAGCGCCGCCAGAATGACCACCCAGTAGGCGAACAGCCCAAATAGTGTGGTCGTGTCACCGCGCAGGCCGCCCTGCTGCAAGAAATGGTCGGTTCCGGCCCGTTCGGTCAAAACGCCGAAATTTACGGCGCGCAGGCCCTTCTCCACGGCGAAGCGCATCGCCTTGGCAAACAACCAGCCGACCACGATGACCATGAGCGCCAGCGCCAGCCGGGGCAGGAGCGCCGCGATCTGGTGCAGGAACTCCCGCGTCGTCTCGACCAACATATCGATGCTCTGCATCGCCGGATTCTTTTCGTTCATTTCGCGCCCCATTCAAGAATGCCCTGCAACGGAATCCCGGCCCAAGCAGGACGATTGTTCAGCTCGTAGCGGAGTTCATACAGTGCTTTTTCGAGTTCGAACAGCCCGAGCAGGCCCTGCCCCGGAGTCAACGACGAATAAAGCGACCAACGTCGCGCTTCGGCATCGTACGCCGACACGAACGCCGCGCGCACTTCGCTGGCCCAGTTCCGGGCCAACGGGGCGAGCTTCGCGTATTCGACTGCATCGTGTCCCACCGCACGCAGCGCGCTGTGTTCGACGTAGCTGAAGGACCTCAGCATGCCCGCCACGTCGCGTAATGGCGATTGCTTGGCGCGCCGCTGCTCGATGCTGTTTCCCGGTTCCCCTTCGAAGTCGACGATGACGAAATCATTGCGCGTCACCAGGACCTGCCCCAGGTGATAGTCGCCGTGGATGCGTATTTTCTGGCCCTGCGATTCCTCGGCGCCCGCAGCCTCCAGCCGCGCCAGCAGGCGATCCTGTTGCGCCAACACCTCGTTGGCCTTGTCGCGGTCGCCCGTGGGCACCTGGTCCAGATTTGCCTTCAACAGGGCCAGTGCGTTCCGCGCCTCGGTCAGCGCACGCTGGCGACAGGCATCGAAGTCTGCGCGCACCAGGGGCTGAGGATCGAACGCTTCGTTGCCGGTGCGCGTGGCCAGCGCGCCATGCAATTCCGCCGTCCGCTTGGCCAGCGTCCGAATCATGACGATGAAGGCGTCATGCGCATTGGCGGGCGTGCCGTCGGTGGCCGGCGCCGTGCGATGTTCCTCGAGGTGGCGCCGCAGATAGTCGAGCGAATATGTCCAGCCGTCGCCCTGATTGGCCACGTAGGCCTGCAGCATCGCGAGCAGCTTCGTCTGACCATCGTTGCCGACATATTCGAGCACGCCGGCGAGGGCGGCGCAGTTCGGGTATTTGACCACCTCGGTCAGAAACAAGCCCATCTCGAGTTCGGGACTCGCGCCGGCGCGAAGTCTCCGATACCCCTTCAGAATCAACCTCTCCCCCATGACGACGATCGTGTTGGAACTCGAGCCCTGCGGGCGCGCGACCGGCAGCGCGGCGTAATCGCTGCCCGCCAGTTTCGCGAAGGCCGCGGTCGGCCTGAATTGCAGCTTGCCCTGCCCGGTGGCGATGTCGCGCCGCTTCGCCATCGCGGCCACGATGGCCCGGCAGAACGCCTCGTCCGCAAACGCGTCGCCCATGATGCCGACGTTGGCCTGTTGGCGTATCTTGGCCACCGCCGCCGTCGTGAGGTTGCGCACGCGCTCTTCATCGCGCTCTTCCCAGGCGAGGGCGAGCGGCATGAAGTAGCTGGACGATTCCTCGGCCGTGCCGAGTTCCAGCAGCGCCACGATCCAGCTTATCTTGCCCTCGGTCCACACGGCTTGATCGACGATCCGCGCACGCTCGATCGTGGTGCCCTTCGACGCATACCAGCGCTGGGTTTCGATGAACCGCGGCAACGTGTCGGTCTCGAATTGCAGGCGTGTTTTCTCGGCCATGCCGATGCGCCATGGAACGACCCGGTCGCGGAACAGACTGCTCCAGCCGTCGAACAAGACCAACACAGGGCGCTCGTCGATGGAAAATATCTGCTCGTGCCAGGCGGGCGCCTGAGCGTCCGTGGTCAATTTGAACCAGTAGAACCCGTGTGCCGGAACCGTCAACAAGTACGGCAGGTCGCCGACGGGCGGAAACGCCGTGCGCCCCAGCATTTCAACCGGAACGCGACCCTTGAACGACGCCAGGTTCAGCTCGACCGGCTGTGCCGAACGCGACAGGTTGGCAACGCACAGGATCGAATCGTCGCCGTACTCGCGCAGGTACGCCAGGATCTTGCGATTGCCCGGCTTCAGGAAGCGGCGCGAGCCGCGGCCGAAGGCCTGACTGCCCTTGCGGACGGCGAGCATGCGCTTGGTCCAGCTCAGCAGGGAGCTAGGATCGCGGATCTGACGTTCGACGTTCGTGGCCTGATAGCCGTAGATCGGGTCCATGATCGGCGGAAGATACAACTGCTGGGGATCCGCGCGCGAAAAGCCGGCATTGCGGTCCGGGCTCCATTGCATCGGTGTGCGCACGCCGTTGCGGTCGCCGATGAATACATTGTCGCCCATGCCGATCTCGTCGCCGTAATACAGCGTCGGGGATCCGGGCATGGAGAGCAGCAGGCTGTTCATCAGCTTGATGCGGTCGTAATCGTTTTCCATCAGCGGTGCCAGTCGGCGCCGAATCCCCAGGTTGATGCGCGCGCGAACGTCGGATGCATACGTCGTATACATGTAGTCGCGCTCCTTGCCGGTGACCATCTCGAGGGTCAGTTCGTCGTGATTGCGCAGGAAGATCGCCCATTGGCAGGTGTCCGGAATATCCGGCGTCTGCTGCATGATTTCCGTGATGGGGAAGCGATCTTCCTGGGCGATCGACATGTAAATGCGCGGCATGAGCGGAAAGTGGTACGCCATGTGGCATTCGTCGCCGTCGCCGAAATACTCGCGGACATCCTCCGGCCACTGGTTCGCCTCCGCCAACAGGAACCGGTTCTTGTAATTCGCATCGATGGCCGCGCGCAGCTGCTTGATGACGGCGTGCGTCTCGGGCAGGTTCTCGTTGTTGGTGCCCTCGCGCTCGACGAGGTAGGGGATGGCGTCGAGCCGAAATCCGTCGACGCCCATGTCCAGCCAGAAACGCATGATGCGCAGCACGGCTTCCATGACGTGTGGGTTGTCGAAATTCAAATCAGGCTGATGGCTGAAGAACCGGTGCCAGAAGTACGCCTTGGCCACCGGATCCCAGGTCCAATTGGACGTCTCCGTATCGACGAAGATGATGCGGGTGCCCAGATACTTCTGGTCGGTGTCGCTCCAAACGTAGAAATCGCGCTCCGGCGAGCCGGGCGGCGCCTTGCGCGCGGCCTGAAACCAGGGATGTTGATCCGAGGTGTGGTTGATGATGAGTTCCGTGACCACCTTCAGCCCGAGCCGATGAGCCTCCAGCAGCATCGCCTTGAAATCATCCAGCGTTCCAAACTGTGGATGGATGTTCGTGTATTCGGCGATGTCGTAGCCGTCGTCCTTCAGCGGCGAAGGATAAAACGGCATGAGCCAGATGGTGTTGACGCCGAGGTCGCGGATGTAACCGAGCTTGGACGTCAGTCCGCGAAAATCGCCGATTCCGTCGTCGTTGGAATCGAAGAATGACTTGACGTTCAGCTGATAGATGACCGCGTCTTTATACCAAAGAGGGTCGTCGACGATCACCGCGGACGGAGCCGCAGTGTCGACCGAGGGCAGTTGCACGTCATTCATTGGTTTATCGCGTCACTGAAAATAGTCGAAATCTTGCTCGCTGCGGACGAGCCGCCGCAGCCGGAAGACATGGGCCGGCATGCGCTGCGGATCGAGCAGCACGTAATTGCGGCGGCCGCGCCATTGGTAGCGCTGGTCGCTCAACAGATCGTGCATCTGGTAGGGTTGGCCGGGGTCGGGGTCCAAGGCGTCCAGGTCGAGATCGACCCAACCCGATTGAACATTGTACGGATCCAGATTCACGACGGTCAGTATGATGTTGCTGGATGCCGCATCGTATTTCACGTAGGCGATCAGCTGATCGTTGTCGATCGCACAGAACCTCAACGTATGATCGCTCTGCAACGCCGGGTTGTCGCGGCGGATGTGATTGATGCGGGCCACCAAGGGCCAGAGGCTGTCCGGGCGCTCCAGGTTCCAGTTGCGCACTTGGTACTTCTCCGAATCGCGATATTCCTCGCTGCCGGGATCGCGCGGCGCACTTTCCATCAGCTCGTACGTCGGACCATAGATGCCGTAGTTGGCCGACAGGGTCGCGGCCAGCACCAGACGCGCGCTGAACACCGAGCGCCGTCCGGATTGCAGCGCTTCATGCAGAATGTCCGGCGTATTCGGCCAGACGTTGGGACGGAAATACTCTTGACCGGGTCCCTGGTTCAGTTCGGTGAAATAGTCGACCAGCTCCTGCTTGGTATTGCGCCACGTAAAATAGGTGTATGACTGGGTAAACCCGAGTTTCGCCAGGCGATGCATGACCTTGGGCCGCGTGAAGGCCTCCGCCAGAAAGATCACGTCCGGCTGCGCACGCTTGATCTCTCCGATGACCCATTCCCAGAATCCGAAGGACTTCGTGTGGGGATTGTCGACGCGAAAGATTCGAACGCCCTGGTCGATCCAATAGTCCATGACGCTCTTGAGTTCCGCCCACAGGCCGCGCCAGTCGGAACTCTCGAAATCGAACGGATAAATATCCTGATACTTCTTCGGCGGATTCTCGGCATATTGGACGCTGCCATCGGGGCGGTGCTTGAACCACTCGGGGTGCTCCCGTACGTACGGGTGATCCGGGGCGCATTGGAAGGCGATGTCGAGCGCGATGTCGATGTCGAACTCGCGCGCTTTGGCGACCAGCCCGACGAAGTCCGCCAACGATCCCAATTGCGGCAGGATGTCCTTGTGCCCGCCCTCGGCCGACCCGATGGCCCACGGGCTGCCCACTTCGTCGGGTTGCGCCGTGACCGAGTTGTTGGCGCCCTTGCGGTTGATCCGCCCGATCGGGTGAATGGGCGGGAAATAGAGAACGTCGAAGCCCAATTTGGCGATGTACGGAATTCGCGCTTCGACGTCGCGGAACGTCCCGTGGACGCCCGGGTCAGGGGACGCCGAACGGGGAAACAGTTCGTACCAGGTGCTGTATTGGGCGCGCTTGCGGTCCGCGATCAACTCGAGGGAGACGACACTCGTCGCCAGGCTGCGATCAGCATGGCGGCCCGCGATCGAGGCGCGCGCCGGGTCGAGGGCCAGCGCCTTCATGGTGGCGACGTCCGAATGAGCGCCGTGCTCGCCCGCCGTCTCGCGCAACCGGGCCGCCCATGACGAGAGCGCTGTCGCGTCCTCGCCCTGAGCGCGTCCAGCCGCGGCATCGATCAGGCCGGCCCCGACCTGCAGGGCGATGCGCACATCAGCCTCGTCGGGTCGCCGTTCGAGTTCGGCGCGCCACGACTCGAAGTGGTCGACCCACGCGGCGACCGTGTAACGATAGCGCCCGGGGACGGGCGGGACGAACTCCGCGGTCCACACGTCGTTCACCAGCGCGGTCATTTCGACTTCATAGGGCTTGGGCTCGTCAAGCGCCTGCCAGTTCAGGACGACCCGCAGCTTGTCGTGTCCGTCGGTGAAGCAATGGGCCTCGACGCGCACCGGCGCCCCGGCCAGGCGCTTGGGTGCGAATCGCCCGCCGTCGACGACCGGGAAAACGGCGTCGATCACCGCCCGGATACGGCCATCGGTGACCGTCTGCACAGCCGCCGCGGGGGGCGCAGGTTTGCGCAACGCTTTCGATGTTTTGTCAGACATGACTTTCCCAGCGCAACATGATGGTGGCAAGCGGCGGCAAATTCAAATTCAGCGCATCGGTGCGGCCGTGCGCACTGACGGGCACCGATTCGACACCACCCATATTGCCCCAGCCGGAGCCACCGTACTCCTGCGCATCGCTGTTGAGGATCTCGCGCCACAGCCCACGCGCGGGGACGCCGACGAGAAAATTCTGTCTTGGCACGGGCGTAAAGTTCGTCACGACGAGAACGGTCGCCGCGCCCGCGCTCTTGCGGATGAACGAGACGACGCTTTGCTCGGCGTTGCCGGCATCGATCCATTCGAACCCGTCGGAGGAGAAATCGTTTTGATGCAGTGCGGGCTCGCTGCGGTAGACGCGGTTCAGACTACGCATCCAATGCTGTACGCCGGCGTGGGACGGAAACGCGGTCACCCACCACTCGAGCTCTCCCTCGTGGGTCCATTCGCGCCGTTGCCCGAATTCGCCGCCCATGAACAACAGCTTCTTGCCTGGATGGCCCCACATGTAACCGTAAAGCGCGCGCAGATTGGCGAACATCTGCCAATCGTCGCCGGGCATCTTTCCGATCAACGAGCCCTTGCCGTAAACGACCTCATCATGCGACAACGGCAGGACGAAATTTTCGTTGAACGCGTAGATCAGCGAAAACGTGAGCTGGCCATGGCTGTACTTGCGGTATATGGGGTTTTTCTTGATGTATTCGAGCGTGTCGTGCATCCAGCCCATGTTCCATTTCATGCCGAAGCCCAGTCCGCCCATGGTGGTGGGGCGCGAGACCATGGGCCACGCCGTCGACTCTTCCGCAATCATCGACACGTCGGGGTGGTCGCGATACACCGCCTCGTTCAAGGTGCGCAAAAAATTGATCGCCTCGAGATTTTCCCGGCCGCCGTGGCGGTTGGGTATCCATTCGCCATCCTTGCGGGCGTAGTCGAGATACAGCATCGACGCCACCGCGTCGACGCGGATGCCGTCGATGTGATACTTCTCGTACCAGAAGAGGGCGGAGGAAATCAGGAAGCTGCGCACCTCGTTTCGGCCATAGTTGAAAATGGCCGAGTTCCATTCCGGATGAAATCCCTGCCGCGGATCGGAATGCTCATATAGATGTGAGCCGTCGAAGTCGATCAAGCCGTGCGCATCGTTGGGAAAATGCGAGGGCACCCAATCGAGGATCACGCCGATGCCCCTTTGATGAAGGTGGTCGACGAAGTACATGAGGTCCTGGGGCGTACCGTAGCGCGCCGTCGGCGCGAAATATCCCGTCGTTTGATAGCCCCACGAGCCGTAGAAAGGATGTTCCGTGATCGGCATCAATTCGACATGAGTAAACCCCAGGTCACACAGGTAGTCCGCCAGTTGATGAGCGATCTCGCGATAGTTCAAGAATGCGCCGTCCTTGCGGCGCCACGATCCGAGGTGGGCCTCGTAGATCGACATGGGCGCGGCCAGCCCGTTACGAGCGGCACGCGAACCCATCCAGTCCTTGTCCTGCCATTCGTAATCGAGCGACCAGACGCGGGATGCGGTGGCGGGCGGCATCTCGCAATAGAACGCCACCGGATCCGCCTTTTCTAGGGTGCGCGAGCCATCGTTCGAGCGGATGTGGTATTTGTACGCCTGCCCATGCTGGACGCCGTAAACGGTCCCTTCCCAGAGACCGGAAGCGTCAGTGCGGGGCGAGAGGAAATTCGCCTCCGGATTCCAAGCGTTCCAATCGCCGATGACGGATACCGTCGCGGCATTGGGTGCCCAGACCGCGAAGGTCGCGCCGGCGCCGTGTTCCAATAGGTGGCACCCGAGCATGCGATGAATGTTGGCATGGGTCCCTTCGCGGAAGAGATAAATGTCCTGCTCACTCGGCACGATGAGCCCGATGATCTTGCCGCTTGGATCGAGTCAACCGCATAGGCGCTCCGAGTAATGAAAAATTCTCTTTGAATGCGAACCTCCGCCCACCCTGTCGGAGTCAACGGTGCATCGCCGGGCACACAGGTCCACCCTATGCAGCCTACGCTCTAACTCCTGTCCCCTCATAGCCTCATCGCTTGTAGGAATTAGCCTTCCCGATGAAAGCGAAAAAAATGCATTTCGGCAAGGGCTTTCGTCCGTGCAGCGCTTCGACCGGCGAATCATAATGAAGTTTCTACGGAGAAAAGTTAGTGTAGATCGCCATATGGAACACTCAAAGATTGCGCTGGTCACGGGAGCGGGGAGCGGCATCGGCCGCGGCTGTACATTGGCCCTGCTCGGCGCCGGTTGGCGCGTGATCCTCGCGGGCCGGAATATCCATAAACTGGGGGCGACCATCGAAGCGGCCGGCGGGGCGGCGGGACGAGCGACCGCGATCGCCTGTGATGTCTCCCAGGAGTCCGCGGTTGCCCGCCTGTTCGAGGAGGTTCGCGGTCGCTTCGGCCGGCTCGATCTGCTGTTCAACAATGCAGGAACGAGTTCGCAATCGGCGTTGCCGGACGAGTTGCCGGGAGCGGCCTGGCGCGCCACGGTCGATACCAACCTGCATGGAGCGTTTTACTGTCTGGCTGCTGCGTTCAAGCTCATGAGGAGCCAGGAACCGCGCGGGGGACGCATCATCAACAACGGGTCGATCTCCGCCCACGTGCCGCGCCCACAGTCGATAGCCTATGCCGCGACCAAGCACGCGATCACCGGGTTGACGCGGGCGGCGGCCCTGGACGGCCGCGCCTTCGACATCGCCGTGGGCCAGATCGACATCGGCAATGTGGAGAGCGACATGACGGCGCGCATGACCGGCGGCGTTGCCCAGGCGGACGGGACGTCGAAGCCTGAAGCGAGGATGGATCTGTCCGCGGTGACCAGCACGTTCATGGCGATGGTCGATTTGCCGCTGTCGGCCAACGTGTTGTTCATGACGGTCATGGCAACCCAGATGCCTTACGTCGGCCGCGGTTAGGCCGGATTCCACGGGCCGGTCGGGTGGTCAGTAGGCGCCGAATTTGCGGGTGAGCATGGCCCGGTGCTTTTCGCTGAGCGCCGTCAGTTCGTCCTGGTATGCGGCCGGGAGCGCGCCTTCGACCCCCAACCGGTTCGGATCGTACTTGTTGCGAATCGCCTCGAGTTCGGCCTCGTAGAGGCGGTACTCCTGCGCATCGACCGCCAATTGCATGGCGCGGCGGCGTTTCTCCCGGTATTGCCTCGGCAAGGTCCGCGCCAGGCGGACGACCAGATAGAGCGCCGCCAACAGGATGATGACCCATTTGATGAGGCCCCCTTGGCTGGGGAAGAGCTCCAACAACATCGCGGCGATGGCTATTGCCACCAGAAAACTCGTCCTGCCCATGGTGATTCCCGTTAGATCGATATCCCGACTTCTACAATCGATTGGTCACGCCGGCAAGTGAACAGCCCCCGGGATCGCCGAAACTGCGCCAACCCGGGCTGCCTTCTCCCTCACTTCGCCTGGTGTCGATCCAGCGACCGCAACGACAGCGCTTCGGCGATGTGGCTCACTTCGATTTGCGGCCGGCCAGTCATGTCGGCGATCGTGCGCGCCACCTTCAAGACACGGTGGTATCCGCGAGCCGACAGGCCGTAGTGCTGCATGGCGCGTTCCAGGACGCCCCAGCCGGCGGCGTTCGGCGTGCAGTAACGCTCCACCGCCGCATTGTTCAGATGGGCGTTGCAGGCCCCCTGCCGCTGAATCTGCAATTCTCGCGTCCGTATAACGCGAGCGGCGACCTCCGCGCTAGCTTCGCCGCCGCCACTCGGCTCGCGCAGACTCTTGAACTGTACACGCGGAACGGATACGTGCAGATCCAGACGATCCAGGAGGGGACCCGAGATGCGGGCGCGATAGCGTTGCACCTGATCGGCGGTGCAGTGACAGCTATCGATCGGGTCGCCGAGATACCCACAAGGACAGGGGTTCATCGCCGCGATCAGCTGGAAGCGTGCCGGAAATTCGGCCTGGCGGGCCGCCCGCGAAATCGTGATCGCGCCGGCTTCCAGCGGTTCGCGGAGCACTTCCAGCACGTGCCTCTCGAATTCGGGCAGTTCATCCAGAAACAGTATGCCGTTGTGGGCCAGGGAAATCTCGCCTGGCCGCGGGTAGACACCTCCACCGACGAGGGCCGCCGCTGAGGCCGTGTGATGCGGACTGCGAAATGGCCGCGCACGCCACTCGGAGGGTTTCAGCGGACGGCCGGCAATCGAGCGAAGGGCCGCCACCTCCATAGCTTCCGGGTCGTTCATCGGCGGAAGGATGCCGGGCAGCCGCTGCGCAAGCATGCTCTTGCCCGCCCCCGGCGTCCCTATTAACAACAGACTGTGTTGACCAGCGGCAGCAATTTCCAAAGCGCGCCGGGCATGCGGCTGGCCGCGAACGTCACACAAATCCGGTAGTGCTGTTGGTGTTCCGGATGGAAACTCCGCTCGATAAAACCCTAGGCGGCGAGAGCCCCGAAAATGAGCGCAGACTTCCAGAATGTCTCGTGCCGCGATCACCTCACAATCCTTGACCAAAGCAGCCTCCGGAGCGTTGGTGTGGGGCACGATCACGGGGTGCCGAACAAAGGAAGCGGCCAGGGCCGCCGGCAGCATCCCTTTCATCGCTCGCAACTCACCGCTCAACGAGAGCTCGCCGTAGAGTTCGCATTCTTGCAAGTCGGAACGGGCGTCGGTCAGCTGACCGGAGGCCCTGAGGATGCCGATGGCAATGGGAAAATCGAAACGGCCACCTTCCTTGGGCAGATCGGCGGGCGCCAGGTTGACGGTAATCCGCCCGCCCGGGAATTGAAATTCGGAGTTGGTGAGCGCCGCCCGCACTCGGTCCTTGCTCTCCTTTACCACGGCTTCGGGCAGACCGACGATGTTGAAGGCTGGGAGTCCGGAGCCGATGTCGACTTCGACTCGGACCTGAGGCGCATCGATTCCGCGCTGTGCTCGGCTGAGTACCGTGGCGATGGCCATCCCTTGCCTTTGGGGTCCTGATTGGCTGAGAGCTTTTATCGAACCGTCGGATGCCGACGACTACGGACGTATCGACGAATCCAAGTGGCCATATGTTAGTCGGGTGCGAGGAGTAGTTGACCATGGGCAGCCTCTGCAAATGTCGAATTACTCGCCCGCCATCTCGAAAAGAGTCCCAACAGGCGCGATACGGCCGCAATGTCGTAACCTGTTGTTTTTATCGTGGTGCCGGCTGAGGGATTACTCGGCGCTGCGCGCCTCTTGCTGCAGGCCGCCGCGTTCGCATTCAGGTTCCCAGTCGATTTTGAACTCCCCTTCGGGATGGCCCTCCGGGCGATCATCGCCGCTTTGCGGCGCTGTCGAACCCTAGACCGAAATGGAGGGAAATACGTATCTTAAATCCAGTGCTTTCGCAGCAGCCATACTTTGATGATTTGCGTAAGGCTCATGTAGCTGAGCAGCGTGAGTATCAGGATGGGCCAATACAGAGGCGGCAAGCGCGTGAAGCCCAGCGCGGAGGCGAGAGGGGAATACGGCAACCAGATCCCGACGGCCATGATGGCAAGCGTGGCGCTCGTCAGTGCCCAACTTGCGCGGCTTTGCAGGAAAGGTATTTTATTGGTGCGAATGACGTGGATGATCACAGTCTGCGTCATCAGCGACTCGACGAACCAGCCGGTCTGAAACACCGACGCGCGGGAAGGGTCCC